>NZ_DS981495.1 GCF_000154845.1 Phocaeicola coprocola DSM 17136 | reverse complement strand
TATAGTGCGGGATGATATATACTTTTAGCTTTCGTACTAAAATTACTTTTTGCTTGTTACATCATGTCATAGACCTATCTTTATGGTGGAGAATAACGGATTCGAACCGTTGACCCCCTGCGTGCAAAGCAGGTGCTCTAGCCAGCTGAGCTAATCCCCCGTTTTTTTGCGGCTGCAAAGGTAAGCGTTTTCCTTCGTTCCCGCAAATTTTTAAGGAAGTTTTTTTCTTCCTTCCTTTCGGGTAGTCCCAGGCAGAGTTGAACTGCCGACCTCTACATTATCAGTGTAGCGCTCTAACCAACTGAGCTATAGGACTAGCTTTTGTGATTCAGTTCAACCTAGTCTGTTACCGACTCGGCTTCATCTTTCTCTCTTCTATATCGTTAAACAAACTCCCATGCAGCACAAGGGACAAAACCCTTATTCAGGTCACGCTCCAGAAAGGAGGTGTTCCAGCCGCACCTTCCGGTACGGCTACCTTGTTACGACTTAGCCCCAATTACCGGTTTTACCCTAGGGCGCTCCTTGCGGTTACGCACTTCAGGTACCCCCGGCTTTCATGGCTTGACGGGCGGTGTGTACAAGGCCCGGGAACGTATTCACCGCGCCGTGGCTGATGCGCGATTACTAGCGAATCCAGCTTCGTGGAGTCGGGTTGCAGACTCCAGTCCGAACTGAGAGAGGTTTTGGGGATTGGCATCCCGTTGCCGGGTAGCGGCCTTCTGTACCTCCCATTGTAACACGTGTGTAGCCCCGGACGTAAGGGCCGTGCTGATTTGACGTCATCCCCACCTTCCTCACATCTTACGATGGCAGTCTGGCCAGAGCCCTCAGCTTAACCTGTTAGTAACTGACCACGAGGGTTGCGCTCGTTATGGCACTTAAGCCGACACCTCACGGCACGAGCTGACGACAACCATGCAGCACCTTCACAGACGCCTTGCGGCTTACAAGTTTCCTCGTAATTCGTCTGCAATTTAAGCCCGGGTAAGGTTCCTCGCGTATCATCGAATTAAACCACATGTTCCTCCGCTTGTGCGGGCCCCCGTCAATTCCTTTGAGTTTCACCGTTGCCGGCGTACTCCCCAGGTGGGATACTTAATGCTTTCGCTTGGCCGCTGACAGTATATCGCCAACAGCGAGTATCCATCGTTTACCGTGTGGACTACCAGGGTATCTAATCCTGTTTGATACCCACACTTTCGAGCATGAACGTCAGTTACAGTTTAGCAAGCTGCCTTCGCAATCGGGGTTCTTCGTGATATCTAAGCATTTCACCGCTACACCACGAATTCCGCCTGCCTCAACTGCACTCAAGGAAACCAGTATCAACTGCAATTTTACGGTTGAGCCGCAAACTTTCACAACTGACTTAATCTCCCGTCTGCGCTCCCTTTAAACCCAATAAATCCGGATAACGCTCGCATCCTCCGTATTACCGCGGCTGCTGGCACGGAGTTAGCCGATGCTTATTCATACGGTACATACAAAATCCTACACGTAGGAAACTTTATTCCCGTATAAAAGAAGTTTACAATCCGTAGGACCTTCATCCTTCACGCTACTTGGCTGGTTCAGGCTCTCGCCCATTGACCAATATTCCTCACTGCTGCCTCCCGTAGGAGTTTGGACCGTGTCTCAGTTCCAATGTGGGGGACCTTCCTCTCAGAACCCCTATCCATCGCAGGCTAGGTGGGCCGTTACCCCGCCTACTACCTAATGGAACGCATCCCCATCGTTTACCAATAAATCTTTAATGGTGCCATCATGCAATCTCACCATACTATCAGGTATTAATCTTTCTTTCGAAAGGCTATCCCTGAGTAAACGGAAGGTTGGATACGTGTTACTCACCCGTGCGCCGGTCGCCATCAAACTTAGCAAGCTAAGTTCATGCTGCCCCTCGACTTGCATGTGTTAAGCCTGTAGCTAGCGTTCATCCTGAGCCAGGATCAAACTCTTCATTGTAAAATATCTTTTTACTCTTGCGAGTACTTTTTGTCTCTGTTCAGGTGACCGAATGTTTCTTGATTGTTTAATCAGATTGACGGTTTTATCACTTCATCACGGATACACATTATATATATATATCACATGACTACTGCTTGTACTACATTTCGTTTGTTTATCTAAAGTCTTTCAAAGAACTATCTCTTATTTCTAAGCTTCCGTTTGTTAGCGAAAGCGTTTGCAAAGGTAAGAGGTTTTTTCTTAACCACCAAATTTTTTCGAAGTTTTTTTTCGAAAAAATTTTCCAGCGGTCAGAAACCGGAACCGCAAGCCCTTCTCGCTCCCTTAGCACCGCTAAGGTAAGATACAAGGCAACAACCGAAAAACCGGAAACCTCACGTTCACTCTGTCAATGCTTCAGCGCGTTTCTCTCTCGAAAGCGGGTGCAAAATTACGCACTTTTTCGCAAACTCCAACTTTTACACGACTTTTTTTTGACCGTTTCCCAAAGTTTTTTCGTAAGACACTGGAAAACAGCTATGTTACGCGGCATATTTTTTTACCGGACGCAGAAGGAGGAGGAAAACATGCACAATAATATCTATTGCGCGGGCGGGCGCATGTGCGCGAAGGAAAACACACCGCATTATCCGCAAAAAGCGGCACAATGGAAAAACAACGCCTTCTCTTCATTAAAACAACGGCATGTTTTCACTAAAAATACACCTTCTTTTTTTAAAATTACAGCATATTTTTTTCAGGGTAATGAACAGACTGATTATCAGCAATGACGGAAAAAGGACTATATACTGAATTTTGCTATCAGTTTCTGACATAAATCCAGATCAAGCTAGCAGGTTAAATTCCCTATCATATACATGCAGGATATAAATTAAAGGTCTACACACATAAAAGTATTACAAATAGAAACTAAAACACAGAAAACAAATGCTTAAAATTCATCTTTTTCAAAAAAAATATACAAAATATTGATTCGTTAATATATTTTCCATACGTTTGCATCCGTAATCTTACAATAACTAATAACTATGAATTTAAAGAAGCATTCTAATTGCTTGTCGCAAGCCATCCCCCCAATCAAAAGTTGGCTACATGGCAACAAGCTTAACTATCTGGCTCTGGCCGTAAGTGTTTTTCCAATCGCTAGCCCACAGATACATGCAGCCACGGAAAACAATCTTAACCAAACTTTCAATCTGCTCAAAGCGATAAAGTTACCTACCAAGGCGTTGTCATCAATGAAAACGGCAATCCTTTACCGGGTGTAAACATTACCTATAAAAATGCTCATGGAGTAGGAGTCATAACAGATATAGACGGTAAATTTACTTTTGCCATCCCCTCAAACATCCACTCGCTCATATTCTCATATGTCGGAATGAAAACACAGACGGTTCGTGTTTCCAATCCTTCCGAGAAATTAAAAGTCCGCCTGGAACCGGATGCCGTATCCTTACAGGAAACCGTAATTACCGGCATCTATACCCGAAAGGCTGAAAGCTTTACCGGATCTATGGCTACTTATTCGGAAAAAGAATTGAAAACAGTCGGCAACCAGAATGTTCTGCAAAGTTTGAAAGTACTTGCCCCATCTTTCATCATTCTGGAAAATAATCTTGCCGGATCTGACCCGAATGCAACCATGAACCTCAATATCGGAGGTAACACCAACATCGTAGGTCTGGAAACAGAATATAGCACTAACCCTAACCAGCCTCTTTTCATTCTAGATGGATTTGAAACCACTCTATCGACCATTACTGACCTGAGTATGGACCGAGTAGCAAGTATCACGATCTTGAAAGATGCTTCATCTACTGCTATTTACGGTTCGAAAGCAGCCAATGGTGTAGTAGTTGTGGAAACCAAAAAGCCAGAGGCCTGAAGACTGAAATTTAACTATAACGGTAACTTCGGTATCGAATGGGCAGATTTGACTGACTATAACCTGATGAACTCTTCCGAAAAACTTGAATATGAAAGACTAGCTGGCTATTATGGTTCACTCGACTCAAACGGTAATATCATCGATGAGTATTACAGGAGTCTTTATAACCAGCGTTTGCTGAGAAGTAAGCAGGGAATTGATTCATACTGGCTGAACGAGCCTTTGCAAACAGGTTTCACTCAAAGCCATAACATCTTTGCCGAAGGAGGTGATGCCGCTTTCCGCTACGGTGTCGGTATGACTTACACACAGACAAACGGTGCAATGAAAAACTCCAGCCGTGACATTCTGAACGGAAACGTACAATTGACTTACCGTATTGATAAGTTTGCATTTACCAACCAGACCAACATCACTAATACTGATGTAGAAAATCCAACAGTTTCGTTCAGTAAGTTTGCACAAACTAACCCATTTTACGACAAATACAATGAATATGGAGAAGTAGAGCAAGTCATGGAAGAGATTATATCTGCCACTTCCGGAACCCAGTACATCACCAATCCTCTGTGGGACTTCAATCAGAGCAGCTATGACAAGAGCAACCAGCTGACCTTTGTCAACAACTTCCAGATTGAATACCGTCCGATATCGGAACTCCGCATCAGAGGAAAGTTCGGTCTTACTGTAGGACGCTATAATGCCCAGGTATTCAAATCACCGGAAATGAGTGAGTTTCTGACTACCGAAGTTCTGAAAAAAGGAAGCTATAACGAATCGAACACAAAATCTTCTTCATACGACGGAAGCTTAGACATTTCTTATGGTAAGACTTTCGGTAAACATACTGTCAACGCCATCGGAAGTATGCAAATCAGCGAAAACCAATCTAACTTATCTATCTTCCAAGCAATAGGTTATTCCAGCGACATGTTCTCGAATCCGAACTTCTCAAACGGATATCCAGAAGGCGGTAAACCAAGTTCTTCGATTTCCAGAATCAGACATGCCAGCTATTATGCTAACTTCAACTACGGATATCAGTTGCGCTACTTGCTGGACTTCAACCTTCGTTCCGACGGTTCGTCTGTATATGGAGTAGATAATCCGTTCTCTACCATCTGGTCATTAGGTTTAGGATGGAACATTCACAACGAATCGTTCTTCCGTCAGAACAACATCCTCAACTACATGAAGCTGAGATACTCAGTCGGTAATCCGGGAAATGCCAACCTGAATGCTAAAATGGCTAACAGCGTATATACTTATTATACCAGCTATCCGAATATGTTCGGTCTGTCAGCTTTAGTCAAGACATGGGGTAACAGTGGACTGCAATGGCAACGTACCAATGAACAGAACTGGGGTCTTGATGTAGAAATGTTCCAGAACCGCCTGCGCCTGAACGTAGACTATTTCAGAAAGAAAACCGACCCGTTATTGCTGAACATCGACTTCCCGCCCTCTTCTGGTATTACATCTGTTCCGATGAACATTGGTGCCATGAGAAACCAGGGTGTCACTTTTACAGGAAGTTACATCATCATCAGAAAACCGGATATGAACTGGACAGTAAATGCCAACCTGCGTCATATTACATCGGAATATTACAACATAGGTAATCTGCTGGAGAAATACAACGAAAAAGGACGTACCAACCAGAGTCTGATCCGTTACTACGACGGAGCCAGCCCGACAGCTCTTTATGCAGTACGCTCAGCAGGTATTGACCCGATGACCGGTAATGAAATATTCATCCGTAAAGACGGTTCGTATACCTTTAAGTGGGATTCTGCCGACGAAGTAATCTGTGGTGACTCTACTCCGGATATTGAAGGAGCATTTGGTTCCAGCTTCTACTGGAAAGGATTCTCTATCAATGCTATATTCAGCTATCGCTATGGCGGACAAGCATTCTTGTCTACCCTGTTCAACAAAGTAGAAAATATCAGCGACGTTCAAGTAAAATACAATCAGGACAAACGAGCACTTTACGGCAGATGGCAGAAACCGGGTGATATTGCCAAGTTCAAACGTATCGACGATACCACTGTAACCAACATGTCTTCCCGCTTCATTGCCGACGACAACACACTGGAATTGTCTACTCTGTCTGTGGGATATGAAACCACTACCGGAAAATGGCTGCAATCCATCGGTGCTTCTTCATTCAATGTGCGCATCTATGGTAATAACCTCTTCCGCTTATCTACCATCAAAGAAGAACGTGGTATCGATTATCCGTTCTCCAGAAAAATATCAGCCTCTATAGGAGTTCGTTTCTAAATTATAAATCATAGTAGTATGAAAAAAACACTTATAACACTTTTATTTGGTCTGACACTGGCAACAGGTACCGTAACAGCTCAGACCAATTTCCGCAACATTGATTTCAATGAAGCGCTCAAACAGTCACAAGCAGAAAACAAACTTGTATTCATCGATTTCTATACGGACTGGTGCGGTCCTTGCCGGAAGATGTCTAAAGAAGTATTCCCGCAAAAACAAGTAGGCGATTTCTTTAATGCACAGTTTGTCTGCATTAAACTGAACGCAGAAAAAGAAGGAAAAGCACTTGCACAGCAATTCAATATAAAGGCTTATCCGACTTTTATCATTGCCGACCAGCAAGGTAATGCAAAAGTAACCATTACCGGTGCTTTCCCCGCCGATGCTTTCATCACGAAGGTAAAGAACGAACTAAATCCTGAGCTGACTCCTGAGCGTATGAAACAACGTTACGAAAGTGGTGAAAGAACTCCGGAGCTCGTTAACGCTTATGCCATGGATTTCATGGAAAAAAAGAAATACGATGAAGGGTATAAAATCATTAATGACTATTTCAATTCACTGACTGACAAACAGAAACTTTCGGCAGAAAATCTGTTTGTTTTCTCACGATACACTTTTGACATCTCCGACCCGAAATGTCAATATTGGGTAAAACATATCAATCAGGCTGACGCAAAAGTAAAAGAAGAAGCATTAAGCCATATCCAGAAGCTATATCATTCGGCTCTTTCTACTTATCTGTCAGGCTATACGTTCGAAGAAAACAAATATAATGAAGCAGAATATCAGCAGACGAAAAAGGATATCCGTTCACTGAAACTTGACAAAAAATATCCTTTCGCACCAATGTTCGAACTGATAGAATGTTATGCCAAAGGAGATAAAAAACAATTTTTCGAAATGGTAAAAAACAAGAAAGGAGAATTAGACCAAAAAGATTTCGAGCTTATCCTGCTCAATGTAACTCGTCTGTTCCCCAACTCACCGGAATTGACACCGGAGATTATCAGTTACATCAGAACTTCGCTTCCTGAGCTCCGTGGATCAACTATCATGATGCTGGGACGTGTATTAATGAATTTGGAAAAAAATTAATTGTCAGCTTTTTTAAAATTTCAAGAGAAACCTTGGCTTTTTGTCGGGTTTCTCTTTTTTTATATCCGGTACTTCCCAAAGTACGGACATAAAAAAAGGAGTACCGCTGTACTCCAACCTTTGTTAACCTTAAATCTAATACTATGAAAAACACAGTGCAAAGATACGGAGTATCTGGGAATTAGCAAATAATCAGGTCAAAAAACTGTGTTTTACAACATAAATTAAGAAAACAGCCTCAGTTTGTAACAGTGATTCACAAATAAATGATTCCTTACAGCCAGGAAAACAGACACAGCCACAAAAGAAAACTGAGTTCCAAGAGGCAACATGCCATCTTTAGAACTCAGTCTATCTTAAAAAACTATGAAGCAAAAATATATTTTAAAGAAATAAAACTCATTGTACAGTAACTTCATCGATAAAGAACCAAGAAGGATGTCCTACTCCGTAATGCCAGTGAGGACATACCTTTGTTCCGGTGACCTCTACTTTCAGATAACGAGCCTGCAAAGGTACTTCCGAGTCGGCTTTTACACCTCTGAAAAGCACCATACCCGAACGCTCTTCAGGCATATCGATGGTCTTCCACAAATGATATTCTTTTCCGTCGGTTGAATAGCTGTATGACACACTCAGCGGGAAGAGAATCCACTGCCCTATCTGATGCAAGAAGTCTGTTTCAATACTTCTCACCTCTTTCACCTTGCCCATATCAAGAACGAAAGCTCCATCGGTTCCTTCCCAGCCTACCCAGCTCTCAACAAAACTGGAACCACCAAACAGTCCGTCGGTCAGTGCTGTTTCACCTAATTTCATATAACGGTCATGAGGTTTCTCCAGCCAGGTTACTTTGGCACCTTTAGCCAGATTGACTTCTTTTCTCGGCAAATAACGCTCGCGGTACAGTTTACAATAATCCATTGCATGATTATTACGTTCGTTTAAAGCCGGATCACCCATACGTTCTACTTCTTTTTCAAAATAATCCAGTTTCTGAACAACAGCAGTAAAGTCTTTTTCCTGCTCAGTACGCAAAAGTTCCAACTCAGAATAGAGCAACGGAAGACGTGCTCTCTTTACACGTTCCAACAGCACCGGATCATTGCTTACCGAAGCTTCAGCCTCATCGAAAAGCTGCTGATAGCGCTTCATCAAAGCCGGACGAAGCATACCGTTTTTATGTGATACCGGAGAGTCGTAAATCCACAGACGCAATCCACTTCCCAGTAAAGCTCCTTCCATCACTTTGATATAACGGTATAAATAATCTCCTGCTGCACCATAATAACCGTTCAGAAAATGCTTCATCAGCTTATCAACATCAGCATCCGGATTCCACATCAGTTTGGCAACAAGATAAGCTCTCAATTCGGCAAAATCGCCACACCAGCTACCTGCTATCTGAGAGAAATGCATCTTTACATGATGATCACGGAAGGTACGTATATTATCCTGCAGAATATGAAAATTCGGGAAAGGTGACAAATAATTGTCGAAATTAATTCCATAGTCCCATACAAAGAGATTGTCTGATATCTGCGACCAGCCTTCGAGGGCTTTCATAAACTGACGTCCACTGGCATTTTCGGTCAACGAAACTTCTCTCTCGCAATCAATATCACACAACATCACCGTTACATTAGGCAAAGGTTTAATATGCTTGGGAGGATTCATCGTATACAAATAAGCAAGTGTAGCAAACTCCTTGTCGGGGAAACGTGCAGCCAACTTATTCAAGAAATAAATCATAGAGCCAGACAAAGCTCCTTCTTCCTCGTCTATTTTCCGGCAGTTTTCACATGTACAGTTTGTATAATTTCCATCATTCTGACTTACACAAATCAGCTTCTTGTCAGGATTTGCCTTAAAAATAGAATCTATACGCTGCGATACTATTTCGAATACATCCGGATTGGTCAGACACCACTGACTGGCTTTTCCCGGATGTCTTTTTCCGTTGAAATATGCATAATACTCGGGATGTTTCTCGCCATATACTTCAGCCGGAAGCAACTTGTCGAAAGTATGTACCCAATATCCGGCTGCAAATGTTTCCTGAGGTTCTTCCAGGCGGTTCCACCATTTATAAATGGAATCGCTCCGCATGGCATAGCACTGACTCTGACGATAGCGGAAAGCCGGGTTATCCACTTTCTCTATCATGGGCAGGGAAATATCAGCCGACTGCTTCAGTGAATACTCGTTTTCTCCCCAATAATCTACTCCCAGATAATCTTCGAGCAGAGAAACCGCTCCATAAACTACTCCATTAGCCTCACCGGATATTTTTAAGATACCACCGGCAGTAGACAAAGCATAGCCGTCTTCTTTCACTCCGGCAGGAGCCTGTCCACCAATCAGTATATCCCCTTTCTTTACTTTACGGTTTGCTACAACTGGAATATCAGCTCCCGAAATACGTCCTACAAAAAGTTGCAGGATATTTGCTGCTGTACGGTTCTCTCTGGTGTCATCTTGTAGAATAATTACCGATTTAGTCTTACCACCCCTGACTAAATCAACTTGTGCTTCTGCTTGCAGGCAGGAAGAAGCCAGCAAGGCACAAAAAGCCAATTTTGAAAATTGTCCTAGTGTTTTCATAATATTTTATCAACAATTAAAAAAAGGTACGGTCTTTCTTAATCAAACAGACAAGAATATAAATCCCTATATATTTTGCCATTTTTTATATTCAACGACAAATATAATAATATTTTTCATAAAGCATAAAATCAATAAACAACTACATCGGAACTAACAAGGCTTATTTATAAAAATCAATAAAAACCCTTTCACCGTCACTAACATAATATGAAAGCAACAAAAAGAACCATATCATTCCCAATCAAGAGTCTGATACGGTTCTTCTATGTTTATTTTTATCTCTTTCTGTTATCGTTGCTTACACAGTACTACATGTGTCGGAAAGGAGGTTTCACTACTTTGGCTTTCAGGCGACGCCCGCGATTATCCAGATAAATCTCTGTATCCGGTTTGGCAAATGCAATCTGTACATATCCTAATCCGATTCCGATTTTACGGGTTGGCGACATCGTTCCAGATGTTACATGTCCGATAACATTTCCCTCGCCGTCCGTCAGTGCATATCCATGACGAGGAATACCACGGTCTATCATCTCAAAGCCTACCAACCGGCGAGTTACACCTTCTGCCTTCTGTTTCTCCAGTGCCTGACGATTGGTAAAATTCTTGCCGTCGACAAATTTGGTAATCCATCCCAAACCGGCCTCCAAAGGAGAAGTAGTGTCGTCTATATCATTGCCATACAGACAGAATCCCATTTCCAGACGAAGCGTATCACGTGCTCCCAGTCCGACAGGTTTAATGCCATATTCAGCTCCAGCTTCAAATATAGCATCCCAGATACGATCGGCATCCTGAGGATAAAAATATAATTCAAAACCACCCGCACCGGTATAACCTGTATTCGAGATTATCACATTCGGTACTCCGGCAAAATCACCTACACGGAAGGTATAATAAGGTATTTCCGAAAGATTAAGAGAAGTGAGTTTCTGTAAAGTATCAATAGCCTTTGGTCCCTGAACAGCCAACTGAGCAATACGGTCGGATGAATTTTCGAGTTCCGCCCCTACCGTATTATGAGCCACACACCAGTTCCAGTCTTTTTCTATATTAGCTGCATTGACCACCAGCATATATTTATCGGGTTCATAAAAATAGACAAGCAAGTCATCGACGATACCTCCGGTTTCATTTGGGAAGCAAGTGTACTGCACTTTTCCCGGAGTAAGTACAGCCGCATTATTGGATGTAACCTGCTGAATAAACTCGAGTGCATGCGGTCCCTTCACCCAAAATTCTCCCATATGGGAAACATCGAATACTCCTACCGACTGACAGACTGTATGGTGTTCATCAAGAATACCCGAATACTCGATAGGCATGTTATAACCAGCAAATTCATGCATTTTGGCACCGAGAGCAATATGCTTCTCGGTAAAAGGAGTAGTTTTCATCAGATAGAATGTTTAAGGTTAATATTTTATATAATCACCACAGATTCCTCGCTTTCCTGTAAAAACCGACGGTTCATCTGGAAAAGCCAACAATCTGTGGTGAGATTGTGATAAATTTCTTTATCGGATCAGCTTTCTTAGTATCTCTTGGCAGTCAGTTCGGCTATCTTGACAATCACGTTCATAGCCTTTTCGATAGACTGAATAGGAACAAATTCGTAACGTCCGTGGAAATTCAGTCCGCCGGCAAAGATATTCGGACAAGGCAGTCCCTTGAACGACAACTGAGCACCGTCTGTTCCTCCACGGATAGCCTTCACTTTCGGTTCCACTCCGGCTTCCTGCATGGCGGCAAAAGCAATATCGATGATATGCATCAACGGCTCTACCTGCTGGCGCATATTGTAATACTGATCTTTAATATCTACCCTAACCGTACCTTCGCCATATTTTTCGTTAACCTTTTCGGCACATTTCTGCATAAAAATCTTACGTGCCTCAAACTTCTGGCGGTCGTGATCGCGGATGATATAAGATACAGTAGCCTGCTCTACCTCACCTTCCATACCGATCAGGTGATAGAATCCCTCATATCCTTCGGTTGTAGCCGGTGTTTCGTTTTCAGGCAGCATACCCACAAACTCGTTGGCTACCAGCAGCGCATTAATCATCTTTCCTTTAGCATAACCCGGATGTACATTTCTACCCTTTACATGTACCTTGGCAGCAGCTGCATTGAAGTTTTCAAACTCCAGTTCACCTACTTCACCTCCATCCATTGTATATGCCCATTTACATCCGAATTTCTCTACATCAAACTTATGTGCTCCCAGTCCGATTTCTTCATCCGGATTGAAACCTATGCGAATTTTTCCGTGTTCTATTTCAGGATGTTCTTTCAGATATGCCACAGCAGCAATGATTTCGGCAATACCAGCCTTATCATCAGCTCCCAGCAATGTACGGCCGTCGGTTACAATCAGATCCTCTCCTACATGATCGAGCAGTTCTGGAAACTGCTTGGGAGAAAGAATGATTCCCTCTTCTTTACACAGTGTAATATCCTCGCCTCCATAATTACGGACGATATTAGGATTTACATTTTCTCCCGACATGTCGGGGCTGGTATCCATATGAGCTATGAAACCGATTGTAGGTATATCTCTATCTACATTTGCAGGAAGAGTGGCAAACAGATAACCATTGTCATCCAACGAGATTTCCTCCAGCCCCAATGCCTCAAGTTCTGTTTTCAGATATTTGGCAAAAACCATTTGTTTGGGCGTACTAGGAGTTACACCGGTTGACTCGTCAGACTGTGTGTCGAAAGTTACATACTTCAAAAAACGTTCTATTACTGTCATTATTCTTTCGTTGTTAATAATTCTGTTGTGTAAAAATAGGAAATAGCTTTCGAACAGCCAAACGCATTACCATTTTTTAGCCGTTATTTATAAACGATACTCCCGTTTTAGCATAAAGCAGTTAAAAACACGTACCATACCACAAAGTCTTATAAAAAGACGGGAGCTATAACGCTTTTTTTCTTACTTTTGTCATCGAAATTTATAATTTATGAAAAAAATAATTCTACTGTGCACCGCATGCTTGCTTACCATTGCCTGTCTTGCTCAAGAACCCACAGGCATCTTTGCAAGCGATACGCTTTCCATTCCATCTTCAAACATCAAAAAGAAGCATCAGAAAAAATCAGCAGAACGCAATTTACACTATAACATTCTGGGAGGTCCGAGCTTTAGCCCAGACTTCGGTCTTCTGGTGGGAGGTAGTGCGCTGATGACATTCCGCATGAATCCACAAGATACAACCATGCGGCGCTCTGTACTGCCCGTCGCAATGGCATTCATGTTTAAGGGAGGGCTGAACATCATGGTTAAGCCTCAGCTTTTCTTCAAGGATGACAAGTTCCGCATCTTCGGACAGTTCAGCTATAAAAATACTCAGGAAAATTTCTACGGAGTAGGATACAGCACAAACAAAGACTATGTGCGCAGCGATACTACCAGTCAATACCGGTACAGCGGTATACAGATAAACCCATGGTTTCTGTTCCGTATAGGAGAAAGTAATTTCTTCGTCGGTCCGCAAATCGACTTGAACTACGACAAGATAACTGATCCCGCCAAGTATCTGACAGAACAGGAAGATTACAAAAGAGCTGGAGGAGGTACAAGCGGATACAGCAATTTCAGCTCCGGACTGGGATTCTTGCTGACTTACGATACACGCGATGTTCCCGCCAATCCGTACAAGGGAGTTTATCTGGACTTCCGTGGAATCATGTATCAGAAATGGCTGGGAGGTGATGACAACTTTTATCGCTTCGAGTTCGACTACCGGCAGTACAAATCAGTTGGTCAGCGAAAAGTGCTGGCATGGACGGTGCAGACCAAAAATGTTTTTGGGAACAACATACCTTTAAATAAATATGTGCTTAGCGGTACACCTTTCGATCTGCGCGGTTACTACATGGGACAATACCGTGATAAAAGCTCGCACATCGCTTTGATGGAATACCGCCAAATGTTCAATACTGATCAAAGCAACTGGATAAAGAAGGTCATTCATCACCTGGGATTCGTGGCCTGGGGAGGAGCCGGATTCATGGGACCAACTCCCGGAAAAATTGAAGGAGTATTGCCTAACGCCGGAGTAGGTCTGCGCATAGAAGTGCAACCTCGCATGAATGTCCGACTGGACTTCGGACGTAATTTCATCAACCGACAGAATTTGTTCTATTTCAATATGACAGAAGCATTCTGATATAGTGTAAACCTGCTTCAGAAGTCTATAAAAAGAATAAGCGCAGAATCCATAATTCCGGTAGTTCCGGATGGATTCTGCGCTTATTTCATATCAGAAAAAGCTGTTTAGAAGTGGCTTGAACCATCGAAACAGTGTGTGCACACCTTGCATTTCGGCAGACCGATAGCCTCTATCAGCGTTTCCAGTGTATTGAACTTCAATGATGTCAGTCCGAAGCGGGCACGGATGCGTTCTACCAGTTCCTTGTATTCAGGTGAGTCGGTAGTAGCATACTTATCCAGCTTAGCATTTTCATCACCTTCTATTTCCTTAATGATACGGCGGGTAATCAGTTCCATATCGCTCTTTGAAGAAGTGAAACCGATAAACGGACAACCGTAAATCAGCGGCGGACAGGCAATACGCATGTGAACCTCTTTAGCTCCGTAATCGTACAACACATTCACATTGTCACGAAGCTGAGTACCGCGTACGATAGAGTCATCACAGAACAGAATACGCTTACCCTGCAACATGGCACGGTTGGGAATCAGTTTCATCTTTGCCACAAGCGAACGCATAGCCTGATTGCTGGGAGTAAAGCTACGTGGCCAGGTTGGTGTATATTTCGCAATGGCACGATGATAAGGAATACCCTTTCCTTCGGCATATCCCAATGCCATACCTACACCTGAATCGGGAATACCGCAGGCACAGTCCACTTCCGACTCATCGGTCTTACCCATTTTGTAACCGCTCATGAAACGAACTTCTTCTACATTACGTCCTTCGTAGCAAGATACCGGGAAGCCATAATAAACCCACAGGAACGAGCAAATCTGCATGTCTTCATTCGGCTTGCGAAGCTGCTCCAGTCCGTCAGCACGCATACGGATAATTTCTCCCGGACCTACATAACGGTCGATTTCGTAATCCAGATTGGGCAGACTGCTTGATTCGCTGGTAGCTGCATAAGCACCATTTTTCTTTCCTATCACAATCGGAGTACGCCCCCATTTGTCGCGTGCCACAATAATGCCGTCTTCTGTCAGAATCAGCATCGAGCAGGAACCTTTGATTTTCTTGTAAACATTTTCAATACCGTCTACAAAATCTTTTCCCTGTACAATCAGCAATGCAATAAGCTCTGTCTGGTTTGTTTTTCCCAAACTCATTTCCGCAAAATGCATATTTGCATCGAGCAAATCTTTTTCAAGTTCAGCCACATTGTTGATCTTCGCAACCGTTACAATGGCGAATTTTCCAAGGTGAGAATTTATCATGATAGGCTGAGGATCGGTATCGCTGATTACACCTATACCCGACTTGCCTCTGAATTTTGGAAGTTCCGATTCAAACTTGGTGCGAAAATAAGAACTTTCCAGACTATGAATAGAACGAACGAAACCTTCGCCTTCCGAATATGTTGCCATACCGGCACGTTTCGTACCTAAATGTGAGTTATAATCCGTACCGTAAAATAAATCGGTTACGCATTCAGCCATTGAGACTGTACCGAAAAAACCACCCATTCCTTTTTTATTTTATAATTAATAGTTCGATTTTCGAGTGCAAAAATACGCAAAAGACAAGAAGTACAGAAGAATGCAATGCGAAATCTTAATACGGTATATTGAAAATTTTCACTTCAAATGTTTTACAGAAGACTAAAGATTCAGTATATTTGTTTTATTGCCTGCTTATTAACCTCTCTAATAATCAAACAAATGAGAAAGATCTCACTTACAAGGTCCGCGTTAGTTACCGGATGTATCCTTACCTCTTTCATACCACTTCAAGGGAAAGCAAAAAATCTCTTTTTGGAACAAGACATACAGTCTTTCTCGGGACATGCCCGGGCAGATACAAGGGTGGCATACAAGGAAAAAAGAGATACACTCATACAAAATGACCATACGTTACTGATAGCCGGACAATTTGTAGAAAATGATACACTCTTTTTTGTGCAGGAATACGACTGTGAGGCTGGAAAAATGTCACGAAACACGTATATCTTTTTGGAACCGGACCGACAAAGCGAGTATTTCCAACCGGACTACTGGATTAATCGTTTCGAAGGTAACCATGAAGATTACCTACAGCAAATCAAGGAACACAGAAACTATCACCTGAAAAACAATGGTACTCCTTACCAGAAAGTAAACACCTTCGGACTACCTGCCGACTGGATTCCTCTGCATTATTTCGACGGAAAGCCCTATGCCTACATTCCGCCTGAAGCAGACAGTCCAGCTCCCAGAAGATTAACAGACTCTCTTCTGATACAGAAAGATTTTGAAATCTATACCTTTCCACTCAGAGAAAGCCGAAAACTGTCGCCTACTCTCTATCATTTCCGACTTGAAGAAACAGATCTGTTCATCCATATACTAGACGAACAGACCCAGACCGCTGTCTGGGAATATAGGCAAGGAAAGAAAAACAGGTATCACCTGATGATACCTGTCGCTTCTGTTCGCTATTTCGATCTGATGCATAGCATCGCACCTAATCACAAATACTTTGAAACACACCGAGCACCTGTATTCGACTCAGTCAACATAAAGGCTTTATTACAGCAGAAACAACAAAGCAATATTCCCGAAAAAGAATAAACCTAATAACGGAATCCATTTTCCGCTATCAGGATACATCATACCATAGGCATGATTGCTGATATAATGTTTTTTAACAAATAAACATAGGGGGATTCGGTTGCTTTGACGTTTATATGAAAAAGACATTAAAGACTTTCAGTCAAATCCGAGAAAACAATTATAAACCCAAACCATTAGCAGTATGACAAAGATTATTTTACCACTAGACTTTCTTTTTTGGGGAGGCATGCAGACTGCCGCATGTGGCGATGAAGAACGAATGACTGAACCGACTGGTTCATCTGGCCTTCTGCCGAATCAGGGCAATCAGGAAATTCCTGCGAACGAATTGCAACAGTACATAGACTAAAATGTTAGTTGACAAACTGACATTTTGCATATTTTTCCCTTCGAGATTCGTTTCTTTTCAGCCTGCACCGAAGCCGATATTTTCAAAGGAACAATCTCGAAGAGATACTGCTCATAACCAAGATGATAGATAAAATTTTAACACTTTATGAAGAACAAAACAGCTCCTTCCAGAAACATTAAAGCACCTTTTTTAAGGGTATCTGTACATGTTACCGGAAGAGTCAGCCAACTTATCGAGTCATTTTTTTAATTTATCTCGATGTTTTTTTTAATTTTCCACAATATTTTTCCAAAACATGAGGGAGAAATACGCATAAAAGCAGACTTTTCTTTTATCTTTTATGCAGGAATCTGAATAATTTTTCAGTTTTCACTAGCTTACTTTTCTCTTGAACAACAAAATTTGATACAGGCCATGTCAATAATCTTCCGTTTTTCCTAACAAACAGACAACCGTTATCGCTTTATGCTTTCTTTTGGAATCCGGTTGTATACCTACGGCAAAGCCTGACTGAAAAATTTTAATAAAAAAACTGGAAGTTTTTAAAACAAAAACGAAACAAGATTGTTTTATATGCAGAAGAATTAAAGAGGAAAACAATTAGACTAGACTAATTTTATGTACACAAATGTCACCGCTACAACACCGGTGACATTTTTTTGTACTTAAATAAATTCTTCGGAGGGAATAATCGAGTAGGAGGAAAACGAAGTAGTTTTCTTCCTACTTTCGTTTTCCGACCTCTCACACCACCGTACGTGCCGTTCGGCATACGGCGGTTCTTTACTATGGATGCCTTTCGTATTCTTCGAAAGACACTTCCACGACATCTTCTTCAACCATCCATTTGTAGGTCTGCGCTCCTTTATACCCTTCGGATTCCGTCCTATCTCTTTAAAGGTAGCCCAATACTTCTGTTTTGGTTTTATGCATTCGTTCCAACAAACGGTAGTTTTCAGTTATGCCGTTTAAATAAAGTTTGGTCCTTCCCTATAGGCATACATGCCTTGGGTACTACGACCTCTGCTGACTTCTCACGGCAAGCTTTACTCCATCATGGTACTTCGAATCATTCATCCTCACCATATGTCCGTGAGACCTCCTCGGATAAGGGTATTAACTTTCAATCTTATGTCTGCTCCATTTACACTAACCGTCCCGAATAGCTATAGGGCTTTAGTTTGTTTCGCAACCTTACCCACGGTCATATGCCTTATATGAAGTTTCTGTTCGTCAGACCAGATGTTTGCCGCCAGCTTCTTTCAGATTCCAACTCGCGATGGACACCCTTGCTTTTGGCTGTATGATTCCCGCTATTAGGGCTCATTGGGGGTCAGTAGAAATTTCGTGGGGATTATTTTTTATACTCGTAAAGTATTGCTTACTTCGCATTATGAAAAACGATTATTTGAACATGCTAGCCAGCCTCGTGTTGCCGGCTCAGATATTAGATTACTTTCTTATCTCTGGAGTTGAACAAACCTCTCAAGAGATTCATATTAGTCTGGATGAAAAGATGAATCCCAAGTTAAGCAATGACGAACATTTTGAATCCAAAGGTTTTATGGAAGCTGTTAATGTGACAGACTTTCCCATACGGGACCATAAGGTAATCCTCAAGATCAGACGTCGTCGTTGGACGGACTTGCGCACAGGTAAAAGTTTCAGTATTCCCATCGACCTCGATGTTGTAGCCAAGGGAACCAGATACTCCAAAGAATTTGGGGCTTTTTTAAAAGAAACGTATGGAGACATCCCCAGTGACCTGCCGTACGCTTGAGGAATTCTATCATATAGATGGTCATACATTTGAAAAACAGTACAAGGAGGTCCTCAGCGGATATCGTAATTGGGAACAGTTATCCCATGCCGGTGAATGGATGCTGTTTCCGGAAAATATGGGACCGTATCTGGCGATTGACGAGACCTCACTCTCCAACGGTGAACTTTACACCTTTGTAACCAACCGTGATGCCTGTACGAGAGAGTGCTCCCTGGTAGCTGTCGTGGCAGGAACTAAATCAGAGGATGTAATAGCTGTGCTGCAACGAATTGACGAGGAAAGCCGTTATGCCGTTAAAGAAGTGACACTTGACCTTTCAGACTCCATGCGCAAGATTGTACGGACTGCATTTCCTGAAGCCAGCCGTGTGATAGACCGTTTTCACATTCAGAGATTAGCTTGTGATGCTGTGCAAGAATTACGCATCAAACACCGTTGGGATGCCATACAGCAGGCCAATGAGGAAATGGAAGAAGCTAAGCGGAAGAACGAAGATTATGTCCCATACCGATATTCCAATGGCGACACCCGTAGGGAATTACTTATACGCTCCCGGTATCTGCTTTTCAAGTCAGCTGATAAATGGACGGAAAAACAGAAGCAAAGGGCAGCAATCCTATTTGAGGAATACCCTGACATCAAAAAGGCATACGGTTTGTGCCATTCCCTGCGGATGATTTTCTCTAAGAACACCATAAAGGACGCTGCACGTTTGGCTATGGCACGATGGTATAATAAAGTAGAAGAAGCAGGGATGCATTCTTTTAATGTCATTGCTGCTACTTTCTATGAGCACTATGATGAAATACTGAATTTCTACAACCATCGTTCTTCAAATGCGATGGCAGAATCGTTCAATGCAAAAATTAAACTGTTCAGAGCAAATCTAAGAGGAGTAGCTGATAAGAAGTTCTTTTTATTCCGCATTGCGAAGCTATATGCGTATCCCCACTAAATTTCTACTGACCCCACAAATGTCACCGCTACAACACCGGTGACATTTTTTTGTACTTAAATAAATTCTTCGGAGGGAATAAAAAAGAAAAAGGTTGGATTCATATTCCAACCTTTTCGAGCCTCTTGTCGGATTCGAACCAACGACCCCGAGATTACAAATCACGTGCTCTGGCCAACTGAGCTAAAGAGGCAATAAATATGTTTTTTTCGAGCCTCTTGTCGGATTCGAACCAACGACCCCGAGATTACAAATCACGTGCTCTGGCCAACTGAGCTAAAGAGGCAGGTGGGCAAGCTTGCCATATCGCGCCGCTACAACCAACTACCTTTGCTGCGATCAAGCCCTGGAGGATTCGAAGGGAGCTGGCCGTATGGGACTTACCCATGTTATGTCTGCATCAGAGATTCATCATCGATGTTTCTCGATTGCGGGTGCAAAGGTACACATATTTTTTGAACCTGCAATACTTTGCCACAAAAAAATGCACAAAAATTGAAAGAAATACGTTTTTTACAAGTTTTATAGCCCGGAATATCTCCAAAAAGCGTACTTTTGTAGTCTTAATATATAAAGTTATAAAGTAAAGACAGAGATGCCAACAGACAAACCGATTACACTTCAGGAACACGCTATGCGGTTCGGTACTTTTATGGGAATATTCTGGATATTCAAATTCATTTTTCTTCCCTTGGGATTCACTATCCCTCTCCTTCAGCTATTGTTCGTACTGCTTACCCTGTTCGTTCCTGTGTTAGGATACATTTACGTACGCAAGTTCAGAAATACATACTGTAACGGTGAGATTTCATTTTTCCGTGCTTTTTTATTTACCCTGTACATGTATCTGTTTGCCGCGTTGCTGGCAGCAGTAGCACACTATGTCTATTTCCGCTTTATCGATCAGGGATTTCTGGCAGACTCATACCTGCAACAGCTGGAAAACATCAAAGCAAGTGCCCAGGGCGAAATGGTATCTTCCATCGACCAGCTTATTCAGGCTTTTGATACGATTTCATCGTTGACTCCGCTGCAACTTACATTTCAGTTGATTTTTCAAAATATATTTTACGGCATCCTGCTGGCTATACCTACCGGCCTGGTGGCAATGAAACAAAAAAAACGTTTTTAAACTATGGATATATCAGTAATCGTTCCTTTATATAATGAGGAAGAGTCTTTACCCGAACTGCATGCATGGATAAAGAGAGTTATGGACGCGAACGGATTCAGTTACGAAATCATCTTCGTAAACGACGGAAGTACCGACGGTTCATGGAAGGTCATCGAATCTTTAAGTAAAGACAACAAGGAGGTGAAAGGAATAAAATTCCGCCGTAACTATGGAAAGTCTCCGGCACTGTTCTGCGGATTCGAACGCGCGGAGGGAGATGTGGTCATCACAATGGATGCCGATCTTCAGGACAGTCCCGACGAAATACCGGAACTCTACCGCATGATTACTGTCGACGGATATGATCTGGTTTCGGGATGGAAGCAGAAACGGTATGATCCGCTGTCGAAAACAATTCCGACCAAACTGTTCAACGCTACGGCCCGCGCAGTTTCAGGTATCCATAACCTGCACGATTTCAACTGTGGACTGAAGGCTTACCGCAAGGAGGTTATCAAGAACATTGAGGTATATGGCGAAATGCACCGCTATATTCCTTATCTGGCAAAAAATGCCGGTTTCAGCAAGATAGGCGAAAAAGTGGTTCACCATCAGGCACGAAAATACGGAAAGACAAAATTCGGACTGAACCGTTTCGTCAACGGTTATCTGGACTTGCTCACACTCTGGTTCCTGTCTAAATTCGGTATCAAGCCGATGCATATCTTCGGCTTCCTGGGTTCTATCATGTTTATTCTCGGTTTCATAGCCGTAGCTATCATAGGAGTCAACAAGTTGTACGACCTGTATGCCGGTAATCCGTACAGACTGATTACAGACAGTCCGTATTTCTATCTGGCTCTTACAACCATGATTATCGGTACACAACTCTTCCTTGCCGGATTCATCGGAGAACTGATAGCCCGCAATGCTCCTGAGCGAAACAAATATCAAATAGAAAAAGAACTGTAACCATGAAGAAACTACCGGCCATATTAGGCTTGCTTTTATTAATATGCATATTCTTCCCGGGGTGTGAAGTAGAAAACTGTCCACCCAACTCCATGTCGTATGCATATTTTTCATTAGTAGACCAGCACGGAAGGTCTTTCAATACATCGGACACCATTACGATTGTGGGACAGACACATGCCGACATCGTAGTATACGATACCCTGCCCGACGGAAGCCTCCAGCCCCGTACCGTACAGGATTCACTCGTATCGGATACACTCATCAACAAGGAAGCGGGTGCCAGCAGTTTCGAACTCCCGTTCAGCTACGGCACTCATACACGGTTTGTCTTTATTTATCGCAGTCTGGAAAGACGGTATGCCGGTACTGATACCATCAATATCGAACACCGGAACATCCCGTATTTCACCAACCTGGACTGTGGCTCCATGATGTTTTACGAGGTCACCAAAGTAGAAAATACCCGTCACCGCCTCGATTCATTGACTATAACCAATCCGAATATAGACAATAATGAAAAAGAAAACTTTAAAATATATTTCACTGTTCTTGATACTGACGAGTAGTCTTGTCCTATTGCCGTCGCATGCATATGCACAAAAAAAGGACAAAGAGACATTGAAGGCAGAATACAAGGCTTCTCCACTTTATCAGGGAACTTCCGTCGGCATAGAAGTTGCCGGCGCAGGAGGATATTTGCTGGGAGGTGACATTTTGAGCAGTGAAATCATCGTTCAGACTAACTTAAAAAACCGCTTCCTGCCCGTAGTGGAAATAGGATATGGAAAAACTGACGTCATCAATGATGCCAACGACATGCATTACAAGACGTCGGCTCCTTATTTCCGTATTGGTATGGACTACAATGTCTTCTACCAGAAACCTTATCTGCCGGGATACTTATATGTAGGCTTACGATATGGTATGAGCAGCTTCACTTATGATGCCAGCGGTCCTGACATGACCGACCCAAACTACGGAGGACATATAACAGTTCCTTTTGCCGATCTGGGTGTAAAGAGCAATGCCAGCTGGTTGGAAGGAGTTGTGGGGATTAAAGTTAAAATATACAAGCGTTTCCACATGGGATGGGCTGTACGATATAAAATGCGTATGAGCGTAGACAGTCATGAAAACTCTAACCCATGGTATGTTCCCGGTTTCGGTAAAAACGCTGGAAGCAGCTTCAATCTGACGTATAACTTAATATACAATTTACCTTTTTAAAAGCACATGAGTACACTTGAAATATGGTTGCTTGCCGTCAGCCTGGCTATCGACTGCTTCACGGTTTCGGTGACAAGCGGCATCATACTACGCCGTATCCAATGGCGGACATTTTTAAAAATGGCTTTTTTCTTCGGGTTCTTTCAAGCTTTGATGCCACTGATAGGATGGTTCGGAGCCAGCCGTTTCAATCACCTTATCGAATCGTACGACCACTGGATAGCATTTGCCTTGCTGGCATTTCTCGGTATCCGTATGATACGCGAACATTTTAAGGACAGCGAAGAATGCAGTTTCGACCCCACCAGCCTGAAGGTAATCCTTACCATGGCGGTAGCTACCAGCATCGATGCACTGGCAGTAGGAATCTCTTTCGCATTTACGGGATTCAACTCTATCGGCCAGTTGTTCTCTCCACTCATTATCATCGGCATCGCTTCATTCGTTCTCTCGATAGTCGGAAACCTGATCGGTATCTTTTTCGGAAAACGCTTCAACCTGCGTATGGAACTTTTCGGAGGTCTGGTATTAATAGGTATCGGTGTAAAAATTCTTGTAGAACATCTTTTTTTATAAATTAAACTCAACGATATAATCTATGGCAAACAACAAAGGTTTAAAATGGCAACTGCCTTTTCTGGCATTCCTGATAATCGGAACGGTATTGATTCTCCGGAAACAAGCTCCTTTCCAGACAGACGAAGGACTGGTGTTCGGCACAATGTACAAGATAACTTACCAGTCGAAAGAAAACCTGAAAAAAGATATAGAAGCTGAATTGCAGAAAGTAAACAATTCGCTCTCTCCATTCAGCAAGGAATCGGTTATCACACGCATCAACAACAATGAAGAAATGACGGCCGACAGTATGTTTACTTATGTTTTCCGTCTGGCGAAAGATATTTCTCAGGAAACTTACGGAGCTTTCGACATTACCGTTGCTCCGCTGGTAAATGCATGGGGATTCGGATTCAAGAACGCCACAAACATACAGGCACATACCATAGACAGCATACGTCAGTTTGTCGGATTCGAGAAAATAGACCTTATCGATGGAAAAATCGTCAAGAAAGATCCACGCGTAATGCTCGACTGTAGCGCCATAGCCAAAGGGTTCGGAGTAGACTGTGTGGCACGCCTGCTCGACAGCAAAGGTGTAAAAAACTATATGATAAACATCGGAGGAGAACTGGTTATGAAAGGAGAAAACCAGAATCTGGAAAGCTGGCGCATCGGTATCAACAAACCGATAGACGACTCACTGGCTGTAAATCAGGAATTGCAGACTGTGCTCGAAATCACCAACGCCGGACTTGCCACTTCGGGTAATTACCGCAACTTCTACTATAAAGACGGTAAAAAATATGCGCACACTATCGACCCGCGTACGGGCTATCCGGTACAACACAATATACTCTCGTCTACTGTCGTAGCAAAAGACTGTGCAACAGCCGATGCTTACGCCACTTCGTTCATGGTGCTCGGACTTGATTCGGCAAAGGCAATCTGCAATGCTCATCCTGAACTCGATGCTTATTTCATCTACGAACGTAAAGACGGGAAAATGGATATTTACTTTACCAATGGCATGAAGAAATATTTAAAAAACTAAATACCTGAAAAACCATGAAAGAAACAAACGAAAAACAGACAGGACTGCCGGAAAATGCATTCCGCCCACTGAAACCGGGAGAGCAGTATCATCCGCTGATGTCGCCCGACAAAAACTATCCGGAGGTAAACCTCTGGTCTGTATTATGGGGTATCGCCATGGCGATACTTTTCTCTGCCGCCTCAGCTTATCTGGGACTGAAGGTCGGTCAAGTATTCGAGGCTGCTATTCCTATCGCGATCATTGCCGTAGGTGTTTCGAGCGCAGCCAAACGTAAAAGTGCATTAGGAGAAAACGTCATTATACAATCCATCGGAGCCTGCTCGGGAGTTATCGTAGCAGGAGCTATCTTCACCCTGCCCGCATTATACATCTTGCAGGACAAATATCCGGAAATGACAGTCGACTTTTTCCAGATGTTCATCAGTTCACTGCTGGGAGGTGTGCTGGGAATCTTGTTCCTGATTCCGTTCCGCAAATATTTCGTCAGCGAAAAGCACGGAGAATATCCGTTCCCTGAAGCTACCGCCAGTACACAAGTGCTCGTTTCGGGCGAAAAAGAAGGAAGTCAGGCTAAACCGCTGCTCTTTGCCGGACTGATAGGTGGTCTGTACGACTTTATCGTAGCTACCTTCGGATGGTGGAACGAAAACTTCACAACCCGTGTCTGCGGATGGGGAGAAATGATAGCCGAAAAGGCCAAACTGGTTGTAAAAATCAATACCGGAGCTGCCGTACTGGGACTGGGTTACATCGTAGGTCTGAAATATGCTGCCATTATCTGTGCCGGTTCGCTTGCCGTATGGCTGATTATCGTTCCGGGTATCTCACTGATCTGGGGCGATCAGGTACTGAACGCATGGAATCCGGCTATCACCGAAACTGTAAGCAGCATGTCGCCTGAAGCTATTTTCTCTCAGTACGCCAAAAGCATCGGTATCGGAGGTATCGCCATGGCCGGTATCATCGGAATCGTACGCTCATGGAGCATCATCAAGAGTGCCGTAAGTCTGGCTGCCAAGGAAATGGGTGGCAAGAAAGCGGAAGCCAATGTAGTACGTACACAGAAAGACCTTTCGATGAAGATTATTGCAATCGGCTCTATCATTACGATTATACTGGTAGCTCTGTTTTTCTACTTTGATGTAATGCAGGGCAATCTGCTTCACACCATTGTAGCCATTGTCCTGGTAGCAGGTATTTCCTTCCTGTTTACTACCGTTGCAGCCAATGCCATTGCCATCGTTGGAACGAATCCGGTATCGGGTATGACACTGATGACACTGATTCTGGCCTCTGTAGTGATGGTAGCTGTCGGTCTGAAAGGTGCAACCGGAATGGTAGCCTCACTGGTCATGGGAGGTGTAGTTTGTACAGCATTGTCAATGGCTGGAGGTTTCATCACCGACTTGAAAATCGGTTACTGGCTGGGTAGTACGCCTGCCAAACAGCAGACCTGGAAATTCCTGGGTACACTGGTATCTGCCGCTACCGTAGGAGGTGTCATCATGATTCTGAACAAGACTTACGGATTCTCATCGGGTGCTCTGGCTGCTCCTCAGGCTAATGCCATGGCTGCCGTTATCGATCCGCTGATGAACGGTGTAGCTGCCCCGTGGCTGTTGTATGGCATAGGAGCTGTACTGGCTCTCGTACTGACTTACTTTAAAGTACCGGCACTGGCTTTCGCTCTGGGTATGTTTATTCCACTAGAACTGAACCTGCCGCTTATCGTAGGTGGAGCAATCAACTGGTATGTAACAACCCGCAGCAAAGATGAAGCTGTCAACACCGCACGCGGAGAAAAGGGAACACTCCTCGCTTCCGGATTTATTGCCGGAGGTGCACTGATGGGAGTAGTCAGCGCTGCTATGCGTTTCGGAGGAATCAACCTCGTAAACGAAGCATGGCTTGAAAATCCGCTAAGTCAGGTTGCATCGCTAGTAGCTTACGTACTGCTGATTGTATATCTGGTAAAAGCAAGTATGAACATCAAGAAGTCATAATAATCAGATAGACATATATTTATACATTAAAACAACATTCACCCACAGACATTCTGCTCCGACGGAAGTCTGTGGGTGTTTTTGTTATCTTAAAAGATTTATGCTATCTTTGAACCTGCCAATCCGACCATCCGGCTGTTATGATTCAAACCGTCATCGGACAACTTTATGTCCGAAAAAGCATATAGGCTCACTCCTATAACCATAACAGCGGATAAGGTACAAACAACCGGATAATATTCAAACAACCAAATAAAATTAATACACGTATGAAAAAACTATTTCTTATGAGCCTGGTCTTTTTTTCGACTATGCTCACAGCCCAAAAACCTGTGGAAATCAAATTATGGCCCAATGGAGCTCCTAACACAAACAACATGACTCAGCAAGTAGAAAACGGTCCGCTTTATGTAGCAGAACCCACTCTGACCGTTTATCCGGCTAAAGAAGGAAATGGAATGGCCATTGTTGCCTGTCCCGGAGGAGGATATACTCACCTTGCGATGAACCACGAAGGTCACGATCTGGCAAACTGGTTCAACAGTCAGGGTATCACCTATGCCGTACTTACCTACCGCATGCCAAATGGAAATAACGAAGTCCCGTTGAGTGATGCACAACAAGCTTTGCGCATCATGCGACAACATGCTGCTGAATGGAACCTACAACAAGTTGGTATCATGGGATCTTCGGCAGGCGGACACCTTGCCAGCACTGCTGCCACTCATTTTACCGATGCTGAAACCCGTCCGGATTTCCAGATTCTTTTCTATCCAGTAATTACTATGGACCCGACTTATACCCACATGGGATCTCACGACAACCTGCTGGGCAAAAATCCATCGAAAGAACTCGAACAGAAATATTCCAATGAACTGCAAGTCACCCCACAAACTCCTCCGGCTTTTATCATGCATAGTAGTGACGACGGTGCAGTACCGGTAGCAAACAGCGTGAACTATTATATGGCACTGGTAAAAAACAAAGTTTCTGCCAGCCTGCACACCTATCCCATCGGAGGTCATGGATGGGGATTCCGTGATTCCTTCATCTACAAACGCCAGTGGACAGGCGAACTGGAAAAATGGCTTCGCGAAATAAATAACAAATAATAACTACTTAACCTTTTGTAATACAAATAAAAGTCGTACCTTTGCACCCGCTAATACGGGATATTAGCATAATTCAAATCATTAACATTAAAAAATTAACGTTTAAGAAATGGCAACTAAAATCAGATTGCAGAGAAACGGACGCAAAGGTTATGCGTTCTATTCAATTGTTATTGCAGATGCAAGAGCACCACGTGATGGTAGATTTACTGAAAAAATTGGTACTTACAACCCTAATACCAATCCTGCCACAGTAGATTTGAATTTTGAACGTGCATTACATTGGGTAATGGTAGGTGCACAGCCTACCGATACCGTACGCAACATTTTGTCACGCGAAGGTGTTTACATGAAGAAACACTTGCTGGGTGGTGTTGCAAAAGGTGCATTCGATGAAGCTGCTGCTGAAGCTCGTTTCAACGCTTGGAAAGAAAACAAGCAGAACGGTCTGGCTGCTTTGAAAGCTAAAGAAGAAGAAGCTAAGAAAGCTGAAGCTAAAGCACGTCTGGAAGCAGAAAAGAAAGTAAACGAAGAAATCGCTAAGAAAGTAGCTGAAAAGAAAGCTGCTGAAGCTGCTGCAAAAGCTGAAGCAGAAGCTGCTGCTAACGCAGAAGAAGCACCTGCTGCTGAAGAAGCTCCGGCTGAAGCATAATTCGTTACTTCAAAACGACATTACAAAGAGGTTGTCCGATCGGGCAGCCTCTTTTTTTTTATGCTAAAAAACAGAGATCTAAAAGGTTTAAAAAAGGAATGTTTAAAATATATTAATAAATAAGGCTTTTTCAACCAAATAAAACAAACGTTTATATATTTGCACCAAAATTTAATACAATTAATATTTGATAACCTGATCTATTACAAGATTCCTTTGTGGAAGATATATACAAACCAAACAAAATACGACACTAAAAAACATGATTTATGAAAACACATTTTTTTTTGATCTTTATCCGTGCGCGTTAACACACATATTCTTTACTAGAGTTGATCTACTATTGACAGTCACATTACATCTGAAAATCTTCAATACAGAATTATTTCACTATTTAAGACACGGCAACAAAATTATTCATATGTATTGACCTAAACTTTATGTAATAACAAACTATTAATTACTATGAAAGACAAATTATCAATTTGGTGGAAATTCTGCCTGCTAACCCTTTTACTAGTATTAGCTCCACCTGAAATTATGGCACAAGGTTTAACCATAAAAGGACAAGTCTTAGATTCAAACAATGAACCTATCATTGGAGCATCTATCGTAGAAAAAGGGAACACTTCCAACGGAACCATCACAGACTTCGATGGAAATTTCAGTTTCAAGATCTCAGGCAAAGGAAAAACAATCGTTATTACCTACATCGGCTATCAGACTCAGGAACTGACTGTAACTTCCGGCAAAGCCTTGAAAGTTATAATGAAGGAAGATGCACAGGCTATGGACGAAGTCGTAGTCATCGGTTATACCAGCAAAGCACGTAAAGACCTTACTGGTTCTGTAGGTTCTGTTTCAGGAGTTAAAATCGCAGCCATTCCGGTCAGCTCGGCAGCTGTTGCATTGCAAGGTAAAATCGCCGGTGTACAGGTTACTACGGTCGATGGTGCTCCGGGAGCAGATATCAACATCCGTGTACGTGGAGGAACATCTGTAACCCAAAGCAACGAACCTCTTTATATCGTCGATGGTTTCCAGGTAGACAATATCAACGATATTCCTCCTACAGATATTGCATCTATCGATGTATTAAAGGATGCGTCTATTACAGCTATCTATGGAGCCAAAGGTGGTAACGGTGTAGTTGTAGTTACCACAAAATCGGCAAAAGCCGGAAAGATCCAGGTGAGCCTCAATGCTCATCTCTCTACCAGCCAGCTTGCTAAGAAACTGGATCTGATGAATGCAGCAGAATTTGCACGTTATCAGTATGAGTGGTCTGCATGTAACGGTAGCCGTTCATCAAATGCCAAATTCTTCCGTGCAAACTTCGGTAACCCGCAAGACCTTGACATGTACAACACCTTACCTACTCACGACTGGCAAGATGAAGTTATGGGAGAAAATCCGATTAACTACTCTACCAATGTCAGCATCGGAGGAGGTACTGAAAAAATGCGTTTCAACGCTTCATTAACCCAGAGTGAAGATAAAGGTATCATCATGGGTTCTGGAGTTCGCCGTACTAACCTTAATATCAAGACAGCTATTGATATCACCAAGAACCTGACTTTGCAAATCAATCCTAAGTTCTCGTTCCGTCGCGATGAAGGAGCTGGTGGTGACAATATCGGTACAGGTGGTATCATCGATGTATTGCGCTATCGTCCTACCAATGGTTTACGTGAATTCGGATACATCGACCCGTCTTATGCAGACCCGGATGAAGAAGCTCTTTTCACTTACACCAATCCTAAGAGCGATATCAGCATTAACCAGCAGAAAAAGTATTCATACAACTATACCAATGCTTTCTCTTTGGAATGGAAACCGATCAAAGGTCTGGTACTCCGTTCTGAAGCAACAATCGGATTGACTTGGAAAGACCAGTACCGTTTCTATGGTGCACTAACCAGCGAAGGTCAGAAAAACAACTCACAGCCTGTTGCCAATATTCAGAAAGACTATACATTCAAGTATATCTGGACCAATACTGCATCATACGGCTTCACACTGAAAAATGTTCATAACATCTCCTTGCTGTTAGGACAGGAAATCTATCATAGCCAAAATACCAAGAACGTACAGAAGAACCGCTATTTTCCACGTGCATTCGAAGCTGATCAGGCTTGGGCAAACATGGGATTCGGTACTCCACAGGAATCGTATACACAGCTTTCTACTCCTGACCGTACAGCTTCATTCTTCGGACAGGCAAGTTATAACTACAACCACAAATACTTGCTTTCATTGACAATGCGTGCCGATGGTTCTACCAAGTTCGCACCAGGAAACCAGTGGGGCTACTTCCCTTCTATCTCCGGAGCGTGGGTGCTTTCTGAAGAAAACTTCCTGAATGATGTAGAATGGATCGATCAACTGAAACTTCGTGCTGCTTTCGGTCTGGCAGGTAATAACCGTATCGACAACGATATGTGGCGTTACTTATATTCTGTCAATTCTACTGGCGGTCCTGGTTTCGGAGAATCTACTCAGTTTGGTGAACAATGGTACGGCAACCAGGGAAATACTACCTTTGCCAACAAGGATATCAAGTGGGAAACTACATTGACACGAAACCTTGCTGCCGATATCACTTTGTTTGGCGGCCGTCTGACTGTAACTCCTGAAGTTTACTGGAATACTACCAAAGATTTGCTTTACAAATCAGACATACCTTCTTCTGTAGGTTATATCAGCCAGATGCAGAACATCGGTCAGGTAACAAACAAAGGTATCGAGTTGAGTATATCAGGCGATATCCTCAGAGGTAGAGATTATGTACTTTCTGCCAACCTTTCTCTTGGTATGAACAAAATGAAAGTAGACAAACTGAACGGTACCGACAATGTTATCTGGGACCAGAACAACCGCTGGAAATCAAGCTACAATGACTACTGTCTGAAAGTAGGCGACCAGGTAGGTCTGATCTACGGTTTCGTTTACGACGGACTGTACTCGATGGATGAATTCTATTTCGACCCGACAAATAACCTTCAGGCTCTGCCTTGGGGATCGACAGCTGCCGAAAACGGAACATCTAAAGACGCTCCGCTGGTAGATGAAAATGGAGTAGAACATCCTAAGACAGTCATCAACGAAGTATCAGGAAACTCTAACTCAGGTATTGCTACTCTTCCTGGAAAAATCAAATTCAAAGATTTGAATGGTGACGGCAAAATTACAGAAGACGACCGTACTGTCATTGGTAACACCAATCCGAAAGTACAGGGAGGATTTGGCGTAAGCGGACAATGGAAGAACTTCGACTTCGCCATGAACTTCAACTTTATGCTCGACTTCGATGTAAACAATGCAACAGCTTATCAGCTTTCTTCATCAGAAGGCAACGATAAAAAGTTCTATAATGTACTCGGTACATTTGCCGACAACGGATGGAGATATACTCGTGATGGCGACGGTGAATGTATGTACAAATGTTATTTCATCGATGGTTCTATCGACATGTACCGTCAGCTGAACGAAGGCAGAACACTTTGGAACCCAACCGATGTAACTCAGAAGATCACTCATTCTTACTTCATCGAAGATGGTTCATTCGTTCGTTGCCAGGACTTGACTATCGGTTACACACTGCCAGAAAAGCTGACATCAAAAATGGGTATTTCAAAAGCTCGTTTCTATGTTTCAGCATCCAATCTGTTTATCATTACCGGATATTCTGGTTACGACCCGGAAGTAGATATTCAGACAGGTCTGACTTGCGGTATGGACTACAACCGCTACCCACGTAGCCGCAGCTTCGTATTTGGAACAAATATCACCTTTTAAAACTTGAAAGTACATGAAACTCAAAAATATATTAGTCATAGGCTTGACTTCTCTGACATTGGCATCATGCAATGATTTTTTGGATGTCGAATCCCCGTCAAGCTACAGCGAAGAGTTCGTTTTCAGCCAGAAAACAGAAATCAACCGCGCACTTAATGGAGTATATGCATCTATCCTTGTAAACGACTTGTATGGAAAAGCTTTCCAGAGAAGCTTCATCCTCAACAGCGATGTAGAAATGATGATAAGCAGTACAAACGTAGCTACCCACAACAGTTATGCACGCTTCGACTGCGATGATCAGGGTAGCGAAATCAACAAGTACTGGCAAGCTGCATACAAAGCTATCGAAGATGCCAACCGTTTTATATACAATCTGGAAAACAGCCCGCTTTACAATGAAGAAGACGCTGAAATCATGCAGATGATGGGAGAAGCCAAATGTATCCGTGCTATGGTCTACCATGACATGGTCGTTATGTTCGGAGATATTCCTTTCACTTTCCGTCCGGCTTCACAACTGGGAGGTGATTACGTCATTCCTATCATGGACCGTAAAGAAATACAAGACAATCTGATAAATGACCTGAAGGCTATCGCTCCTAAAATGAGTTCATCCGCTTCTGTCACTGTAGAACGTACTTCACAGGAATTTGCATACGCCCTCATCGCACGTATTGCACTTACAGCAGGAGGATATTCACTCCATCCGGATAAAAACAATCCTAAAAGCTACGGTGTCATGAGCCGTCCGGAAAATTATCAGGACTACTACCGTATTGCCAAGGAATATACCAATCTGGTTATCTCGTCAGGTTCTCACTCCATAGGAACTTCTTATAAAGATGTATTCCTGAAAGAAAGTAATTTCGAACTAATCAGCAAGGGAGATCCTATTTTCGAAATACCTTTCGCTAAAGAATCAACAGGCGAAACTGGAAATATCCAGGGTCCTACCTCTACAGCCAATGAAGGACAGACACTTGGTAAGAACGTATGGGGAGCAGCCGACGGAAACGGCAGACTGAATGCATTCTACCGCTACTCATTCGATGAAAAAGACAAACGCCGTGATTTCGTCAACGGACTCTGGTATTACGGAAACAGTACAAACAATGTCAGTCAAGATTCCTGCCTGATCCGTTCAGACTACACCGTACACAACAACAAATGGTCTAAACTATGGGCCAATGCCGGACAATTCCTTAATACAAGTTCAGGAAGTACAGGTATCAACTTCCCTTACATGCGCTATGCCGATGTCTTGCTGATGAATGCCGAAGCTATCAACGAACTGGAAGGTCCGACTAAAGAAGCCCAAGAGTCACTCCGTCAGGTACGTAGCCGTGCCTTCGACGATCAGGGTGCTGTCAATACTTACGTTACCAATGCAGCTTCTTCGAAAGAGAAATTCCTCCAGGCCGTACTGGACGAACGTAAATGGGAGTTTGCAGGTGAAAACATCCGCTGGCGCGACCTTGTACGTAACAACCTGTACAGTCAGGAAGTAGTATACAGCTTCTTACGTTACCTGTCGGTTGCCATGTCAAACGCCGGTACATATACCGGATTTGAAGATGATATAGCCGAACACGACGGAAGCAATTATCTGGACGAACTGCCAGAATATATGTATTACCATGTACTTCCTCAGAGTGCAGAATGGCGTGTAGATCCCAGTCAGGTATATGGTTATCCATATCCGAACACCACACTGGATATCCTCTATATTTACAATCCTTACAAATCGGCAAGCCAGCCGGCAACAGCTCTTACCGCTATCGATGGAAAAACATGGGAATCAGCCGAATTCTATCAGTGGAGTAGCGATTCTGAGCCAACCAACCAATGTAAATATTCATTCTATGGATATATCCGCCACACAGAACAAGGTACTATAGTATTGGTAAAAGACGGAACAGAAGTTCCATTGGAAGGCAACAGCGTTCCTTCAGTCAGCGCATTGCCTCCGGTACGTTATATTCTGCCTTATCCAAATGCAGCTATCCAGCGTTCTGCCGGAGCCTATAAGAACTATTATGGATATTAATAACAACACTCAAAAAAGATTACCATGAAAAAACTATTTCTATATTCCTTAATGCTATCATCTGTGCTTTCATTCAGCTCATGCTCTGACGAAGATGAAAGTTTTGGAGCGTCACTAGACCGGGAATGGATGACAATGTTCATCTGCGACAACAACAGAGGCAAGGGAGATGACTACGCATACAACTGTAAGGCAGAAGGTCCTAACGGAAACGATATTCATCTGTACTGGTACGGTGTAAATGACTGTGCCGGATACCAGATTCGCCAGGCACTCCAGCCTAATGTGTCAAACGGAGCTGATGCATGGGGAACATCTGCTGAAAACGGCTTACTGCTACTCGACACAATTGTGGGTCCCGACGTACTCGATCTGGTTATCAAAGACCAGCAGTACTCTACCGATTTCCGTTTTGCCATTCGTGTATTGTCGAAGAAAGATGACAATATAACCGACTTCTCACATGCATCCAAATGGTACGGACACGGCGATGGAAGACAATGGGCTGAATTTCTCGGTATTACTACAGCCGACCGTTATGCTACTCCATTCTGTGTATATGTCGACGGTTCAAAAACGACTGAAACAACCATGCGTGTCATGCTGAACCGTAATTTTGATGTAGTATCCGAAGGTGTATCCGAAGATGACAAAGCCATCTATCGTGAAAAATTTGAGCTGGATGCCAACAACAACTTCGTTTACCAGTGGCTGGAAGTAGCTCCTTCACCCAACAATCCGGAATCTACAGTAAACGAAAAATGGAAAAACTATAAACTCACAGAAGAAGACTTTGCAAGAGGTTATGTAGATATCGACGGACTTCAGAAAAACTCAGTATATGTCATCAACGTACGCAATGAAAGCGTCAAGGTAAAATGGGATGCATATTACAATACCTATTCTGCACGTTCCGACGGTGAACCGGGAGAACCTATCCTTGTTACTCACGAACTGACAGCTCCAAGCCGTGACTACTTCGATACAGAAGAAGCTTACCAGACAGCTCTCGAACAACACGAAGTTGCACTGAAATATGACGCAATGCGTATCGACTTCATGCTGACCGACTTTATCTCGGATGTTAATCTGGCAGAAGGACAAACATACTATCTGGAAGGTGGAAAAACTTACTGTATGTTCAATAACCTGACAACCTGTAAAGGATTCATCCTCCGTACAAATCCGGAAGATGTAGCTGCTGGTAAACGTGCAAAAGTATTGCTTGGAGGTATGCATACAACAGGAACAAATGTCAACTCAATGAACCTGATGTTTGGTCGTCAACCACAAGCCGGAGAAGGTGGAGAAATCTACATGAAGATGCTTGAGTTCTATGACATCGATTTCGACTGTCCGCTTGCCCTCAACTATGGTGATAATATAGCTGGAGTTGGTTCTACTACAGGTAACTACTTCATCAATATGTTCTCTAACGGAATGGCAGTACACTTGGAAAACTTTGTTATCAAGAACTGTACATTCAAGAGACTTGTCCGTGGATTTATCCGTGAACAAGGACCTAACTACAAAATCTGGGATCATGTATTGATTGAAGACAACCAGTTCTTCGACTGTGGATACTACAGCAACGGAGCCGGAGGTTATCCTTGGATTGCTGGTTCGGGCAACAATGCCAACTCTAACCTTTACAAAGATTTTGTTGTTCGCGGAAATACATTCTACGATTGCCCGTTCCCGTCATTCTTCAATGAAACCAAACAGGCTAACTGGAAGGGCGGAGCATGGAATATCACATTCGAAAACAATACGCTGGTCAACTGGAATACCCGTGCTGCCGGTAATATTTTCAACATGCGTAATATTCCTGACGGAAGTACCTATACCGTAAGAAATAACCTGATTATCCTGACCAAGCAAGATGGCGATGCCCGTAACATGATTATGGCAGGAGCTGATATCCGTAAGACTATGACTTTGCCAGACGGATCTGCCGGACATGTCACACTGAACTTTGAGAATAACTATTCTACAAATACTTTCCTCAGCAACGGACAGATATTCAGTAACAACCCATGGACTGCAACCAAGAACAACTTCGGTAGTCTGGTCAACGTTGGTTCTGCAACCCTGAACGGTTCTCTGGAAGTTCTGGTAGACGACATCTCACCGCTGGAACTGATGATTGCTCCTAACCCACCTCACAAAGCTGCAACTAACAGTGACCGCTACATGCACCGTGCAGATGCATTGGACGGAACAGGTGGTGAACATGGTGTGAACCTGTACTACAGACAAGATAGTAAGGTATTGAATTCTAAGATTTACCAGCTGGGTATCGGTGCTCCAAAATGGAGAAACGGCCAGAAATAAGTCTGTAAAAAGAAATCTCAGAATCATTAAAGTCATATTCTGAAACCCAAAGCCCTACCATTACCCCGAAAAGGAGTCTTGATAGGGCTTTTTTATGTTCATCTTCTACACTGGCAATTGCCCGATAACAGTCAGCGCATCCTCAATACATTATTCCACAGCTGCCACCTAACAGTCGGGTAATAAGGGATAACTTTTTTTTATGGTAGATTCTCTTGAATATATTGTACCTTTGTAATGGAAAAAATCAAATAAACCATTACCACTATGTATAAATCAATTATTCGTCCCTGTCTGTTCCGTATCGACGCCGAAAAAATCCATGATCAGATTATAACCCTGCTTCATATATATCGCCATCTGGGACCAATAAGAAGCCTGACCCGCTCACTGTTTCATCCCAAGGCTGTTCCCTTCCAATGGCAAAATCTGAACTTCAGCAACCGTGTAGGATTGTCAGCCGGATTCGATAAAGAAGCAAACTGTTTCGATGAACTGAGTGACCTGGGCTTCGGATTTATAGAAGCGGGAACGGTTACTCCACACAAAGTCGATGGAAATCCTTCTCCACGTATATTCCGGTTACCTAAAGACCATGCTCTCATTTCACGTACCGGATTCAACAATCCCGGAAAAGAAATGGTATTACAGAATCTGAGGCAGAAACAAAACGGGAAATATATATTGGGAGTCAATATCAATACCAATTATCCTGCCGACGAAGAGCTGGCTAGAGCAGAAATTACAGATCTGTACAGCACTTTCAGCGAATATGCCGATTATTATACAATCAACTGGGGAAGCATTGCTCCAGAAATCCTCAGTTCCGTACTGATTGCAGTAGCAGACAAAAAGAAGCAGATTGGCAAACCTATATTTCTGAAGCTTCCGGCTGATGTACCTATAGAAAAGCTGGACGATATTATCAGCTTTGCCCGCCAGCATCATATCGACGGATTTATCGCAACCGGTCCGTCACAAGACCGCTCCTTGCTTATTCATTCTTCTCAAGCTGAAGTCACTCACGTAGGTGCCGGAGGAATCAGCGGACTACCGATTATTTATAAATCAATAGAGGTTGTCAGATATCTTTCTGCACATACTCCTAAAGAAATGCTCATTATCGGAGCAGGAGGTGTCATGACTCCAGCAGAAGCAACCAGCATGCTGAATGCCGGAGCACATCTGGTACAGATTTACTCAGCGTTCATCTACGAAGGACCCTTTGTCGTAAAACGTATTGCAGAAGCATGCAAATAAACAAGTGTTTGATATAAAAAGAAAATAGACCGCTCCAATCGGAACGGTCTATTTTCTTTTTATATCATTAAAACGTAACGTATTACTTTTTAATAAAATATACTACAGTCGGAAGATGGTCGCTATATCCGTTCATCCATCTGCCTCCAGCCTGCGTACGCAAAGGATAGCCTTTGTATTTTCCATCCGCTTGCATCAGGTAATCACGCTTGAATATTTCATGAGTGAAATAACTCAGCTTTTTATGGCGTTTGTTCAGGAAATTGCCAGTAAAAACAATCTGGTCGAACAAATTCCATTTACCTCTATACTTTAATGTACCATCGCCTCCGGCAAGCGTATTCCACCAAGGATTATATAAATCTTTCTTCTTCACATCCTTCATTTCACGCTTTGCTCCTAAGGCTTCTGCCATACTTTTATCCATAGGATCATCGTTCATGTCACCCATGATTACAATCTTGATTTTCGAATCCAGACGTTGCAGCGAATCCTTCAGTGCACGTACCTGCATACCTGCACGCTCACGAGCCGGAGATTCAGCTCCACGCGACGGCCAGTGATTTACAATAAAAGCCACACGTTCGCCAGCCAGTTTACCGTCAGCAATCAGAAAACCGCGTGTCGGACGATCTGTCGGTTGAGCCAATACATAAGGAACCAGTTTGGTAGCTGTCACTGTATACAGTTTCGGGTTGTAAAAGAAAGCACAGTCCACACCTCTTTCGTCCGGTCCCTCATAATGAATAATCTCATACCCGCGATCGGTCAGTGCCGGCTGTTTCAGCAAATCTTCCAGCACATGACGGTTTTCCACCTCAGCCATGCCTATTACCGCAGCCCCCTCAGGTGTCTTGTCGGTAGCCAGCGATCCAAGTACCGTCGACATATTTTTCAGTTTCGACTGATATTTCTTATCGTCCCATTTATTTCTTCCGTCGGGCAGATATTCATAATCTTTCTTACCCTCATCGTGCTTCGTATCAAACAAATTTTCGAGGTTATAAAAGGCAACTCCGTAAACCGTACCTTTCTGCTCTTGAGCATAGCCCGCTATTACCAGACATACCCAGAAAAACGCAAACAGATATTTTTTCATATATGTGCCTCCTGTTACCATGCCCAGTCATTCAGGTTACAAGCAGCCTCTACCTCATTTTCAAGTACATCAGGCAAATTACAGAAGAAATCAATGCCTGTTTCTTCTTCCAGTTTGTCTACAGAAACCACATATTCTTTCAGTTCGTCAGACGAAGGATTTTCGGTCATACCTTCTTTATGAGGTACCAGGAAAGCAATAGCATGGAATACATCGTCTTTCTGGCTCAGAACAGCCATATAGTAATATTCCGGACAAGCCAGTCCGTGTATAGTAAATCCGTTTGCGTCTGTTGTAGGAGTACCACCATTAACTGTAGTACCTTTGAAGTTTTTCAGCAGCTTATTCAGCGTACCACCTTTTGTAACATACACCTTATCGTATACACCATCGGCTGTAGAACGTCCCCATGTCTGTACACGAGCCTCCAGCTTACGCCAGAAACCACCATTGAAATCATTCAACTGAGGTGAAATGTTGCTGTAGTAGAAAGTCTGATCGTTTGCCTCCTTCAGGTACACACGGTCTTCCGAAGCACACAGGTGTCCTTTATCAAAACCGTCGTTCTTATGATCGCTTTCCTGAACTTGCATTTCTGCCGGAAGCTTCGGATCTACGGACCAGGCATCTGTACGTTTCACATTATCAGCCGAAGTTGTAGTATCGAACGTAAAAGCTACCCAGTTGGCATGACGTTTTGTATTATCCCATTCTAATGCATAGTTCAGAATCTGTACTCCGTCCATTGTTACATAATGATCGGCGTATACATTCTGGTCATTCAAATGAGGAATTTCATAACCGGTTACCGAAACATTATCATAACCAGTATTTGCATTGACATTATCGTTCGGACGTTCTTCGGTCTGGTCGGTAACGACATACTCAATCGTTACATTATTTCCATTAATATCAGATACACGGAATTTTACAAAACGATATACCGTTGAAGCAGCATAGCGAGCCCAGTAAGCCGCACCAGCTGTTACAGTAGCATCCGACTGCCATTCTACATTTGCAGGAACAGTTGTCATTTCATCCAGACGTGCAGCTGCTACCTGGGTAAAACTGTAAGCGTTTCCGGCAAACTTTTTATCCTGTATATAAAACGGAGAATCAAATCCTTCCAGTTGGAATACAGAAAAGCCTAATGCAGCATTTTCGTATCCTTTCAGAACAAGTGTAGATGCTCCTTCCTGAGTTGTCTGTACATAACCATTAGGTATGGTATTCTGATCATCACAACCGACATTGAACAAAGCCAGTGCCAGTCCTAAAATAAATAAATGTTTTTTCATGACTAAACCTGTTAGATTTCATTAGTAAAGAGAAAAATATCCGCCGGTTCTCACCCTTCGGCAGAGAAAGAACCAGCGGATATACATTATAAAATTATTCTGCTTCGTTTACCAGAACATTCTTAATTTCCCAAGTAGGAGCAGCACTGCTTGTGCTCTTGTAAACAAAGGCAATACGGATAACCTGACCAACATATGCGCTCAAGCTATAAGGACCTACTTTGTAGAAGTCCCAGCTCTGTCCGTCAGACCACTGTGTTTCATCAACTTCAACGGTTTCCCATGTACAAGATTCTACATCGTCTATATAATCAGTAGAAACTTTTACCATCATGTATTCAGAAAGCGGATTACCGTTCAGGAACTTATGAGCTTCTTCGAATGACAGCTGAGGTGTCATAGCTTCCGACAAATCGATAGCCGGAGTCAGCAGCCAGCTTTCAGTTTCATTGTTCGTATTGTTCATAAACGCTGAAGCCTTCCATCCATAGCTTGCATCACTCTTCCATACATAACTTACACCTGTCAGTGCAATATCCTGTACAGTAAATCCTCCGTCATTGCCACCAGTCAGCGCTTCGTCCAGATAAACACCAGCCTGTGCTGTATATGTACCGTCGGCAGCTTTTTCGAAGATAGTAGTACGTGTAGAGTAGTTAGTAGAAGCAGCCCATCCACCGTTGAATGTATACTCTTCAACAATCGGGTTACTGTCGGCAGTCTTCTTATAGACTACAGCTACCTGTTCTCCCTTCACTGCATACGGGAACTTCTGTGCCAAATAAACCGGGAAGATAATAGACGGTTTAGAAACATAGTCAGTACCAATTTCAGCGTAGAACTTCGGATCAGCAACTAATACATTAACGTCTTCTTTAGCATATTCAGCCCATGTACCATTAGTGTAGACATACAATGCAGCAGTATTAGCATAAGCACCCGATGCACGTGTTGTCATACGCATCATAGCAGCAGCTACTTCGTTTTCAGGAACTTCCTTAAACAAGCATACATCCCAGTATTTTGCATCTTTTTCTTTCACTAAAGTGTTTTTCAGTTCTACAGTCGGAGCGCACTGGTCTGTACTCTTATAGCCGTATGCAATCACGATTTTCTGTCCCTTAAACTGGCTCAGGTCGATAGACTGATCGGTAAAGGTCCACGAGCTGCCCACCTTCGATGCATCGTAAGTCAGGTCTGTCCAGGTAGCGCCTGCCACATCACCCGTATAATTAGAAGAAACTCTCACGGTAAAGAAATCGGTAGCCTTGTTACCATTCAGGTAGTTGATAGCTAGGTTGAAGCTCAGCACCGGAGCAGTAGCATTCGAAAGATCGATTTCCGAAGATACCACATAACTTTCAGACGGCAGATTCTTTTTGTTTACGAAAGCAGAACCTTTATAGTAACCATATGAATCGATTTTCCATACATAATCAGAACCTTCCGGCAATTTTACATCCTTAATGGCAAACTTATCAGTTTCCTTATTCATCGGATCTGAGAAATAAGTATAAGTAGACTCCGGATAAGCACCGAAACTATATTTTTCGTTTACATACGTCAACTTCACAGTTTTGTTTTTCTCAACATTCTTCAGTGCAAATGTACCGTCACCGTTTTCACTCAAGGTCCATTCTCCACCTTCTGTCGGAACAGATGAAGTTACATTAAAGCTATTGAATGTACCGCTCATGTAAATATACTGCGACCAACCGTTCAGCAAGGTAAAGCCATTATCAGTCTTACCCAAAGTAACTACCTGTTCTGCACCGTCGGCATTTGCAATTACACCATTTTCACCAACTGTAATAGGCGACGGATTCATATATCCATAGTTATAGCTTTCCTTATCCAGCTTTCCGAACGGATAGTAATTACCGTCGTCAGCCTTGGCAGCTATTACATAATTGCCTCCCTCACCGTCGAATGAAGTCACCTTCTGGTATACCATCGGAATAACAGAACCACCGCCACTACCGGGTTCAAATTCTGAATATGCATAATTCACAGCCACCATATCTCCTTCGGCAGGATTGCTCATAGCACCAGCCAGCACTTCAGGAAGCTTCTTCATCGTAGACGGAGAAAGGTAAGTAGCCGATGCAGTTTCTCCCCATACATTCCGGTAGTCTGCATTCGAAAGTGTATACTCTTTCAGATTCTTGAAGTCGGCCAAATAGGTAGACGGAGCTTTATACATATTATATGAAACAGAAAAACGAGATCCGGCATCAGCCTGCGGATATTTTTCTGTAATAAAAGCTGGCAGGAACCATTCTGCTTCCGTTTTGTCTGCAAAATATCTGTTTTTACCAATTGCTTCAAGAGCAGCTACATATGTACCGTTTTCAGGATCTTTCGACAAAGCGATTTCCTTATTGGTTGCATTATTGGCAACTGTCGCATAATCTGCTGCAGCCAATTTGATAGCGACTCCCTTCTTGACATCCGAGATCTGAGAGCCGAGGTTAAACTGGTCATTGTAATCTTCACATGCAGTCAGTGAAGCTAACAATGCTGTAGATATAAATAATATTTTTTTCATAAATTCTTTTCTTTAAAACAGGTGATTAGAAATTAACTCTCAGTCTTAGACTATATGTACGTCCGAAAGCATAGTAACAGTAGATAGTTTCTTCCGAAACAACACCTGATTTAGGATTATATGCCTTAGAGATGTACTGGTAGTCAAGTAAGTTATTTACATTTCCTGACAATGTAGCATCCAGTTTGCCCAATTTGAAACGATAAGAAGCATTCATATCGATCTGGCTTGCTGCAGGTACTTTCCATGGTTCAGCAATACTGATTTCCTTACCCAGTTTCAAATCACTTCCGCTGAATGAATAGTAAGCATAGTTACGTCCGTAATAAGTCCAGTCAGCACCAACACGGATAGACTTGCCAATCTTGAAAGTTGCACCCAATGCAGCAGTAGTCTGTGCAGAACCACCCACACGTACACCCTTCAGGTTGATAGAAGCCGACACATGATCGGGAGCACCGATTCCGCTTGCCTGAGTACCGTCTTCCTTCAGCGGCATACCCTTGTCATCGTAAGCATAACCGGTAGCATTGCTGTCCCATTTCCAATCACCCAAAGAGAACATACCTGTAATATCCAACCATTTTACCGGAGTAACCTTCACATCCAGTTCCACACCTTTATGCAAGGCATTTACACCAGTCATGTTCATATAGTATTCAGTACGTTCCTGATTATCCAGCTGACCAGATTTAGTCATCGCCTTATCCAGCCATTTGGTCCAGTAAGCATTGACATTAGCAGTCAACCAGCTGTTGCGGAAACCATAACCCAATTCGAAAGAAAGCACTTTTTCATTCTTAGCATCCTTGTTGATGGCATGACTTGCATTCGCCTGCATGAAAGCACCATAAGAGAATTTAGGCGCACGGCTGATATAACCCAAGTTGAAGAAAACGTTATGATTTTCAGTAATGTTGTAGTTAGCTCCACCTTTTGCAGTAAATCCGAGGAAGCTAACTTTATCTGATTTAGCATGAGCTTTGTCGTAGAACAAGCGGTCGTAACGCCAATAAGTAGTATTTGACAATGAACCGGCAACGAAAGCCGAAAGTTTGTCTTTATTGAATTCGCTCTGGAAGAAAGCACCTTCCTGCATTACATGTCCGTCATAATCACGGTAAACTACATCACCAACACCCAGCTTTTCATATTTCCACATCGGATCGGCAGCTGCGATATTATTTTCAGCCAACACATCACCACGAGTAGAGTCCATGAAATACTGACCACCGTACAAGTCCGAAATTTCATTGGTATGAGTTCCCTTGTAATAACGGAAGTCTACACCACCATAGAAGTCGATGTACTTACCGAACTTAGTGGTATAAGTCGACAGCAAACCATACCAGTTGTGATAGTTCTTCGACAAGCTCATGGCAAGCATAGAACCATATTCACTTTCCGCGTTGATATCCTGGATGGCTCCATAGTCGAATGTACCATCAGGATTACGGAACTTAGTCTGAAGCACACCATAGTTGGCACCTTTCCAATCCTGATAAGAATATCCGTAATATTCGTTACCTTGTCCGGAATAACCATAACCACGTCCGATAGAAACATAAGCAACAGTACTCAAAGAAGATTTGTCATCAATCTGCCACTGATGATTCAAGCTGATCTGCGGTTTGTGGTAAGAGTTGTACTCACTGGTTCTGCGACGACCTTCGTTGTCAAAACCGTAAGTTGAATTATATTTATAATTCTTAATGCCATACACTTCTTCAGTCATTTTCCAGTCAGCAATTGTCAAAGCGCCATTACGCTGATAATGTGTTTGAGGAGCACCAAATACTGTAAACGACAGCTGATGAGCGTCATTCAATCGTTTTGAGACATTCAGGAAGTAGTTGTAGCCTTCAAAGTCAAGTCCTTGAGCATATCCGTTACCCCAGTTCTTAGAACCCAGCAAAGTCATAGCCCATCCTGATTTAGTAAGACCAGTAGAAACACTGAACAAGATTTTGTTCATACCATCGTTACCCAAAGAATACGATACTGTACCACCTTTCTTGCTTTCCAGACTCTGAGTAATGATATTGATAGTACCTCCCACAGAAGGAGCAGAAACTTTTGAAGCACCTAATCCACGCTGCGTCTGCATTGTACGAGTCACGTCAGTCAGTCCTGACCAGTTAGACCAGTAAACGCCTCCCCATTCCATATCGTTCATCGGCACACCATTTACCATCACAGCAATATTCTCATTACCGAATCCACGCATATAGATTTCAGAGTCACCGTAACCACCACCATCTTTATTGGCATGCACACCCGGAGTAGATTTCAGGATTTCAGGAAATTCCTGAGTACCCAGTTTTTCTTCGATGAAGTCCATTGCCACGCTTGATACGGCAACAGGAGTTTTACGTGCTACCGCAATAGAAGAAGTTACTACGACATCATTCAGTACATGTGAATCGGCCTCCATCGAAACTGTACCCAAATCCACAGTACCCTTCTGAGTTATTTTCATTGTTTTGGTCTTATAGCCCAAATACTTAAATTCGACAGTAGTTCCCGATGTTGTAATTTTCAACGAGAACACTCCGTCGATATCGGTTACAGAACCTTCAGTAGAACCTTTTACGGAAACCGTTGCCCCGATAAGAGGCTCATTACTTTCCGCATCTACAATCTTGCCTTTCAATGTAGCCTGAGCTACTGCAGTGGCTGTACCAAAAATTACAAGCACCGCAAACAATAGAAAATGCTTCAATTGATTTTTCATACGTTTTCTTAAATTGTTTTTGTGTTATTAATAAATCAGAGACAAATATACTAAAAAAATTAAAAAATCAGCATAAAAATTCAACTTTGTCAACACATTAACTTGTTTATGTTAATTATTCGATCAGCTTTCCAGACAGAATATTCAAGTAAAGCCAACTTATCCTTTTTATAACAAAACAGTATCACACTTAAACATGCAAAATTCCTTACAAATTCAAACAACAATACACAAAACAACTAGCAAATTATCAGAAAGTCCAAATTTTAATCGGAATGTCACACACCTGCCGTACTTGCGATTTTAGCAAGTTTCCTATAACACAAAAAGCAGGCGGGCCACTAGTGTACCCAAAAGGTAGCATACCTACCACACTTATTTACAAGCTATTACAAGCTCCTACGGGCCACAACAGCACCACTAGTGTTGCCACCCTTTCCTATTATATATTAAAAGAAAGAGTAAAAGCAAGGGAAGTTTTTTCCGAAAAAACTTCAACCGGATTTTTTTAAGAATTCGTCAGATCGTTTTTAACACTTCAAAGCATACTGTAAATCTCCTGCAAGAATACGATATATTTTGTACAAAGCATTTCTCTATTCGTACATAAATTAGAGAAAAGTTCGGCAAGTTTTCGCTAAAACACCAGCATTTTTCATTTTCAAAGACCACACAGCCACTAAAGAAAGACATCCAAACATGAGGAAAACAGTCCGGTTTTTAGTATCTTTGCAAAGATAAGCAATCAATCGGAATAAAAAATCATGGCGAAAGAAAAAACCGTATATGTGTGTACCAACTGCGGACAGGAATCTCCCAAATGGGCAGGCAAGTGTCCGTCGTGCGGACAGTGGAATACGTTTGTAGAGGAAGTGGTACGCAAGGAAATGCCCGTAGCCAAGCATGTGGCACACGGTATCGAATCGGTGCGTTCGAAACCCCAACGACTGCACGAGATTACCTCAGGCGAAGAACAGCGCATCGACATGGGCGACGACGAGCTGAACCGCGTACTGGGAGGCGGACTGGTAGAGGGCTCGCTTACGCTGATAGGCGGTGAACCGGGCATCGGAAAGTCGACGCTGGTACTTCAGACAGTGCTCCGCCTCACGGACAAGAAGGTGCTGTATATCTCGGGCGAAGAAAGCGCACGGCAGCTGAAATTGCGCGCCGACCGTATCCCCCATCCTGAAGCAAACAACCTGCTGATAGCGTGCGAAACGTCGCTGGAACAGATTTTCACAAACATCAAGAATACGGCTCCCGATCTGGTCATCATCGACTCGATACAGACCATCTCGACGGAAAACATCGACTCGTCGCCGGGCAGCATCGTACAAGTGCGCGAGTGTTCGGCTTCTATTCTGAAATTCGCCAAAGAAACAGGAACACCGGTTATTCTGATCGGTCATATCAACAAAGAAGGCAGCATTGCCGGACCGAAGGTGCTGGAGCACATTGTCGACACGGTGCTTCAGTTCGAGGGCGACCAGCACTACATGTACCGCATCCTGCGGAGTATCAAGAACCGCTTCGGAAGTACGGCGGAACTGGGTATCTACGAAATGCGGCAGGACGGACTGCGGCAGGTGAGCAATCCTTCGGAACTGCTGCTTACGCAAGATCATGAGGGTATGAGCGGCATTGCCATCGCCTGTGCGGTAGAGGGTATCCGTCCGTTTCTCATCGAGGTACAGGCGCTGGTGAGTACGGCGGCGTACGGCATGCCCCAGCGCTCGGCTACGGGATTCGACCTGCGACGCATGAACATGCTGCTGGCGGTCCTGGAGAAGCGTGTAGGATTCAAACTGGCGCAGAAGGATGTCTTTCTGAACATCGCAGGAGGGCTGAAGGTGAACGATCCGGCCATCGACCTGGCGGTAATCAGTGCCATTCTGTCGAGCAACATGGATACGGAAATCGAAGCGGGCGTATGCATGGCGGGTGAAGTGGGGCTGAGCGGAGAAATCCGTCCCGTAAACCGTATCGAGCAACGCATCAGTGAGGCCGAGAAACTGGGATTCACACGGATGCTCGTACCCAAGCATAACCTGCAGGGACTGGACCGCAAGAAGATTAAGATTGAACTGGTTCCCGTGCGCAAGGTGGAAGAAGCTTTCCGACAGCTGTTCGGATAAAAGAGTGCAAAAAACAACATACAAGTCATGACGCAGAATGAAGAATTGGACAAGATTTTCTTTGTGACTTTCTGCATGGAACAGTACAAGCATGAGCACAATATGACAGGAAAAGAGGTTGCCGACCTTTTCTCCCAACAAGGAGCATTGACTTATCTGGAAGAAAATTTCGAAATTCTCCACACACAAAGCCGCCAGTGACTGATGGAGGAAATCAACCATCAAGGAGGTACATCTATGAATCTGGAAGTGACAGATAATAACCTGTATTTGTTTTTACCCGGCAAGATAGCCCGGATGATACAGATTTGCCCTGTTACGCTTTTACCGTTCTGATACATACCGCCGTCTTACAGACCAGTCAACCAAACTGTGGCATTATGATCCCACAGCCGTATGAAGAATTCATGGAAGAAGAAAACGTAAACAAGAACAACCAGTTATGATACAAGAATATCAGTTAAGAGTTCTGCCCGAGCAGGCAGCCAGCGAACAACATATCAAGCAATACGTGAGCCGTGAAAAGGGGCTCGACATTCGTACCATACACGCCGTACGGGTACTGAAACGGAGCATCGACGCCCGCCAGCGGACGATTTACGTAAACCTGAAGGTACAGGTGTTCATCAACGAAACGCCTACCGAGGAGGAGTTTGTACGGACGGAATACCGCAACGTGGAGGGAAAGCCTCAGGTGGTTGTGGTGGGAGCCGGACCGGGCGGTCTGTTTGCTGCCCTGCGTCTGATAGAGCTGGGACTGCGTCCGGTGGTGGTGGAGCGCGGAAAGAATGTGCGCGACCGCAAGACGGATCTTGCCCGCATCAGCCGTGAACACAAGGTGGCCCCGGAATCGAACTACAGCTTCGGCGAAGGAGGTGCGGGAGCTTACTCCGACGGCAAGCTGTATACGCGCAGCAAGAAGCGTGGCAGCGTGGACAAGATTCTGAACGTGTTCTGCCAGCACGGAGCAAACACATCTATCCTGATAGACGCGCATCCGCACATCGGAACCGACAAGTTGCCGAGGGTGATCGAGAACATGCGAAACACCATCCTCGCCTGTGGCGGAGAGGTGCACTTCCAGACACGTATGGATGCCCTGCTCATCAAGGACAACAAGGTAGCAGGCATTGAAACGAATACGGGAAAGACTTTCCACGGTCCGGTGATTCTGGCTACGGGACATTCGGCACGCGACGTATACCGCTGGTTGTATGCCAACGGGGTGACCATCGAACCCAAGGGTATCGCCGTAGGGGTACGTCTGGAGCATCCGTCGATGCTGATCGACCAGATTCAGTACCACAACAAGAACGGACGCGGAAAGTATCTGCCGGCAGCCGAATACAGCTTCGTGCAGCAGGTGGAAGGCAGAGGGGTGTACAGCTTCTGCATGTGTCCGGGAGGATTTGTGGTTCCGGCAGCCAGCGGGCCTCACCAGCTGGTGGTAAACGGCATGAGTCCCAGCAACCGTGGCACGAAGTGGAGCAACTCCGGCATGGTGGTAGAATTGCGCCCCGAAGACCTGCTCCTGCCCGACTTGCAGCTTCAGGAGTGTGAAACCATTCAGGGTTCGGCAGAAGCGCAGACCGAAGAACTGATTGCCCGTTCGGGAAAACTGCCCGAGGGAAGCGTACATACACTGGCTGTAATGCACTTTCAGGAGAAACTGGAGCAACTCTGCTGGCAGCAGGGTAACATGCGGCAGACGGCTCCTTCGCAGCGTATGGCGGACTTCATCAACCGGAAAATCAGCTACGACCTGCCCGATACCTCGTACAGCCCGGGACTGGTTTCTTCGCCGCTTCACTTCTGGATGCCGAAATTCATCAGCAGCCGACTGAGCCGGGGCTTCCAGTTGTTCGGCAAGAGCTCGCACGGCTTCCTGACCAACGAGGCTGTGATGATTGCCGTAGAAACACGTACTTCGGCCCCTATCCGCATCGTACGCGACAATGAAACCTTGCAGCACGTCACCGTAGAGGGACTGTTCCCCTGCGGAGAAGGAGCGGGATATGCCGGCGGTATCGTGTCGGCAGGTGTAGACGGCGAACGGTGTGCCGATGCCGTAGCGGCGTACTTGCAAAAATGATTCTAATCCTCCAACAACCTATCAACCAAGATGCAACATATCCCTGAAATAGCAATCGTAGAACAGAATACGCTGACAGCATTGGGCTTGCAGACCATTCTGGAAGAGCTTATCCCCGTAGCGACCATCCGTACGTTTCCGTCGTTCGCCAGACTGATAGACGATACGCCGGATATGTACAGCCATTATTTTGTTTCGGCACAGACATACTTCGAGCATACGTCGTTCTTTCTGGCACGCCGTCCGAAGACTATCGTGCTGGCGGCAGGCGAACAGCCTTCACTGAGCGGCATTCCCACGCTGAATGTCTGCCTGCCTCAGGACAAGCTGGTGAAAGCCATCATGCAGATGCGGAAACAGGGACACGAGGTGACACATCATCCCGTATCACCGCAGGAAATGCAGCAGGAGCATGATCTGTCGCCTCGTGAAATAGAGGTACTGACTCTGATTACCAAAGGGCTTATCAACAAGGAAATAGCCGACAAACTGAACATCAGCCTGACGACGGTTATTTCGCACCGAAAGAACATCACCGAGAAGCTCGGTATCAAGTCGGTTTCGGGGCTTGCCATCTATGCCGTGATGCACGGGTATGTAGAAGCGGACCGGATATGATACGGGGCACGTATCAGTCCAGTCTAATCTCCGCCAGCGGAAAGTCCATCTTCTCTCCGCCTATATGGAGATGATAGCTTCCTTGGAAAATTCCGGAAGAGAGATAGGGACAAAAGAAAAGGTACTGATTGGCAAATCATAGCAATCAGTACCTTTTTAAGATATTCAGACTATACTGAAATTCTGCCTTTTATTTGGCTTCGTTACGATAAACCAAGTTTCCATAACGTCCAGCTTTAGGAACGATTTGCATCTGTTCTAACGGCTTATACAAATTAAACGGAATTTCATTCAACGAACGAGTCTTTGTTTCGAAGTCAGGAGTTTTTCCCATAATATGACAATAAACCCAATAGAATGCCAAGTTATATCCAAGTTCATCCCAATTACCGAAAGAATACGGGAAAACATTGTCTATATCATCATTATAACTTTGATTCTGGTTATTCAAGAGATAATCCGGTTCGAAACCATCAGCATAATCACTGAACCCTTTAGCGTTTTCTACCCAGAAGGTAATCGGAGCAAATTCAAAATAACGCGAACCATATTGCAAGGTTTGCACTTCCATACCCACATTCTTACCTTCGCTACGGCTACCATAAGTTCTTACGTCAAAGTCAATGCCCTTCAAACCATTGATAACCATTTCTGCAGCAGAAGCAGTATTTTCAGACATAATGATAAATACACGTTTCAAACCTAAATCCGGAGCCTGTCCTAAACCATCAGGACTTCCTTCTCCAAATGTCCAGGTTTCCTTACTGCCATCATTCATCTTTAATTTAGCAAACACCTTATCCTTATTGGCTGCACCAGCAATAGCGCTTGTCAGATAACGGCTCTGAGCCACAGCACCACCTACATTAAAGCGGAAGTCCAGAATCAGTTCATCAGGCTTGTTTTCAGCTAACCAGTTCACCACTTCTACCACCTGATCATGAGCTCCCAAATCAAAAGACTCCATAGCAACATAAGCCACTACCTTTTTTTCTCCTTCCAATGCGAGTTCAAACGTGGAAGCATAAAGAATCGGATTGTACAGATAAACTGCTGCAGATACGGTAGCAGACATAGCCTTCATGTCATATTTACCCGTATTGGGATTAGACACAAAACGATAGAAATCCAATTTATAGGCAGAAGAACTCGGACTATAGAACAATTCATCCCGATATGCCAAATAATTGCTGGTACGCAAAGCAGTACCGTTTACCCGGTAGATAATGTCACCGCGCTGCATGCCTGCTTCAGCAGCAGGAGAACCGACATATACATACCCCAAAGCCAAGCCTACTTCATCACCCGTTTCTCTTAATGCAGAAGCGAATGAAGGACCTAAGCCTAAACCACCTTGCTGACTGGCACGAGTACCTGCATTTATTTCAGAAATATTAGAATAGATGTAACGTTGACCCCGTAGAGAGCTATAATCACGATAAATACCTCCATCTTCAATGTTTACATCACCTAGTTTAGTCAAATTCTTAAAAAGAAATTCATCAAAAGGAACTTCCATTTCAAGATTAGACAAAGCTGCATATTCTGTGCTCCACAGATACTTTTCCTTCAGAATCTTATCCATTTCCGCATTCAAATATTTGCTGACAGCTGATGTTGTATTACCATTAGATTCCTGCTCGAAATCTGCTACAGCAACCTTTTTATAACCATCTACCGTTACATAGAGAGTAGCTGTGCGCTTAGCACCTGCCTGATTCTTGGCAAACTTCAGCATCACTGCCCCCTTACCAGCCTTATCACTACCTGTTTTTTCGAGAATAGAAACCCAGTTTTCTTCTGATTCTACCTCTGCAGTCCACTTAGCAGGAGACTGAAAAGTAATCGTTACTGTTTCACCGAAATAAGAAACTTTTTTTCCACTTAACGGATTATTCACATTCGTCACCGGACTTTTATCATCCGGTTTTTCAATCGGTGTAGTGCTGTCGTCATCATCCGAGCAGCTACCCAATGTCAAAGCACCCAAGGCAAAAAGGCTTAGGAACAGCCAAGGTTTCAAAAAGTTGTTAATCATGTCTGATTAATACTAGATTAAATGATAAAAATCCACAGAGTCACGAAAACCTCAGTTCTGTAACCCTGTGGATAAGTTATTTAAGATTATTTTCTATAAAGACCATAATTGTTCATATTCAGGAAGACAATCTTATTATTGTCTAATACCTTGCGAACATTTACATTTTTCAATGTAGCAGCCGGAACGAATTCAGCAGCACCTTCAGCCTGACGAATTAACTTCGCAGCCTTGGTAGCTCCCTTAGGAGACTTGCCAAAATCAGCCAGTGTCATCACTTTACCATCTTTCAAGATAGCATATGCCAATGCACTCTGCTTGTCATCCTTACCGTAAGCCAAGCCTAAAGACAACTGTACTCCCTCTTTAAACTCAACCTGTTCTGCCATTTTACCACTGGATGCATCCAAGCCATAAGTTACAGTACAGTAGGTAAAGGCATCAATCATTTGTTCATAAGTTGTTTTAGGATCACTCAATTTATCCAGCAACGCTTCAGTATATTGCTCATTGATTGTAGCGTACTTCAAGCTAAAAGCATCTGTAGTAGTCCATTTTACATCATAGTAACCATCCTGAACCTTAGCTTCAATTTTCACTTGAGGATTATCACCCATAGGAGCAGCCAGAGTTTTGAAAGTAACAAACTTCACATCACCCAGCACACCGCTCCAGTCTTCTGCCATGTAAGCAATCTTATATTCATTACCTGGTTCCAGATTAGTATCCACAGATGCTGAGATACCTCCAGCTTCTGCATACCAAGTATTGACAAAGCTTGATTCTGTAAACGGTTCACGAGCAAAGAACAAATCTATAAAGTCTTCACGAGGATCGCCTTCCATCGGAAGGAAGGCACCTGCAAAGTTCGGAGCAATGTATTGGAAACGGATATTAGCCAATGTTTCTTCATTAAAACGGAAAGTCAACTTAGCTTGATTACGTTCAATATCTGTTACTTCGAGAGTCAAATCATTAGCCTTACAAGCTGACGGATTATCTTCTACCGGATTTTTAGTAGAAAATGGTTCAGAGAATTTCAGTTCTGTAAGCTGATCATAGAAATTACGGCCAACATATACAGCCATATATTCAGTACCAGGATATAAGTCAGCCAAGAAATCGCCACCTGTATATTCTTTACCAGTAGCCTTGCCTGCTGCTTCATCAAAAGCAAAATTCTTATTGGCAATACCCCAACCTCCATCGCGCAATTGTACGGCATATTCCAAACGGGTAGCCTCATCTGCATTTTTCAGATTTTCAGCTTCGCTCTTCGGTATAATGTTGAAGAAAAGAGCAGCACAAGCCTTGCTCAGCTTAGCATTCATGAAAGCTTGAGTGGAAGAAAGTTTTTGAGGATTTACTTCAAGATTACATTCTGCCACTTCTGCTGTTTCCGGAATAGCCTTCAAACTGAAATCCTGACGCTGGAATGTCTTGGCAGGAGTTTTGTTAGCATCCAGACCAATAGCCGTAGCTGTAATCATAAAATTAGCATTGGCTGTTTGTCCGAAATTCTGAGTATAAGTACCCGGATCGTTAGACGGAGTAGCTTCGTACACAGCCTGACGCATGAATTCACCATACATGGCTTCACCACAAAGATCAATATACTCCTGAATCTGAGTCTTATCTGAAGCAAAATAATAATAGTAGTGACAATCATCATTAGGATAGTGTGTTACAGAGAAACCTCTATAAGTAGCATTGACGTCGATACCTACTTCCGGATCACCAACCAATGGCTTAGAAGCTGTCTTTACATACACCATATTAATGCCGGCCGGCTCCATACCATCCTTGTCAAAGCAAGGCACAGCAGTGATGATATAAGAAGCATTCGCCACCAACTTAGCCTGAGCAAACTGAGAGTTACCCCAATCCAATTCCAATTCAGCATAGTCGGGATCATCTACATTCATAATATAACCACCGGAACCTGTTGTATTAGTCATATAAGAGATAATCTTATCATCAATTTCATCAGCAGTCTTGCCTACCATTTTGTCGTTAAGCAACTGGTTGTAAAGCACACTCAACGGGAACACATCAAAACGGTAAGACTGAATTTCATCACCCGGACGCAATGTGAAGATCACGTTATCTTCTGTTACAGTAGAAGCCTTGATAGATACGCCACTGGTACCTCCGTCTACTTCCTTATCGCTCCAGCGAATAGGCAGTTGAGCTACCACTGGATTATACTCCTGTTCCGGTTGTTCTGGTTCCGGCTCTTCATCTGTACCCGGATCTACATTTTCAGCAGTCGTATCATCATCGTCAGAGCACGATGTTGTAAGGCATCCGGCAGCAAATAAGAAACTTGCTGCGAACATCATGTTTAAAAATAACTTTTTCATAAACCTTTTTTTTAGTAATAAATATTATTCTGTAACATACCAATAGTCAGTATCTCCATTCTTCAGCTTGCAAACAGCCATGTTATTCACATGTCCCTGCTCATCAATAGCCAAAGCATAAATTTCAGTATCATCCAGTTTCCAGGACGAATCAATCTCTAAGGTATATTCCTTAGCAACTTCTTTACCAGCCTCTACAGTACCTAGTTTATCTCCCTTATAGCTGGCTGACAACAGACGACGGGTTACATGACGATGCAAATAGTTATCTACATATTTACCGCCCTTATTCTGTTTGCTACGAATATTGTCTTCCACAACATAGATAGCCAATCTGTATTCAGCTGTTTTTTCAGACTGCAGACGCACTGTTATTTTTGCCTGAGAATTATCCAACTGTGACTTCACAGCTACTCCGCAATGAGGCAAATACTTATTGAGAGATTCATCCAGACTCGTTCTGAAGAGCGGACGTTCACCATTCAAGCTTCCCTTTACACGAAGATCTACTACAAAAGCCGGAAAACCTAACGGTCCGTTGCCCAGTTCGTTGTTGATTTCATCAGTCACATCCAAATGGAACGGATCACTGTCGCCTCCTTTAGAATGCATACCCATTACATGCACTACATCCTTATAAGTAGACATATTAACGATGGTATTAAGAAATACAAAGCCATCAGGACACATAGAACACCATGTACCGGTCAAATCCATCACACATACCTGGCGCACAAAGCGAGACGTATTGCCAGAGGGTTCATCTGCCTGCACCGTAATAGTAACCTTAGACGATTTTACCCCCTCATAAGAGGCTTGAAAAGTAAAATCACCCACTTGGGTAGCAGTAAATGAAGATGTATCCAGCACTTTTCCATTGGTAAGGCAGCTGATTTCTGCCTTCTCTGTCACACTTTCTCCAGAGAAAGTTACCGTAAATTCTACGGTTTCACCGACCTTTACTTGAGTTTTATCCGGCTGCAAAACCAAGTTGGCTACTCCTAGTTCTTCCTCTGTATAACCTTCACAGGAGATGTTCACCAAGAGAGTCAAGGCTAACAGCCAATATATCATCTGTTTCATATACATCTTTTCTTTTATTTATATAGATAACCAGCAGATTCACCCAACTTACATTCGTTGCAGTTCGTTACATAATAAGTGCTTCCTCCATCATTTGAAGCCATTACAGCCACTACTACACGCATATTTTCAGATACCCAATCTTTACCCAGCGTAGCTGTACGTTCCGCTGTATATTCCTGTCCGGATACTAAGGCATTTCCCTTATTCAGACGTTCACCGAACAAGTTATTAGCCAACACGGCACGCACTACATTATTATGCGTATAAAGGCCGTCAGCACCTGCTTGGAAATGTTTAGTAATACCATCTTCTACCAAATAAATCAAGTATCGGTATTTAGCCTCTGTTTCAGAAGTTACTCTAGCAGTAACCGTTACCTGATCACCTTCCAGTTTAGATAGAATGGCAACCCCACACATGGTCGGATAGCTAGTCATTTCCTTTTTCATGGCAGCTTCAATCTTGTACTGTTCACTTACAATCTGATTGCCATGACCATTCAAATAGAAAGCAGGCAGACCACCATCACCTTCATACAATTCCTGCATTTTATTATATAATTTGTCGGCCCATTCTATATACATCGGATCTTGACCATTCAGATGTTTGTGGAAAGATACCACAGCTAATCTATTCGGCTGGCTAGCCTGAATATTTTCCAGCGATTGACTGAGTTTCGGGCAGAATGTACAGCCCACAGAAGTAAACTGAACTCCTAACATCTTCTGATAGAAATTACCTTTCTGACCAGATTCTACAGCCACCACCTGACACTCATTCTGGCTAATGAATTCCTTGCCAAAATAATAAGAAGCCTTAAAAGAATAAGTACCAGGTACAGTAGTACTGAACACATTCACGCCGCGTTTCATCTGTTCTTCTTCTCCATTAAAGGTACGCAGCAGGCGTGCTTTAGCTGTTACATCTTCTGAACCATACATCACCTTGAAAGTCACTTCTTCGGCTCCATTAGCTGTAATTTGCTCTTTATTTGCAATCAACTTCAACACCTTATCCTGACCTTCCGGTTCTTCCGGTCTTACTACCTCATCATTATTGTAGAGATAATCCACACTAGCACCCAAAGCACACTCATTGGCATTATCCACCAACGGACTCATCTTATTAACATCACGCAGTGCTATAACTGCAACTCTCATATTCCCCTTTTCCGAGAAATCTCCCTGGATGCTAAACGTTACCGAATGTTCCTTACCTGCTTCAAGTGTAAAGCGTGTTGCACTTCCCTTCATAGACAAGAAGTTAGGAGAAATCCATTTCACAATATGACTATACATTCCATCCGAAGCCGTACCAGCCGGATAATATTGGTTGTCAAGCAGTAAAGCACATGCTAAATCAAAATCACCGCTCTTGCTAGCTTTCAGTGTAGCTTTCACTTCTGCTTGCGTAGAAGATACCACAGTAGATTCAATCTTCACACCACAAGTTGCAGGATTATCAATCCGCTGCTGCATCACCTCATCTTCAATCACAGATACTGCACGACTACCAGAGAGTTTATCCAGATTATAAACTAATGATGGATAACCTTGTCCACTAAATGCCTGCAACAAAGTACTGCCTAAATCTAAAGAACCAACATTCAGAGCAAACGGATCTTCTCCCCCACCTGCACTATGACAGGCCAACTCTAAAATATGATTTTTAGTATCATCAGACAAAGCTGAAAGAGCTGTATTCATTTGAGGACAAAAACCACACCAAGTACCCGTAAGTTTATAAATCACTACCTTACGACTGAACTCTTCATATTTCTTACGGTTCTGTACCTTGATCACTACCGTGTTTTTAGACTGCTGACCTTTGTACTTAGCATAAAACTCATATTCGCCATTTATAATGGCTGAGAATGAAACCGACTTACGAGGCAGTGCCTTACCAGTAGCCTTATTATAAAAATAGACATTACGAATCTCAGCATCGGTTGTCAATTCGCGGCCATCAGCATCCACTAACGAAAAGACCGCCTTATCCTTACCATCTGCCTCAATCACATCCTTATCAACAGAAATAGTCAGTCCCGGCTGAGATGGATCATCACCCCCCGAGGGGTCATCTGTGATATCCTCCAAATATCCCTTACAAGAAGCCAATACGGCAATCATTAGGGCAGAAAGAGCATATTTAAAAAAATTCATAAGCATTAATATTTTGTATTATCCTCCTATAATAAATTAGAAAGAAGTAGTGATAGACAAGTTAGCACCTGTATAAGCCGGGATTGTACGGCACACACCACCAGAACAGATATAACCTGCTTTGAAACGGCCATAGCTCAAAGCTACGCGTGTACGACTCTTGGCATAGCTTACACCTGCATTATAATAATGAATCTTGGTAGAACCATGGTTATACATATCACTGCCATAGATACTCCACTTCGGAGCAAAGTTGATTTCAAGCAATGCAGCCATCCAATCTTTTTCTTCTTCATGGGTCAGCAAATACTGCAACTCCATACGAGCTGACAGTTTCGGAGTAAACTTATACTGCATATCAGTTACAAAGATATTCTGCACCATGGTATTCTTATTAGCACCATAGCTAGTACTCTTTTCCTGAGCAGAATAGAGGAAGAGCATTTTGAAATCGCGTGACCATTGCTTTTCAATATCAATACTAAAATCACGGAACAGCATTTGACCTGCTTTTAAACTCTTTTCCTCATCCAATGTATAATAAGTAGAAAAGTTTGCATGCACTTTCATACCTCTCTTACCGCCAATAGCCGTACCGCGCTTAAAATTGTAATATACATCCAATTGAGCACCCATTTCACCACTACTGATGTGGTTACCAGACAACCAACTGGTCATAGAAGTATAAGGGTGCAAAGTAGTCAGCATATAAGTGTACTGCGTACACATAGCCGGTACATAATTAATCAGGTTGGAAGTAGAACCGTTTCCGTAAAGAATCTTATTGTCCATCCATTCCAAACGGCGACCTGTAAGATTGATACCCAAGCCATTACGATTATATCCCAATTCCAACAACTGAGCATTACCACGTTTCTTCAAGAAGAAATTTTCTTCTTGTTCACTGCTGCCATAGCGAGGGTTTTCATAAAATTTATTACCAGCATCTACATATTCAGCCTTCATAGAAAAACCGGAACGCTCCAAGTTGATACGACCGGAAAAACCGTTATTATAAGATTTTCCACCTTCTTCTTCCAAATCTACCGGTATTTCCTTAAACGTACGGTTCAAAGCCGAAGCCTCTAAACTTAAAGATGTCTTTTGCCACTTCAGCAAATTAGATAAAGAAAAACTGATATCTGCTCCTCTCACCTGTGTATCAGAATATTCCATACCAAAGCGAGGCATACCCCAAATAGCTTTTACACTCACTAAGTCTTTATAATTATAAGTGAAGCGAGCACCCATAATAGCATTATTAAGACCTAAAGCACGATCTTCCCAAGCGCGGAACAACAAACCACTACCAAACTGCTCATAGAAAGAACCTGCTGTAATAGAGAAGTCATCATCTGTCCATGATACATAATAATTAGTCAGTTTGGCCTTTTCTAATTCATTAGGATAGCCTACCAATGCCGGCGCATACGCTTCAAGCTGTACGCCGATAGCAAATTTACTCTTGTAATAGTCCAGTTTCAGATAGTTATTGGAACCAAAGTGACCATCAGGAACCGTGGCATTTGTCTTGCCATCATTAGCATAATAATTCGTATTCGTTTCAAAACTACCTGTAAGGTATCCCTTATCTATATCTTGCGCTAAAGACGCAGTGGAGATGCCGGCTGCAAAAAGAGTCAGCAAAGAAATTTTACGTAACATTAAAAAAGATATTTAAGTGAAGGACTAAAATTACAATTTCTTGATTGTTTCAAGCAATTCCTGTTCACTACCTGGAGTATAACCAGTGTGAGAGTAGATTATCTTACCATTACCATCAAGTACATAAACCTGTGGAGTTAAGGTTACATTCATAGCTCTCATCAATTCTTGTTTTTTATCATATAATACTGTAAAATCGCTCCAACCATGACCTTGAACTAAAGAGTGGGCTTTTGCCGTAAAACGATTATCATCTACAGAGACTGCAACAACTTTGAAATTAGCTTCTTCCAACCAATCCGGAAGTACCTCATGAATAGCATCCAATTCTCTGATGCAAGGTTTACAAGTAGTAGACCAGAAAGAAACAATGAGGGGAGTTTTACCATCTAATAAAGTGGTTGTGTTGATTAACTCACCTTTCTCATTTTCCACCTTCACTGAAGGCATTTGTGCAAAGATTGCCAAAGAGACAAATAAAAGCACTACACTAAAAATACATCTTCTCATAGTTGTTTTTAATAAGTATAAAAATTTTATTTTTATTGAAAGATATAGAATTCTCATAGTATTTTATTATTTCAATACTATGCAATAGCTATGTCGTCATCTAAATTTTTTACAATTTTACATTAAAAAAAATATATTAATAAAAGTAAGCAGGTATTTTTAATATCATTTAACGGCATAAATCCAAATATTTGTATACGACGATTTAGTACAACTATCTTTTTGACACAATGAAAAAGCATCTTAGCATATAAAAGTAAGTTAAAGATAAGGTTTCATAGATAATATAAAGGCTTATTAAGACTTTATGATAGATTTAGAAATAAAAGAAAGGAGAATGTGCACATCTATATGAATGTCCGGATCCGAAGGACTACAGCAAAGCTGAAATTGTAGAAGGCCCGGTAACACGCCAGGCTGAAACCAACAACTTCAAGCCTCATTTTATTGATTAACTAAAGTTTCCCACCCCCAATAAAGAGGGTGGGAAACTTTAGTAATTAACGAGTCTATTTACAATTATTAAGAGACACTAGTGTAAAATAGACAAAAGACAACCTGAGTAATAAAGATCCCATCATATATCAATAAGAATCTTTATAGCACATAATGAAGAACGTCTTTGAACTATCCATACACTTTCGACAAAGTGGTATTAACATTTTTCCAATGAATCTGTACAAAAAATAAAAAAAAACAAGCCGATGTTTTTCCCTAAACTTCATATACTTTTTCCCACATAATCCTCATAAATTAGGATTGCCGGATAAAGAGAATTGACGTTACTTTGCAACCGAATTACAAAAAACCACTAGACAGATATGAAACGTACAATTCTCGCTTCGCTGGCAGCAGCCGTGACAACAACCGTTTTTGCTGCCCCGACTGATACAGACAATGCATTGGTCAAAGATACAACTAAAGTGATAGACATCGAGGAAGTAGTTGTCATCGCTACCCCGAAGGAAAACAATCGTCTGCGCCAACAGGCCATTTCGTCAACATCGCTTTCGCAAAATGAAATGCGTAACAACTCGGTGACCTCGGTCAAAGCGTTGTCGGGACTTGTACCCAATCTGTTCATCCCTGATTACGGCTCGAAGTTGACAACTTCGGTATATGTACGCGGTATCGGTTCGCGCATCAATACCCCAGCCGTAGGTCTGTATGTCGACAATATCCCATTCATCGACAAGTCGGCATTCGACTTCAACTACTCTGACATCGAACGAATAGACGTGATGCGTGGTCCGCAGGGAACACTGTACGGACGAAATACGATGGGGGGACTGATTCGTGTGTTCACTAAATCACCTTTCACTTATCAGGGAACAGATATCCGTCTCAGCGCAGCTACATACAATGACTATAAGGCTTCTCTTACCCACTATCACCGCATTTCTTCACAGTTTGCGTTTTCTACGGGACTCTTCTACGAACACAAGGGAGGTTTCTTCAAGAACAACTTCAACAACAAGCGCATTGATACAGACGATGAGTTCGGAGGACGTTTCCGCGCCATTTATCTGCCTTCGGAAAATCTGAAGCTGGACTTCACGCTGAATTATGAATATACCAATCAGGGAGGATATCCATACGAATATACCGGACGTACCGATGACAAGACAGAAGACCGCGGTGAATATATCGGAAAAATATCTTATAACCGTGAATGTGGCTACAAGCGTAACCTGCTGAACGGTGGATTGAATCTGGAACATCAGGCAGACAACTTTATTCTGAGCAGTGTGACTGGTTTCCAGTATCTGTATGACCAGATGAATCTGGACCAGGATTTTACGGAAGCTGACATTTATACCATCATGCAGAAGCAGAACTCCAAGACTATCAGTGAAGAACTGGTGCTGAAATCGAAACCGGGCAATCGCTGGCAGTGGACTACGGGAGTGAGCGGATTCTACCAGTGGCTGAAAACCGACGGACCGGTTACTTTCCAGGAAGCTGGTATACAGAGTCTGATTGAAGACAATATCAATGCAGGGCTTTCTCATCTTCCTGCCGGAGCACCTACACTGGCAGCAAAGATTACCACACGTCCCTTGCCTGTTTCGGGGGTATTCGATACACCTATATTAAACGGAGCTATCTATCATCAGTCTACTATCAATGATGTGCTGGTAGAAGGACTGTCTGTTACAGCAGGACTTCGCCTGGACTACGAAAAGCTGAAACTGGATTATAACTCAGTATGCGACATGAACTTCGATTTCAGTGTATCGGCTCCTTTCCTTCCAACGGCGATTGTCAGACAACTGAATGCCAAGACACAGTTCATCGGAAAAGAATCGACCGACTACCTTCAACTGCTCCCCAAATTCACTATACAGTATGCATGGAACAGTAAGAACAATGTATATGCTACTGTCAGCAAAGGATATCGTTCGGGAGGATACAACATCCAGATGTTTTCCGACCTGATACAAAACAACATGCGAAGCGACATGATGAACGCCATCAAGCAGGACGAAGTACTCGGAAAGTTCGCAGGTATGATGCCTGACGTACCAGCCTCTGATGTAAACGTATCGGATGCAACACTTTATAAACCTGAATATTCATGGAACTATGAAGTTGGTTCACACACCACTTGGTTTGATGACAGACTGCAAGCCGACGTCGCTCTCTTCTACATGGATACTCACGACCAGCAAATCTCACGTTTTGCCGAAAGCGGACTGGGACGTATCACGGTCAATGCAGGAAAGAGCCGCAGTCTGGGAGCTGAAGCTTCCCTGCGTGCACAGGTGACTGACGCTTTCAGCCTGAACGGAAGCTACGGATATACATACGCTACCTTTACCGATTACGTAGTGAGCGATGAAGAAAACTATAACGGCAACTATGTGCCTTTCGTTCCCAAACATACATTTAATGCAGGAGCACAGTATGTGTTCGGTCTGCGTAACGGAGCTATATTCGACAACATTACTGTAAATGCCAACTACAAGGCTGCCGGACGTATCTACTGGACAGAACAGAACAATGCCAGTCAAGCACTGTACGGCACACTCAACGGACGTGTAAGTTTCAACAAAGGCAACGGACAGCTGGCTTTCTGGATAAATAACGCACTCAACACCGACTATCAGGCGTTCTACTTCGAAACCATGAACAGAGGCTTTGCACAGAAAGGTCGTCCGCTTCAGGTAGGTGTGGATATCCGCTGCCGCTTCTAAGCTAAGGATTAAACAGAAGTTTTTTATTTTCTAACCGATATTTTATTAGTAAGGCTTTCTCAAACATAGAAAAAAAAATGAGAAAGCCTTGCTTTTTATATTTTCATACCAGCTATTACCTTCCGCCTATATTCACACTGTATTCCTCCTTGGAAATGCGCGCAAAATCATTATTTTTAGGTATTTCAAAACTCCTCCATACACCGTTACTTTGCAATGTCAAATCAACTAAAAGTATAAAGCAATGAAAAAAACTGGTGTATTTTACGGTTCTACAACAGGCACAACCGAGTCTGTTGCACGTACGATAGCAGAGAAGCTTGGCATTCCTTCAAGCGATGTATACAATGTAAGCAAAATGACTGCCGATGTAGCAGGAAGTTATGAAGCACTGATTTTGGGAACTTCTACCTGGGGCGACGGTGAATTGCAGGACGACTGGTACGACGGCATCAAGGTTTTAAAAGGAATGGACCTCTCCGGCAAGACGGTTGCCCTGTTCGGATGCGGTGATTCTGAATCTTACTCCGATACGTTCTGCGACGGCATGGGTATCTTGTTCGAAGACTTGAAAAACAGTGGCTGCCGCTTCATTGGTGTCGTTCCGGATGCAGACTATACATACAGCTCTTCCATTGCTGTAACTGATAGTAATTTCGTGGGACTCGCCATCGACGACATCAACGAAAGCGACAAAACCGACGAACGTGTAACGGCCTGGACTGAAAAATTAAAGACTGAACTGGCCTGAAAGCCTTGAAAACAAACGTCACTAAAACCTAATCTCCATGACAGCTCCTGATATAAATCCCGTAGAACTGAAAGTTTTTCTAAACCACATCTACGAATACAAGAAAGGTGTACGCCAGATGGTGCTCTACACCACCAACCGAAAATACGAAGCATTCGCCGTAAACCGACTGAAAAGCCAGCGCATTAAGTTTGTGATTCAACCGGTAGATGAGGAACGTATCAACCTGTTTTTTGGTAAGGCAGAATGTATCAATGCTATCCGGCTGATGGTAACCCGCCCTTTAAATCTGCTTACGCCCGAAGAAGACTTTATTCTGGGAGCTATGCTGGGATATGATATTTGTGCACAATGCAAGCGTTACTGTACCCGCAAGGCACGCAGAAGCGTATCAAACTAAAATCATTTTTCCTATTCATTCAGTGCACCACAATGCGGACAAATCCCTTTTGTCCGCATTTTTGCTCCACACGCACCACAGGCGTACGGATATTTGTCCGATTTCTTTAAACGCTCGATACACCACACCGCATATACTGCCAGGCAGATGTATGCCGCATATACCCAGATGCAGGTAAAGAAGATATATAAGAAAATACAATACGAAGCCAGTCCCAGCAAATAGAAGAAAGCCGTTTCAAGCTTTACCTGATGGAAAAGGTCATCGAGCATAGCCACTCCAAAAAGCAAAATCATCCCTACACATACGATGAACAGTCCGAGAATAAAAGGAACTTCAAAAGGATTCAGTGTAGGATCATAATAATAATGCTCCCACGTTTCGGGAACGAAATGCTGAATACTGTTATATACGGTAGCCGCCACAGCCAGTAGAAATGACAGGATAATAGGAAATACACTGTCGATATCATTCAGACCTATCAGCTTAATCTGTTTCCTCTGTACTGCCCGATAGACAAACCATAGAAAGAATACGGCCAGCACCAGAAAGAAAGGCAAGGTATGCGAACTGCTGAACAAATGAATAAACTGCGAAATAGGATCGATCGGTACGATATTCTCCAGCAGCTTATGTTCCTGAATCCAGCCGATAGTTTCCTGGTCACGCGCGACCTTTACCCATACCGAATCGACTGAATCCTGAGGATGTACATCAAACTCCGCCACCACAAGCTGGTTCCCTTTCACAACGGGAATAGTATCCATAAACGGCAACTGATGAAGCCACAAAGTATCAGCCTCAACTTCAAAATTGCTGCTCAGTGCATAGGCACGCTTGTGTAAGGCCTCCGGAACTGAATCTGTCTTATTCTCCGAAGTCCCGTCTGCCGGCAGATCCGGATGATAATAACAAGCCACAAGCCCTACCAGCAACAGGAGAATCAATATGTACTTACTCTTCTGCATATACTTTCATCTGACACAGCTTACAGTCGAACTGTAAACGGAAACGTTTGCCATCGCTGCTCACCAAGAAATACGGTTCACGATAAGGAGAACGCACCTTATGATGTACCGGACACCAGCCCATGCTATAACGCAGACAATGCTTGCAGAACATCAGCACAGCCTTTTCGGGTGCTTCTTTCTCGAATGCCGGTGCAATACGACGTACCCCATGGTCATGATAGAAAGCAGCAGCAGCCCCATTCATGACATTTCCCAGATACGTCAGTTCCTGAGCCGGAAAAGCATGATGAGTTTCAGGCACACGCCATACTTCCCGCGGATAATTGATACGGCGGGCTTCCAGCAGTTTTTCTACTGCGCGTCGGCGTAAGTCTGACAGTTCGGATGAAGGAATAAACCAGTTGTCCGATAAAACGATTTCCACACTTTCCGCCTCGAACGGTGTATTTCCCAGCTTACTCAACTGATTCTTCAGGTTCTCCAGCTGAGGAGTACGAGCCAGTTCTTTCTCTCTAGGCATAGCCAGGCTGATACGGTTATCATCCTCATCAGCAACCGACAGGGTAAATCCGAAATTATTTTCTTCAAGTCTCAGCGTAACGGCAATTTTCCGTTCGGCCGACTTTTTCTGCATCACCCGCTCAAACTCCTGATCGAAGTTACGGTAAAGTCTGGTTTTAGGTTTCACACGAGGCATTTCCTGCGGATAGAGCTTGTTGCCGTCTACCCGGTTCACACGGAATCCGCACAACTTACCCCGCTCGTCAAGATAGCATAATCCATCGCCATTGCTGAACGACTTCACTCCCGCTACCGTCAGGTAATTGCCACGAATCTCTTTTACTGTTCCTACCTCTTCTCCCAGTGACTTCGGCGTATCGAACGAGAAAATTCCCGGATTACGCCCGTGAACAAAATAGTCGGTAAAGCCACGGCTGAAGCTCTTGTCCAGCTGCGGACGGAAAGCAAGCTTCACTGTACCCGACGAGGCACGTATGTACTCCTTACGACGTTTCAGAATGGCATCCAGTTTCTGACGATAATAAGCCGTCACATTCTTTACATACGAAACATCCTTCAGACGTCCTTCTATCTTGAGCGAAGAAGCACCAGCATCAAGCAAAGCCTCCAGATTCTCACTCTGGTTCATATCCTTAAGCGACAGCAAGTGTTTGTTTCGAGCAATGACTTTTCCATCGGCATCTACCATATCGAAACCTAAGCGACAGAACTGCGCACACTCTCCACGGTTGGCACTGCGGCCGAAGCATGCCTGACTGACATAGCACTGTCCGCTGTAGCTCACACACAATGCACCATGCACAAAAACCTCGAGCAACGTATCGGGACAGGCAGCATGAATTTTGGCAATCTCATCGAGCGTCAGTTCCCGAGCCAGCACCACCTGACGGAAACCGACATCAGCCAGAAACTTCACCTTCTGTACCGTACGGTTGTCCATCTGCGTACTGGCATGCAACGGAATAGGCGGCAGATTGAGCCGTGTTATTCCCATATCCTGAATAATCAGTGCATCTACACCGGCACGATATAAATCCCAGATCATCGCCTCGGTATCTTTCAGTTCCTCATCACGCAGGATCGTATTTACTGTAACGTAGATGCGAGCATTGTACACATGCGCATGCTGCACCAGTGCAGCAATGTCTTCCAGCGAATTGCCGGCTGCCGCACGCGCCCCGAAACGGGGAGCACCGATATATACCGCATCGGCACCGTGATTAATAGCCTCGATGCCGCACTCCAGATTCTTTGCCGGAGCCAAAAGTTCTATAGGACGTTGTCTGATCATTATTTAATCTGATTAATATCGTATGGAGTTTCCTGATATACATAATAGTTCAGCCAGTTGGAGAACAGCAAGTTTGCCGTACTCCGCCAGCGAACCAGCGGACCCTTTTCAAGATCATTATCGCGATAATAATTCTTCGGCATGTCGATAGGCAGACCTTTTCCCAGATCACGGCGATATTCTGTATCGAGGGTATAAGGAGAATATTCCGAATGTCCGGTCACGTAAAACTCACGTCCGCCACGAGCCATAACGATATGTACCCCCGAATCGTCCGACTCGGAAATAATAGTCAGCCCAGGATGTTTCTCGATATCCGCACGGCGTACCTCCGTATGGCGGCTGTGAGGCACGAAGAACACATCATCGAAACCACGGAAGATAGGCAGCTTGCTCATACCCTCGCAGATATGATGCTCGAAGATACCGAACATCTTCTTGTCGAGCGGATACTTGGGGATACCATAGTGATGATACAGTCCTGCCTGTGCTGCCCAGCAGATATAAAGTGTAGAAGTGACATGTGTACGTGTCCAGTTGAAGATATCCTGAATCTCGTCCCAATAGTTCACATCCTCAAATTCGAGATGCTCCACCGGTGCACCCGTAATAATCATTCCGTCGAACTTTTCATTCCGCATACATTCGAAATCGCGATAAAACGCCTTCATATGTTCGATAGGCGTATTCTTCGAAGTATGACTTTTCAGTTTCATGAAGCTGACCTCAATCTGTAGCGGTGAGTTAGACAACAGACGAATCAAGTCAGTTTCAGTAGTTATTTTTATCGGCATCAAATTGAGGATAACAATTTTCAGCGGACGGATATCCTGCGTACTGGCGCGTGAATTGTCGATGACGAAAATATTTTCCTCCTTCAGTATATCGATAGCCGGAAGTTTGTCTGGTAAATTAAGTGGCATTTCTTTATCCGTTAATTAGTTGCAAGTGCAAAATTAGGAAATAAAAATAAAATCTCCCTTATTCTTCCACCGGAAAGACTAAGTGAGAGAACAGATTATTTGAACATTACAGAGCTATCCGGACACTTTCTCTCTGTCTCAACAATAACCACCGATTACAATCATGCCACAATTACACTTTCTCCGTAACACAAACGAACGCTCACAAGCTTGCATATATTGAAAAATTTTACGAATATTGCATATAAGTTTGCCGATAACCTAATCTATAAGTCTAAACTTAAAAAATCCATTAACCTAAGTATCTATACAGCTACTTATATAATATTTAAACATAAAAGTACATATTCCGGAGCATACCCGTTCACTTTCCGGCAGCTTATTAGGGTATAAAACCATACCTTAAAAGCGTAATTTTTATCCGTTCATCCCCTAAAAGGATGAAAAAATGGATAACCAGACATTAAAATCTCAATTTTTCCGGAGCATATCCGTTCACCTCCGAGAATTGCAGGTTGTAGCACCCTTTTTCCGGAGCATACCCGTTCACTTTAGACGTATGCTTTCAGATTTTCCGGAGTATATCCGTTCAGCCGTGCATGGAATTGTGAGCGTATATCTTCGTTTCCGGAGCATATCCGTTCATTCTTTCCCCGGTTTCAGTTTCCTTTGTGCTGGTAAGCTAACAAGAAACAGCACAGTCATGGCAGGAACAACAAAGGATATGAGTCTGATAAAACAAGTACTCCAGCTCAAGCAGGCCGGAGAATCCAACCGCGGTGTAAGCCGCAAGTTACCGATTGACAAGGAAACCGTCAACGGTTATGTGAATACAGTAAAAGCCAACGGATGGAACATCAGCGACCTCCTTGAGATTGACGATCCCGAGTTGGAACGGATGTTCCATGCTGGTTCTCCGGCATATACGGACAGGAGAATGGAAGAGTTTCTGATCCTGCTACCCAGATACAGGGAACTGCTGGCGGACCCCAAATCCCATGTAAGCCGTCAGGTCCTGTTCGATGAATACCGTGCGACTCATCCCGATGGTTACGGCAAGTCACAGTTCTATTACCATCTGAAGCAGAATCTCGTTGCGAAGAAGGATGTTACGGCCGTACTGGCCAACACCTACAAACCGGGTGAAAAGCTCATGGTGGACTTTGCCGGTGACAAGCTCAGCTATGTGGATGCCGAAACCGGAGAAATTGTCAAGGTGGAGGTGTTTGTCGCCTGCATGCCTTACAGCGACTATACCTATGTGGTATGTGTACCTTCGCAGAAGACGGAGGACTTTCTGTATGCCATAAGGATGTGTCTGGAACATCTGGGCGGTGTACCTTCCATACTGACTCCTGACAACCTCAAATCGGCTGTAATCAGCAATGACCGGCATGAGCCGAAGCTGAACAAGGCTCTTGAGGACATGGGCAACTACTACCATTTCGTGGTACTGCCATGCGACCCGGCATCGCCGACACAGAAGGCTCTGGTAGAGGACTCCGTAAGGATTACATATAACCGTGTCTATGCCAGATTGCGTAACCGTACCTTCCATTCACTCCTGGAACTGAACCGTGCCGTATGGGAGCTGATGGAAAGGCACAACCAGACCCGTATGCAGAAGCGTCCCTACAGCCGTGAGGAGCGTTTTCATGCCATGGAGAAGGAGCTGCTGAAACCCTTGAAACCGGAACCCTATGAGATGCGCCTGTATGCCGATCTGAAAGTACAGGCAAACTGCCATGTGGAGCTGAGACAGGACAAGGTGACCCATTTTTACTCCGTCCCCTATATCCATGTAGGAAAACAGGCAAGAGTAGTCTTTACGCGTTCATGGGTCAAGGTCTATGTGGAGCAGAAACTGGTGGCCTCACATATCCGCAGCCATACATACGGCTATACCACAGTCAGGGAACATCTCGCATCCAGCTGCAGGGTGATTATGGAGCGTTCGGCAGCCTATTATGTGGAGAAAGCAAAAGATATATCACCTGACTGCCATGAATATGTAAAAAGAATCTTTGACCCCAAACGTACCGCACAGCCTGAAGAGGTGTATTACAAGCTGTGCAACTCCATAGTCAGCCTCAGAAGGAAGTATGACCTTGCCACGTTTGACCTTACCTGCCGTCAGTGCATGGAGTACGGTATTTACTCCTACAGCAAGTTTGAAGCCATACTCAGACGTAACGGCATGAATGCATCCGCAGACGAGACGGTAATCTTCCATGCGCCTACACCGTCAAACCACGGGAACATGCGCGGAAAAGACTATTTTACAGGAAATGACATAAACCAACAACAATAAATGATTATGAGCAACGAAACAGAAAGAACACTGCACAAGCTGAAGCTTCCGGGAATGGCAAGCTGCTGGAGCTCTCTGGAAGAAACACATCAGTTGGACAAGCTTACCCTGCGTGAAGGCATGCAGATCATGCTCCAGTACGAACGTGACACGAGAGGGAACAACCGCATCCAGCGTCTTATAAAGAATGCCGGCTTCCGTCTGAGAGCCTCGATGGAAGAACTTGAAACGGACACGGCAAGGGGCATACAGACCTGCTCTGCAGCCGACCTTGCAACCGGAAATTACATCACGGGCGGAATGACGGTCATCATTACCGGACCGGCAGGAACCGGGAAGTCCTACTTTGCCTGTGCCCTGGGTGACAGGGCATGCAGGAACGGCCGGAAGGTACTGTACTTCACGATGAACATGCTCATCGAGAACCTGAAGCTTGCACATCTGGAAGGACGGGAAACAAACTTCTTCCGGAAGCTGAACGCACATGACCTGCTGATTATCGATGACTTTGGGATGGTCAAGCTGGACGGCCAGATACAGCATGACTTTGAACAGATCATAGATGACCGGTACAACCGGAAGGCACTCATCCCGGCCAGCCAGCTTCCCGTTGCAGACTGGTATGATGTGTTCCAAAGCGAGCTCATTGCGGAAGCCTGTCTGGACAGAATCGTGCATAAGGCAATAAAATTTGACCTTAAAGGAGAGAGCCTAAGAAAGAAGTATTAACTTTGCCAACAACACTGAATACTAACTGGGGACTGAACGGATATCACCGGAAATGCTGAACGGGTATCCGCCGGAATATGCACATAAAAGGGTATGAAAAAATAAAATCATTCTATTATGAGATTGTAATTGCAAATATTTATTTGCTGGATATAAACAAACGAGAATATGATGAAAGCAGTGTTTACGATGGAATTTGGGTAACTTTACAGACATTTGTTGTATATACTGTCATAAGTTTTATCTTTATTCTTATACGCATCTTTGGTACTCTGCAAAATCCGTTAGCAACTGGCATAGGAGTTGTTATTTTGTGTCAAATAGCGGTTCATTTAATTATGAAAAAGCTTAAGAAAAGTAGTTATGTTCAGATAGTCCACGAAGAATATTTAAAAATGAATGTAGAAGAAAGAAAAAAACATTATAAGCGTGGATTATGGAAAGTAATACCTATATTCTTTTATCCTATTATAATTATTGCGTTCTTAAAGCTGATAACTGTAATCTTTTAAGTTGACTCTTTCAGCTGTAACTGTTTATAAATAAGTACCTATGAAAGCAATACAAAACTGCTTACAGAAAATAGTTATCTATAAAATATATTCTTTAGAAAAGCAAAAAATGGAATATAATGACAATGAAGTATATAACCACATAGGAGTAGGTTTTTTGATTGTATTCTCATATATAGTAATTATATTGCTTTTTTTATCCGTACGATTATTTAATGAATTGAGAAACAATTCCACACTTATTGTTTGCGTTACAATATTATGTTTTTCGGCTAAGTATTTTTTCGTAAAACACTTAAAACAAAAAAATATGTTCAGGCAATTCACGAAGAATATTTACAAATGGATTTAAAGAAAAGAAAGGAAAACTATAAAATTGGATTATATTACGTTGTATTTGTTATTTTATTTCCTCTATTCAGCATACTGATCATGGAATTAATGACTATCATTATTTAAGAAGATCCTTTACTTTAACAGAATCAATACAACCATTCACAAAAAAAGAAAAGCCACTGGAAATATACGTCTCCAATAGCTTTTCTAACTTTATAAACTCAGGTAGTTCGAACCAATGTGTGTTACAAACTATCCTTTATTATTATTTTTCAATGCTTCTTTCTTGTCTTGATGATTAAAGTAAATCACACCGACAATAGCTATAACCGACACAAGTACTGACATGATAATTGCTCCCATATCATTCTCCCTCCTTTTTTTCTTCTCTTACAAGCCATAAGCCTGAAAGTAGTGTTAATACTATGGCAATAGACACAACAAAGTAAATTATCCAAGAGTCCTTTATGTCGTTGAAAACAGAGGACAACAAAACCGCTGTCGTCAAATACTTGGCTATATCCATCAGCCATTTACCTAATTCTTTCTTCATATTTGCAAAGATACAAAACAACTCTTAATCTGACAATATCTTCTGTTACCAATAGCAACTTTCAGAGAACAAATTATAGCCACTTTACAACCGATTTTTGTAAATGCTTGCCATCAGCTTCTGGTACTGATTCTCCAGTTCCATGTAAGCCTGCAAGTTACGGTATACATTGTCGGCTTCCGTATAGTAATCGATGATAGAAAGTTGTCCTGCGGTAACGGCTTCTTTCAGCATGTCCAGCGTTTGATGCATCAGCTCCACGTCGTATGCCTGCATGGCGGTAGTCAACTGCTGCATTTCGTTGAACTGGCTCTGGACCTGAGCCTCTGCCTGCAAGCGGGCATTATCCAACTGATACTGGGCGCTGATAGCTTGTGCACGGGCTATCTGGTGCTTCTTCCTATTCGAAAAGATCGGCAAACTTCCTCCGATAAGGAAGCCGTTGCTCTTTTCATCGAGTGAAGTGTTGCGACGATAGCCTATTTCCAGTTTCGGCAACCAGCTCTGACGACTTACACTGATGTTCTTCTCGGCAGCACGCGCAGCGGCATCAGCAGCCAGCAGCGTAGCATCGGTAGCCATCACCTCATCGTACAAGGCGTTATAGTCTTTCAGTGCTTCCACCTGCGGATAATCGCGTGAGGTAAAGTCCATCGGAAGATTGCCGTTCATGGCAAGCAACTGCTGCAAGGCGGTACGATGAGCCGCATTGTTCAGCGAAACTTCTGTCTGCACACTCATCCGTTCCATCTTGATTTTATTGACTTCCAGTATGCCGGCATCCCCTTCTTCCAGCCGTTTTTCGAACAAGGCAAGCAGTTCGTCGGCATTCTTTTTCCGTTCTTCCAGCAGACCTTGCTGTTTATTCAGCATTACAAGATCCAAGCAGAGATTCTTTGCATTCAGCAGTATATCGCGACGGGTAGCCTCATACTGACGGTGAAGGGCTTCACGCTGCAACTTTCCCGAACGGCTGCGTGCCGCATACAAGGTGGGAAAATCGAATCCCTGTGTCACGACCAGTTCCGAACTCGACATACCGGTAATACCTTTGGTATAAAACGGACTATATTCTACCGAAGGATCTTCCAGGTTATTCTGCGTCTGGACTTCCAATTGTGCAGCTCGTGTAGCATGTTGCTGTGACTGCAATTCTTTATTATTCTGTTCTATCTGACGGAGCACCTCATCGATGCTCTGTGCCTGCATGCCTGCCGTAAAAAACAGACATGCAGCCAATGTAATATAGGTATGTTTCATAATTACTGTTTATTAGCATCTGACTTCTTGCGGTTCATCAGTTCGTACACAATAGGGATGACAAAAGCATTGAGGAAAGTTGAGGTAAGCAAACCTCCCAGGATAACCTTTGCCATCGGACTCTGGATTTCGTTGCCGGGCAGACCTCCACGCAAAGCAAGAGGTATCAATGCCAGAGCAGACGATAAGGCGGTCATCAGAATCGGATTCAGACGGTCGAGAGAACCTCGAAGGATACTTTCGCGCAATCCCATTCCTTGTTCATCACGCAACGTATTGTAATGGCTGATAAGCAGCATACCGTTACGGGTAGCAATACCGAATAATGATATAAATCCGATGATTGCCGGAATACTGACTTCACCTGTAGTGCACAGCAAGGCAAATACACCGCCTATCAGGGCAAGTGGCAGGTTCAGCAAAATCACGCCACTCTGTGAAGCATTGCGGAACTGCATGTATAGCAACAGGAAGATGACCACAATACTCATCAGGGAAGTAAGCAATAAGGTACGACTGGCGGCCTGTTCACTTTCAAACTGTCCGCCGTATTCGATGTGATAACCTTCGGGCAACTGTATCTTTTCGTTCACCCGTGTCTGGATATCGTTTACTACACTGCGCAGGTCACGTCCGCTGGTATTTGCCGAAATGACAATCTTACGCTTTACGTTCTCACGGTTAATGGTATTCGGTCCCATCGACGATTCCACGCGCGCCACGTAGCTCAACGGTATCTTGCGTCCCTGAGCATCGTCTATCATCAGGTCTTTGATGCGTTCCATCGAGCCACGGTTATCTTCCGCTGCACGTACCACAAGATTGAAAGATTTTCCTTTTTCGTATACCTGGGAAACAACTTCTCCGGCCATGTTTACCGTAACAAATTCATTGAACTGTGCCAGTGAAATGCCATACTTGGCAAGCATTTCCCGGCGAGGTATAATTTTCAGTTCCGGACGCTCAATCTGTTGTTCCACATTCAAGTCAGCAATACCTTCCACATCGCTTACAGCCTCTTTTATCTGATTACCCAAAGAGAACATCTTGTTCAAGTCATCACCGAAAAGCTTGATAGCGATATTTGCCTGCGTACCACTCAGCATGGCATCAATACGGTGACTGATAGGCTGACCGATTTCGATATTTGCCCCAGTCAGCACCGACAATTTATGACGAACCTCTTCGAGTACTTCCTGATGGGAACGACCGTCCAGTTCGAACGGGGCTTCTATTTCCGAAACGTTTACACCCAGTGCATGCTCGTCGAGTTCGGCACGTCCTGTCTTGCGTGCTACGGTCTTTATTTCGGGAATGGTAAGCAGCAGTTCCTCTGCCTGACGACCAATCTTATCAGACTCTTCCAGTGAGATACCGGGAAGAGAGCTTACATTGATGGTGAACGAACCTTCGTTGAACGGTGGCAAGAAACTATGTCCTAACGTAAAGAACGCTCCCAGTGCCACGATAAACAGGGCTATAGTACCACCCAGCACCGTCCGCTTATGTTCCAGTGCCCAGAGCAGTCCGCGTTCGTAATACTTTTTCATCCATACGGCAACAAAAGCCTCTTTGGGCAGCCCGTTTTTCTTGAAATCTCCTCCCAGCAGATAGCTGCACAGGACGGGAGTAAGTGTCAGCGCTACGACTGTCGATGCGAATAATGATACGATGAACGCGATGCCCAGCGGAACCAGCATTCTGCCTTCCATACCACTCAAGAAGAACAGAGGTACAAAACTCACTACGATAATCAGGGTTGAGTTAAGGATGGGCATACGCACTTCACGCGAAGCATGGAATACGACATCCAATACGGGTTTACGTTCGCCGGCAGGAAGCATACGGTTTTCACGCAGGTGCTTCCATACGTTCTCCACATCGACTATGGCATCGTCTACTAGCGAACCGATGGCAATGGCCATACCTCCCAGACTCATGGTATTGATACTGAGTCCCATATAGTGAAGTACCAGAATAGCTACCACCAGCGACAAGGGAAGTGTAACCAGCGAAATGATGGTAGTACGTGTGTTGGCAAGGAAAAGGAAAAGTACGATAACCACAAAGATAGCTCCTTCGTAAAGAGATTCCTGTACATTGCCAATAGAGCTTTCGATGAAACGTGACTGACGGAAGATATCGGTAGAAACCTTTACGTCTGCCGGAAGATTCTTTTGTAAGTCTTTCAAAGCAGCTTCCAGCTTTTCCGTCAGCTCGATAGTTCCTGTATTCGGCTGTTTGGTAACAGTTATCAGTACGGCAGGTTTACCTTTTTCCGAAGCAAGTCCCAGTTTAGGCTGCTGGGCTCCTACCTGTACGTCGGCAATATCTTCCAGTGTGACCGGAGCACCGTCGACTGTCTTTACAACCGAACGTGCCATCTGGCGTACATTATCCGTAGAAACGACTCCACGCACGATGTATTCGTTGCCATATTCATAAATTACTCCTCCGTTGGTATTCTGATTCATGCCACGAGTTACTGCCATGACTTCTCCCAATGTCACACCGTAGTGCTTCATACGCTCGGGATGCAGCAGTATCTGGTATTCTTTAATGTCACCTCCCAACACGGCAACCTGAGCAACTCCTCCGGTAGACAGCAAACGCGGACGGATAGTCCAGTCGGCAAGTGTACGTAAATCGAGCATAGAGGTGCTGTCGGCAGTCAGTCCCACAATCAGCAACTCACCTAAAATAGATGACTGTGGACCGAGTGTAGGATTGCCCACATTATCGGGTAAATCCTCACCTACCGTTGCCAGTTTTTCAGATACAATCTGACGTGCCAGGTAAATGTCCGTATCCCAATCGAACTCTACCCATACTACAGAAAATCCCGTTGTCGACGATGAGCGTACACGACGTACTCCCGTAGCACCATTCACTGCCGTTTCGATAGGGAACGTAACCAGCTGCTCCACTTCTTCGGCAGCCATGCCTCCCGCTTCCGTCATTACGACTACGGTAGGTGCATTCAAGTCGGGAAACACATCCACTTCGGTATGAAATGCCGTATAGGTTCCTCCTATCAGCAATAATATCGAAGCCACCAGAACCAGCAAGCGGTTCTGTAATGAAAAATGTATGATTTTATTCAGCATAATATTCTATAATGATATACGTGTCTGTAACAAAACACGTCCGACGATTAATGATTGTGTGTATGTCCCGGAATGGTATTGCCGGCAGCAGCCAGTTTCACATGCATGGCTCCGACAGTCACCACTTTTTCTCCGCCTTTCAGTCCTGAAAGAACTTCCACACGGCAGCCATCGTTCATGCCAAGCTTTACTTCCTGTTTCTTGTAACATTCCGCATCTACCTGCAAGTATACGAAATTCAGTCCCTGCTCTTCGGTAATTGCCGAAACAGGCAGACCGATAACTCCCTGACGCTCTTCCGACAACAGATATACCTCTACGAAAGAACCAGGTATCACGTCGCCACGGTTATCAAATTCAAAAGTTACCGGGATGTAATAGGATGCATCGCCCGATGATTTGCCATACGACAGCAGACGTCCTTTCAAATCATCCAGCCGATATACTTTGTCATCGTAAGTAGTTGTGAAATTAGCCGAAACAATCGATTTCAGTCCAGCATAATAACGTTCGGACACTTCAGCTTTCAACTGTAAACGGCGAGTCTGGGTAACGGTAAGCAAAGGCTGTCCCACGGTTACATAGTCGCCTTCCTTTACCAGACACGACTTGACATAGCCTCCTATCGGCGACTTGACAGCCACTCCTTTTCCGTCCTTGCTGGGAGAAAGTGCCTCGTAAGCTATGCGGGCATTTTCATAATTTTCTTTCAGCTGATTAAAATCTTTCTGCGAAACGATTTGCTTGTCCACCAGCTTGGCCGCACGTTCGTATTCACTCTTTGCCGTTTCGTAAGCAATACGGGCACGCTTTACCGGATCCCCCTCCTGAATATGCTGTGAAGAAACTGTAAGCAGTGCCATACCGGCAGATACTTGTGTACCTTCAATCAATGAACGGGTAAAGTTCACAACACCCGAAACAGCAGCAACGACAGTGGCTTCATCGCCTTGAGCAGCCAATACCTGTCCGCTGGTAGGAATCACACTACGAAAAGCAGCTGGTTGTACTTCCTCTACTTGTACACCGGCGGCCTGAGCTTTTTCAGGAGTTAAAACTATTTCGTCTGCGTGGGCAGCATGCGCCTCTTTTGCTTCCCCCTCAGCTTCGTGGTCATGTCCTTCATGACCTCCACAAGAGCCCAGCATACACGCTGCCAGAGCTCCCATAAAAATATAATGCTTCATAATGATGTAATTAATGTATTAAAGACAAAAACTTATTTCTCCGCACCGCAAAGGTACGGACATTGTCCTGCAACCGGATTGCAGTTTTTTATACAAGAATTACAGAAGCGGGAGGTGCACGTAACCCAGCTGTCTGAATAAACTGGTACGCATGCAGACTTTCTACAAAGAGCGCCCAGTCGGCATCAGCATCGTCAGTCGGTAAGGCCAGTACGCCCAATACGTTAACCAACGGATAAAGTATGGAATAAAAAGAATAATCGGGAGTTATGTCAGACAGATGCTGGTCAGGTGTACTGCATTGAAAATTGGTAACACACACACTGGTACACGAATGGCGGTCGGCATCGTCGCTATGATGCATATATCTGCTGCATGTTGCAGTAGCCTCATGTGCCACCAGATCGGTCGACAAACAGAATATTTCCGAATGATGATGATGTGGGAAAACCTGAGCAACCAGCATCAGCATGCAGATTGCCAACAAAAAATATGATTTGAATTCCCTTTTCATCATCATTCTGTATCACTTAATAATATCAAGCTTCTTCATCACCGTTATCTTCGGCTATCGGTGTGGTGACGAGTACCTTATCGATACGCGCTCCGTCCATATCGACAACCTCGAAAGTAAATCCGTTCCACTGGAGTGTTTCACCACTGGTAGGAATGTGCTGCAATTCCTTCAGCAGCAAGCCTCCCAACGTATGATACTCTGAAGCTTCGAATAAGTCACTGCGGTTAAAATAACACAAGAAGTCATATAATGAACACTGTCCGTCTACCAGCCAGCCTTCCTTATTTACTCGTTTGATGATATCCGGTTCTTCCTCCGGATCGTCTACATTACCCACTAATCCTTCCAGAATATCACGCAGCGTAATAATACCGGTACAGATACCAAATTCATCACAAACCAGTGCACGACTGATTTTCTGCATCTTCATCTGCTCAAGCACTTTATAAACGTTCATGCTCTCATGAAAATACGTAGCCTCATGAATCAAAGACGCCAGCTTAAAATCGGGATTAGACAGATGTACAACCAGATCTTTCAAGTTTACAATTCCTTTCACATGATCCAGGTCACCGTCGGCTATCGGATAAAACTCAAACAAGTTTTCATTTACTACCGCTCTGACTTCGTCGGCAGTCATATCCATGTCCAGCCAGACAATATCACTCTTGTGTGTCATGATCGAGCTGACTTTCAAATCTCCCAACAAGAATACACGCTGCATGATATCTTTCTCTACAGGCTGTACCTCTCCTTCTTCGGTTCCCTCCTCGATGATAGATTTGATTTCCTCTTCGGTCACCTTATTGTCGGTTTCCTTGATCCCCAGTAAATTGAAAATAATCTCAGTACTCTTGGAAAGCAGCCAAACGAAAGGAAGTGCGATAGAAGCAAGTACCCGCATGGGACGTGCAACCACTTTGGCAGCCTTTTCGGCAACACTCAATCCGATACGCTTCGGTACGAGTTCTCCGAAAATAATCGTAAGGTAAGTTACAACGACTACAATGATACCCTGAGCCAATGCCGAAGCATAGGTAACAGATACTCCCCACGAAATCATGGTTTCGGTCAGGTCGGCAGCAATGCGGTTTCCCGAATAGATACCGGTTAAAATACCAATCAGGGTAATTCCAATTTGTACTGTTGAAAGGAAGCGGTCGGGGTCGTTAGCCAGCTTTAAAGCTACTTTAGCAGACTTGCTGCCTTTTTTTGCATCTGAAGAAAGCCGAGATTTACGGGCTGATATTAATGCCACCTCGGACATAGCGAAAATACCGTTAAGTACTATCAATCCGATAATTATGATTATCCTTAATTCCGCAACATAATTGATAATTATTTTTATAAGTTCCTGAGCAACATTTTGTTGCCCAGGTTTTTGCCATGTCAGCGTTTTCACTTACCTTAGTGTTGCGAATCCAAAGACAAAGAAAACCGCAACAGGCATGGCAAAGGTAGCAATAAAATCCGAAAGACTCACTCCTTTTGGAGGCATATTTCCAATCATGGAGCAATTTACCTCCCTTCTCTCCTCTACAATTGACTCAACACTTGGGTTGAGATGCAAACTCTATGGTTATCAATACAGCGAAATCATCCGCTCCCTCCTATGCGTTTACTTCTGCGGCGGTTCTTGCGTTGAGGATGTCACCGCCCACTTAATGAGTCATCTTTCCCTTCACCCCACACTCCGCACCTGTAGCGCCGACACCATCCTTAGGGCAATAAACGAACTGACCCGGGAAAACATCTCATACACGTCTGATGCCGGAAAGTCCTATGATTTCAATACGGCAGACACACTCAACACATTGCTCCTGAATTGCCTGTTGTCCACAGGGCAGTTGAAAGAGGGCGGGGAGTATGACGTTGACTTTGACCACCAGTTCATTGAGGCGGAGAAGTACGATGCAAAGCCCACGTACAAGAAATTTCTTGGTTACAGGTCCGGTGTGGCCGTTATCGGCGACATGATTGTCGGCATAGAGAACAGCGACGGCAACACCAATGTACGCTTTCACCAGAAGGACACGCTAAAGAGGATTTTGGAGAGACTTGAAGAGAAGAAGCTGACAGTCAAACGCTTCAGGGCCGACTGCGGCTCATGCTCTGAAGACATTGTGGATGAGGTCAGGAAGCATTGCAGGACATTCTACATACGCGCCAACCGCTGCTGCTCGCTCTATGATGACATCTTCGCGCTCAGAGGGTGGAAGAAGGAAGAGATAAACGGCATCGTGTTTGAGTTGAACTCCATTCTCGTTGAGAAGTGGAAGGGCAAACCGTATCGCCTGGTAATCCAGAGACAGAGACGCATGGGCAGTGGACCGGACCTGTGGGAGGGGGAATATACATACCGCTGCATCCTGACCAACGATTACGAATCATCCATGAGGGACATCGTGGAGTTCTATAACATGCGCGGTGGCAAGGAACGCGTCTTTGATGACATGAACAATGGGTTTGGATGGGACAGACTGCCTAAATCCTTCATGGCGGAAAATACCGTGTTCCTGCTCCTGACGGCACTGATACGCAATTTCTACAAGGCCATCATGCAAAGGATTGAAGTGAAGAAGTTCGGGCTCAAGGAAACCAGCCGTATCAAGACGTTTGTCTTCAAATTCATTTCAGTACCTGCCAAGTGGATTAAGACCGCAAGGCAATGTGTGCTGAATATCTACACCGACAACCATGCATATGCAGAAGCCTTCAAAACTTCTTCCGGATGATTTACATCACTTGATGGCCACTGATTGCGTATTGCCTCAAGTCGCTTTATGGGGTAAGGGGATGGTATGCGCATTGAAACGGACGCGAGGACTTAATGGTTATCTTACGAATCAAAAGTCCATTTCTCTTTATGTAGGTAGCACTTCGGGAATGGAGTTGCGGATTTAAGGATTATCTCATCCATATAATAAACAAGTGTGTTTGCCTCACAAATATAGCGCAATGTTCCATGACTATAAAAGATAGTTCCTACAATTAAACAGTTTTAACAAAAAAAACTGAATCACTCACCCGAATGCATACATTTTGTACGCAAACGGAATTTATGATAGTAAATTCTGCCAGTATTTTTTGCCAATTCCCTAAAGTTTGATGTCTGTTTTTCTGTTCATGCCTAATTTCCTAAACGTAAAAATGCCTATCTTTGGCAAAAAATAAGAAAACAGATGAATACAGAATATTTAAACAACTTTGAAGAGAAACTACAGCAAGAGTTACTGCACTTGTGTACCAATTACGGCATGCTCGACAGCACGCTACTTGCTGCCGATGACATAGACAACCGCTGGCACGACCTGGCTCCCGAATATGTAGCCGATGCAGTAGGACAAATTCGTGATTATCCTGTCGTATCAGTAGCTTGGGCTGCTTATCTTGGCCTGGGAGTCGCTTTTGGATGGGATGAAGACTGGGAATATTACGCACAGGTCAGCTATCAGTCGTATTACGGTGAGCAAGGTTTCGATGATATGGACGAACACATCGTACGCGATCTGCTGCAGCTACCGCTCGACAGCAAAGAAGCGGGTCAGCTGGAAGACATTATCCGCCGCTGCGGACAAGCTACAGTAAGCATGATACGCCATGAACAGATAGAACCTCAGAGTCCGATGGCTTTTCATGTTTTCGCACGTGCCTGCCGCACAATGTTCCGTATCGGTGCAGCCATCGAGCTGAAACGTCTGGGATACAAGTTCGAGAAAATAGAATTGGGACGGAATTTGAATGAGTTGCCCTCATAAATTCTTCGTTTTTTTCTATCTTTGCCACACAACAAATTTGCAAACAACAAGAAAAGATATAGCATGAAGCGGATAAAAGTCACTTCCCCCCACGGAATAAATACTTGCATACAGCTTCCTTCATCGAAAAGCATCTGCAACCGTGCACTGATAATCAATGCCCTTGCCAAAGGAAACTGTCACCCGGAAAACCTGTCCGACTGCGACGACACACGGGTGATGATACAGGCTTTGCAACACATGCCTTCCATCATCGACATTATGGCGGCCGGTACGGCCATGCGTTTCCTGACGGCTTTTCTTGCCGTAGGCGAAGGCACACACATCATAACCGGAACACAGCGTATGCAGCAGCGCCCTATCAGCATACTGGTCAATGCACTCCGTGCACTGGGAGCTGACGTAGAATATGCAGGCAATGAAGGTTTTCCACCGTTGCGCATCGTAGGACGCAAGCTGGTAAACAGTGAAGTGACTTTGCCAGGAAATGTAAGTTCACAATATATCTCTGCCTTGCTGATGATAGGTCCGGCACTGACTAACGGACTAAAGCTTACACTGACGGGAGAAATTGTATCTCGCCCATATATCGACCTTACGCTGAAACTGATGCGCGACTTTGGAGCCAATGTTGCCTGGATCAGTGAAAATCAACTGGAAGTAAAGCCTCAACCTTATCAAGCTGTTCCCTATTATGTAGAGAGTGACTGGAGCGCGGCTTCGTACTGGTATGAAATCTGCGCATTATCGGAACAGGCAACAGTCTGTCTGCCGGGATTATTCCGCGAAAGCCCGCAAGGTGACTCGGAAGTAGCACGGTTATTCGAACAGCTGGGGGTAGAAACAGTTTATGGGGAACGTGAAGTGACTCTTCGAAAAACAGGAAAAATCACTGCACGCATGGAATACGATTTCGTTAATCAGCCTGACTTAGCCCAGACATTTGTAGTGACTTGTGCCGTAATGGGTATTCCTTTCCGTTTCTCCGGACTTCAGAGCCTGAAAATTAAAGAAACCGACCGCATAGCCGCTTTAATAGCCGAAATGAAAAAGCTGGGATACCTCATTACAGAAAGCGAAGGTTCCGTACTGTCGTGGAACGGTGAACGCTGTACTCCTGACACCAGCCCTTGCATAGACACTTACGAAGACCATCGCATGGCTATGGCTTTTGCTCCCGTCTGCATCCGATTGGGAGATATATACATCAATCATCCGCAAGTAGTTACCAAATCATATCCGCATTACTGGGAAAACCTGATACATGCGGGATTCAACATCACGGAGGAATAAATCATCATGTGGATACTTATTGTCATACTGATAGGAGTAGCATTATTCGGACTGGTAGCCGGATATTTCTATAACCGGAACATACAAAAGAAAATCGATCGTGGAGAGCTGGAAGAAGCTCCTCCTGTAGTAACCGTAGACAGTGAATGCTGCGGTCAGCATCAGATTTGTGAAAAAGAAAGTCTGCTGGCAGCTGTAAGCAAGCAAATAGAATATTACGACGACGAAGAACTGGACCGCTTCAAAGGACGTCCTTCTGACGGATATTCGGAAGAGGAAATCGAAGAGTTCCGCGACATTCTGTACTCCATGCAGGAAGTGGATGTGGCAGGATGGAGCCGGAGTCTGCAACTTCGCGGCATTGAATTGCCCGACGAACTGAAAGATGAACTTTTCCTTATCGTAGGAGAACGAAGATTTCATTAATCTTCCTGCCGGTCTGTCTCATTACCGAATACAACTATCATGGATATATTAGAACTGTTACAATATACTTTTTTCCAACATGCCTTACTGGGTAGTCTGTTTGCCAGCATCGCCTGCGGAATTATCGGAACCTACATTGTCACCCGTCGGCTTGTTTTTATCAGCGGAGGAATCACACATGCTTCTTTCGGAGGTATCGGAATCGGACTCTATACGGGTATTTCTCCCCTACTCACGGCAGCCATCTTTTCGGTGCTGTCAGCTTTCGGAGTAGAATGGCTCAGCAAGCGGAGTGATATGCGTGAAGATTCTGCCATTGCTGTATTCTGGACATTCGGAATGGCTATCGGAATCATTTTCAGTTTCCTTGCTCCGGGATTCACTCCCGACCTTTCTTCATTCCTTTTCGGAAATATACTTACCATCACACAAAGTGACATACTGCTGCTTGGTATACTGAGTATAGTGCTTATCATATTCTTTTCACTGTTTCTACGCCCAATTGTAGCTATCGCTTTCGACCGTGAGTTCGCGCGTTCACAACATCTTCCCGTAGCCACTTTCGAGTATCTGCTGATGATGTTTATCGCTCTGACTATCGTATCATGTCTGCGCATGGTAGGCATCGTGCTTGCCATCTCGCTACTCACTCTCCCACAGATGACGGCAAACTTGTTTACCAGCCGTTTCAAGAATATCATCTGGCTGTCTATCGGCATCGGCTATATCAGTTGTCTGGGCGGACTGCTGTTCTCATACAAATATCAGATTCCTTCAGGAGCAGCCATCATCTTTATATCCATACTGATATATGTCGCAGCAAAAATCTGCCGGCAGTTCCGTAAACAGGAATAAATATTCGCGATTTTTACTTACTTTTGCAAGAACAATAAAAACAGATACTTATGGAAATAAAAATTACTTCACTCGATCATATCCACGAAGCTGCCAAAGAGTTTATTGCAGCCATGGGCGATAACACAGTATTTGCCTTCTACGGCAAAATGGGAGCAGGAAAGACTACTTTTACCAAAGCTGTATGCGAAGAACTGGGAGTAACAGATGTCATCAACTCACCTACATTCGCTATCGTAAATGAGTATCGTTCGGAAACTACTGGAGAACTGATTTATCATTTCGACTTCTACCGTATCAAGAAACTGGAAGAAGTATACGACATGGGGTATGAAGATTATTTTTACAGTGGAGCTCTGTGCTTTATCGAATGGCCTGAACTGATAGAAGACTTGCTTCCGGGCAATGCAGTAAAGGTATATATCGAAGAAAACGAAGACGGCACTCGTACCGTCCGCTTCGATGCCGAAGAATAATGCATTATGGTGACACACTATATCATACAGGGCATATTTGTCCTGGTGGGGCTGCTGGCGTTGCTGGCTGCCCTATTCAACTGGGACTGGTTTTTTACGGCCCATAACACACAATTCATCGTAGCCAATGCCGGCAGAAACCGTGCACGTCTGTTTTATGCCGCCATCGGTCTGCTGATGATAGCTACGGGAGTATTCTTCTTCCTTTCCATTCAGGGATGCATCTAAGTAACAACTAATCTATGAAAAACACCAACCTCAAAAAATGCTTCACAGCAAGCTTACTCGGAATCATTGCACTGGGAGGCTATGCACAAGTCAATTACGTAGAACCACCTATAATGGGATGGAGTTCATGGAACACTTACCGCGTCAATATCAACGAAGAGCTGATCAAGAAACAGGCAGATGCCATGATTTCACAGGGCCTTGACAAGGTTGGCTATCATTTCATAAACATCGATGACGGATTCTTCGGATTCCGCGATGAGAAAGGTATCCTGCATACCCATCCACAACGTTTTCCAAACGGAATGAAAGGAATAGCCGACTATATCCATTCACTGGGACTGAAAGCTGGTATTTATTCGGAAGCGGGAGCCAACACATGCGGTTCGCTTTGGGATGGAGATAAAAACGGAATTGGGGTTGGTCTTTATGGATTTGAACATCAGGACGCCAACCTTTTCTTCAACGAATGGGGATTCGATTTTATCAAGACTGACTACTGCGGAGCCGGACAGCAGCTCGACCTTGAAGAACAAGAAAGATATACGGAAATTGTTAATGCCATCCGCGAAGTTTGCCCACGAAATATTTCTCTGAATATCTGCCGATGGGCTTATCCGGGTACATGGGTAAGCAGTCTGGCACGTTCCTGGAGAATCAGCGGAGATATCAATCCGTCGTGGGAATCTGTCAAATATATAATCGACAAAAATCTGTATCTCTCAGCCTTTGCCGGTAACGGACATTACAATGATATGGACATGCTGGAAATAGGACGAGGATTAAAGCCGGAAGAGGAGGAAACTCACTTTGGCATGTGGTGCATAATGAGTTCACCACTGCTGATCGGCTGCGATCTGACTGCCATCCCGGCATCTTCACTGCAACTGCTGAAAAATAAGGAACTCATCGCACTGAACCAAGATCCGCTGGGACTTCAGGCGTATGTAGTGCAACACGAGCATAGAGGATATGTACTGGTAAAAGACATCGAAGAAAAAAGAGGAACAGTACGGGCAGTAGCTCTATATAACCCGACCGAAGAAACCTGTTCCTTCCGGGTTCCCTTATCAGTACTCGAACTGGAAGGTACAACACGTATACGCGACCTTGTGAAACAAAAAGATGAACGTTCGGTAACAGACTTCATACAGTTTGATGTACTCCCTCACGGAACAAAAATTCTGAGAGTAGAAGGTGAAAGACGTATGAAACCTACCCGCTACGAGGCAGAACAGGCTTATCTGAATCAGTTTGACGACTTGGGAAAACGTAAACGGGGAATAGCTTTCATGCCTTTCGAAACAGCATCCGGAGGCATGACAATAACCAATCTTGGCGGACATAAAGACAACTACGCACAATGGAATGAAGTTTTCAGTGAACAAGGTGGTACGTACCAGATGACAGTTCAATACATACCTGCCGAAAAGAAAGAACGTGAAATAAGTGACCGCCGCTTGGAAGTTACTGTCAACGGAAACATGACAGTGGTCGACAAATTGGAAACAGACCGTTCTAAAGGTGTCGCTCAAACGACATTCACCGTAAATTTACAAAAAGGATATAATGTGATAAGAATAGGAAGCCGATTCAGCTGGTCTCCCGATTTAGACTGTTTTACCCTCACTCCTGTAAAATAAATTCGCAGTAGCTTATTACACAAGAAAACTGCATAACACAAATATAAAATTCTTAAAAAAAACATCAAAAAAAGAGGCTTCCTCATTTTTGAAGAAAGCCTCTTTTTCCCTATTTCTTGCTGACAAATCAATCGACTTGTCCCAATGAATTTCCGTATTCCATTTCGCCCTGAACTACAAAGAACACATCGTCGGATTCGAAAGGTCCCATACCGTCTTTTGCAGCCTCTTTGACTATGTAGTTTACAATTTCATCCTGGTCGATGTTGATGTAACCTTCTTCGTCAGGTTGAGCGTCCAGACATCCGCTGGTTGTATAATAGTCTACTATCAAGTCGAGAATGTAATACAAATCGTCGTCTGTAAACTTCTCTTTCAAATCCTGAGGCAAATAGTTCTTAATAAACTCGATGGTTTTTTCATCGTCCTCATCTTCCAACAAGAAATCGTCTTCCATTCCCATAGTCTTAGCGCGTTTTAAGTTATTTTATTTCAATAAAGCTTCAACTTTTTCTTTCAAAGCAGCCTTTGTAGTAGCACCAACCTGTTTGTCTACCACTTCACCGTTCTTGATGAACAATACGGTAGGAATATTACGTACACCAAACTGTGCAGGAAGATCAGCGTTATCGTCTACATCACATTTACCGATGTTTACAGTATCTTTATACTCTTCTGCCAATTCTTCGATGTAAGGAGCAATCTGCTTACAAGGTCCACACCAAGTAGCCCAGAAATCCAATACTACAGGTTTTCCTTCTGCTACAATAGCTTCAAAATTGTCATCTTTAATGTTCAATGCCATAATTCTAGTTGTTTAGGTTATTCAATTATATACGCAAATATATACTAATTTATTTTATAGTCCAACAATGGCTGACTTTTTAAATAATTTACAATGTCTTTTCGTACTGATATTTTCATTGTACGTGACATCAGATTGACATACATCTGTCCGTCTTCATCTCGGATATAGAAGTACAGTTCGGCATTTCCGGGATTTTCTTTTACCAGCGAACTCAGCTCCATAATCATCTCGTCGTTGACAGCAGACAAAGGAGCGGTAACCGTCAGCTTTTCTATCAGCCGGTCTTTTACTTCCGACAGCAGTTCGATGTTATTGATCTTCACTTCCCATTCTTCCTGCTTCCACTGGCGAGGCTGACACTTACCGTGCATAAATAAAAACATTCCTTCGGCAAAAAAGTTTTTCTTTTCTACCCATTCATTGCCAAAAAATGCAAATTCGGCCGTACCGGAATAGTCTTCCACTTTTGCCACGCCAAAAGGTTTTCCTGTTTTGGTATATCCTTCGCGTACACCGGTTACGATACCTCCCAGTGTCAGGTCATGATTCTGCAACGGAGTCAGATCAGACAGTTGTGCCATATGGGTATTGCATACATTTTCAAGTATTACAGAAAACTCATCCAGCGGATGTGCAGACAGATAAATACCTACTAGTTCACGCTCTTTGTTCAAGCGTTCCAGATCGCTCCATGCCGATGCACGGACAATTTCGGGAGTAGCTATTTCCACCTCATGCTCACCACCAAACAACGAATTGGCGGCAGCTGCCTTATCCATCTGATATTTGTTTCCATAACGCACCAGTACTTCGACAAATGTTTCGTCTTTGGCATTCTTTACAAAGAAGTCTTCGCGATGAATGTTCGGGAAGCTGTCGAATGCTCCGGCCAAAGCCAGATTTTCGATATTCTTACGGTTACATGCCGAAAGATTCACACGCTGCACAAAGTCGAAGATATCTTTAAACGGTCCGTTTTTCTGCCGTTCGGTCAAGATGCTTTGTACAGCAGATTCTCCCACTCCCTTAATAGCTCCCAGTCCGAAACGGATATCTCCATGACGGTTTACAGAGAATTTCAGGCTACTTTCGTTTACATCAGGACCCAGTACATTCACCCCGGTAGCCTTACTTTCGTCCATCAGTTTGGTAATTTCGGTAATGTTCGAAATGTTACGGCTCATGGTAGCCGCCATATATTCCGACGGATAGTTGGCTTTCAGATAAGCAGTCTGATAGGCAACCCACGAATAGCAGGTAGCATGCGACTTATTGAAGGCGTAGGAAGCAAATTTTTCCCAGTCTGCCCAGATCTTTTCCAGAATCTTCGGATCATGACCGTTTTTCTTACCTCCCTCGATAAACTTAGGCTTCATATGATCCAGCTTGTCGCGCAACTTCTTACCCATCGCCTTACGCAAGGCATCCGATTCACCACGGGTAAAGTCGGCAAGCAGACGCGACAGCAACATCACCTGCTCCTGATAGACAGTAATACCGTATGTATCTTTCAGATACTTCTCCATGACGGGAATATCGTACTCGATAGGCTTACGTCCTTGCTTACGGTCGATAAAGTCGGGGATATAATCCATCGGTCCCGGACGGTAAAGGGCATTCATGGCAATCAAATCCTCGAACGTAGTCGGCTGAAGTTCACGAAGATATTTCTGCATACCAGCCGATTCGAACTGGAACGTACCGATGGTTCTACCCTCACTATAAAGGCGGTAAGTAGCAGGGTCGTCGATAGGTATCTCGTCTATATTCAGGATAATTCCTTTACTCTGCTTAATATTTTCGAGAGCTTCCTTGATGATGGAGAGTGTCTTCAGCCCCAGGAAGTCCATCTTGATCAGTCCCGTATCTTCAATAACCGAACCTTCATACTGGGTAACGAGCATCTTCTCGCCGGTTTCTTTATCGTCGGCCGTACTGACAGGAACCCAGTCAGTAATATCGTCACGGCAGATAATAGTACCACAGGCATGTACACCCGTATTGCGGACGTTTCCTTCCAACATCTTGGCGTACTTAATGGTATCACGAAGCACAGGGTCCGACGATACTTCGGCTGCCTGAAGCTCGGGCACATAGGCTATTGCATTGGGCAAGTTAAGTTTCTTATCAGGAATCTTATCGGGTACAAGCTTACACAAACGGTCGGACTCCGAAAGAGGCAATTTCTGTACACGTGCTACATCCTTAATGGCAAGCTTGGTAGCCATCGTACCGTATGTAATAATATGAGCAACCTTTTCCTGTCCGTACTTCTCAGTTACCCAATTCAACACGCGTCCTCGTCCGTCATCATCGAAGTCGACATCGATATCAGGCAAAGAAATACGGTCAGGGTTCAGGAAACGCTCGAACAGCAAATCGTATTTGATAGGGTCGATCTGCGTAATACCCAGACAGTAGGCTACAGCCGAACCGGCTGCTGATCCACGTCCCGGACCGACAGATACATCAAGTTGATTGCGGGCCGCAGAAATAAAGTCCTGTACAATAAGGAAGTAACCCGGGAAACCCATGGTTTTCATGATATGAAGTTCGAACTTGATACGTTCTTTTACTTCATCTTCCAGATGCTCACCATAACGGCGGCGTGCTCCGTCGTATGCCAGCTTTGCCAGATAATCGGCTTCCAGCTTGATACGATACAGCTTTTCGTAACCTCCCAGTCGCTCAATCTTGGCCTTTGCCGACGCTTCATCCATGACCACATTGCCATTTTCATCTTGGGTAAATTCATCGAACAAATCTTTTTCGGTGAATTTCTTACGATATTCCTCTTCTGTTCCGAAATCTTCGGGAATGGCAAAAGTAGGCATGATAGGCGCATTATCGATCGAATAAAACTCTACCTGATCGCATATATCGCAAGTATTCGCCAGTGCTTCGGGCACATCGGCAAACACTTCGTTCATTTCTTCACGGGTTTTCATCCACTCCTGTTTGGTATAAAGCATACGGTTAGGATCGTCCAGATCCTTACCCGTACTCAAACAGATTAGACGGTCGTGTGCTTCAGCATTTTCTTCATCGACAAAGTGTACATCGTTTGTACACACCAGTTTGATATTATATTTTTTTGAATACTCTACCAATTTTTGATTTACAACTTCCTGAAGCTTGTAAGTTTCATGATTTGCACGAGGTACAGTAGCCTTGTGACGCTGAAGTTCAAGATAAAAATCATCGCCAAACAGATTCTTATACCACTGGATAGCTTCTTCTGCCTCTGCAAACTGACCTGCCGTAATGCGGCGTGGAATCTCTCCACCCAAACATGCCGAACAGACAATCAGTCCTTCGTGATATTTTTCCAGTTCCACACGGTCGGTACGCGGACGCATATAGAATCCCTCGGTCCATGCTTTCGATACCAGTTTGATAAGGTTGTGATAACCCTTCAGGTTTTTAGCAAGTACCACCAGGTGGTATCCACTCTGGTCAGCCTTTCCTTCCTTATCAGTCAGACGACGGCGTGCGACATACATTTCACAACCGATAATCGGCTTGAAGAGCTTCTTCTTGGCAGCTTCCAACTGTTCACGGCAAGCAGCAAGGTCGACTTCCGGATTCTCCGACTCAGCTTTTCCACTTTCCAGTGCAGCTATCTTTTTCTTCAAATCCTTTATTTCACCGTTGGTCCCGCCATTCTTCTTATTTACATAATTGAAGAATTCCTTTATACCGAACATATCACCATGATCGGTAACAGCAATGCCTCGCATGCCGTTGGCTATGGCTTTATCTACTAAACGGGGAATTGATGCCTGACCATCGAGAATAGAATATTGAGTATGGACGTGCAAATGAACAAAATCTTGCATATTTTCATTATTAAAAACAGAGTTCAAAGATACCGAGCTTTCGGAGAACAACCAACTACAAACGATAAAACTTGTAACGAATGAATACTTTTTAGTAAAAAAAAGGCATAAAGGACAATTCTAACGGTTGTTTATTTGGCAGGTTTTTAAATTAAATATATTTTTGCACGATAAATAAACTTTGTTATGACCCGATTGAACAAAATAAAAAAGATAAAGAAAATAAGATTACACCGGGAAGGTACTCACATTCTAATCACCAGCGCACTTTTATTGCTTATTGTCAACGCAGCATTGTATTGGGGATTAGAGTGCAAAATGCCTTTCTACATCATAGCTTTTGCCAGCATCATTCTTTACCTGCTGATGGCAAATTTTTTCCGTTGCCCTATCCGTCTGTTCGATGGTGAAACAGAAAAAATTGTCGTAGCCCCTGCCGATGGTCGTATCGTTGTGATAGAGGAAGTAGATGAGCATGAATATTTTCATGACCGTCGTCTGATGATTTCTATCTTTATGGATATTACAAACGTTCATGCCAACTGGTATCCGGTAGATGGAGTTATTCGTCACGTTGATCATCATAACGGACGTTTCATGAAAGCATGGTTACCGAAAGCGAGTACAGAAAACGAACGCTCGATGGTGGTAATAGATACTCCGGAAGGACATACGGTCATGGCCAGACAGATTGCGGGAGCAGTAGCACGCCGTATCGTTACTTATGCAGAAAAAGGAGAAGACTGCTACATTGACGAACACATGGGATTCATAAAATTCGGATCACGTGTAGACGTATATTTGCCTCTGGGAACTGAAGTGTGCGTTAAGATGGGGCAAAAGACAACAGGTAATCAGACTGTCATAGCAAAATTAAAGTAATACAGGAAGGAAGCAAAAACATGGCAAACGCAATCGTTCGCAATATTCCCAATACACTTACAAGCTGCAACTTGTTTTCAGGTTGTATAGCTGCGTATATGGCTTTTCATGGCAATTATAAGGAAGCCTTATTATTCATTGTATTAGGTGCTATGTTCGATTTCTTTGATGGAATGACCGCACGTTTGCTACATGTATCATCTCCTATCGGTAAAGAACTAGACTCACTGGCTGATGACATTACATTCGGACTGGCTCCGGCAGCCATTGCTTTTTCCTTGTTCAAGGAAGTATATTATCCGGATTTTTTAATGCCGGTAGCAGGCATTATGCCATACACGGCTTTTCTGATTGCTGTATTCTCGGGATTAAGACTAGCCAAATTTAATATAGACGAACGCCAGACCAGTTCTTTTATCGGCATGCCTACGCCTGCCAATGCATTATTCTGGGCTTCATTGGCTGTAGGAGGACATTCTTTTTTAATATCCGACAATTTTAATGCTATCTATCTTTTTGTATTAGTGGTAGTCATGTCATTACTGCTTGTCGCAGAACTGCCAATGTTCTCATTGAAGTTTAAAGATTTGTCTTGGGGACACAACAAAGTCAGTTATATATTTTTGATTGTCAGTCTGCCATTGCTTATCATTTTCCAGTTAAGCGGTATAGCAGCGGTCATTATCTGGTATATTCTCCTGTCATTGGCAACACGTAAAAAATAATTAAAACAATAATCGCGGCACGGTTATTGTTACTTTATGAATAAAAACAATAACTATGTTTCATATTTTAGGATTTCTATTTTTTTTCATTCTGATAATTCTTGTTATCGGACTTGCCTTAATCTCCAAGGTGATACGTACAATATTAGGAATCGGTCGTCGTATGACAACCGGAAACGCATCTTCCTCGACTAATACGAGTTCACGAAACAGTCAGTATAACTCATCATCTTCCAGCGAAAGCAATTCACAGCGTCAGCCCAATGAAACTACATCGGGCAGGAAAAAGATATTTGGAAGTGACGAGGGTGAATATATTGACTTTGAAGAGGTAAAGGAATAAGAAACTGAGAATATTCAAAGGATATCAAAATAATTTCCCCACTTAAAAAAGACTTTCTTTTTACAGATAAGTCTGTTTTTAAGTGGGGAAACTTTTTTATATCTCTATACTCAATATATCAGGTTATTCTTCATCATCGTCCACCAAATCTTGTATCGGCATCTGACGCTTAATAGCCTCACGGAAAGAAATAATGGTTTCCGAACGCGCCAATCCCAAAGGCTGCAACTTATCGTGGATAATATTTAGCAAGTGATGATTGTTTCTGGCGTAAATCTTTATGAACATGTCATATTGTCCGGTTGTATAATGACACTCTACCACTTCGGGAATACATTTTAGAGCTTCTGTCACCGAATCAAATTGTTCGGGATCTCTCAGAAACAAACCAATATAAGCACAAGTTTCATAACCGACCTTTTCAGGATCTATTATAAACTCGGAGCCTTTCAGTATTCCCAAGTTTGTCAACTTTTGAATACGCTGATGAATCGCTGCACCCGAGACATTACAAGCACGAGCTACTTCCAGAAATGGAATACGAGCATTGTCAGCAATCAAGCGCAAAATCTGTTCGTCTAATTTGTCTAATTGATGATGTCCCATTGATTAATGTTTTATTTGGTACAAATATAGTATATTTATTCCATACGCTAGATACCAATTATAACTTTTATCTTTGTTTTAGCAGTAAATTGGCAGATAGTCCTATCTTTGTAAAAATTTAAATCTTTTGAATTATGAGAAAAAATATATGGGCGGCATTGCTGATTTCAGCATGCACGCAGATTGGAGCATATGCACAAAACTTCGATGATTTCTTTATTAATAAAACACTGAGAGTAGATTATTTGTTCAACGGAAATGCGCAAAAACAAGAAATAAGCCTTGATGAACTGGTATCACTTCCCGGATGGGCCGGAAGAAGAAATTTTCTTGATAAACTTCCGTTAGAAGGCAACGGACAGATTACAATGAAAGATAAGGCATCTGGAAAGGTAATATACCGTACATCCTTTTCCAGCCTATTCCAAGAATGGGTAAGTGAAGAGGAAGCCAGCCGTGTGACCAGGGGATTCGAAAACACTTTTTTACTTCCCTATCCTAAACAACCAGCAACGGTAACCATCGAACTGAAGAACGTTTATCATCAGGCCTGTGCTTCACTCACGCATGAAATCAATCCGGATGATATCCTTATTCACCAACGCGGTACAACGCATATAACTCCTCATCGCTATCTGCTTCAAAACGGTACACCCGAAAAATGTATTGATCTCGCTATCATGGCTGAAGGATATACCGAAGACGAAATGGAAACCTTCTACAAAGACTCCCAGACTGCTTGTGAAGCAATATTTGCTCACGAACCATTCAAGCATCTGAAAGAACGTTTCAACGTCGTAGCAGTAGCTACACCTTCTCACGATAGTGGAGTGAGCATTCCGAGAAAAAGGAAATGGAAAAATACTGCTGTCAGTTCTCATTTTGATACATTCTATTCCGACCGCTACTTGACAACTCGCAGCGTAAAAGCCATGCATAACTGGCTTGCTGGCATTCCTTATGAGCATATCATTATTCTGGCCAATACTGACACTTACGGTGGAGGAGGTATCTATAATTCATACTTGCTGACTACAGCACATCACCCGATGTTTAAGCCCGTAGTAGTACATGAGTTAGGCCATAGTTTCGGAGGATTAGGTGACGAATATGCGTATGACACAGCTCCCAGTCCGCAATACCCATATAGCGTAGAACCATGGGAACCTAATATAACTACACTGGTTGATTTTGAAAGCAAATGGAAAGATATGCTTCCGGCACAAACTCCTGTCCCCACTCCAGCAGAAACAGACCCTAATACGATATACACTAAAGTAGGTGTATACGAAGGAGGAGGATATACATTAAAAGGAATCTATCGTCCGACAACAGAATGCAGAATGAAAATAAACGAAGCACCTCGTTTCTGTCCTGTTTGCGAACGTTCACTCGAAAAAACAATTCATTTCTATACCGATTAAAATATTTAAAACCATGTTGACATTTACCAAAATCCAAACGAATCACAAACATTATGACTTTGTAGAAGAACTTTTACATCAGTCATTTCCTCTTAACGAGCGCAGAGATGATGATTGCCAACGGTTTAATACAGACAATAACCCGTTATTCCACTGCTATCTGATTACAGAAAACGTGGATGAAAAAGAAGAGAGTCTTATCGGATTGATTACAGTCTGGGAATTAAATGGTTTTCGATATGTAGAACATTTGGCTACCTCACCAGCCATACGTAATAAAGGCTATGGTAAACTTATCATGGAAACTCTCAAAAAGAAATTCTCAGGAATTATCATCTTGGAAGTAGAAAGACCAGAAGATGAAATGAGCAAGCGCCGGATAGAATTTTATAAGCGATGTGGCTTTTCTCTTTGTGAAAAAGACTACATTCAGCCAGCCTACAGAAAGGGAGGTGAAGGAGTACCTTTATATCTGATGTATATTGGAACAGATAACATAGATCCGCAATATCCTGAAATAAGAAATGAGATCTATCAAAAAGTATATAATGTAAATTAGAAAGGGCCTCAATTACCATCGCAATTCTCATAAACACATAAATATAGCTGAAGATATATCAATCTCTAATTGCATAAAGATAATCGTATAAGTTGACGCTTGAATATCTTTATCGAAAATAGAAAGACGCTACCAAAAGATAATGTGTTTTCTAAAAATGAGGCTGTTTCAAAATAGAACAGCGAAAGTAAAAATCTTACAGATTAAAACTGAGAAATAAAATCTCCTGCTTTAGTCTTTATTTATTATAATAATAGGACTAAAAGCAGGAGTTTTTTATGTCGTAATTTATATAGATGATAAGTAAACCTATCTCAGTTTTTTATTTTGATACAGCTCCATTTTAATGGAGCATACTGGCCTTTTCATTATAGATTTACCTCCCTTTAATATTTCTGAATATTCGTTTTAATCTAACAGAATCTGCAAGAATAAACCTGAAAGACAATAAGAAACGGCATACTTTGATTATCTCAATAAAAAAAGAGAGGTTACTCTTCAACGGAGTAACCTCTCTCATTATAGCTTATCTTAAACTATTACTGACGCTGTGTAGCAGAATAGTTAATCTTCAAAGCATAAGCCTGACGAAGTGCCTGTTTTACTTCTGTTACAATACCCATCTTAGTCTTAGCATCGACTTTCAATGATACAGTCATAAACGGCTTATCAGCTTCTTTCATGTTTTCACGTTCCTGATAGATGTAGTCCTGAACTTCTGATGCTTCAGCAAACTTATCATTCAACTGAATACGGTCAGTAGTACCCATCTTCTTCTGGAATTCCGGCAAAGGTTTACCGATATAGATGAAAGAAACCAAAGATTTCTTTTCAAGCTTTTCCAATTCTGTAGCCTGAGGAACCTTAAACTGAACCTTCAATGTAACTTCACGCATAGTTGTTACAATCATGAAGAAGAACAACATGGTAAAGATAAGGTCAGGCAAAGAAGAGGTGTTCAATTCAGGCATCTCACGCTTGCCACTCTTATTAAATTTTCCCATGATTAGTTTCCTCCATATTTTTTAGGTTCTGCTTCAGAAATCTTTTGTGGATAGTAATCCATAATAGCATCCTTCTCTTCCTCTGAACATTCTGCATATTCCTTACCAAACTTAGACTTAGCAAGTTCGCTACGTAATTCGTTATATGCAGCTACCAATTCATTCTGAACCTGAAGGTAAGCTTCATAGCTTGTACCAACGTCGTTCTGTACAGAAATTACATGCTTTTCAGTAATCATCACATCACCAAAGAATGGGATATTCTTTGCATGCTTTTCAGGCATGTTAGGATCATCATTCGGGTTTGCAATGAATTCTTTAGCCTTTTCTCTTAATTGCTTAATATCAGACCATTCTCCACCAACCATCAACTGGTCGTCTTTGTTCAAACGAACCTGGAGAACGTTTCTTTCCTTAACAATGATATCATCTTTCTGATCTTTGTTTTCTGGTGGAGGCGGCAAACGTCTCGCCAAACCACGGTCAGTATCCATTGATGTTGTAATAAGGAAGAAGATAAGCAACATGAAGGCGATATCTGCCGTTGAACTAGCATTAATTCCCGGCACTTTTCTATTCCTTTTTGCCATTTTTACTTACTTCGTTTAATTAAACTTCAATGATAATTACTTTTTAAAGATACCAGACAAGTTAATCAATGTACCGATAGCTGCGATACCGAACAATACATAAGTAGAGTAAAGCAACATATCAGAAACTTTCAACATTGTTACATCTGAATATTCAGATCCGTCACCTAAAACAACAGTTTCAGAAGAACCGATATTGTAAGTTACGATTAACAGTACAACCAATAAGATCAATCCCAGCAAAGATTTAACAGCGCCTTTCGGATTATCTTTCAATGCTCCACCAAACTGAGCGATAGCACCAATAAGTGTAGCAATAACAGTCACAGCAAACATTCCGTACATTAAGTACATCAGAGCTGGCGTATTAGCAGGTTCAACCAAACCTGCTGCATTTGTTTCGTTGTATCCTACTCCGAAGAACATGCCAAGCACAACCAAGATAAGGGCGATGCAGACATAGAATACGTAGTAAGAAACTTTGTATGATAATTTAGCCATTGTTCAAAAATTATTTTTTGTATTTCAAGTTGTATTTCATGATCATATCAAGCAATGTGATAGAAGAATCTTCCATCTGACTTGTGATAGCTTCAATCTTAGAAAGAATGTAGTTATAGAATACCTGAAGAATCAATGCTACAATCAAACCGAAGATAGTAGTGATCAACGCAACTTTCATACCACCAGCAACAACTGTCGGAGAGATATCACCTGCACGCTGGATATTATCGAACGCCATAACCATACCGATTACAGTACCCAAGAATCCCAAAGACGGAGCCATTGCGATGAACAGTGTAATCCAAGAACATCCTTTTTCAAGGTAACCAGCCTGAACACCACCGTAAGATACTACAGAACGTTCAACAACGTCTACACCTTCGTCGATTCTCATCAGACCCTGATAGCAGATAGAAGCAACAGGACCACGAGTGTTACGGCAAATAGTCTTAGCACCTTCTACATCACCTTTTTCCAAAGCTGCTTCAACTTTAGCCATCAATTTTTTAACGTCAACTTCTGCCAAGCTCAAGTAAATGATACGTTCGATACAGAAAGCCAAACCAAGTACCAATGCGATAGCAACCAATGACATAAAGCCAGCGTCACCTTCGATAAACTTAGTTTTCAACTCTTTGTGCATACTGCCTTCTTCAACTGTAGCAGTAGCTACTTCTTCAGTTGCAGCAGGTGCAACCTGTTCTGTTTGTTCTGGAGCTGCTGTAGCTGTAGAATCCTGAGCCATAGCTGTCTGAGTCATTCCAAATGAGAGGACTCCCATCACTGCAAGAATTGCAAATAACTTTTTCATTGTGTGTCTAATTTTTAAGATTAAATAATTAATAGTTATAAATTGTTTTTAATTGTTTCATCTTTTTCTCACTGCGGAGAGAACGGGATTCGAACCCGTGATACGCTTTTGGCGTATACACGCTTTCCAGGCGTGCCTCTTCAACCACTCGAGCACCTCTCCTCATGACCTCGCTTGAAAGCCTTTTTCTTAAATCGAACGCAAATTACAAATAAAAATGCGAACGGCAAGCGATTTCAGCCACAAATGTATTCTTTTTTTTCGTCTTACATAACATTCACTAGCCAAAAGTTTATTTATACCCCTAAAATTAATAAACTTTAAAAACTATTCTCGGCATTTTTAAAAACTTTCAGCGCGTTTTCCGAGGTCACACGACCTATTTCCGACAAGGAAACATCATACACTTCGGATAGTTTTTCGGCCACTTTTACCAGGTATGCACTTTCATTGCGCTTTCCTCTATAAGGAACTGGTGCCAGATAAGGTGAATCTGTTTCCAGGGCTAAACGCTTCAAAGGTACAGATTTCAAAACTTCCGGCAAAATACTTTTCTTAAAAGTTACGACTCCATTTATGCCAAACATAAATCCAGAATACTCCATCAGCTTATGTGCGTCCTCTATTGTACCGGTAAAACTATGAAATATTCCGGTAAGTGATGTTTTACGATAGGGTTCCAGAACTTCAAGCAACTCCGGATAAGCCTCACGACAGTGAATAATCAGCGGTAAATCATACTCAAGAGCCCATTTCACCTGAATATCGAGTACCTCCATCTGCTCTTTTTTAAATGTCTTATCCCAGTATAAGTCCATCCCTACCTCTCCGATACCATAGAAAACTTGCTCCGAGCGCAACCATTTTTCTACCGTACCCAGACGTTCTTTCCAGTTTTCATCTACCGAAGTCGGATGAAAACCTATCATGGGATAGCACCCATCGTGAGAGTTACATAAAGCCAACATAGCTTCTACTGAAGTATCATCTATATTCGGCATAAAAAGACGTGTCACTCCGGCCTCTGTAGCACGAATAATTGCCAACTCACGATCTTCATCAAACTCTTCTGCAAAGAGATGTGTATGTGTATCGATTAAAGCTACCATATTGCTTATTTATTAAACGTTATAAATTACGTTCCATCAAACTCATTACAAAATCAGACAGTTTTTTCTTGTATTCTTCTTCCACGTTCACCTCTTTCAGCAGCCTCATTCCTTCATGATAATATTCATTTATCTTATCTCGGCATATATTCTGCAAGCCCACCTTATTATATATAGCAGTAACAGCTTCTATCTTCTGGGCTGGTACATAGTCTTCAGCTTTCAACCATTCTTGCAAGGAAGCACGTGTCTTGTCATCCGACTTTTCCAATGCTGTTATCAGCATAAACGTTTTCTTATTACATAAAATATCACCTCCGATATTTTTGCCAAATACCAGCGGATCACCATATACATCCAAATAGTCATCCTGCAATTGGAAAGCAAGCCCTATCTGTATACCAAAATCATAAAGCAACTGTGCATCTTTTTCCGAAGCTCCTCCAAGCACCGCTCCTATTTTTAAAGCACCGGCAAGCAGAACTGAAGTTTTCAAGCGAATCATTTCCATATATTCATCAACAGTCACATCTTCTCTGGATTCGAATTCCATATCCCATTGCTGTCCATCACAAACTTCCAGAGCCGTACGCGAGAAGATATCCATAACCTGATGTGTATATTCTACCGGACACCCCTGCATCATAAACTGAAAAGAAAGTATCAGCATTGCATCTCCGGAAAGAATAGCTGTATTTTCATCCCATTTTTTATGAACGGTAGGTTTTCCACGGCGCATATCCGCTTTATCCATCAAGTCATCATGCAAAAGCGTAAAGTTATGATAAGTTTCTATTGCCGCAGCCTGAGAGAATATTGCCTGCACATCTTCCTTAAACAGGTTATAGGCAAGCAGCATTAACACCGGTCTCAGTCTTTTACCTCCCAGTCCTAACACATATTCTATCGGGTCGTACAATCCTTTAGGTTCATGAGAATAAGGCAATGATTCGATATAAGCATGAATTTGCTTCAATAATTCTTTTGAAGTCTGTTGCTCCATGATTTTTCTTTTTATTAAGGTTATAAAAAATTTTTAGGCACGAATGCACAGTTTTCAATTCTGCGCAATCCGTGCCTAAACAATATTATCTAGGAAAAGCTTACTGCAACTTGAATGTTACAGGTACGGTATATTTTACACGTACAGCTTTACCACGCTGCTTACCTGGTTTCCACTTCGGCATCATCTGGATCACGCGAAGTGCTTCCTTGTCCAAATACGGGTCAACACTACGAACAACAACCGGATCAACGATAGAACCATCCTGGTTTACAACGAACTGTACGATAACACGTCCCTGTACACCATTTTCCTGTGCGATAGTCGGATACTTGATGTTCTTAGCCAAGAACTTCAAACATTCTGCCATACCACCTGGGAATTCCGGCATTTCTTCTACTACCTGGAAGATCTGCTGTTCTTCAACTTCCTCTTCTTCTACGACTTCAGGTACATACTTGATGTCAATAGCTTCACCTTTATCTTCGTTAGACTGAATAGTAGATTCTTCTACATCTGCATCATTTTCTGCAATCTGCAAAACTTCTTCTACTTTCGGTGCTTCGGGAGGTGGAGGAGCTTGTTTTGGTTCTTCCTGTTCCGTAATAGGAACCATTTCTTCTTCAAAAGGCACATCTACAATACCACTATCGGCAGTGATTACGACATCACGTTTGGTCCATTCAAACGCAACGAACATTGCTGCCAATATCAGCACGAGCCCGATCAGTAAACCAGTGGTCTTCTTGCCTTCAAGATCGGCTTTCGGCGATTTTTTAATTTCCATAAAAAAACTTTTATAGGTTAATAAATTCTCTGTTCGGCAAATGTAGTGCAAATCTTCGAATATGCAACAAGATAAGGGTGAAAAATTGCAAAATACGTTCATTCCGTACTATCTGTCACGAAAATAGACTATCTTTGACTTCTGATTCTTTTTAACTCTATAATAAATAAGGTATGAACAAAATCATCATTGCAATCGACGGGTTTTCTTCCTGCGGAAAAAGTACAATGGCAAAAGATCTGGCTAAAGAAATCGGTTATATATATATAGACAGCGGAGCAATGTACCGGGCTGTTACTCTTTACTGTATCGAGCACGGACTTTTCCTGGCGGATGGAAGCATCGATGAAGATAAGCTAAAGCAGCAGATGAGCAATATTCATATATCATTCCGTCTAGATACAGAAAGCGGACGTCCTCGTACATTTCTGAACGGAACGGATGTAGAAAACCAGATCCGGACATTAGAGGTATCCTCACTTGTCAGCCCTGTTGCAGCTTTGGGATTTGTACGTGAGGCTCTCGTACGCCAGCAGCAGGAACTTGGTAAAGAAAAAGGTATCGTAATGGACGGAAGAGATATCGGCACAGCGGTATTTCCTGATGCAGAACTGAAAATATTCGTCACTGCATCTGCCGAAATTCGTGCACAGCGACGCTATGACGAACTGAAAGCCAAAGGACAGGAAGCGTCTTTCGAAGATATCCTGCATAACGTAGAAGAACGCGACCGCATAGACCAGACGCGTGAAGTAAGTCCTTTGCGCAAAGCAGACGATGCAATACTGCTGGACAACAGCAACATGACTATTGCAGAACAGAAAGAATGGCTTATGAATCAATATCTTCAGGCAACTCATGCTTAAAGTAGAAATAGACGAAGGGTCAGGCTTCTGTTTCGGAGTAACTACTGCTATCCGGAAGACAGAAGAGGAACTGGCAAAGAGCGATACGCTTTATTGCCTGGGAGACATTGTGCATAACGGACGTGAATGTGAACGCCTCAAACAACTGGGACTGAATACAATCGACCACGAGGAGTTTGCACGGCTTAAAAACACCAAAGTTCTGCTCCGTGCTCACGGAGAACCTCCCCGCACCTACGAACTGGCTAAACAGAACAATATAGAACTTATTGATGCAACCTGCCCTGTCGTACTTCGCCTGCAGAAGCGAATCAAACAAGAATTCGACACTCCAAATCCGGAAGGACGGGAAAAACAAATCGTAATATTCGGGAAAAACGGACACGCTGAAGTATTGGGACTGGTAGGCCAGACCAACGGTCAGGCTATCATTATAGAAAATCTGGAAGAAGCCGAGAAGCTTGATTTCAGCAAAGACATCCGTCTGTACTCACAGACAACCAAGTCACTGGATGAATTCCGGCAGATCGTTGCATACATTCAAGAACATATTTCACCCAATGCGACTTTTCAGTATTACGATACAATATGCCGTCAGGTAGCAAACCGCATGCCTGATATACGCAAGTTTGCAGCCCGCCACGATCTGGTATTCTTTGTATGCGGACATAAAAGTTCAAACGGGAAGATTTTGTTTCAGGAATGTCTCAAGGTAAATCCTAATTCTTATCAGATAGACCGACCAGAGGAAATCGACCGGAAACTGCTGGAAGGCGTGCAGTCCATCGGAATATGTGGGGCAACCTCCACACCGAAATGGTTGATGGAAGCCTGCCGAGAAACAATTTTGTCGTATTCTTGACATCCAAAAATACAGACTTTTATTTGCTTGTAAACTAGTTTTTTAATACTTTTGCTCCAAAAGATTTTAATAAAGAAATAACATATGGGAATTATTAAATGTATTGGTATCTTGACTTCAGGTGGCGATGCTCCTGGAATGAATGCTGCAATCCGCGCCGTCACTCGTTCGGCTATATACAACGGACTGACCGTAAAAGGTATTTATCGAGGATACAAAGGCCTCATCACCGGTGAAATTCAAGAGTTCAAAACCCAAAATGTCAGCAATATCATACAGCAGGGAGGTACTATCCTGAAAACTGCACGCTGTCAGGAATTCAAGACTCCGGAAGGACGTAAAATAGCTTACGAAACCATGCAGCGTGAAGGCATTGACGCACTGGTAGTCATCGGTGGTGACGGTTCACTTACCGGAGCACGTCTGCTGGCACAAGAATTCGATGTTCCTTGTATCGGATTGCCTGGAACAATCGATAACGATTTGTACGGAACAGATACAACAATCGGATATGATACAGCTCTGAACACAATTCTGGATGCAGTCGACAAAATCCGCGACACTGCAACTTCACACGAACGTTTGTTCTTCGTAGAGGTTATGGGACGCGACGCCGGCTTCCTGGCGCTGAACGGAGCTATTGCAGCAGGTGCCGAAGCTGCAATCATTCCTGAATTCAATACAGAAGTCGACCAGCTGGAAGAGTTCATTAAGAACGGATTCCGTAAATCAAAGAGCAGCTCTATCGTACTGGTAGCCGAAAGTGAAATCACAGGTGGAGCTATGCATTATGCAGAACGTGTAAAGAACGAATATCCGCAATATGATGTACGTGTAACTATTCTGGGACACTTGCAACGTGGTGGTAAACCGACTGCACACGACCGTATCATTGCCAGCCGAATGGGTGTAGCAAGTATTCAGGCTTTGATGGAAGGACAGCGCAATGTAATGATCGGTATAGAAAATGACCAGATTGTTTATGTTCCGTTTACAAAGGCTATCAAAAACGACAAGCCTATCGACCATGAACTTGTCAATGTTCTCCACGAATTATCAATCTGATAAATAGAAGTTATATATATAAAAAACTCCTTCATTGTTTTCATGAAGGAGTTTTTTATGAGGTAGTTATTCTTTTACGAGCCTTATACCGTCATCTTCCAATACTATCAGACGCTTTTTATATAAATCTCCGACAGCCTTCTTAAATGTCTTCTTGCTTACCCCGAACGTATTATATATCTGTTCGGCATCTGTCTTGTCATTTATCGGTGTATATCCGTCGTTATCTTTGATATACTGCAACAGAAGTTCTGCAAAATCATCGACCTTCTTCACTCCTCTTTTCTGAAGTTCCAGGTCTATTTTTCCATCTTCACGCACACGTTTCACATAAGCATGCAAACGCATTCCCGGCTCCAGCGGCTGGAAAATCTCATTATGAAACAACATGCCCGAATATTTGTTATCTACAATAACCTTGAATCCCAAATCGGTTTTCTGCCATACAAGCACCTCAGCTTCATCACCCTGATTATACTCAGGACGTTCCTTCGACAGATAATGCTCTATCTTAGCCGATGCCACAATACGGTAACTTTCCTCATCCAGATGTACATGCACCAGATATCGTCCTCCTTTCTGCATCTTGGCCTTCTGCTCACGGAACGGAACAAAAAGGTCCTTCATCAGTCCCCAATCCAGAAATGCACCATACTGGTTTACCCATGCTACTTCCAGACAGGCAAATTCTCCTACTTGAACATAGGGCTCCAGCGTAGTAGCTACCAAGCGCTCATCCATATCAAGATAAATGAACACGTTCAGCACATCGCCCGGTTTACATCCCTGAGGCACATAACGCTTGGGAAGCAATATTTCGCCATCTTCATCACCATTAAGGTACATGCCGAAATCAACTTCCTTAACAACTTCCAACTGATTATATCTTCCTAACTGTATATGACTCATAACAATCACTTATTTCTGCCAAAGATAGCACAAAAAACTTATATACCCGACAAATGAGAGCTACAAAAGAAAGTCTGACAAACCTATTGACTACATTTGCTAAGTCTGAAAGTCATGAAATAAAGTTTTATGGTTATTTTTATCAGAAAATTTATTCCGCCTATAAGTGAAAAACATCATAAAATTGTTTTACTTAGCGGAACATTTTCAAACGAAAAACAACATATAGCATATCATTAAATTTTTTATTCTATGAAACACTCACTTTTCACTTTGGGAATCGTGGCAGCTTCACTTTCTGTCGCCACTCTTTCGTGCACAACTCAACAACAGCCTACAGAAGTTACTTGGGGAACATTCAACATCCGTTATGATAATCCAGGCGACAGCCTGAACAACTGGCAATACCGGAAAGACAATGTAGCTCAATTCATCAAATCACAGGACATCGACATCGTTGGTATGCAAGAGGTTCTTCACAATCAGCTGGAGGATTTAAAATCACGCCTGCCAGAATATGCAGAAGTTGGTGTAGGACGTGAAGATGGAAAAACAAAGGGAGAATACTCACCTCTATTCTACAAGAAAGACCGCTTCGAAGTACTCGACAGTAACACTTTCTGGCTCTCACAATATCCGGACAGTGTAGGATTTATCGGATGGGACGGAGCTTGCAGCCGCATTGCAACATGGGCAAAACTGAAGGACAAGAAAACCGGAAAGATCTTTATGGCAGTAAATACCCATTTCGACCATGTAGGAACGGAAGCCAGAAGAAAAGGAGCCCTGCTGATCATTGAAAAAATTAAAGAAATTGTGGGCGATCAGCCGGCTGTACTGACTGGAGATTTCAACGTAACAGACCAGTCGGAAGCTTATGAAACTATAACAACCAATGAGTTTGTACTGAAAGATGCGTATAAAGAAGCTGCACAACGCGAAGGAGTAGATTACACCTTCCACGACTTCGGACGTATCCCTGCCGACTCTTGCGACCAGATTGACTTCATCTTTGTTACCCCACAGATCAAAGTTGAAAGCAGCTATATTCCTCAAGAAGCTGAAGAAGCCGGACAATTCTTGTCTGACCACAACCCTGAGGTAGTTCATCTGTCATTCTAAATGGATTTTATAAAAAAGATTTGCATCAGAAAAGACTGTTCAAAGTCAATTCTGATGCAAATCTGCATATGTAAAGATGTAGCTTGCTATTTTATCATTCCATCTACAATGTGAATTGTACGGTCAGTCTGCGCAGCCAGTTCCTCATCGTGGGTTACAATAACAAAAGTCTGTCCCAGTTTATCACGCAAATCGAAGAACAAGCGGTGAAGTTCAATCTTATTCTGTGTATCCAGACTGCCAGAAGGTTCATCTGCCAGTACGACAGAAGGATGATTTATCAGTGCACGCGCTACGGCAACACGCTGTTTTTCTCCTCCCGACAGTTCAGCCGGTTTGTGCGAGGCACGTTCGGCAAGTCCCAGAAAATCCAACATTTCACGGGCATTTTTCTTTGCCTCAGAAGCAGAAATTCCCTGAATTAAAGCAGGAATCATTACATTCTCCAATGCCGTAAATTCAGGCAACAGCTGATGAAACTGAAAAACGAATCCGATTTCCTTGTTTCTGAAAGCCGACAGTTCTTTCTCTTTCAGACGGTTTACTTCCGTATCATTCAGCACTATCCTTCCGCTATCAGGTTTATCGAGCGTACCCATTATCTGAAGCAAGGTAGTCTTTCCTGCCCCGCTAGGTCCGACAATACTTACTACTTCTCCTTTATTTATTATAAGGTCTATCCCTTTCAATACCTGCAGTGAACCAAAGCTCTTGGTTATTCCTTCCAACTGAATCATCGTTCTACAATTTTCGTATTACATATTCTGCCAGATAACAGCCAAATACGGCGGGCATATAGCTCACTGTTCCGGCTGTAGACTTTTTATTCTGTTCATCGTCTACCAGTATAACAGCATTCGGATCTGCCTGTTCGGTACTGAACACTACCGGCAACTTACGTTTCATTCCCATTTTCTGCAAACGTTTACGCACTGCCTTACTCAGTCCGCAATGATAAGTTTCCCATAAGTCAGCAAAACGCACCTGCGTAATATCTCGTTTGGCTCCGGCCCCCATGCTGCTTACAATCTTAATACCACGCTGCAAGGCATGGTAAATAAGATAACACTTGGGAGCTACCGTATCAATTGCATCAACCACAAAGTCGAATTTGGCACTGTCAAGCAGTTCAGGTATTGCTTCATCCTTCAGATACACTGGCAATACCGTAAGTTGAAGTTCCGGATTTATATCGAGAAAACGCTCTGCCAGAACCTCAGCCTTCTGTCTGCCTAGTGAAGAGTGTGTAGCAGGGAGCTGCCTGTTAATATTGCTGGGTTGTACTGTATCGGCATCTACAATAGTCATCCGGCCTACTCCAGCACGGCAAATCATTTCCGCTGCATAGGCTCCCACTCCTCCGAGTCCGACCACCAGTACATGTGCCTGTCTTAAACGGTCGGTCTTATCTTTTCCCAACAACAACTCGGTGCGTTGCTGCCAGGCCTTACTATCTTCGCTCATGAATTCTTTTTAAACCATTTATAGAACCAGTTGCCCACCTTATCATAATATTGTGTTTCAGCCCATCCGCGCGGATCGGAGAACGACAGACTTTCATTCGGATCACCCTTCTGTTCGGGATAAAGCAACATGATGCTGTTATTATTAAAATATTTAGATATCTGCATCGGCAATCGCTCAAAAGCTGAATCATATGAGATAGAGCCACGGCGTGCACTGATGATTACCAGCAAATGATCATAGTTCACCTGTCCGGTCAAAAGAAGCAAGTCATCCCAGTCCTCCAGCTCAGAATAAGCCACACGCGTATCCTTATGCTTTTTCTGTATATATCCACGTATATAACCCAATGTCTGGGGATGAGCATAGAAGTGTACCCTACATCCCAACCGGCTGCTCATACGACACATGTGAGTTATCCATTTCATAAATCCGTGTTCGAACTCAGCTTTCGGAGGTACAGCCACGATAATACGCCTCAACGTATTGACAGGAATCAGGAAGCGTGCTACCATCACTTGCAGATAAGTATTTTTCAGCAGATTTTCTGTCAGATTACCAAAGAAAGAATCGACGATACTCATTTTACAATGCAGACCAATGATGATATTCGTCGCTTCGTATTCCTTCGCAGTATGCAAGATACCGGTAGTAATATTCAAGTCGAAACGCGATACGGTTTTCAGCCTTACGCTGGTCGAAGCCGCTATCTGTGCTGCACGTTCCAGACTGCGTTTGCCACGCATTTCCTGTTTTACCGAACCGTTATTATCGTTGATTACGTTTAGAGCTACCAGATTATCCGGCTGCTTTTCGTCGCGTACCACCATAGCCAGACTCATCAGACTTTCCAGCGTTTCAGGATTTGCTACTGGAATCAGGAATTTTTCTTTTTCCTGAGCCTTCTCGTCACTCACTTCCGCATCGTCCATTGCAATACGTTTGGCTGCATGCTCTGTAATAAACGAACTAACCACACAGGTCACCAGAATAAGTAAGATTGTTCCATTCAGTACATCTTCGTTCAACAGACGTTCTCCATTGGGAAGAATGATATTATATCCCACCAGTACGGCTGCCAGTGTAGCAGCTGCCTGTGCATTGCTCAAGCCGAACATCAGTTCACGCTCCAAAGCACGCATCTTATATATCTTCTGTGTAAGCCATGAAGCAATCCATTTACCCAACAGTGCAACAATAATCATCACTACAGCTACCTTGACAGAATCTATATGACCGAACAAGACATTTACGTCGATCAACATTCCCACACCGATAAGGAAATAAGGAATAAACAAAGCGTTTCCTACAAACTCCAGATGACTCATCAGCGGAGAAACATGAGGTATCAGCCTGTTTAATACCAGACCGGCAAGAAAAGCACCCAAAATACCTTCCATTCCCACAAACTCCATCAGTCCGGCTCCGAGGAAAACCATTGCCATTACAAAGATATACTGCACTACATTGTCACTGTAACGACGGAAGAACCACCGTCCGATACGAGGGAAAGCATACATAATGACTACGCTCAGCACAACAACTTTCAGCACCAGCCATATCCAGAACATTTCGGAAGTTTCACCCTTATACATACCTCCCACTACTGCCAGAACCAGCAATGTCAGTGTATCTGTCACAGCAGTACCTCCCACGGCAATGCTTACAGCCCGCTGACGGTTAATGCCATAGCGGATTACAATAGGATAAGCAATCAACGTATGCGACGCATACATACTGGCCAGCAAAACCGAAGTAGCCAGACTATAACCAAGCAGGTGAAGATTGGTCCATATACCTATTCCCAACGGAAAAATAAAAGCCAGCAGTCCCAGCACGGTAGCCTTTACACGAATGCTCTTAAAATCCTCCATGTTCATTTCGAGTCCGGCAAGGAACATGATATAATAAAGTCCCACCTTGCCAAACAGCTCAAAACTGCTGTCACGTGCCAATATATTGAATCCATGCTCACCGATAACGACTCCCGCCAGAATCATACCGATAATGTGAGGAATACGCAACCGTTCCAAAACAATGGGAGCGAACAATATAATAACCAGCACCAGGAAAAAAATCCACGTAGGGTCGGTGACAGGAAGATGAAAATCAAAGTTTACAAAATCGAGCACTTCTTTCATAAATAGGCGTTACTATTTCATTTTAGAAACAAAAATACAAAAAAACTTCCTATTTTCCGTATTAATAATTCAGAATGTTTTATTTTTGCAATCGGAAATATTGGCAGACGAAACACATCGTTTCAAAAACAAATAAGTTTCTTAACAAAGAGAAGATAAAACAGTCTGCACAGTAAGAAAATGTAAGTATTAACAGTTTAAGAATTTGTAAAAGAAAATGAGAGTAGCTATTGTTGGTGCAAGCGGAGCAGTAGGACAGGAGTTCCTGCGTGTGCTTGATGAGAGAAATTTTCCGATAGACGAATTGTTATTATTCGGTTCTTCACGCAGTGCAGGACGAAAATACACGTTCCGCGGAAAAGAAATCGAAGTGAAACTGCTGCAACACAATGATGACTTCAAAGGTGTTGATGTTGCCTTCACTTCTGCAGGAGCAGGTACTTCTAAGGAATTTGCCGAAACTATCACCAAATACGGCGCTGTAATGATAGACAACTCAAGTGCATTCCGTATGGATGCTGATATTCCTTTGGTAGTACCCGAAGTAAATGCTGAAGACGCTTTAAACCGTCCGCGTGGTATTATCGCTAACCCGAACTGTACTACTATACAGATGGTGGTAGCATTGAAGGCTATCGAAAAACTGTCACATATCAAACGTGTACATGTTTCTACTTATCAGGCTGCCAGTGGAGCTGGTGCAGCTGCAATGGACGAACTCTACGAACAATACCGTCAGGTACTTGCCGGCGAACCTGTAACTGTTGAAAAGTTCGCTTACCAGCTTGCGTTCAACCTGATACCTCAAATCGACGTATTTACCGACAACGGTTATACTAAAGAGGAAATGAAAATGTTCAACGAAACACGTAAGATCATGCACTCTGACGTAAAAGTAAGTGCAACTTGTGTACGTGTTCCGGCTCTTCGTTCTCACTCAGAAAGCATCTGGGTAGAAACAGAACGTCCGGTTTCTGTAGAAGAAGCTCGTCAGGCTTTTGCTGAAGGAGAGGGTCTGGTACTGATGGATAATCCTGAAAAGAAAGAATATCCGATGCCGTTGTTCCTCGCAGGTAAAGATCCTGTATATGTAGGACGTATCCGTAAGGATCTTGCAGACGAAAACGGTCTGACATTCTGGATTGTTGGTGACCAGATAAAGAAGGGTGCTGCGCTGAATGCTGTACAGATTGCCGAATACTTGATTAAAGTAAAGAACATCTAAGAAACCAATTCCATTCATTATACACGAAGAGATAAAACATCTTCTGTCGCCACGTAACAGGGAAGATTGTTTTATCTCTTCTTTTTATTTTCTGCTTTTCTATCTATGGAATACACCAGCCATTATAATTCTCCACTCGGACAGATCACTTTAGCCAGTAACGGAACATGCCTCACCGGTTTATGGTTCGAAGGCCAAAAGTTTTTTGCACGTACGCTGGCCAATTGCACTCAAGAAAAAGATCTTCCCGTTTTTCACCAAACATCCGAATGGCTGGATTGCTATTTCAGTGGAAAGAAACCTGACTTTACACCTGCTCTCCAGCTGAATGACACACCCTTCCGAATTGCTGTATGGAAAATCCTGCAACAAATACCTTATGGAGAAGCAGTTACTTATAAAGATATTGCTCAAGAAATAGCCCGACAGAAAGGTATTTCAAGCATGTCGGCACAAGCTATAGGAGGAGCAGTAGGACACAACCCTATCAGTATTATCATTCCTTGCCACCGTGTAATAGGAAGTAACGGTAACCTGACGGGATATGCAGGAGGGCTTGACCGGAAAATAAACTTACTAGCTCTTGAGGGTGCTGACATTGCAAAATACCTCATATCCACAACTGATTTCATACACGTTAAAAAAACATGCTGATGTTTCTTCTAAAAGATGCTCATGTTTTCCCAAAAAGATGCTGATGTTTTACAGAACTTTTGCCCATATTTTTCAAAAACATGCTGATGTTTTCAGTACACCATACCTCTAAAAAGAGAACACCATCTTCTGCACATGCAAAAGATGGTGTTTTCCTTTCAATATCTGTTATAAAGATATTCTTATTTATGCGTTTTTACAATTTGAGTCGGAGCTAGTTCGGCATTACGCTTTTCAGTCTGTGCTACAACGTTACGTGCCAGTTCAAGGAAAGCTTGTCCGGTCACAGAGTTTTCATCCAGCGCAACCGGTGTACCTTTATCTCCGTTTTCACAGATACTCTGTACGATAGGAATCTGTCCCAGCAACGGAACATTCAGTTCTTCGGCCAGTTTCTTTGTTCCTTCTTTTCCGAAAATATAATATTTGTTTTCAGGCAGCTCTGCTGGAGTAAACCACGACATATTCTCTACCAGTCCGAGAATAGGTACGTTTACCTTATCGTTCATGTACATATTGATACCTTTGCGTGCATCGGCAAGAGCAACCTGCTGAGGAGTGCTGACGATAACAGCTCCTGTAATAGCCAACGTCTGAAGCAAAGTCAGATGAATATCGCTTGTTCCCGGAGGAGTATCGAGAATAAAATAATCCAAATCGCCCCATTTGGCATCACCGACCAGCTGTTTCAAGGCATTGCTAGCCATACCTCCACGCCATAAAGTAGCCTGATCCGGATCGACAAAGAAGCCGATAGAAAGCAGTTCGATACCATACTTTTCAATCGGAACAATCAAATCACGACCATCTACCATTTCAGCATAAGGACGAGCATCTTCTACCTGGAACATTTTAGGTACAGAAGGTCCGAAGATATCCGCATCGAGCAAACCTACTTTATAACCCAGTTTCGAAAGTGCTACTGCCAGATTGGCCGCTACGGTAGACTTTCCTACTCCACCCTTACCGGAAGAAACGGCAATCACGTTCTTTACCTGCGGAAGCATCTTTCCCGGTTCCGGACGGGCAGCCTGACGACTTTCTGTAGCAATCGTCACTTCTACATCCTTTGATATATAAGTATGAATAGCAGTTTCGGCAGATTTAACTACCGATTTCATAAACGGATCGGTCGGTTTCTCGAATATCAATGAGAAGCTCACCTTCATCCCGTCAATACGAATATTATCGGCCACCATTTCGGCTTCTACAATATTCTTTCCATTTCCCGGATAACGCACCGTTGCCAGCGCATCAAGAATAAGTTTTGGATAAAGTGTCATAATATCTCAAATTATTATTATTATTATTTACTTGTTTTCAGCCCGCTGCGTTTGCTGCGGTTGTAACTGCGATAATCATCCAGTTCAATTTCTACATCCGGTTCCTGCAACTCTCCTTCCTGAGGCAGACGGAACTTGATGTACTTTATATTTAAGCCACGATCCAGCCATTGCTGTTCGTAATAGGTACGGATACTCAGAATATCATCATCCATACCCGAATGGTACAGGTCATCGGTGATAAACTCTACCGGCAGATTATTGGCTTCTATCATGTATTTGGTGTAAGTGTACATGAAATTACTGTCGGTCTTGAGATGTACCAGTCCGTCGGGCACAAGAAACTTACGGTAACGGTTCATGAAATAGGTAGAAGTAAGTCGCTTGGTAGCCTTCTTCATCTGCGGATCAGAGAAAGTCAGCCAGATTTCACTCACTTCTCCCGGAGCAAAGAAGCGGTCGATAATTTCGATATTGGTACGCAGAAAAGCAGCGTTTTTCAATCCTTCATTCAAGGCTTCGGTAGCTCCTGTCCACATACGTGCACCTTTTATATCTACTCCGATAAAGTTTTTGTCGGCATAACGTCGTGCCAGTCCCACGGTATATTCACCGCGACCGCACCCCAATTCCAATACAATCGGATTATCGTTCTTAAAGAAATCCTTGTTCCATTTTCCTTTCATCTCGAACGGAACATCATCTACCACCGAATATGGATATTCGAACACATGCGGATACTCCGCCATATCTGCAAACTTTGCCAGCTTTCCTTTTCCCATTTTTTACTGAGTTCTTCTTGTTTTGGGCACAAAGTTACGTTTTTTCACCGGAACGGACAAAAAAGATTTACTACAGAAAACACCACGGGCAGACAGAGATTTCAACCTCTCTGCCTGCCCGTTATATATACAATGATTACAACTATCCGTATTATACTTCTTCGCTGGCGTTTCTACCGCTCAATTCTGCTTTCAGATCTTCATAAAAAGTTGCACGTGCAGTAGACATATAAGGCTGCAAAAACAGTAATCCGATACCCAAAGTCAATACAGATAAAATCATCCAGCCGATAAAACTCAAATTAAGCAAGAATAACTTCATCTTATAACCGTTCATCATGCTCATACTTTTTTCGATAGCAGCATTGTATTTCAATTCCGGTTCATCTTTTAATATATAATAAGTCATAGCATAAGAATACGATTTGATAATACCCGGAACAATCAGCAGACAAGTCCATAACACCGTATAAATAGCAACTAAAATACCCGTACCCCAAATTCTTCCGAAATCCTTGAATCCATCAAACAGTTTTCCAATCTCAAGCGGTTTTCCTTCGCGGAACAAGTCGAGGAACAATATGGCAAATCCATACACAAGCGGATACGTTATTATAAGTGAAACAACAGTTCCCACCTTAGGAATAGAACTAACACCTCCTGCTATCAGTAAATATAGCAACGTAACAAGTGCAGCTATCGTCCAGTTACCCGACAGTGTAGTACGTGAAGCTGCGCGCAATTCAGAATTAAGTTTTAACATAGTATTAGATTTTAAAGGTTAATAATTCATTTACTCTACAATCATTACCCATCCGTATGGATCTGTTTCATCACCATACTGGATAGCACGCAGTTTGTTGTAAAGCTTTTCACTGATAGCACCCGGCTTACCGTCTTTTGCGATGACATACGATTTATGGTTTTCCAAATCGTCGATACGTTCAATCGGACTGATAACGGCTGCTGTTCCACATGCACCTGCTTCTTCGAATGTAGCAAGTTCTTCTTCCGGAATAGGACGGCGTTCTACCTTCATACCCATATCTTCTGCAAGCTGCATCAAGCTGCGGTTTGTAATAGAAGGAAGAATAGAAGAAGACAACGGTGTAACATATGTGTTATCTTTGATACCGAAGAAATTGGCAGCTCCACACTCATCAATATATTTCTTTTCCTTGGCATCCAGATAAAATTCACTGGCATAACCTGCATCGTGAGCCATCTTATTGGCACGAAGACTGGCAGCATAGTTACCACCGACCTTGAATGTACCGGTTCCCAGCGGAGCAGCACGGTCGAACTCACGAATAATAACATAAGGATTGGTTGCAAAACCACCTTTGAAATAAGGACCTACCGGAGTAACGAAAATGACAAAAAGATATTCGCTTGCCGGATGAACACCTACCTGTGCACCCGTACCGATCAGCAACGGACGAATATAAAGAGATGCACCGCTTTCATAAGGAGGAATGAAACGCTCGTTTGCCTTTACAACCATACGTACAGCTTCACAGAACTTTTCAGTCGACAGTTCCGGCATCAGAATACCTCTACAAGTACTTTGCAGACGTTCTGCATTAGCCTGCGGACGGAATACACGGATTTTTCCATCTTTTCCACGATAAGCCTTCAATCCTTCGAAAGCTTCCTGTCCGTAATGCAGACAAGTAGCAGCCATATGAATATTCAATGTTTCTTCCGAACAAAGTTCCAGTTCACCCCATTGTCCGTCGCGATAGTAGCAACGTACATTGTAATCTGTCTTCATATAGCCGAAAGACAGTTTAGACCAATCTATTTCTTTCATTGTTAATATAATGTTTATGTTTTACATTCCGTTACAAGTATTTAAGCAAAAGTAAAGTTTATATTTGCAAAATCCAACTTAATCACAGCTTTTTTCCACTTTATCACCCTCATCGAGCATCTTTTTGATTTCAGCATCTGCTTTATACAGTTTATCCCGACAATACTTTATCAGTTTTTGAGCTTCTTTCAGATTATCGCCCAGCTCGTCTATATCGAGTTCGTTGCCTTCTATTCGTGCCACGATAGCTTCCAGGCGTTTCATTGCTTCGGTATAAGTTTCTTTTTTTGTTGCCATAATTATATCACTTTACTCTTAAATTCTCCTTTCGCTACTTTAGTAACAACTTCATCACCGGGAAGAAGTTGTGTTGCATCCGTTACCGCTCTCCCATTTTTTAAGGTAATACTGTACCCTTTCTTTAACAACAGTTCCGGAGAAGAGGCCTTGACTTGTTGTTCGATCAGTGCCAGACGATGCTTTTCCCGTTGTAGAATCACCTCCAAAGCCGTAGCTATACGACGGTCAATCTGCAACCGGTGTTCTTCTTTCAGGAAACGTGTCTGCCATCCCATCTGTATCTGCTTGGTCAGTCTTTCCTGACGGAAATGTTCATGCTGGAGGCGCATCTGTACCCGTACAGGAATGCGAGATACCCAATGCTCAAACTGTTCCTTTTTACGAGTAAACAAAACCGGCAGTTCCTGATAGATAAATTGTGTATAGCGTTCAAGGCGTTCTGCTGTCTGCCTCAAATGATTTATCAGAAACTCGGCAGCAGCAGTCGGAGTTTTAACTCGTGTATGCGATACCATATCGAGTACCGTATCATCACGTTCATGACCAATGCCGGTTATGACAGGTAATGGAAACTGTGCACAGTGTGTAGCAAGCTCATACGTATCGAATCCGGACAAATCGGATGTAGCCCCTCCTCCACGGATAATGACAACGACGTCCCAACGGTCGCATTCTGCATTGATCCGTTCCAGAGCAGAAATAATAGAACTTTCTACAGCTTCTCCCTGCATGACTGCCGGAAACAATCGAGAATGGAAAGCAAAGCCAAAGGCGTTGTTCTCCAATTGATTACAAAAATCACCATAACCGGCTGCTGTAGCCGAAGATATAACCGCGATACGCTGTGTAAGTTCCGGCAATTCCAGTTCCTTATTCAGTGTCAGGACACCCTCTTCATCCAGACGTTTCAGAATTTCTTTCCGGCGAAGTGCCATATCACCCAGCGTGTAAGTAGGATCTATATCTGTTACGGTCAACGAATATCCATAAAGTTCATGAAAATCGACACTGACCTTCACCAATACCTTAATACCCGAAACGAATGCCTGACCGGTTTCCCGTTCGAAATAAGCTTTCAGCTGATAATATACATTACTCCAGATAATCCCCCTTGCCTTCGCAATCAGGGCATTGCTTTTTGCATCCTTCTGCACAAACTCCAGATAACAATGGCCGGAATAATTTGCCCGCACATCGCTAAGCTCCGCCTGTACCCAATAAGTATCAGGAAGACAAGTACGAATACTTTTGCGTACCAGTGAGTTCAGTTCTTGCAAAGATAAAGATGAATGTTCCATAAAATCTGACACTTTCGATGATGCAAAGATAAAGAAAGTTTTTTCCTTGTATGGAATTTTAAGTACCTTTACCGCGAATTTAATCGTAAAAAGAGTTTTATGACACAAAAAGGAACAGCAACCGAACTGGGAAACCAACCCATCGGCAAACTATTGACGCAGTATGCCATTCCGGCCATTATCGCGATGACAGCATCTTCACTTTATAACATGGTAGACAGTATTTTTATCGGACATGGAGTAGGTGCCATGGCTATTTCGGGTCTTGCCATTACTTTCCCTCTGATGAACCTGGCTGCTGCTTTCGGTTCACTGGTAGGTGTAGGAGCCTCTACCCTTGTTTCTGTTAAGTTAGGACAAAAAGATTATTCCACAGCCCAACAGATTTTAGGGAATGTAGTATCCCTAAACCTGATTATCGGTATCTTGTTTACGATACTGACACTTGCTTTTCTTGATCCTATCCTGTACTTTTTCGGAGCCAGTGAAGTTACTCTACCCTATGCACGCGACTATATGGTAACCATTCTTCTCGGAAACGTAGTTACTCATATGTATCTGGGACTAAACTCCGTACTGCGTTCTGCCGGCCATCCGCAAAAGGCAATGGCAGCAACCATACTGACCGTCGTCATCAATACCCTATTAGACCCTTTGTTCATTTACGGATTCGGTATGGGAATACGTGGAGCAGCTATAGCAACCATTCTGGCACAGATTATATCTTTATGCTGGCTAATTAAAATATTTTGCAATAAAAACGAACTTTTACATTTCCGCCGCGGTATTTACCGATTGAAAGGCGTGTTGGTAGAAAATATTATCGGAATCGGTCTTGCTCCTTTCTTCATGAACGTAGCCTCTTGTATGATAGTAATTCTGATCAACAAAGGGCTGAAACTGTACGACGGCGACCTTGCCATAGGAGCCTTCGGTATAGTAAACCGAATTGTATTTCTTTTCGTAATGATTGTCATGGGGTTAAACCAAGGTATGCAACCTATTGCCGGATACAATTTCGGGGCACGTCAATTTCATCGGGTAAACCATGTCATGAAACTGACCGTCATAGCAGCTACGATTGTCACCACCAGCGGTTTTCTGGTAGGAGAACTGATGCCGGAACTTGCTGTATCGGCTTTTACAACCGACAGCAAGTTGATCGAACTGTCCGCACGGGGACTCCGAATAACAGTCATGTTCTTCCCGATTATCGGATTCCAGATGGTGACATCCAACTTCTTCCAGAGTATCGGAATGGCAAAAAAGGCCATTATCCTTTCATTAAGCCGACAGGTGCTGATTCTTATCCCATGCCTGCTGATACTTCCTTTATTCTGGGGAGCAGACGGAATCTGGTTCAGCATGCCGATATCCGATATCCTAGCCAGCCTGATTGCAGGATTTATGCTATACAACCAGTTTAAGCAATTCAAGCAAAAGGCAGCAGAAATAAATTAAAAGCAAAAATTTTTATTTATATTTGCCTTACAAACCAAACCTCATTCAATTATGAACAATCACTATATAATTAACCTCGGACGTCAGCTGGGCAGCGGCGGAAAGGAAATTGGTGAAAAACTGGCTAAAGACTTAGGTATAGCTTTCTACGATAAAGAACTGATCAATCTGGCTTCTAAAGAAAGCGGACTATGTAAAGAGTTCTTTGAAAAAGCAGACGAGAAAGCTTCGCAAAGCATCTTGGGAGGATTGTTCGGAACACGTTTTCCTTTTATAACAGAAGGAGCTTATCCATATAACTCTTATTTAAGCAACGATTCGTTGTTCAAGATACAAAGTGATGTGATACGTCATCTGGCAGAACAAAAGTCGTGTCTGTTTGTAGGACGCTGTGCAGATTATATTTTACGCGATTTCCCGCGTTGTGCCAACATTTTCGTATCAGCTTCTCCCGAAGCGCGCATTGAAAGACTGATGAAACTGCATAACATCAGTGCAGAAAAAGCAGAAGAACTGATGGAGAAAGCAGACAAAAAACGTTCTTCATATTACAACTACTACAGCTATAAGACATGGGGAGCAGCTGCAACCTATCACCTTTGCATCGATTCTTCGGTTTTAGGCATTGACGGAACTGTTGAATTCATCAAACAATTCGTAAAGCTGAAATTACAGCTTCCTTAATTTTTTCACAATCATTGATTCATTAATCTATTTTATACTATTCTCTATTCATATGGACATAATAAATCCTCAATATTAACACTTATAACTACATATAAATTGCCGCATGTGAAAATTGCTGCTTCAACTGTAGTACACAATATCCTAGATTAATGTTATCTCAGAAATAAAAGAATATATATCCACCTGTAAAGCCACTTCCCCTAGTATAAAAGTTGTTGTCTTTACAGGTGGAGAATGTACCTTATTAAAAGACGACTTGATATCCGCAATTTGTTTTTGTACTAATCTTGGTCTTAAGACAAGAATTGTATCCAATGGTCATTGGGGTAAAAGTTTAGAAACAGCTCAAAACTAGATCAAACACAAGTTACCGAAAAGAATGTAATAAAGCCGTGGCGACTTCGAGGGAACGATACACATACATACGATATCACAAATAACTTACACAATGCTATTAATAAATTAGCCACAGATATTGCCAATATTAATAATTTAACAAAAGAAGAGCAAGAAACCATTCATGAAGTATTAGAAGGAACTATTAATCATAAAAATATTGAAAAATGAAATTTTTTTTTATTCCTGATAAAACTGTTATTACAATATCAATATTGTGCGCAATAGGAATTTATTTCATGATAACTTATGTTATCAATGCACACGAATGGTATTCTACTATTCCTACAATTTTAGCAATTGGGCTTTTCATCCTTTTTATTCTAAAAACACCTTATTGTACCTATATTGAAAAGGAAACTATTATTGTAAAACAAGTATTTGGCTCTATAAAAATCACTGACATAAAAAGCATTAAGCCTATTAAAAAAACAGATTTAGCAAATACTACTAGAGTACTTGAAAACGGAGGTTTTTTAGGACATGTTGGAACTGTAACCATTCTATTTTCCGCCACGACAATTTTATCGGCTGTTTTTCAGCCGATAAAATAAAAATGTCCGCAAGAAAATAGTTTAGTTTTAACATTCCGATTTATAAAAACATGGCAGAAGGACCTTCTTGTCGCAGTCCTTACCATGAAGAATACATTCAAACAAGTGCTTCAGGTAATCCTGAGGGGCTATATCATTAAGCTTGCAGCTTTCTATCAGAGAAAAGATGAATGCCGAGTTTCCTGCTGCATCCTCACTGCCGATGTTCATACAGTTCTTGAGCAGCAGCTTTACAGGTTTCATCCTTTGCTCACAGAGGTTGTTCGATATTTCC
>NZ_DS981496.1 GCF_000154845.1 Phocaeicola coprocola DSM 17136 | reverse complement strand
CAAGAAATTTATGCTCAAGAAAATGGCAAAACGACCACAAATCGGAGGAAATATCCCATTCTCACCAGTTTGCATCTATATTCAATATTCCGAAATTTTGCGTCTGAAAAAATCGAATAATTTGGGAAAGTCCACAAAAAACTGCCGCCTGAAAAAACACAAAGCGTACAAAAAACAGAGGCTGCGCCGTAAATCCGAATTACGACACAGCCCATAAAACAGGTTCTTAGGAATTATTTGATGTAATATATAACTCCGTCATGTCTAATCATGATAATAAAATCCATATAAAAAGAGAATAATAATATATCATCAGAACTAGGAAACCATATATCATAAAAATAATTCGAAAAATCTTGAGTACACATTTTATCGATTGTCTGGAAATTATCCCAATTTATAAAGATAAAATCACAATTTACTTTTAAAAAGGAGAGCAAATTCATAAATTTGAATTCTTCATTAAGTGCATTAAAATCATTTAATGGAACTCCTTTTCTTTGAAACAGTTCAAAGGAAGAAACATGTAATTCTTTAATATTCATTTTATCGCAAAAATGATTATATAAATTGCAGGTTTCTTTTTTATTAAGAGTGTAAAATAAAGGGAATGAATTACCTGTTTCTTGCTCAAATATATCTATTTTAAAATCATCCATAATCATTCTTTAATAGGAATAGCACCACTAATTCCACCAGATTTACGTTTGCCATTTGTATAATCCCAATAATTTATATGAGGATACTCTTCTCCACTGCCAGGTGTAGCATTTGGATGAGCTGGATCAAGGCGATAACCTTTTCTTTTATCTCCTCTTGATGGACTTCCAAATTTAGCTTTATTTTTAGGCAAAGATTCTGTTCTATCTAAACCCAATTTGCTTTTCGCTATGCCTAGAGCCTTCTTTGTACCAGATAAAGAACCTTTTTCTTTTCCTAACGTAGATTCAGTTAACCCCAATAAATTACTTACAGTTGTTTTACCTTTACTATTAAAGTCTGTGCCTATAATTAAGTCTGCTATGGCACCAACTTTATCTAGGGTAGTAGCATCACCAGTAAATATCGTTTGAATATCTCCTGCAATATCTAAAAACTCATCTAACCCTGCTTTTTTCAAATTTGATGGGGTTAATTTACCAGTTTTCTTATATACACTCCATATTCGCTTAGCATACTTGAATGCAGCTACTGCACCTTTAACTATTGCTTTACCGTCTGGGTCAACAAATAATACAGGGTTATTAGCTGTATAACAATAGCTGTTTATGTGAGGATATTTTTCCTGCAATGGATCCGTAGAAATCCACAAACTCAGCCTCGGGTCATAGTACCTTGCACCATAGTAATACAGTCCCGTCTCCTCATCGAATTCCTTCGCATTGAATAGATAAGGTGTATTCCAGATGCTGTTCCGCTCTTCAATGAACACTTCGCCGAACGGCACATACTCGATGTGCTGAACCACCTCACCGTCCAAGTTGGTGATGTAGCTGCTGCTACCCAAGTGGTCGGGATGGTAGTAGAACTGCAACTTCTCGTATGCGTCCGGATCCTGGAAGTTGTTTTCCAGTGCCAGGGCACGGGCCTGCGCCGCTTCGGGAGAACCGTCGTCGCAACAGAATCCCTGTCCGTCCACATAGTCGTTGTTGTCCGTTCCGTTGTACGGCACCTCAAAGATAGCATAATTATCCTTAATTACCTGCTGTTGGGCGGAATATTTTTGTTTGTAATCACGGCTCTTTCATTTAAAACAACCTCTATAATCCTTGTTATTCTCCGAAAAACCATTATTTTTGCGCACAGCGATGCAGGAAGCACCGCTTCCGGTGTTTCTTTTTATCGTTCATATAAAATTATTTTTGTAGGCGGAAATCAAATGCGACAGAGGTCGTTTTTTGATTTCCGCCTTAATTTTCGCTATGCGAAAATAAGATTTATTTTGCTGATATGCAACATTTTGCATGTCTAATATATAAAAAAGAAACATGCATTCTGCCGTCGTGGCAGCATAATGAAACATCTGAAAGAATTTGTGAAATCAGTGCCGGATTACCGCAGGACAGACAAGGGAAACTACAAATACAAGCTGGAAGATATTCTTCTCCTTGTAATACTCGGACGGCTGGGCAAGTGTATGACAAGACCGGATATAATCAGATTCGGCGAGCGTAATCTGAAACGCTTCCGCTCTTTAGGAATTTTGTTGGACGGTGTGCCTTCTGAACCTACGCTCTGCCGTATATTCAAACATATTGATGATGAAGCCATGTCTGAGCGGATGTCTGAATTTACCTCCACCTTCCATGATGAGCTTGTCGGTTGTGCCGGAGACATCCTCTGTATTGACGGCAAGGCAATGAGAGGGACGGTACTTGAAAACGGACGCACCCCCGACATCGTATCCGCCTATTCCCTTGAAGGAGGTTTCACCCTTGCCACGGACATGTGTGAAGAAAAAAGCAACGAGATAACTTCCGTACCCAAACTGTTGGACAAGGTGGATGTGTCAGGATGCATAGTTACGGCAGACGCCATGTCCTTCCAGAAAGCCATCATAGATAAAATCCGGGAAAAAGGCGGTGATTTCCTTATCGAGCTGAAGGCAAACCAGAGAACTCTGCGATATGGGGTTGAGGACAATGTCGAACTTGCAGAGCCTGTGGATGTATATTCGGAAGGCCCTTTTCTTGAACATGGCAGAATAGAGACCAGAGTATGCCGTATCTTTCGTGGAAATGACCTGATTACGGACAGGAAAAAGTGGAATGGAAATCTGACGGTTGTCGAAATACGGACTGCAACGGAGAGAAAATCTGATGGTCAGAAATCTTCCGAGAGGAGGTTCTATGTCTCCAGTTTTCACGGAAGTGCCAGGCGGCTGAGTACAATAGCCAGAATGCATTGGGCAATAGAAAGCATGCACTGGGACCTTGACCGCAACCTGAGGCAGGACTTCATCAGGCGGAATAGTGCAAGGTCCGCCAGAAACCTTGACACGATACAGAGGATAGTACTGGCAATACTTTCTATATGGAAAGGTAAAAGGAAAAAGCTCTCCGACAAGGCTAAGGGAACGGCCGAACTTATTAGAGAACTTTCTTTGGACTTTACCGCAATGATACATATGCTGGATCAAAAATGAGATAATTTGTAATTTCAGAGGATTCGTAACGTTTTGGGTATCAATCATAACAAAATCCCTACTTCCCATAAGAAGTGGGTGGGGGAATTATGTGCCTTTATCTAAGCTTAAATGAAAGAGCCGTGGTTTGTAATTAACAGAAAGTCCGTCCGTCTCACTGCCGGCATATTGAATGCGTCTCGGGTCGGAACCGTAGGAGGCGAAGTCGCCAATCTTGGAAACGATGCGCTGCGAGCCGATATAGATGTGCTTGGTGTAGCGTCCGCCCTGGTTGGCCACCAGATAAGGACTGACGTAGAGCGAGAACTTCGCCGTGTTGGTGCGTCCGCCCGCGAACTCGGAGTTCACGTAGAGCTGTTCACCCTCACCGGAGGTCTTCACCGTGCGTTCACCGTCGGCATCATACCAGTAGTTGGTCACGAAGCCGTTGTCATCGGAAGCCGTCAGGCGGTTCTCCTCGTCCCAGCGTAGTTTGCGCTCGGCTGCGGTTGAATCCAATGTGCCGTCCTGCTTGATGCGGCCTGTATTGACATAGACCAGGTTGCCGTTGGCATCGTAAGTGTAAGTGTGGCTGTTGTCCACCTTTGCCACGGAATCCGGATTCTCTTCCGTGCGGTAGTTCGCATCCTTCACTTCTGCGAGCTGGAACTTTTTGCCCTCAGTCTTGCCATAGGTATAGGCCAGGTCATAGCCCACATGGAGCTTACCGTCGAACTGCACGCCCTGCTGCGTGAGATGCTGCTTCTTCGACACGATGCGGTGCATGTTGTCGTAGCCCATCTCCAGTCGGTAGGAAGCGGTCTTGCTGTCCGCTCCGGCATAGGTTCCCGTAGCACTTGCCAGACGGTAGAGCGCGTCATACGTATAGGCATGCGCCATCTGTCCGCCCGCCTTTCCGCTTTCGGGAAGTGCGGCCTTGTTGGCAACGCTGAGCACGTTGCTTACGGCATCGTAGGTATAGCCATTGTCCATGATGGATTTGCCGCCTGCGTTGACCGTCAGGTTCTGCAGCCTGCGGCGTGCGGGCTCGTAGGTGTAGAAGGTCTCCGCACCGTTGCAGTATTTCAGATAGGTGCGCTGCTCGAACTTGTCATAGCCGATGCGGTTCACGTAGTCATAGCCGTAGGACTTGTAGCCGCGTACCTTTTCCAGCTGACCGCCGAGGTTGTAGGAGTAAGTGACCTTCTCCTCGTCCGGGTAGATCATCTCCAGGAGGCGGTTGTGGCTGTCGTAGGTCCACTGTGTCACATAGGTGGCAATCGCCTGGTTGGGCACAATCAGCGTGCGGCGAGTCTTGGTGACTTCGCCCATCTTGCCGTAGAAGTACTCGATGGCTCCCGTTCCGTCCTCACGGAGCATCAGGCGACCGATGCGGTTCTGCGAGGCGTTGCGTCCGCCGTAGTAATACTTCACGTTGTTCTCCGGGTGGTCGGGATAGTTAATGCCCGTCAGCCGGTGATAATCGTAGTCGTAGGTGATGGACTTGCCTTCCTTGGCAAGGTTGGCTGTCTGCTTGGTCAGCACATTGCCGAGTGCATCATACGTGAAGGAAGTTATATCCTTGCGGAATTGTTTATCTTGTCTTAGCGAAGCTTGCTTTCGCCTGAATCTGCCTTATTATGTTTATCGTTCATCAAACGTTCGGTATTCACATAAAGTTCATTATTCTACAATTCTTGTTGTCTTTTCCAAGTAAATGCCAGATAAATTCTCGGCTATTATATTAATAGCCATTCTTTCTGACATGTATATTGTTGAATCAAAAGGAAATATAAAAAATAAATCCATATTGAAATGTTCTTTAAATACAATCTTATCAATTCCAACACCAAAGGCGCCTGAAGGGTCTTTTTCTTTCAACGATAAATAATGCTCAAACGATTTTATTTCAATCGGACATTTTGGAAAAGTCCATTCAGTTTCTATAAAAGCCGAATCTTTAAAATTTATATATTCAATAATATTAGGTCCATAAAAATGAAGCCAATTATAGATAATTTTTTCATCCTTTAAAAGAATGATTGATTCAAAATCTTGGTAATCTAACATTCTAAATTGCGAAAGTACGTCAAAGAACTTTGGGCTAATTAGAAGATCACATGCTGGGCCACTTGTTGTACTCAGAAGATCTGATAGTTTTGCTCCTTTTTGAAGCTTAAACTCTAATTTTGGAGCTTCGCCAAACTTATGCCATGGACTCAATAGCTGAGCTGTGAAAGGAGTTAAACATTCAACTTGGGGATATTTATGCTTGTTATCTATTAATGGTGACAATTTATAATACATATACTCTTAATTTTGAAAACATTTATTAAATTAGAAATGATACTGCTAGTAGACCTCAACTAAGTTATTGGCTGAAACTACTAAGTCGTTCTGCTTAGATAGAACACCAATACAAAGTTCTCTATATTTCTTTCATACTCATTTTATATTTTAATGTACGAGAGAGAACAACACCTTGTTGGAATCAGCAGAGTTATAAGTGCTTACATATTCATAAGCTTTTTTACAACTCCGGATAACGTATTCCTGATCCGATTCTTGAGGATTCTTATCACAATACCAATTGTCATAAGTGAGACTTGGAATATTATCCTTGAGAAGGAATACATCTCCACCCAGCACTGGAATGCCTTGTTCTTCGAAGCAACCTATCATCCTAAGTGCCTCACATTTGGAGTATGCAACATTGTTGATTCCCAATCCATTGAGATTAAAGACTGAATCCATAGCATTATTCTTTCATTATTACTGAGCTGTTATAAAAATGCAACAAATCTGTACAATCATTTATTTTAGAATATGTCGGTAAAAAACCGCATTGTCATCTACTCTGCCACCGGAGTTGATATTATATTCTGATGGAACATAAAGCGTGTCTCCAATGGTGACTATAGGCTTGGGGATATTGTATATCCCTTTAAATTTCCATATTTTCCCATCGCTGTTACGCTTCAGGAAATGAGCAAAAGTCCATGGTCCAACATCAAAATACAACATCGTATAATCCGAATCAAAACAAATCACGGGCTTATATCTTACGATTACAGTATCCTCTATCAAAACACACCCATCATGTTTCCCCCGCCATACAAGGCTATCTTGTATCTCCTTGGAAAGTTCCATGTACTTCACAGGTGCACCATCAGTATAATCAATGATTCGGCTATCAATAAACCAATAGCTTATCACAGACAAAACTATCAAGCCGGTTATTATTATCCACTTTTTCATTATTTTGTGTAATAAATGATAGTTTCAAGTTGCTACTGCCTATATAAGAAGTCAAGCATCGCCTTTATGGGATAGTTAGCTCATCTTTAAGAATCGACATGTATGTCAGCAGGAAGCTATACTATTTGTAGTCTTCTAAAATTTCACTTAAATCTTCTGCAAATGTATTCAATCCTACGATTTTGCCAACAGGCTCTTGTATTGTCGGAAAAACATTAAGAAGAAGTTCTTCCTTACAAATATAATCTATTACAGATTCTTCAAAAGAATCAAGAGTTATAGCAATACTTTCGCAATCTGCATTCTCTTTCATACAAAATGCTTGAGCATATTCTTTGGAAGACCATATCGGAAGTAGTCGTTCTTTTCCAAAAGACTGAATCGCAAAGGAGTTTTTATCTCCAACTATTGACCACATTGTTTCAGTATCAGCAATTCTTTTGAGCGTATACTGATATCTTACTTCAGGCTGGCACTTCGTTAGAGCCTCATATTCCTCATTAGAAATCCTAAGTTCATTTAGACTTGCTTCTTTTCCCATTGTTGTCATATTTATGTTGTAATCGCAGAACGGCATTCTATCTTATCCAAAGATAGGATAATAATCCTTAATTACCTGCTGTAGAGTGGAATATTTTGCTTGTAATCAGCAAAAAAATGTCCGTCTCACTACCGGCATACCGGATGCGTTTCAAAACAGAGGCATAGATTCACTTCGGCCAGCTTGAACTTCTTGCCATCAGTCTTGCCGTAGGTATAGATATTGTTCTTGGAAGTGGTTTTGTTACATAGGCACAGAATACAAAAGTAGTGGTTTGTTGTGATGTATTTTACCTGTTTACCTGATGAAAAATGTATAAAGTAATGTGAATTAATTAACTAATGTTTGATTGTGTTTGAGCTGTATGGGTATTTAATGCATAAGAAACACAGAATAAATAACTTAAGTATTAGCGTTCAATAACCTTAGATAGCACTGTTTGAGGGATAAATGAATTGAAGCAACTGAAAACAATCAATCTGACGACCAAGATACTTGTTGCTCTTGTTGTTGGTATCTTTGCTCATCTAGATAGCCTTGTATATGGGTTCGGTGTTCTATGGGCTGACGGTTATAAATATAAGGTTGTATGTAGCTCTCGGTTCTTCGGTTATAGGTGTGATGGTTTATAATGTGGAAAAAGGGTAAAAGGTCAAAAAGTTCAATAAGGTCAAAGTGTCATCGTGTCATTGGGGTTATTGTGTTTTCTTTGTTTATGATGCACGTTCAAGGTAGTGTGCCTAATTTACGGGATTGTGCTTCTATGATGCTTTCGGAACGAGAGGGAAAAGAATGTACTACGAATAAGAAGGGTGTGAGTGCTGGCCTTTTTTTATTGGCGCTTTAATGGGTCAGTAGAAATTTAGTGGGGATACGCATATAGCTTCGCAATGCGGAATAAAAAGAACTTCTTATCAGCTACTCCTCTTAGATTTGCTCTGAACAGTTTAATTTTTGCATTGAACGATTCTGCCATCGCATTTGAAGAACGATGGTTGTAGAAATTCAGTATTTCATCATAGTGCTCATAGAAAGTAGCAGCAATGACATTAAAAGAATGCATCCCTGCTTCTTCTACTTTATTATACCATCGTGCCATAGCCAGACGTGCAGCGTCCTTTATGGTGTTCTTAGAGAAAATCATCCGCAGGGAATGGCACAAACCGTATGCCTTTTTGATGTCAGGGTATTCCTCAAATAGGATTGCTGCCCTTTGCTTCTGTTTTTCCGTCCATTTATCAGCTGACTTGAAAAGCAGATACCGGGAGCGTATAAGTAATTCCCTACGGGTATCGCCATTGGAATATCGGTATGGGACATAATCTTCGTTCTTCCGCTTAGCTTCTTCCATTTCCTCATTGGCCTGCTGTATGGCATCCCAACGGTGTTTGATGCGTAATTCCTGCACAGCATCACAAGCTAATCTCTGAATGTGAAAACGGTCTATCACACGGCTGGCTTCAGGAAATGCAGTCCGTACAATCTTGCGCATGGAGTCTGAAAGGTCAAGTGTCACTTCTTTAACGGCATAACGGCTTTCCTCGTCAATTCGTTGCAGCACAGCTATTACATCCTCTGATTTAGTTCCTGCCACGACAGCTACCAGGGAGCACTCTCTCGTACAGGCATCACGGTTGGTTACAAAGGTGTAAAGTTCACCGTTGGAGAGTGAGGTCTCGTCAATCGCCAGATACGGTCCCATATTTTCCGGAAACAGCATCCATTCACCGGCATGGGATAACTGTTCCCAATTACGATATCCGCTGAGGACCTCCTTGTACTGTTTTTCAAATGTATGACCATCTATATGATAGAATTCCTCAAGCGTACGGCAGGTCACTGGGGATGTCTCCATACGTTTCTTTTAAAAAAGCCCCAAATTCTTTGGAGTATCTGGTTCCCTTGGCTACAACATCGAGGTCGATGGGAATACTGAAACTTTTACCTGTGCGCAAGTCCGTCCAACGACGACGTCTGATCTTGAGGATTACCTTATGGTCCCGTATGGGAAAGTCTGTCACATTAACAGCTTCCATAAAACCTTTGGATTCAAAATGTTCGTCATTGCTTAACTTGGGATTCATCTTTTCATCCAGACTAATATGAATCTCTTGAGAGGTTTGTTCAACTCCAGAGATAAGAAAGTAATCTAATATCTGAGCCGGCAACACGAGGCTGGCTAGCATGTTCAAATAATCGTTTTTCATAATGCGAAGTAAGCAATACTTTACGAGTATAAAAAATAATCCCCACGAAATTTCTACTGACCCGCTTTAATCGGTTTGAAGATTAAAAGGAAGTCTTTAATGGTATTTAATCAAGGCGATTTAAACAGTTTCAGATGATTACCTTATAGGTAACTCAGCGCTATCTGCTAAAACGAAAAACTCCGAAACGCTTGATAATGAAGCATTTCGGAGTTTTGCAGGTGGTGCCACCAGGAATCGAACCGGGGACACAAGGATTTTCAGTCCTTTGCTCTACCAACTGAGCTATGGCACCAATCTTTCTCGTTTGCGGTTGCAAAGGTAAGCAAAGTTTTGAAGTTTACAAATATTTTTCCATTATAAAATGAATCAAAATATTTTTATCCATTTTTTCACTTATTTATTTGGCTGGTTCCTAAAATATACATATCTTTGCAACCGCAAATAAGAAAAATTGCATTCGGAATGTAGCGCAGTTGGTAGCGCACTACGTTCGGGACGTAGGGGTCGGGCGTTCGAGTCGCCTCATTCCGACATAAGGCGACAAGCAGTGAAAATTGCTTGTCGCTTTTGTTTTATCTTCTTTGTAATTTGCTGATATTCTGGGTCAGTAGAAATTTAGTGGGGATACGCATATAGCTTCGCAATGCGGAATAAAAAGAACTTCTTATCAGCTACGCCTCTTAGATTTGCTCTGAACAGTTTAATTTTTGCATTGAACGATTCTGCCATCGCATTTGAAGAACGATGGTTGTAGAAATTCAGTATTTCATCATAGTGCTCATAGAAAGTAGCAGCAATGACATTAAAAGAATGCATCCCTGCTTCTTCTACTTTATTATACCATCGTGCCATAGCCAGACGTGCAGCGTCCTTTATGGTGTTCTTAGAGAAAATCATCCGCAGGGAATGGCACAAACCGTATGCCTTTTTGATGTCAGGGTATTCCTCAAATAGGATTGCTGCCCTTTGCTTCTGTTTTTCTGTCCATTTATCAGCTGACTTGAAAAGCAGATACCGGGAGCGTATAAGTAATTCCCTACGGGTATCGCCATTGGAATATCGGTATGGGACATAATCTTCGTTCTTCCGCTTAGCTTCTTCCATTTCCTCATTGGCCTGCTGTATGGCATCCCAACGGTGTTTGATGCGTAATTCTTGCACGGCATCACAAGCTAATCTCTGAATGTGAAAACGGTCTATCACACGGCTGGCTTCAGGAAATGCAGTCCGTACAATCTTGCGCATGGAGTCTGAAAGGTCAAGTGTCACTTCTTTAACGGCATAACGGCTTTCCTCGTCAATTCGTTGCAGCACAGCTATTACATCCTCTGATTTAGTTCCTGCCACGACAGCTACCAGGGAGCACTCTCTCGTACAGGCATCACGGTTGGTTACAAAGGTGTAAAGTTCACCGTTAGAGAGTGAGGTCTCGTCAATCGCCAGATACGGTCCCATATTTTCCGGAAACAGCATCCATTCACCGGCATGGGATAACTGTTCCCAATTACGATATCCGCTGAGAACCTCCTTGTACTGTTTTCAAATGTATGACCATCTATATGATAGAATTCCTCAAGCGTACGGCAGGTCACTGGGGATGTCTCCATACGTTTCTTTTAAAAAAGCCCCAAATTCTTTGGAGTATCTGGTTCCCTTGGCTACAACATCGAGGTCGATGGGAATACTGAAACTTTTACCTGTGCGCAAGTCCGTCCAACGACGACGTCTGATCTTGAGGATTACCTTATGGTCCCGTATGGGAAAGTCTGTCACATTAACAGCTTCCATAAAACCTTTGGATTCAAAATGTTCGTCATTGCTTAACTTGGAATTCATCTTTTCATCCAGACTAATATGAATCTCTTGAGAGGTTTGTTCAACTCCAGAGATAAGAAAGTAATCTAATATCTGAGCCGGCAACACGAGGCTGGCTAGCATATTCAAATAATCGTTTTTCATAATGCGAAGTAAGCAATACTTTACGAGTATAAAAAATAATCCCCACTAAATTTCTACTGACCCGCTATTAGGGCTCATTGGGGACTTGCACCCGTTAGCTAATACTCATGCCGAGCATACGAAAAAGCTAAGTAATGAATTATCAATTACTTAGCCTTTCTTTCTGTACCCAGACCCGGGGTCGAACCGGGATGGATGTTACTCCACTGGTGTTTGAGACCAGCGCGTCTACCGATTCCGCCATCTGGGCAACTACTATCAGGAATATGTTTTTCCTTAATTGCGGTGCAAAGATATGAACATCTTTCTAATCTTCCAAATATTTCTCTCGTTTTTTCTCTCCACACTCAACATTTTGATATTTTTATACCCTCCAAGTATATCTTTCACGAACGTTGACATACTGTTTTAAGATTTCTATGCAAAGCATAACGCGTACAGACATATGAGCAGATAGAACCCATAAGAAAAATTATTCCTGTAGAAACCATTATATTACCAAGACCTACCAATGGTGAAACAATTCCTCCAAAAGCAAATCCTAAAGCTCCCAATAATGCCGATGCCATTCCTGCATTATTGTGTTCGCAATCCATGGCCAATGTATTGGAAGCTGTAAAAGTAAGTCCAAGCATTGACAAAAGACCAATCAACAATAATTCATATATCCAAAAATTGCAATCTAAAACTAACGCTACTAAAAGCAATGCAGAAACGACGACCATTCCAGTGCTACCATAATGCAAAGCCTGTTCCAGCCGACGAAACTTGATAGCCGAAGCTGCTGATATAACAATGAATAGGGCATTGATACCAAAACATATACTAAACATCAACGGAGAAAATCCGTAATGTTGTTGCATAATAAACGGTGCCGAAGCTATGTTAGCAAACAATACTCCTTGTGCAAAACCAAACTGTAACGTATAGCACACATAACTAGAATTGCGAAGAACATCGATGAAGCTACGAAAAACAGACCTCCAACTTTTCTCTTTTCTATCCTCAACCGGAAGCGACTCTTCAAAGTGTATACTACCCAAAAGCAATATTATCCCTAATACAAAAAGGCACCAGAAAATACCAGTCCAACCCACACTTCCAGCTAGAAATCCTCCTCCCATAGGTGCTGCTACAGGGGCTACCCCATTAATGGCACCAATCAAGGCAAGCATCTTTGCCAACTCACGTCCAGAGTATTTGTCAGCTGCAACTGAACGTGAAATAACAATACCTCCTGCTCCGGCTATACCTTGTATCAAGCGCCAACCAACAAACTGCATTATAGTATAAGAATATATACATCCAATAGTAGCAACAGCAAACAAAGTCATTGATATAATAAGTGGCAACCGACGACCATATTTATCGCTTAATGGTCCGAAAAGCAACTGTCCAGCAGCAAGTCCAATCATACTTGCCGTAAGACCTAACTGTACCATCGAAGAAGTTGTATGGAAATATTCAGACATAGCTGGTAAAGTAGGCAGATACATATCCGTAACAAATGGTCCAAATGCTGTAAGCATACCTAAAAACACTAGTATAAATACTTTTGAATTCTTTTTGCCTTTCATTTTACTCTATTTTTTACCGCTGCAAAAATAAAGAACTTTTCAACATACATATCAGCGTTTTACAGCACAAAACCTATCAATTTAGGAACAAAGGCAGTTTTTTCACCAACAAATTACTACATTTGCCTACATAAACAGAACACTATCATGATATCTTCTTTTCCTTCTGATACATCGATTATGCGATATGAAGAAACCGATCTATCTTCACTCACAAAACGCCCCTTTCGGTTTGAGTGTGGTATACAACTGCTTTGCATAAGCGGCAGAAGTATTATTTCTACAGGAGTAGAACAATATGATTTCTGTAAAACATCGGAACTGATTTTTCTAGCAGGAAGTCTTATCGAAGTCATCAAACCTTCTCCTGACTTTAAGGTAAGAATGTTGCTATTTCCTAAAAATATTTTTCTAAAAGCAGCCTTACCTATTGACACTTCTTACTTTAACTACATGAGTGAAGCGCCTTACTTTAACCATGCAGCAAACGATACAAGTTTAGCAAGCTGGAAACGAGTAAATCAATGGATGGATATGGCAGAACTTCTTTTCAGTCACCCTGCCAAATATTTTCGGGAGCAACTAGAACAAAATTTTCTACAAAGTTTGTTTATGTGGATATTCAATACGATTCCACAACAATATCTCTCCATACATAACAAGTATAGTAGAAAACAAATATTGTATCACCGTTTTATGGTCTTATTACGAGAGCATAGTACTCAGGAACATCAAATAAACTATTACGCTAACCAACTTTGTATTACACCGCGTTACCTGAACGAAGTCGTTATTCAATACTCTAATGGACGTACACCCAAACAGCTTATAGACGAACAGCTCACAGCCGAGTTAAAAGTACAATTAAGTAATCCTAGTCTGTCTATAATGGAAATAGCTCAGCTATTCAATTTTCAAGAGCCAGCCAATATGAGCCGCTTTTTCAAAAAGAACACAGGTATGTCACCCAAAGAATTTCGGAGTCGGAACAAGCTTTAAATATTTTATCCACGTTTTCTATTTATAATAGTATAGGGTAAATGAATCATAACATAACATATGCGATACAACAGATTTTTTTCACCCTCTCGAACTGGCATCGCATATCTTGCGCAGAGATATGCACAGACAGCTCCAGCCAGGAACAGCACTCCTGCCGTGTACATCATATCGCCTAAACCTGCTAAAGGAGGGACTAATCCACCAAACAGAAAACCAATAGCTCCCAACAGAGCAGAAGCAATACCAGCATATCTGCGTTCGCAATCCATTGCCAAAGCATTTGATGCAGTATAACTCATACCCACCATAGCAAGTAAACAGAAAATCAATATTTCATATATCCAAAAGTTACAATTCAGTGAAAGACAAACAAGCAGACAAGCAGAAACGACCAGCATGCCATTACTACCGATATGCAAAGCATGTTCCATAGTAGGAAGCTTAACTGATATAGTAGAAGAAATAACCATAGCGATAGCATTGATTCCAAAACACAAGCTGAACATCATAGGAGATAATCCATAGTGCTGCTGCATAATAAAAGGAGCTGAAGCAATATTTACAAAAAGTACTCCCATCGTAAAGCCATATTGCAGAATATAAAATAAATATCGGCGGTTACTCAATACTGTACCAAAATTTCGGCATATACCTTTCCAATTCACTTCCGGGCGGCGATGTGCAGGTAACGATTCTTGCATACGAAAACTACAGCACAGCAATACGCCTCCCAACAAAAATAAAAACCAAAAGATGCCATGCCATCCTGCACCCTCTGCCAATACTCCTCCTGCTATCGGAGCAGCTACCGTAGCAATACCATTAATAGCTCCGATTATAGCTAACATAGTAGCCAATTCACGTGCTGAATATTTATCAGTAGCTATCGAACGAGAAAGAACTACGCCACCAGCTCCAGCTACTCCCTGTACAAAACGCAATACCACAAACTGCATGATATTTTGCGAAAAAATACATCCGACTGTAGAAAACAGAAACAAGAATAAAGCAATTATCAATGGACGTTGACGACCATATTTATCACTTAACGGACCAAAAATCAATTGACCAATAGCTAGTCCTACCATACTGGAAGTAAGTCCCAGCTGAACCATAGAGGAAGTTGTATGAAAATAATCGGACATAGCAGGCAATGTAGGCAGATACATATCCATAACAAAAGGACCAAATGCACTTAACATGCCTAAAAATATCAGTATAAATAGCTTTGAATCTTGTTTCTTCGTCGTTATCATCTTTTTTACCTTCATTTTTTCGACTGCAAAATTACGCCATTCTCACAGAACGATTTATTTCTTTAAAAGTACAAAACATTTCATTTTAGGAACATATGTATATTTCATCAGAGAATATAAGTATATTTGCGGTATAAAACAGAAGTCATTCATGCCATATTCATTACCGTCAGACACACGATATATTTTATACGAAGAAACTGATCTGGCCCAGCTCAAACAAAAGCCATGTCACTTTAAATGTGGTATCTATTTAATATGTACACACGGACAAGCGCTTATTTCGACTGGTGTACAACAATATATATTCGAAGAACAGACTGAGTTAATCTTTCTGACTGGCAGCCTGATACAAGTGGTACAATCATCGTACGACTTTAAAGCACGTATTCTGATGTTTCCACAAGAGGTTTTTCTAAAAGCAGTACTACCAATTGATACTCCCTATTATAATTATACACATGAACATCCCTGTTATCATCATACAGAGGACGAACGAAGCCAAAAGACATGGAAAGAAATAAATTTATGGATGGACATGGCACAAATGCAATTCATGGACAATACACCTCAATTCCGCCAACAGCAGGAATATAACTTTCTACAAAGTCTATTGATGTGGTTATTCAATACTATTCAGGAAAAACTGGCTGTGAAAAAACAATACAGTCGCAAACAGATTCTCTATTATCAGTTTCTGCAACTTGTAAGAGAATATAGTACACGAGAGCATCAGGTAGCTTTTTATGCCGACAAGCTATGTATCACATCACGATATTTGAATGAGATTATTGCTTTATATGTAAACGGAAGAACTCCCAAACAGTTGATCGATGAGCAATTAACAGCCGAAATCAAAGTGTTATTGGATGACCCACATTTATCGGTTACCGAAATAGCACAGCATTTCAACTTCCCCGATCAGTCATACTTAAGTCGCTTTTTCAAGAAAAATACAGGAATGTCACCCAAAGAATTTAGAAGTCAAGCAAGATAACAATATACACACAATAAAAGGGAACATACCTTTAAAGCCGTAAACGATATGTTCCCTTTCTTGCACTATTTTACAGGAATAGAGAAATTCGTATATAAGCCAAAACTGTGTGCTGGAACCTCCAAATGTGTAGCCGTAATGATTTCTGGCATTCCTTCTTTACAGAAGTTATACCATTCTCCCGTTACAGGGAATACATACTGCATATCAACAGGTCGGTCAGTAAAGTTACCTACGACAACAAGTTGTTTACCATCAACAGTTTCCAAACGGATATAGCGTCCGTCATTCCAATCATTATCAGAAACCCTCCATTCCTTAAAGGCATTTTGGCCAAAGACATCAGGATATGCCTTACGCAATGCTAACAACCGACTATAAGTGGTATATAATTCATTTCTTTCTGGTATATCTTTATAAGACCATAAAACAGGCTTAGGATCTGTCTTGTGATCTTCACCAGAAATAACTTCTCCTTGCTGGTTAGCATCTCTCGAAATATCATATCCCAATTCTCCGAATTGCCAGATCATTTTAGGTCCTGATACCATAAAGAAGAAAGCAGCATTTGCCTCTAGTTGTTGCATCTGTACAGACAAATCGGTTTGTAATAATCCATTTCCCCATTGGGTTTGTTTATAAGCACACCGCTCTTCGTCATGACTTTCCATGTAACCAACCCATCCACCTTCTTTCATAGTCGTATTAAAGGTAGTAAGTCCAGTAAAACCACTTCCTTCACTCCATCCCATTGCAGACTGACAATAAGCATTATTCATATTACGCCATAACTTCATTCCTATTTGTGACAATTCGCTTTCCTCCTCAATACCTGCCAAATGTTCGCAAATCATAATAGCGTCTGGATTGACTTCTTTAATAGCCAGATAATAATCCTTTAAAATGGCTACACGACTAGCATCATAATTTCCGGAAGTACCTTCATTACTTGTCTTATTTGTAAATCCCTTTGTTAAATCGAAACGGAATCCATCTATTTTATATTCATCCAAAAGAAATTTAAGATTGCGCTTTACAAAACGACGTGTTAACTCTGACTCGTGATTAAAATCATTGAAAACACTAAATGGATGTGGTGCTGCTTCGTTAAACCATGGATTATTGACCGCAGGACATCCTTTGGAATTGTTCCAATATAGTCTTGCATATGGCATATTTCCCGTGGCATGATTGTAAACGACATCAAACAAAACAGCTATTCCCCTAGAATGACATTCATCAATGAAACGTTTATACATTTCTTTTGTACCATAAGCCTTATCCAATGCAAAGAAAAAACAAGGATTATACCCCCAGCTATTGTTCCCATCAAACTCTTGTACAGGCATCAACTCAACGGCATTGATGCCTAAGGCCTGTAAGTAATCTAACTTTTGTATAGCTCCATTCAAATCACCACTTTCTGTAAAGTCACGTAACAACATTTCATAAATCATCAGATTATCAGCATCTTTTATCTTAAAATCTGTATTTATCCAGCTATATTCTTCTCGCTGTAGCTTAAAAACAGACACGATGCCTATGCCTTTATCAGGATATTGCCTTTCTGTAACCGGATAAGTAGATGCTGCAATATATTTATCGTTATCCGGATCCAGTATCTTTTCAGAATAAGGATCTGCCAGTCGCATGACATCACCTGTTAAAGTCCCTACATAATACTGAAAACGATACTCCTTTGCAGGATCTAAATCAGAAATTGTAATCCACCAGCATCCTGTTGCTTCATCACGATACATCTGGGATGTTTCATCATTAGCCAATGTCCACTCATTAAAATCTCCTACAACATACGCATAGTCTTTATGACTTCCATCAGTTGCTTTATCATACAGAACTAATGTCACGGTACAATTATCTATATCCAAATTAATTCCTTCCTGCACCCCTGAAGGAAGTGATTTCTCCTGAACCTTACCAGGAACGAATCCATGATATTTCATATCCGTAACATTCACAAACTGATCTTTGTCAATACCTTTTTTACTACCATCTGCACTACGAATGATAATTCCCAATTGTTCAACAGGAGTTGTACCGGAAGCAAACCATTCCCGAATAGACGGAGAAAGAGTAATGGTCCATACATTAGCCTCAGTTTGACTTTTAGTAAACTTACACTTTTCAATATTTTCATTCCAATCTGCAGGCACATACAGCCACACTCCCTCACTTACTATTCCTGTATGCAAGTATACATCACCAACATATCCATATAAAGCAGAAGTCGGTGACGCCTTAAATGTAATCGTGAGAGGCTGGTCAGCATCGGGAGTTTCCGGTAAATAAGTAAAGCCTTCTTTCAAATTATCTGTTACACCACCAGGCAAAGTATTCGAATCGGTATCACTACATGAAGTAATAAACCCCAGTGCTAACAATATATAAGTCAATATATAGTTTTTCATAGATAGAAGAAAAAAAGAGTGCGTACAATCTGGCAAAGCCCTATCGACGCACTCCTAATATTAATTTAATTATTTAGCTATCAATTCATAAGTATAATCCGGAGTCGAAAGATCTACTACCACTTGATAATCACCAGCCGTCACACTAATGTTATTTCCTTTTGGAGCCAATTTGCCTTCACTATCTCCTGCACCAAAATCTCCATTAGGAACATCCCACTGATCGTTTGCACGAAACTTAATCGTACCGTCTGTCAATGTCATATCTACTTTCAACTTTAGATCAGCTGGATCATAAACTAAATCGGTATCTTCATTCCAGCCACCAGGAGTAGCATCTCCAATAACACCAAAGTTTACAAGCTGAACTGTATATGTAAGCTCTTTGATATTAAAAGTAAGATAATAATACCCTTCTTCTGCAGTCAGGTTACCAGCATCCTCAGCTGTCGACAATGTTCCTTCAGTCGAACCTGCTCCATAATTAGGGCCACTCCAATTTTGCTGTGAAGTACATTTGTATTCACCGTTCAAATAAGCATATCCGGCATAATTACCCATAGCGTCTATTGGATAAAGTTTTCCTATAACAGCTGCATCTGGAGCCCAATTTTGGTGAGCACCAACCACATACAACTGTTCAGGCCCATCAACCGGAGCCTCAGGTTCCGGTTCATATGGAATAATTCGCCAGTTTTCATTATCTTCACAACTTACAAGCCCCAAAGCAAGCAATAAGGTCAATGCTATATATTTGAAATATGTTTTCATATGTTTCTTTATTCTATAAGGTTTTCTTTATTTTGAATATCCCGGATTTTGTGTCAAATTCTGATTGACAGCCAAAGTGTTAGCATGAATCGGGAACACTTGTAAATAAGCTTCTGTCTTAGGACGATCAGTTATAGCATCATTAAACTTACCAAAACGAACCAAATCCTGACGTCTCCATCCTTCCCATGCCAGTTCCAACATACGTTCTTTCAACAAATTACTTAAAGTAGCATCTGCATGAGGTGCTCCAACACGATTTCTGACTTCATCTAAATCAGCCTGTCCGCTTTGACCATTACGAATCAAAGCCTCAGCACGCATCAATACAACATCTGCATAACGGAACAATACCCAGTCGTTATGAGGACACTGTCCATCTTCGGTTGCAGTCGGATCATCTGCGTACTTATACATTCGTGCTCCAGCCATCTTCATGCTAGTATCACTCTTATCGAATTGAAGCCTGATTGCCATTGGTAAATATTCCAAAGGTTTTCCAGTTTCACTGTTAATAACTTCTTGCCCGTTTACAACAACCCGGCCTGTATAATAAGTTAATTCCAAACGAGGATCAGGAGTTGCAGTTCCGTACCCAAATGCTTTCATTGCTTCAATAGTAGCAGCAGATCCGTTCCAACCTCCATTACCAAATCCTAATGCTTTACCAACATCATAATGGCGTGAACGTACCAGATACATATTACGAGCTTTATACAAGGTTGGATCCATTGGAATAACAAAAATATTTTCCTTAGATCCTTCATTATTAACTACGAAGTTAGAAAGGAATCCATTTGTTCCCTGATTTAAAGAATATCCACACTCCTTGATTTTATCACAATAAGCGACGGTAGCTTCCCAGCAATTTTTTTCTGTGCCATCCACTGTAAATTTAATATTCTTTCCATCAGGACGAGATTGGTCTGTCCAGTCGTTATCAGTATAAACTTCAGCATTCAAAGCCAACTTAGCCATAAGGAAGTAAGCAACAGCCTTAGTCATACGCCCATAATACTCTCCCAGATCAGCACTTTTTTCGTCAGCTAACAATGGAATAGATTCTTCCAGCTCTTTCTTTACAAAATTGAAAACCTCACTGCGTTCTGACTGTTTGACATCCTTCATCTGAGTTAATGAAGATTCAACAATTGGTACACGTGCAAACATATCCAATAAATAATAATAATACATAGCACGAATTCCCCGGACTTCAGCCTTATAAATATCAAAATATTCATTGCTTGGATCCAACTCTTTCAACTCAGTCAATTTATCTATAGATTGATTGCACTGTACAATCACTCCATACAGATAGTCCCAAGTAGATATGATAAGTCCATTATTTACACCCCAGTTATGAGTGAACAGATCTCTCCACAATCCACCATCGTCCCAGTCACCACCTCTTGTCGGGAGGATAGCATCATCGGCACAAAATGTATTCAAGTCATAAAGTCCTCTGTCTGTTCCAGCCAAACCACTTCCTCCTGCATCTGCGCCAATCTTTGTATAAAGGTTAGCAACTGTATTTAAATAAATCATTTCCGGATTTTTATAGGCTTCACTTTCCGGCATCTGATCAACAGGATTTTCTTCCAAGAAAGAAGAACATCCACTAAAACTCATTGCAGCAGCAATAAAAAAGCTATATAATAATTTTCTTTTCATAGTAACATTCATTTAAAAGTTAAGACTAAGTCCCAGTGAGTAAGTACGTGTAAGCGGATAGAAGCGCTTATCATCAACACCTAAATCACTTCCAACAGTAGAGCTATTAATCATTGGTGACAATCCTGAATAATTAGTAATAGTAGCCAAATTATTTACAGAGAATGTCAATCTTAACGAATTAATGTTCTTTAAATTCTTAGTATTCAGATTCCATCCTAATGTTACATAATCAATATGTACATAATCTCCTCTTTCCAACCAATAGTCAGTTACAGTCTGGTCATGAATATTCTTTTCAGGAGCGCCTTTCATTACGTTGTAAGTAGGGAATAAGCTCATATTCATGTATGACAAAGAGGTTCCATTATAAATTTTATGCCCAAACGCACCACTGAACTGAGTCTGGATATCAAACTGTTTGTAACGGAAACTAATATTACCACCCAAATAGAACTTCGGCATAGCTTGTCCTGCTATATAGCGGTCCTTTCCATCAGAAAGATCTATACCTTCTTGACCATCAATGTCAAGAATATGATAAGTATACTCACCATTACCATTCATATCAATGAGTCCATCACATTTAGGTAAATAGAATACTCCCAAGGGTTGTCCTACCATCTGATAAATAACCTGATTATTTCCTCCGATAAATCCAGCGCCATTCATTCCTCCCAAATTCATGTATTCCTTAGCACTCAATGATTGTCCCATATAAGAGCCACTCAAAGACAGCAATTTATTCTTTTGCCATGAGAAGTTTGCAGAAATAGTCAATTCCATATCTTTAGTTTTTACAGGAACACCTGTCACTGCAACTTCAATACCGGTATTTTCCATTTCTCCCAAATTAGCCAACAAAGTATTGAATGCAAAAGGAGGAACAGGTACGGCATAATTATATAACAGATCGCTAGTCTTTGAATAATAATAATCTAATGTTCCAGTCAAACGATCCTCGAAAAATCCTGCATCAATACCAATATCAAACATGCGTTTTACCTCCCACTTCAAGTCAGGATTATCATTACGATTGATTCCGTATGTAACAACAGGCTTGCCATTTACTGTAGTTACACCTGTCGGACTCATCAACTTCAACGAGTTATATGCACTAATGGCATCCTGGTTACCAGTAAGACCATAACCAGTTCTTATTTTTAAATTGGAAACAACATCTACATCTTTCAAGAAACTTTCTTCCTTCAAAACCCAAGCCAATGATGCAGAAGGGAAAAATCCCCATTTATTATTTGCTCCTAATTTAGAAGAACCATCGGCACGCATATTTACAGTTGCAATATATTTATCAGCAAAACTATAATTGAAACGTCCCATAAATGAAGCTATTGAATAACCATTAGAGTATGAGCTGACATCTCCATATTTAACTTCTCCACCAGCGCCTAAATTATTATACTCGAAGAAGTTAGTACCAAACTGCTTTGATTTAGCACCAAAACCAGTATATTTATAATCTTGTAACTCAGCAAGTCCTAAAATATCAATATAATGCTTTCCAAATGCTTTCTTATAATTTGCAGTAAAGTTGCCTAACAACACACCACTCTTGTTATCAGACTTTTCAGCAATACCACTCTGTCCTTGTCCTGCTTTAATATTGTTTGGAGTATATTTTGAATTTTCTTTTACATTATAAGTATATGAACCAAAAGCACTCAATTTTAATCCGTCAATTACAGTCCATGTTATACGCGCATTTGTATTAATGTAGCTATTTGATTCTATATCCTTTATTGTCAAACGTCCCAAAGGATTCTGTGTTTCATTTGCATTAGGATCTTCCGGCCATGATCCATCTTCATTCGCAAAATCAGGGAAAGTAGGATTAAATGCAGCTGCAGAATAGAATGTCTTCTGATAATCATTCAAGTAACGTTTATCAACTTTAGAACCAAACATTCCAAATTCAATTTTTACCTTATCATTAAACATTGTTTGCGAAGCATCCAGTTTAGCTGTATAGTTACGCATATAATTATCCTTAATGATACCCTTTTGATCAATAACACCAATAGAAGCACGATAATTAGACGACTCTGTACCACCTCCAAAAGAAAGACGATGATTCTGCGTATAACCTGTCTGCTGCATTGCTTCAATAAAATTAGTATCATATCCCATATCTAAAGCATTGGCATATCCTCTATCAGCCACAACCTGACGATATGTATTGGCATCCAGCATTTCCAAGTTCTTATAAACGGTTTCCACACCAAAGCTACCATCATAACTTAAAGTCTTAACACCATTTTTACCTTTAATTGTAGTAACTACAATTACTCCACTAGCACCTCTTGAACCATACTGAGCTGTTTCTGAAGCATCTTTCAAAACTGTAAAACTTTCAATATCAGCAGGAGAGATAGCATTCAACATACTCAAATCTCCAAAAACTCCATCAATGATAACCAATGGATCATTACCACCAGACAAAGAAGTTGTACCACGTACACGAATAGAAGCTGATGCAGTCGGGTCACCACCAGATTTCTGAATATTTACACCAGCCACTTTACCCTTTATGGCCTGCAATGGATTCGTTACAACGCCAGCATTCATATCTTCACGTCCGACACGCTGGATTGCACCAGAAACAGTACGCTGGCTTCCCGTAGCATAACCAATAACAATAACGTCATCCAAGACTTCGGTATCTTCATGAAGAACGACCTTCATATTAGCAGCAGCAGGAAGCTCCTGGTTTTTATAACCGATAAAAGAGAAAACTAAGATATCACCTTTTTTAGCCTCCAAAGTAAAATTACCATCAAAATCAGTAATTGAACCATTGGTTGTACCCTTCACCAAAATATTAGCTCCAATAATAGCCTCTCCGTTTTTGTCTACAACACTCCCTTTAACCGCCAAGTTTTGGGCTAATACTTGGAAGGAAATAAGCATACCTACTATCGTCAATAGTAGACACTTTCCTGTGTGTTTAATAAATAGATTCTTGTTCATATTATTAATTTTAAAGTTAAGAAAATTCTCTTGGCTACAATCTATAAACGTGCAGATTGAACTATATATTAAATACCTACTGGAAACAATTATCTTTTTATCTTAAAGATTGTATAATATATCAGAGAAGGAAAATAACCTCTCTGATATATTACAATAAAACAATGCCTGATATCACTTGATCTCTTTAATAGAGATAGCGTAACCACCTCCAATTCCAGCTTTCAGAGTCATTTTGCTCTTGCTGGTAACCTTTTTCTTTGTAATGGTATATGCTTGAGGATTCTTGTCCCAACTTGCATCTTTAGCATCTGCATAAATAATTGCTTCATACTTCTTATCCGGATCAAGGAAGTCGAATGATAATTTTGACACATGACCGTTATAGCCAGCTGTACAGCCCACATACCAATCATTAGTATTCTTAGCACGACGAGCAATTGTTATATATTCTCCCGGCTCAGCTTCCAGATATTTTGTCTCATCCCAATCAACAGCTACATCTTTAATAAATTGGAAAGCATCCATAAAACGTTCATAATTTTCAGGAACATCAGCAGCCATTTGCAATGGACTGTACATAGTTACATAAAGAGCCAGCTGACGTGCCAGAGTTGTACGTGCATGCGACTTATTATTCGGATTCATCTTACTGCAATCAGGTTCAAAAATTCCCGGAGTATAATCCATCGGACCACCAATAAGACGAGTAAACGGCAAAATTGTTGTATGATTTACATTGTTTCCACCAAAGGATTCATATTCAGTTCCGCGAGCTGATTCATTGCCAATCAGATTAGGATAAGTACGGCAAAGTCCTGTAGGACGTACTGCTTCGTGAGCATTAACCATAATTTTATAATCAGCAGCTTTCTTTACAGCATACAAATAGTGATCAACCATCCACTGACCGTAGTGATGTTCTCCTCTCGGAATAATGTCACCTACATAACCACTCTTTACAGAATGATAACCATTATCTACCATAAATTGATAAGCTTTATCCATATGGCGTTCATAATTGCGGACAGAAGACGAAGTCTCATGATGCATCATCATTTCAATACCTTTACTTGCCGCATAACGATGAATTTCTTCTACATCAAAATCTGGATAAGGAGTCACGAAATCGAACACATAATCTTTGCTCTTACCAAACCAGTCTTCCCATCCTTGATTCCATCCTTCCACCAGTACAGCATCAAAACCATGTTTAGCAGCAAAATCAATATAACGTTTTACATTTGCCGTATTAGCAGAATGCTTTCCATTTGGCTTAGTCTGTGAGTAATCAGTTTGTCCCAGTTTTACACTTGGCAATTCATCTGTATATGCCCATGTACCTTTATTGGTAATCATATCCCACCATACGCCAATATATTTCACAGGATGAATCCAAGAAGTATCTTCTATCTTACATGGTTCATTCAGGTTCAAGGTAATTCGCGAAGCCAGAATGTTACGGGCATCATCGCTTACGATAATCGTACGCCAAGGCGAATTACATGGAGTCTGCATATATCCTTTATCTCCCTTTGCATCAGGAGTCAGCCATGATTCAAAAATCATATTCTTATCATCCAAGTTCAAACTCATACAAGAATAATCTTTCAATGCTGCTTCATGCAAGTTTATATAAAGCCCATCATCAGTCTTCATCATCAATGCTGTTTGAACACCTGTCTGTGAGAATACATACTGTGAAGAATTTTCTGTTACAGCCGCACTCATCTTTCCACGTATTTCAGATAAGCGTGAAGTTGTGTAATCGTATTCTTGTGTATCATAATCTCCCGGAATCCAGAATGCTGTATGATCTCCCGTCATAGCAAACTGAGTATGCTCTTCTTTGATAACAAAATAATTCAGATTTTTTTGCTGAGGGAACTCGTAGCGGAAACCTAAACCATCATTGAACAAACGAAAACGGATAATGATATAACGATCATTTTCAGGCTGGTCAAGTGTGACTTCCAGTTCGTTGTAATGATTACGGATTTCACTTTCTTCTCCCCACACCGGACGCCAAACTTCATCGAAAGTAGAAGTACGTGTATCTTTAATCTTAAATCCAGTCATCAGATTCATTTTTTCATCTACGCGTTCCTTATCTTTGCGTTCTGTCCATTCAAATCCGATTCTCTTTTCTGGATCTTCTCTCTTCAGTTCAAGACCAAGAGTACTAGGCTTTATCACAGCTTTATCTTTAAAGAAAAGCTCATATACAGGAGCCCCGTTACTGTTTAAACTAAAGTTCATTTTTAAATTACCATCTGGTGAAGTCAGATTTTGTGCACTCAATGCAAACGCACAGTAGCACATAGCTACAAAGGCAAAGGTTCTTTTTAGATTCATAGTTTTATAAGGTATTATGATTAATAATTTTTTAGGTCATAAGCAAAATTAAATGCGTTATCAGTTTGTTATTTCTTTCATATGAAAAATACAAATCTACAAAACATTTAATTAATTATATTTCAGATAATTGACTCATAAGACAGGAGCAATAAATATAAATCCATTAGAAACAGAGAATCAAAATTTCACGTTCTTTCAGAGATAATTTATCTGTCAAAGCCACATGCTTCCCACTCAAGAAATCTATGCTTTCCGGCTGTGGCAATATCTCCTGATAAGGTTTTAAACTCAATTCCTGCGGACTATCCGTACCATTCATTATTACAACAACAGACTTGCCATTATACACTCGTTGATAAACATAGGTACCCTGACTGATAGAATAATGTTTTAGTGTACCATGAGAAAGTACTTTATTTCCCTTACGCCAATTCAACAATTTACGAGTAAAATCGAATGCTTCATTCTGCAATGCTGTACGTCCATCTGGTACGAAGCAATTTATTTTATCTTCTTGCCAGCCCCCAGGAAAGTCCTTTCTTAATTCTCCATCTCCATTTCCCTTGTCACCAGTCATCAAAATCTCTGTACCATAATATATCTGCGGTATTCCGCGTGTAGTAAGCAAAAATGTTATGGTCTGTTTATACCTCGTCAAGTTATCAGCCTTCTCATCAGTTGTAGCAAAACGAGAAGTATCATGGTTATCGAAGAATACCAGCAGGTTCATCGGATCAGCATATACGATATCTTGTGTCAGATAGTCGTACAATTTATACAGTCCTCCTCCCCACTCTCCAGTTTCTTCATCAAAAGCTTGGTTCATCAAACTTTGTAAAGGGAAATCCATTACTGTCGGTAAATTGGAATTTCGTGGAGCTGCCAGTTTGCTATCCTTCTGCCAATAAGAAACTAAGACATTACTATTTAACCATGTTTCACCTACGATATTAAAATAAGGATACTCTTCAAGTACTTCCTTACACCATTCACTCATAAAATCAAAATCGGCATACGGATGAGTATCCTGACGAATCCCATTAATGCCAGTGTACTCAATCCACCAGATACTATTTTGAATAAGATAACGTGCTACATGACGATTACGCTGATTCCAGTCAGGCATAACTGAAGTAAACCATCCATCAGTAGCAATCTTACGTTCATACTCACTGGCATGTACATCCATTACGCTAGCTGTTTTAAATGAAGTCTGCACATATTCCGAGTGAAAATTAAACCATTCTTTAGAGGGTTTATCTTTAAACAGGTAATTTTCACTACCACAATGGTTGAAAATCATGTCCATCACAACCTTCAACCCTTTCTGATGTGCCTTTTCAACCAATGTCTTAAATTCCTCATTACTTCCTAAACGACGATCCAGCTGATAATAATCTGTAATGGCATAACCATGATACGATCCCTCTTTCATATCGTTCTCCTGAGTTGGATTCAGCCAAATAGCTGTTACCCCCAAATCTGCAATATAATCCAGATAATCAGCAATGCCTTGTAAATCACCTCCATGCCGAGCAAAAGAGTCATTACGGTCTACTCTATTTTCGAGCATTCCTTCAACAATATCATTATCTGGATTCCCATTAGCAAAGCGATCAGGCATAATCAAATAAAGGACATCTTCAGAAGTAAAGCCTTTTACATCTTCTCCTTTACGTACACGTGGCTTCAGCTCATAAGGTATCGTAAGTTTCTTTTTACCATCTTTTAATGCAATATTAAAGGTTTGCGCTTCAGCTTCAGACAAATCAATATACAATAGTAAATAATTCGGATTATCTTGTTTAACGACCTCTTTTAATATAACCCCTTTACCAGATAAAGACACTTCAGAAGAAGAGATATGGTTGCCATATAATAGAATCTGCAACTCAGGATTCTTCATATCAGCCCACCAGTAGCTCGGAGCAATCTTATCTACCTTTATAGTCGCAGCAGCACGGCAAATACCGCAAAAACTAAAGATAACCATAAATAAAAGCCGTGTATGTTTCATGATATTTAAGATTAATATGATTTGAAATGTTTTTCGATGCAAAAGTATACCTTTGACAATATTTTTATTATATTTGGAAAATAAATATAAACGCCTTGTGAACATAAAATACAGAAAACAAAGAACTTAACCTAATACAACCATATCAATTATATAAATAGTTTTAGCACTAAATTTTGTATTATGATACACTTTTAAACATAGCTATAGCACCAAATGAAACAAAATATCCGTATTTTCATAGCAAGATATAAATTCATCTGGCTATTAACCAGTATGATTTTATTAACCCTGTCTGCTCAAGCACAACAAGCTAATCATGAAAAAGTTTTGCAGCAACTCGATGAAGTCATTACTAAGAAAGCTTCTTTTCGCACTGAACGAGAAACAACAATATCTCAACTTAAACAGCAACTACATTACGCAACAACAGAAGAAGACAAGTATAAACTATGTAATGAATTACTCGGACTATATTTACATTATCAAGCAGACTCAGCTCTGTATTATATAAACAAAAAATCGGAATATGCACTATTATTAAATAAGCCGGAGTTACATGACGAAATCATTATCAATCGTGCAGAAGTCATGGGAGTCATGGGTATGTACAATGAAGCATTAACAGAGTTACAACAAATATCTCCCAGTAAATTAGACAAGAAAAACTTAATATACTATTACTTTACAGCACGTACATGCTACGGATGGTTAGCCGACTACACTATAGGACATGATGCTAAACAAAAATATTTACATCTGACAGATTTATATCGTGATTCGATAATGAATAGTATCGATTCCGGAGTAGATCGCAATATTGTTTTAGCAGAGAGATTCATTCTTTCTGCACAACCGGATAAAGCCCTTCCCATGCTTAATCAAATGCTTACTACGTCCCTTGATTTAAGGCAAAAGGCATATATATATTATACATTATCAATGGCATATGAGGTAAAAAACGAACCTGATATGCAAATCTATTATCTGGCGCAAACTGCAATCATTGATTTAAGCACATCTGTCAGAGAATATGCCTCGCTACAAAAACTGGCACGACTCATCTATCGTCATGGCGATTTAAAAAGAGCATATAGCTACTTAAGTTGTTCTATGGAAGATGCCGTAGCCTGCAACGCTCGTCTGCGTTTTGCCGAAGTTACAGAATTTTATCCAATTATCGACCATGCATATTCTCAAAAAGAAGCTCAAGAAAAAAGAATGGTTGTCATACTCTTAGTATGCATGGGAATATTAGCCGTTCTATTAATTATCCTAGCATCATACTTGTATTATGGTCTGAAAAAATTATCTATCACACGAAAACATTTATACCTTTCCAACAAAGAACTGCAAGCAGCCAACGAAAGTTTGGCCCAAACCGGAAAGATTAAAGAAGTATACATAGCACGGTATCTGGATCGTTGTGTCAGTTATCTTGAAAAGCTTGAGCAATATCGCCGTTCGTTGGAAAAACTTGCAATGGCTTCACGTATTGATGATCTATTCAAAGCTATACGTTCTGAACAGTTCCTTCGTGACGAACGGAAGAATTTCTATAATGAATTCGATAAATCATTTTTAGAGTTGTTCCCTAATTTTATAGAGGACTTCAATAAATTACTAACAGATGAAGGGAAAATATACCCTAAACCGGGTGAAATACTAAACACAGAACTCCGTATTTTCGCTTTAATACGTTTGGGAGTAACCGATGCCAATCGTATCGCCCATTTTTTGGGTTATTCACTAGCGACTGTTTACAACTATCGCAGCAAAATACGCAATAGAGCGAAAGGTGACAAAGATCATTTCGAACAAGAAGTAATGAATCTATAGCAAATCGATCACCAGCCTTGTTTTAATGGAAAATATATAAAACAAATAGCCCCTCATAAAATTCATTTTTGAGAGGCTATTTGATTTTTGCACATATTAAAAACTTAATCCCGCAACAAAATAAAGCCCTTCCGTAGAAGGATTCCATATTGCTTTAGCAAAAAGAGGCAATGACCAACTTTCCGAAATCTTTATTTCTTTCGAAGCCTCTATACCTACTTCACAAACAGCAAAACCATTTATCATATCTTTCGAATAACTGGAATTTTCTCCTCCTGTATAGAAATCATTTTCCCAAGGAGTTGCTCCAGCCTCTACAGTCCAGTCTAGTCCTCCCAAAACAAAAGGAACAGAAACTGAAAAATAGGAAGCATAAGCTTTACTTCCATCTGCTTTATAACCGATATTTCCAGCAAAGTTCGTAAACCAGTCCACCGATAAGAAGCCAAAGTCATATCCAATCTGCGCTTCAAATGTATGACTCGTATTATGTGCCCCATAGTGGAAGTATCCCGGTCCACCATTAGTCCAATAATCAGTTACAGAGCAACTGAATCCTTTCACTTCATAACCTAAGGTCAGATCAAACTCTTTTATATCATCTTTATCAAATCCAACAGTTCCCCATCCTGTAAGAGAAAAACCTTTGTAAGCCAACGACACTTCTGGCTGAATGCTGACATTTCCCAAATCCTGACCACGCCAAATATAGCCACTTACTAAATCCATACCAACACTTGCATCGAACTTGTCTTGAGCTTTCATTCCAACCGGATAACAAATAAGTACGCCCCAAAGTAATAATATTGCATTTCGGACTGTTTTCATCATCATAATCTACACTTATTAATAACCATTAATTAAAAAACGGCTGCAAAGTTAGAAAATAAAACTTCCTCAAACACCATTAAATTTATTATCATTCTTATTTTTGCAAATACATAAATAAGAGAATCATGATATCTCAAGAAAATCTCATAGAAAAAGAAACGATTATCTTCAAAGACTTATCAGATATATTAGGCCCCAATGTGCACGAACAATCATTTGTATTCAAAGGATTCATTTTCGGTATTTGCACGAAGGGATATATTAAGCTTAAGATAAACTATAATACCCATCATATCTGTCAAAATGGAATATTTATTATTATTCCCCAACACATCATTCATATCAAAGAATGTTCGTCCGACTTCGAAATGAAAGTGATGCACATATTACCCGACTTTCTATGTGCGCTACCTATTACCCCCGATTTTAACCTGTTAAAACAAACAGCCTCAACACCTTGCCTACAACTTCAAGAGAAAGACTCAGAAGAAATAATAACCCATTCTTTCTCTAAACACAAGTACACTCAGTTACTTACAAGAAACAATGCATTTAATTTCTGAGAGTTTAGAACAGTTCCGTTTCTATAAGAGTGGTATAATCAGTCATTTGTGCAATTTTTTATTACTACAAATAACAGATATACTATGCCAGAATAATCAGGAAGTATCAATTTGCATCAAGCGCACCGACGAGATATTTCGTAATTTCAAAAAACTTTCAAGTCATAATTACAGAAAGCACCATGACATACTATTTTATGCAAACAATTTAAACATCTCAACAACCTATCTATCCAGAATCGTAAAGAACATTACAGGACATACAGTTCACTTTCATATATCAGAACTTCTCTGCACAGAAGCTAAAAGACTATTAGATACTACTGATATGGGGATAAAGGAAATAGCAGATGAACTAGACTTTTCTGATCAGTCTGTCTTTGGAAAGTTTTTCGTAAAAGCAACAGGAGTTTCTCCACTCAAATATCGTAAAAGATAACTTGTGACAAGTAACTCTAACCTGTAAAAAATAGCTTTATTACCTCTTTAAAATTATCTTCTTATGTTTCAATAAAATAAAATGGTATGTGAAAAAGAGAATAAAAGAATTCTATTTGCACATACCATTTTTTACAATCTACATCAAACTACTTATTTATACGATTGTCTATAGATATTCAAAACTTCATCATCAGTCAACGGACGTGGATCTAATGTAAATAATCCGCCCATTGTATCACGAGCATTCTGAACCATCTTCGGAAGGTCTTCTTCTTTCAGCCCCCACTCGCTCAATTTTATATTGTCCACATGACATTCCTTTTTCATACGAGCCAATGCATCAATAAAGTCACTTGGACGATTACTCTTCTGCTGCGTCATTACATCTGCCATTTTCATGTAACGCTTCATACAATCATTACGGAAAGTTTCGAAATATGCTTCACTAAGCGCTATCAGTCCAGCACCATGAGGCAACTGTGGATAATATGCACTCATTGCGTGCTCCATAGAATGTTCAGAAGTACAACTGGAAGTTGCTTCTACCAATCCGGCAAGCGTACTAGCCCAAGCAACTTTTGCACGTGCCTTTAAATTCTTACCGTCGTTTACAGCTACTGGAAGATATTTATAAAGCAAACGTATAGCCTCTAAAGCATAAAGATCGCTAATTGGAGTAGCACAATTTGCAATAAAACCTTCAGCAGCATGGAAGAAAGCATCAAAACCTTGATAAGCTGTTAAATGCGGAGGTATCGAAATCATCAATTCCGGATCAATGATAGAAAGAGCCGGGAAAGTAAGACTGCATCCAAAACCGATCTTTTCTTGTTTTTCTTCATTTGTAATTACAGCCCACGGATCAGCCTCCGTACCCGTTCCGGCAGTAGTAGGGATAGCAATAATTGGAAGAGCTTTTGTTACCGGACGTCCTTTACCACTTCCACCTGTTACATAATTCCAGAAATCTCCATCATTACATGCCATCACAGCAATAGCCTTAGCAGAATCGATGGTACTTCCTCCACCTAATCCTATAATAAAATCACATCCTTGTTCCCGACAGATCGCCGCAGCTTCCATTACATGCGATTTAATAGGATTGGGAAGTATTTTATCATAAACAACAGATGCTACATCATTTTCTGTCAAGAAGCCGATTACCTTATCTAAATATCCGTATTTTCTCATTGAAGTTCCACCGGAAATAATAATCATCGCCTTTTTTCCGGGAAGTGTTTCGGTTGCCAACTTCTTTATCTCACCACATCCAAACAAGATTCTTGTTGGGATATGCAAACTGAAAACAGGATTTGCGTTCATAATATTCAGGTTTTTAAAGTTTGTATATGTTCAAATATACGAATAAAACTGTATGATATAATACGTAGAATGTTAAATTATATAACAAACATATATTTATAGGCCATCACTGATTAGAAAATATGAAAAATAAAAAAGTTTCGGCTTGTTTAGGAAAATCCACAAACAAGCCGAAACTTTTTACGTATATTTCAAACCGAGATTATTCTTCTACCGGCTGGAAATCTTCTTTTCCGACACCACAAACCGGGCAAACCCAATCTTCCGGAATATCCTCAAATGCTGTTCCCGGTGCAATGCCACCTTCAGGATCTCCAACTTCAGGATCATAAACCCAATCGCATACTGTGCAAATGTACTTCTTCATAATTTTATCGTTTTATTCTAAGTTAGTATTAATTATTTCTTTAATATGAAAACAAATATAGAAAGAAATTGTTTACGCTGTTTCATTTAGTAACATCTTTTTAAGTTCACACATTCCTTCGGAGGCTCCCTTGCGAATAACATTTACATGCCTGCCCGAAGTTATGGCAACTTCTTTCGGATCTATAAGATAAACCGAGACATGGGCTGGAACATAATTTAACAGTCCTGCTGCCGGATACACATTCAGAGATGTTCCGATAATGACAAAAATATCAGCTTGCTCCGCGTAGTCAATGGCAGTTTCTATCATTGGGACAGCCTCACCAAACCAAACGATAAACGGGCGTAACTGAGAACCATCGGCCGCCGTATCTCCCATTTTCACCTCATATTCTTCCGGTTTTAGTTCTTTTATATATTTCGGGTTATTCGGTTGCCAACTAGATGTAACCTTTGTCAGTTCCCCATGCAAATGAATAACATGATGACTGCCTGCACGTTCATGCAAGTTATCAACATTCTGTGTAACAACAGTTACATCAAAAAAATTCTCCAACTCAGCTATCAGCTCATGCCCCCTGTTAGGCTTGACTGTAAGCAATTGTTTACGGCGTTCATTATAAAAATCTATTACCAGCTTCGGGTTAGCAGCATATCCTTCGGGAGTAGCTACTTGTTCTACCGGATAACGATCCCACAGACCTCCCGAATCGCGGAATGTACTAATGCCACTTTCAGCACTCATCCCTGCTCCAGTCAGTATCACCAGCTTTTTCATAGGCAGATATTTTCTTTTCATTTTATATACAGTCACAAAAATAAGAATTTTTAATCGCTCAAAAAGCCTCATATTCAAAGAAAAAAGATACCTTTGCCGTGCTTTTAAAGAATATTACACACTAATAAATATAATCACATGGACAAATTCAGTTACGCCATTGGTCTGGGTATAGGCCAAAACCTGCTGAGCATGGGTGCCCGCGGCATTGAAGTAAACGACTTTGCACAGGCTATCAAAGACGTATTAGAGGGAAACCAAACAGCAATCACTCACACCGAAGCTCGTGAAATCGTGAATAAATATTTCACTGAGTTGGAAGAAAAAATGAATGCTGAAAACATAGCAAAAGGAAAGCAGTTCCTCGAAGAAAACAAGAAAAACCCTAAAGTAGTAACTTTACCTAGCGGACTGCAATATGAAGTTATAACCGAAGGTAACGGCAAACAGCCTAAAGCAACTGACCGCGTACGTTGTCACTATGAAGGTACATTAATAGACGGAACATTGTTCGACAGTTCTATCAAGCGTGGTGAACCTGCCGTATTTGGAGTAAACCAAGTTATCAAAGGTTGGGTTGAAGCATTGCAGTTGATGTCGGAAGGTGCAAAATGGAAACTTTATATCCCTTCTGAACTGGCATACGGAGCACAGGGAGCTGGTGAAATGATCCCTCCTCACAGCACACTTATCTTCGAAGTTGAATTAATAGAGGTGCTCTAATACACAAAAGCAAATCAGTAAAATTATAATTTAAAATATAAAGTAAATGAAAAAAAGTTCTTTAATCATGATGTTTGCAGCCGCAACTGGACTGGCATCATGTACAGCTCAGAGCCCAAAGGCAAACATGAAAAGCGATGTTGATACTCTTTCTTATATGATGGGTGTCAGCAACACACAAGGATTGCAAGAATACGCTATGGGACGTCTGGGTATCGATTCTACTCACATGGCAGACTTCATCAGAGGTATTGAAGAAGGTTTGAAACAGACAGATGCAAAACAGAAAGCTTACATGGCTGGTATCCAGATCGGACAGCAAGTAAGTGGTGATATGTTCGACGCTATCAACGATCGTATCTTCAACGGCGACTCTACACAGAACTTAAGCAAAGAAAACTTCTTGGCTGGTTTCGTTTCTGCTGTAAAGAAGCAGGCACTCGTTGCTCCTGATTCTGCTGCTGTATATGTAAATGCTAAGGCAGAAGCTATTAAAGAAAAAGCTTTGGAAACAAAATATGCTGACTATAAAAAACAGAACGAAGACTTCCTGGCTACTAACAAGAGCAAAGAAGGAGTAAAAGTAACTGCAAGTGGTCTGCAATATAAAGTAATCACTGAGGGTAAAGGTGAAATTCCTGGAGAAACAGCAAGAGTTAAAGTTAATTATAAAGGTACTTTAATCGACGGAACTCAGTTCGACAGCTCTTACGACCGTAAAGAGCCAACTACTTTCCGTGCAAACCAGGTAATCAAAGGATGGACAGAAGCTCTGACTATGATGCCGGTAGGATCTAAATGGGAATTGTATATTCCTCAGGAACTGGCTTATGGCTCACGTGAAACTGGTAAAATCAAACCGTTCTCTACATTGATTTTTGAAGTAGAATTGGTTAGCATCGAAAAAGAAGATAAGAAATAATAACTGATTATTTCATCTTATAAAACACAGGTATGGACATGATTATCAGTCTGTACCTGTGTTTTTTATTTTCCATGCCTATATTCATGAGGTGTCTTACCCGTCAGTCTCCGGAAATATTTGCAGAAGAAAGATGCATTCGGAAAGTTCAATTCATCAGCTATCTGATAAACCAGTTTATCAGAATGACGAAGTAACAATTTTGCTTCTTGCACTACAGCCTCATTCACCCAGTCCATCACTGTACGGTCACTTGTCTGTTTTATCAATGTACTCAGATAACGGGGAGTCAGGTACAGCCTGTCGGCATAAAACACTACACTTCTTTCGTGTATGGCATACTTATTAACAAGCGACAAAAATCTGTTGAAAACTTCTTCCTGACGCGTGAGCCGACCGCTTTCTTCCGATATTTCCCTCATACGATATATATTTATCTGATGAAACAAAGCCGAAATAAGACTTCTTACCATATCTCGAGGGAAAGGCTTATCGTGTACGATATCCCACAATAAATCGAAAAAGGCAGCAATCCGTTTTTCTTCCTTTTCCGGTAAATCAAGCTGTACATAAAGTCTTCCTTGCAAAAAGGTCTGCAACAATACTTCTTTTTGCCAACCTTCCATGAGGCCATTGGTAAAGGCAAACATTTCCAATTCACAATCTTTCGATATTTCAATTACCTGAAGTATTGTACCTGGTGAAGCTACAATCAACTGATGAGGTTTAAGCGTCAATTCTATAAGATTCGCTCGCACACGAATACACCCGGCATGCATAAACAAGACACGACCTTCCGTCAGACGATAAGGCTGGCCGAAAGCAAATATCTGCTCTGAAATTTCCAATACTCCTCTCATTGAACGGACAAAACCCAGTTCGGCAGAAACAAACCGATATTTATTACAAGGTATAGCGGAAAGTTCAAATATCTGCTTTAAAGCTAAGAGTAAAAGATTATTCTGTTCCATGATAACATTCTCATTTCCCGCAAAGATAATAATATAGCCCTATAAGAAGCTATTTTTCGCACATTATCGAACAATTAGGACATTTACAACAACCAATGGAGCCTTATGTATATACTGAAAGCATTTAACTTTGTATCAGAACAATAAAAACGACAAACAATGAAACGGATTCTTTTCTTCATTATGTTTTTTACAGTTGCCATATCCACAAGGGCACAAGTTACACTAGACGAATGCAGGCATGCTGCACAAGAGAATTATCCCCTGGTCAGACAATATAACCTCATTCAACTTGCTGAACAATATAATCTTTCGAACGCATCCAAAGGTAACCTTCCACAAATCAATATCAGCGGCAAAGCATCTTACCAGAGCGATGCAACTACATTCCCGATAGATATTCCGGGAATAGGTATCAAAGGATTGCCCAAAGACCAGTATCAGGCACTGATAGAAGTTCAGCAAAACATTTGGGACGGCGGACAGATTCATCACCAGAAAAAAGAGATCAAAGCCGTTTCGCAAGAAAATAAGTATCAACTGGACGTAAGCATGTATGCACTGAACGAACAAGTCAATCAGGTATTCTTCGGGATATTACTCTTAAACGAACAGTTGCATCAGAACGCTCTGCTCCATGATAACTTACAAAGAAACTTAAAGAATATAGAAGCTTACCGAAATAACGGTATAGCCAATGATGCCGATGTGGATGCTGTAAAAGTAGAAATACTAAACACAAAGCAACAGCGTATACAACTCTCAGAAAACCCTTGCTCTTGGACTGCTCATATCGTGCATCACCCACACGCAGGTAGCTGCCCTGCTAGCCTCGGCAATGGTACTGATGATACCTACTATCATTTTATCAGGAATCATTTTCCCGATAGAAAGTATGCCAGCTATACTGCAATGGATCTCCTGTGCCATTCCTGCCCGCTGGTATGTATCACTGGTAAGACAACTGATGATAGAAGGAGTACCGCTATCTTATGTATGGAAAGAAGTATGTGTACTCCTGTTTATGGCTGTGATACTAATAGGTATTACCTCTAAAATATTTAAAAACCGCTTAGAGTAAATAAAGAATATGATATTACGATACCTCATAGAAAAAGAGTTCAAGCATCTTATACGGAACAGTTTCCTGCCCCGCCTGATTCTGATATTCCCATGTATGATCATGCTGGTGATGCCATGGGCTGCTACGCTGGAAATAGAAGACTTACGTATAGCCATCATAGACAATGACCATACCCCTTCTTCTCTCCGACTGACACACCGGATAGAATCTTCTCCCTATTTCAAGTTAGTTGCACTTCCGGATACTTATCACAAAGCGGTGGAATGCATCGAAAGAAATCAGGCTGACATGTTATTGGAAATTCCTAAAGGATTTGAAAAAGAACAAGTCAACGGACGTCCGGCATCGGCTTTGGTAGCCATTAATGCCGTAAATGGAACAAAAGGAGGATTAGGGAATACATATCTGCAACAGATACTTAACCCACAATCTACATCGGTAACTTCAATCCGGTACCGTTTCAATCCACATCTGGACTATAAAACCTTTATGGTTCCTGCCCTGATGACTATGCTGCTGGTTATGCTTTGCGGATTTCTGCCTGCCTTGAATGTAGTTGGTGAAAAAGAAGCCGGTACCATTGAGCAAATTAATGTCACTCCGGTAAGCCGCTTTACCTTTACTCTTTCCAAGCTGCTTCCTTATTGGCTTATAGGCTTTATTGTATTGAATCTGTGCATGCTGCTTGCATGGGCCGTATATGGCCTGACACCTGCAGGAAGCATATTCACCATCTATCTGGCAACACTCATATTTGTACTGGTCATGTCAGGACTCGGACTGGTCATTTCCAATTATTCGTCTACCATGCAACAGGCTATGTTCGTCATGTGGTTCTGCATGCTTATTTTTATTCTGATGAGTGGCCTGTTCACACCCATCAGCAGTATGCCCGACTGGGCACAGTACATCACTTATATCAATCCGCTACGCTACTTCATGGAAATGATGCGTATGGTATATCTAAAAGGGAGCGGTATCGGCGATATCGTGCAACAACTTTGTGTATTATCCTGCTTTGCAACAATCTTATACAGCTGGGCGATACATAGTTACCGCAAACAACAGTAGTCAAACAATCTCTTTCGACAGATATCAAGAATAAGTCGCGGAAACTACAAGAAAACCATGCTGAAATCTTGCTCATTTTTTGTACAAATCTCCTGAGTATTCGTACAAAAAATTAAAAAACATCGAGAAGTTTTAATGAAAAATTGCTGAATTATTTTTATAACAATAGTCTAGAGTAAAAAAAGGGCATCTCCACGTTCTGAAAAACATGCAGATGCCCTTTATATATAGCCTGTTCTATTTATTTTCTCAAGCTTTTTTCTCCTTTACATCAGAATGTGCTTCTACCACATTCACTACATAATCGCCCAGCTTTTCACATTCACCGATAATGTCCATATAGTGGATACCCATCTGATAGCTATATTCTTTATTGTTCACATCGACTATGTTCTGATTCTTCAGCTGATTGCGGTAGTTATTGATTTCATTCTCCAGATTAAATGATTTGTTCACATCTACGATATGATGCACATCTTCCACCAGCTTTATCATCTGCGTCAGTGCATTGTCAGTCAAAGCAAACATCTGATGAATATGCTCATATTGCTTTTCTGTAAAATCAATATTTCCTCTGCGCTTACGGTTAATAGTTCTTGCCAGGTTGTAACAGCTATCACCAATACTTTCTATTTCTGTTACTTCACGGAGCATTTCACGTATCTGAAGTTTACTTTCCGAACTCAAACGACCTTCAGAAACCTGATTCAGATAGTTGGCAATCTCTACCTCCATATTGTCACTGATATTCTCGTATTTCTCTATACGGCTGAACAATTTATTAAAATCATTCTCATTTTCCGTATGTAACAAATCACGAACCATACGGAACATCCGCTGGATGCGCTCTGCAAAAAGGTTGATTTCTTTACGAGCCTGCAAAACAGAAAGTTCGGCTGTCGACAACATACCACCAGTAATAAATTGCAGGCGATACTCTTCTTCCTGTTCCTTTTGAGGAATAAGCTTGCAGACTGTTTTTTCTATCAGCTTAACGAACCATATCAGAATCAGCACATTGCATACATTGAAGCAAGTATGGAACGCCGATAATTTAAATGAAACAGCAGCACCGTCAGCTTCACTGATATTCATAAAGTCAGAAATTATCCAGTCTACCATCGACAGGAACGGCTTAAACAATATCAAAACCCAGATTACACCAAATATATTAAACATCAGGTGAGCCATAGCAGCTCGTCTGGCCTGAGTATTGGCAGTCAGAGCAGCAAGATTTGCCGTAATGGTAGTACCGATATTCTCTCCCAGCACCAGTGCTGCTCCCAGCTCAAAGCTGATCCATCCGTTAGCACACATGATAAGCGTAATCGCCATCGTTGCCGCAGACGCCTGTACAATCATGGTCAGGATAGTACCGATAAAGACAAACAGAAGTACGGAAATGAATCCCATATCGGTATAATTCTGGACGAAAGCCAACATATCAGGGTTGGCGCTCAAGTCTGGAGCATTGGTTTTCAGTAAGTTCAATCCCATAAACAGGAAAGCAAAACCGAAAATAAACTCACCGATAGACTTACGGGAACTCTTTTGAGAAAATAAAAGCGGAATACCAAAAGCCAGAAGAGGTAAAGAGAATAAAGAAATATCGACTTTAAAGCCGAGAGCGGAAATAATCCAAGCGGTAACGGTAGTACCAATATTGGCTCCCATAATTACACCTATGGATTGTGAAAGGGTCAGCAATCCTGCATTGACAAAGCTGACCACCATAACTGTCGTAGCAGAAGAAGATTGAATTAAGGCCGTAATAAGCACACCAGTCAATACACCGGTCACTCTGTTGGTCGTCATAGCGGTCAGGATACTACGAAGTCTGTCACCGGCAAACTTCTGAAGCCCCTCACTCATGATTTTCATTCCATAAAGGAAAAGCGCTAACGAACCGAGCAACGCTAAAAAATCATAAAAAGTATATTCCATTTGTAATTAATTAAGTCGGAGGTAGGCTCTTAATTGTTTAATGTGTAAATTAATTGCCAAATCACCGAGTTAGTAACACATATTACAATTATGCTACAAATATATTGCAAAAATAACAATTTAACAAAAGATTTCCCCGAGGGAAGCACGCTTTTGGATATTTATAATGGTTTTAATTTAGAAATGCCCTACGGACCTGTCAGTGCGAAAGTTAACAATAAGGTAGAAGGGCTCAACTTTAAGGTATATTACAATAAAGATATTGAGTTTCTTGATATAACTAATCCGTCGGGCATGCGTACCTATTTCCGATCGCTTTGTTTCATCCTTGTAAAAGCTGTAGAAGAGCTTTATCCGCAGGGAAGCATTTCCCTGGAACATCCCGTATCGAAGGGTTATTACTGTACGCTGCATCTGGACCGTTCCATTGGTTTGGATGATGTTACACGTATCAAGCAGAAAATGCAGGAAATAATTACCGACAACATTCCTTTCCAACGTATAGAGTGCCATACAGAACAGGCCGTCGAATTATTCACCCAAAGAGGAATGATGGACAAAGCAAAACTGCTGAAGACTTCCGGACAGTTATATACTTTCTATTACAGATTAGGAGATACCATCGACTATTATTATGGCAGTCTGGTTCCAAGTACAGGATACATCAAACTGTTCGATATAGTAAAATACTATGACGGATTGTTGCTGCGTATTCCAAACAGAAAAAACCCGCAAAAACTGGAGGAACTTGTAAAACAGGAAAAGATGCTGGAGGTATTTCAGGAATATCACCGCTGGAACCAGATATTGGGAATCAGTACGGTTGGGGATTTCAACATAGCCTGCAACAACGGACATGCTACCGACCTGATAAATGTATCGGAAGCACTGCAAGAAAAGAAAATTGCACATATAGCCGACGAAATCACTCACCGGAACCAAAATGGAGAAAGAGTGAAACTGGTATTGATTTCCGGACCGTCATCTTCGGGAAAGACTACGTTCAGCAAACGTCTCAGTATTCAGTTAATGACCAACGGGCTGAAGCCTTATCCGATTTCACTGGATGATTATTTTGTAAACAGAGAAGATACTCCACTCGATGAAAACGGTGAACACGATTTCGAGTCACTGTACGCGCTGGATCTTCCTTTCTTCGAAGCTCAGTTAAAGGAGTTGTTAGATGGTAAGGAAATTGAATTACCCCGATTTAATTTTACAACCGGCAAACGCGAGAACAGTGGCAAGAAACTGCATATTGACGAAAATATGATATTGATACTGGAAGGGATACATGCGCTGAATCCGGCACTGACCCCCAATATTCCGGCAGCCAATAAATATAAGATATATGTATCTGCCCTGACTACAATCTCACTCGACAACCATAATTATATTCCTACCACCGACAACCGGTTGCTACGCCGAATCATACGCGATTACCGATACCGCAATTACTCGGCAGAAGCGACAATTTCTCGATGGGAAAGTGTCCGTGCAGGGGAAGACAAATGGATATTCCCTTATCAGGAATATGCAGATGCAATGTTCAACTCGGCTCTGCTCTTCGAACTTGCCGTGTTAAAGGACTATGCAGAACCCATTTTACGAAAGGTACCCAATAACTGTCCGGCATACTCGGAAGCTCACCGCCTTCTGCGTTTCCTTGCCTATTTTGTTTCAGTACAAGACAATGAACTTCCGCCGACTTCCTTGTTGCGCGAGTTCTTGGGAGGAAGCAGTTTCAGATATTAAATTCCACAGATATTGGTAGAGAAGCTGGTTGTCCACATAAAATAAAATTAAGTGAAAACCATATAATCCGTATCTAATTGTTTATTTTTGCAGCGAAAAAATCAAATTCATTTTTATGGCTATAAATTCACGTCAAGTACAAACTCAGGCCCAGCAGCAGGTTCAGACTTTATCTCCACAGCAGATATTGGCAGTCAAATTATTAGAGCTGCCTACTGTAGAATTGGAAGAACGTATTCATTCTGAACTTTTGGACAATCCTGCTCTAGAAGAAGGCAAAGAACATACTGAAGAGGCTGAGGGACATGAAGATGACTATCCTGCCGATGAAAATGAAGAATCCGGAACCGACTATAATGATGATTTGTCGTTGGGAGATTATCGCACAGAGGATGACATTCCCGACTATAAGCTTCAGGAGAACAACCGTTCTAAGGGAGAAACTCCCGAAGAGATCCCTTTTTCGGACAGTGTTTCATTTTACGAAACGCTGAAAGAGCAGCTTGACATGCAAGACCTTACTCCCGAAGAAAAACAACTAGGCGAGTATCTTATCGGCTCTTTGGATGATGACGGTTTATTGAGAAAAACAACAGAAGCCCTGATGGACGAACTTGCCATCTATCAGGGTATTTATACAACTCCTGAACAACTGGAGCATATCTTGTCTATCATACAGGATTTTGATCCTGCGGGAATAGGAGCACGAAGCCTTCAGGAATGCCTCTTGCTGCAAATCAAGCGGAAAGAAAACTCTCCGTTGAAACAAATAGAATATGATATCATCAACAAATGTTGCGATGATTTCACCAAGAAAAATAAAGATAAAATATTACAAAAGTTAGGGATAACTGAAGAACAATATAATGCAGCCGTAGTGGAGCTGACCAAGCTGAATCCGCGTCCGGGAAGTTCCATGGGAGAAACAATCGGTAAAAACTTGCAGCAAATTATTCCTGATTTTATTGTTGAGACAGAAGAAGACGGTACTATTCATCTTAGCCTCAACAACCGGAATGTTCCTGAACTGCGCTTAAGCCGTGAATTTACTGAAATGCTTGATGAGCATACACGCAATAAAGCTAATCAAAGTAAGGAATCGAAAAACGCATTATTATTCCTCAAGCAAAAGGTAGATGCAGCTCAGGGATTTATCAATGCTGTTAAACAACGCCAGCAGACATTGCTCAGTACGATGCAGGCTATTATAGACTTGCAACGACCGTTCTTCCAGGATGGTGATGAGTCTTCACTCCGACCTATGATACTGAAAGATGTGGCCGAACGTGCACAACTGGATATTTCAACAATTTCACGAGTGAGCAACAGCAAATATGTACAGACTAACTTCGGAATATATCCACTCAAGTTTTTCTTCAGCGACGGATATGTAACAGAAAACGGAGAAGAATTGTCTGTGCGTGAAATCAAACAGTTTCTGAAAGAGTGTATCGACAAGGAAAATAAGGATAAACCTTACACCGATGACGAACTGGCCGACATGCTAAAAGAAAAAGGATATCCGATAGCACGACGTACGGTTGCCAAATACCGCCAGCAGCTTAACATTCCAGTCGCACGACTAAGAAGATAAACCAAACGACAAAAAACAATCATAACACAAGGATGGAAGAAACTAATATTCCCGATCAGTTAACATATCATGCTCCTTCTCAGGAAACAACAAAAGAGCCTAAAGATGCACTATTTATGGCAGCACGTATCATCTCTGCCATATTTACACCTTTTATGGTTCCTTTTGTAGCGTTTTTGCTGCTTTTCTTTTTTACATATTTACGAATACTCCCCCTGCAATATAAACTGACAGTTCTGATCATGGTATATTGCTTTACCATTCTCCTTCCGATGCTTGGTATATACCTTCTTCAGAAAATCAATGGCTGGACGTTACGGGAGCTGGGGAAGAGAGAGAAACGCTTTCTGCCATACCTGATTACGATCATGAGTTATACAGGATGTTTTCTGACCATGTACCGGATTCATCTTCCACGCTATATGAGCGGAATAATCATAGCTACTCTGCTTTGTATGGTTATCTGTACCAGTATCAACTTGAAATGGAAAATCAGTACTCACATGGCCAGCTGTGGTATGATTATCGGAGGATTACTTTCATACAGTTTCATTTTCCAGTTCAATCCTATCTGGTGGCTCTGCGGTTTTATTTTACTGGCAGGAATGTTAGGTTCCGCACGAATCATCGTCCGCCAACATACTTTAAACGAAGTTGGAGGAGGTTTTTTAGTCGGTTTGTTTTGCGGTATCACTGGAATTTTGTTTATTTGAAACATAATTATATTAACCTCTAAAATACTAAGATTATGAATTTCCCAACTAATGTAAAGTACACGAACGAACACGAATGGATTCGTCTGGAAGGTGATGAAGCTTATGTAGGAATTACAGATTATGCACAAGAACAATTGGGCGACATCGTCTTTGTAGATGTAACGACCGAAGGTGAAACTCTAGAAAAAGGTGAAGTATTCGGAACCATTGAAGTTGTAAAAACTGTATCCGACCTTTTCCTTCCCATTGGTGGCGAAGTACTTGAAATCAATCCAGAGCTGGAAGAACATCCGGAACTGGTAAACAAAGATCCATATGGTGACGGCTGGCTAATCAAGATCAAACCAACTGACACTACAGAAATGGATGAACTGCTGGATGCTGAAGCATACAAACAGATCATTAATGAATAAAACTAAATAAACAGACATGAAACCAATTGTAAGTATCATCATGGGTAGTACGTCCGATCTTCCTGTTATGGAGAAAGCGGCGAAACTGCTCGACGAAATGCAAGTTCCTTTCGAAATGAATGCTCTTTCGGCACACCGTACACCTGCTGAAGTGGAAAAATTCGCAAAAGAAGCTGCCGGACGAGGTATTAAAGTCATTATTGCAGCAGCAGGAATGGCTGCAGCTTTGCCAGGCGTGATTGCAGCGAATACTACACTTCCTGTTATCGGAGTTCCCGTAAAAGGTTCTGTGCTCGATGGAGTGGATGCGCTTTATTCTATCATCCAGATGCCTCCCGGCATACCTGTAGCAACAGTTGCTATCAATGGTGCTATGAATGCAGCTATCCTTGCAGTACAAATGTTGGCATTATCTGATGAAGGACTCGCCGAAAAATTTGCAGCTTACAAGGAAGGTCTGAAAAATAAGATAGTCAAAGCTAACGAAGAATTGAAAGAAGTAAAATACGCTTATAAAACAAATTAATGGATTACTTCAACTATTCACGCCGAGAGGCAAATGAGGTATATGTTGGTGCCACTCCTATGGGTGGCACTAATCCTATCCGTATACAAAGTATGACCAATACGGTCACAATGGATACTGAGGCCTGTGTAGAACAAGCTAAACGCATCATTGAAGCAGGAGGTGAATATGTACGCCTCACTACTCAGGGAGTACGTGAAGCTGAAAACTTAAAGAATATCAATATCGGACTGCGTTCACAAGGGTACGACACTCCGCTGATAGCCGATGTGCACTTTAATCCCAAAGTGGCAGAAGTAGCAGCATTGTATGCTGAAGGAGTACGCATCAATCCGGGAAATTATGTAGATGCCGCGCGCACTTTCAAGAAACTGGAATATACGGATGAAGAATATGCTCAGGAAATTCAGAAGATACGTGACCGCTTCATTCCATTCCTAAATATCTGTAAAGAGAATCATACTGCTATCCGTATTGGAGTAAATCACGGTTCATTGTCCGACCGTATCATGTCACGTTATGGTGATACTCCTGAAGGTATGGTAGAATCGTGTATGGAATTTCTCCGTATCTGTGTAGATGAACAGTTCATGAACGTCGTTATTTCCATCAAAGCCTCCAATACGGTCGTAATGGTCAAGACAGTCCGACTGCTGGCAGAACAGATGGAAAAGGAAGGTATGTCATTCCCTCTTCATCTGGGAGTTACCGAAGCTGGTGATGGAGAAGACGGACGTATCAAATCGGCATTAGGTATCGGCGCTTTGTTGTGTGACGGATTAGGAGATACTATCCGCGTTTCACTGAGTGAAGCTCCTGAAGCAGAAATCCCAGTAGCCCGCAAACTGGTGGATTATGTACTCCAACGCGAGAATCATCCCTATATACCAGGAGCAGAAGCAGCCGAATTTAACTATACCAATCCAAACCGACGCCATACAACAGCTGTTGAAAATATTGGAGGTGAACATGTACCGGTTGTTATATCTGCCCGTCTTGACGGTAATATGCAAATCAATGAGCAGTTCTGTCCGGACTACATCTATTGCGGACAGCAGCTTCCTGAAATGCGTCGTACCAATATCGGCTACATTGTAGATGCAAACATATGGAAAGGAGAAGAGGGAACTTATCCTGCCTTCAATTACCAGCAACTGGTTGAGTTGCACCACTGCAATGCAAAAGTCAAATTCTTATTCACTCCATATATGGGACTGAATGAAGAAGCTACAGCTTGTCTGCGCATGCATCCAGAAGTTGTTATCATTGCCCAAAGTAATCATCCGAATCGTCTCGGCGAATTTCGGGGAATCGCACATCAACTGATGAATCAAGGTTTAACCAATCCATTGGTATTCTTCCAATTTTATCAGGAAAACAATACAGAAGATTTGCAGATCAAATCGGCAGTCGATATGGGAGCATTGATATTTGATGGTTTCTGCGACGGTATTTTACTATATAATCACGGAAATGCTATTACTGATGAGAAAGTAGATGAAACTGCATTCGGCATTCTACAAGCAGGCAGAGCGCGTACATCGAAGACAGAATATATTTCCTGTCCCGGCTGTGGACGTACGCTATACGATCTGGAAGCTACCATCGCTCGTATCAAAGCTGCGACCTCGCACCTGAAAGGGCTCAAGATCGGCATCATGGGCTGTATTGTCAATGGTCCCGGTGAAATGGCAGATGCAGACTATGGTTACGTAGGGGCCGGACGAGGCAAAATCAGCCTGTACAAGAAAAAAGAATGTATTGAAAAGAATATTCCGGAAGAGCAGGCAGTAGAAAAGCTGATTGAACTAATTAAGGCGAACGGAGATTACAAGGAAAAATAAACTGCAATCTCAAGCAAAAAATCAGTATTCTGTACTATCAAATGTAATATTACAGAATAGATTTCAAAGAATGGAGCTGCCTCAAAATAAAACTGTGAAAGTAAAAATCTTATAGATTAAAACTTAAAAATAAAAATCTCCTGCTTTAGTCTTTGCTCATTTCGATATAGGGCTAAAAGCAGGAGTTTTTATGTTATAACTTATAGATTATTAGTATCTGATAAACATATTCAATAGACTGATTATTAATATCGTTTTATAGACAAACCCTCTGTTTACGTTATTGTTCAAATTCATATATATCAATGAGTCATTGATGGCTTGAAAAGTGTTATCGGAGAAACAATGATAGATTATAAATAAGCTTATCTCTGCTTTTATTTTGAGATTCTTTCTCTGTTCTTGCTCTTTATAAATAAGAAGCCGCAGGTATAAGCTTTTGTCAATAAAGAACGCGTCAAAACAGAAAAGGTCTTACTTTAAAAGCATAAACTAAAAGGTTAAAAAAGGGTCGTATCAAACCTCATTTTGAGTAATGATACGACCCTTTTCATCTATAAGTGATGTGTAAGCTTCAAATTAGAGATTCCATCTTTTCCTATAATTTGATTTGATGGCTCATCTTCTATCTTACAGTTTCCTATTTCTGCTTCTCTGCAACTTTCACTGGAACCGACAATATCTCCTTGTATTTTTCTGGAGAATTCAGAACTTCAATAGCTTTATCCAAGTCCTCATCGTCTTTCAGACGTTGCATAACAGCTCCACGCTGATAAAAATATCGGGTTGCTATTTCTTCAGCAATTTGTTCTTTTATCGGTTTTGCAAAATAATCAAGATCACGGTCCAAGTTATGATTCAACTTTTGTTCCAAAGCCTTAAACTCCTCTGCTGCCCCTTCCATATAGCCTTCAAATTCGGCAACTTCTTTCAACGTCTTTAAAAGTCCTTCACTCTGACGGTCGTAAGTAAAATTAGCAGCCTTGACTTGTTTCTTAAATTCAGCATAATCAGCATCAGTAATCCGTATCGAATCGACAGAAGTAACAGCAGGATGCGTCAGACAATACTGAGTAACATAATCAAAAATCAAATCATCGTTCATCAAATAGAACAATATATTCGGGAACTTATCCCCTTTCACTTCAATATCCGGACGAATACCTCCACCGTCACGAACTTCACGTCCGGCAGCTGTATGGAATACAGTTGTCAAACTATCAGGGATACGTGCTACCGAACCGTCTGCATTCTTCTTTGCATAATCGATAGCCTGAATGCAACGGCCACTTGGAATATAATATTTAGATGTAGTAACCTTCAATGTACCATTATACGGCAATGGGCGAGTAGTCTGCACCAGACCCTTTCCATAAGTACGCGTACCAATAATCACCGCACGATCCATATCTTGCATAGAACCGCTCAAAATTTCAGAAGCAGAAGCCGTATTACCATTTACAAGCACAGCCAGAGGCATTTCTGTATCTATTGGTTCATTCTGAGTTTTGAATGAACTGGCAGCCTGACGAATTTTTCCTTTCGTCACTACTATTTCTTTTCCTTTCGTCACAAAAAAGTTAATAATTTCTACAGCTTCCTGCAAAGAACCTCCTCCATTATCTCGTAAATCTATCACTAAAGACTTAGCTCCACGCTGCTTTAACTCAATAAATGCCTTTTTCACATCCTTGGCACAATTATCTGTAAAACCAGTCAGCGACAAATAGCCTATACTATCTTTAATTATACCATAATAAGGAACCGGATTGTTACGGATATTCTTGCGCGTAATTTTAAACTCCATCACGGTACTATCGTTCTTCAATGGACGAAGCACTTTTAAAACAAAAGAAGTACCCGGTTCACCACGCAAAGCCTCACTTACTTTCGATGAAAATTCCTGAGGGTTCATATTTCCTCTCAGCATTTCCTTTCCACCAACCGAAAGAATAATATCGCCCGCCTTTACACCAGCTTCTGCAGCCGGCATACCTTCAGTAGGTTCCACAATGGCAATACGATCTTTTTTCTTATAATATCGTATAGCAGCTCCGATACCACCATACTTTCCCGTAATCATTTCTTTCAGACTGCTGATACCTTCCTCCGGATAATACTCGGTATATGGGTCGGTCAGAGCCAGCATACCGTTAACCCCATTTTGAATCATTTTTTCAGGATCGATAGTATCTACATAAAATAAATCCAGCTCCTTAAAAATAGAATTGAAAATATCCAGATTCTTTGATATCTGAAAATTACGGTCATCATCTTTAAAGCTGGAAAGTCCCAAACCAAGAAAAATGATAAAAGCTCCAATCAGCGTTCTTTTTGTATTCATAGCTATCATGATTTTAGCTTGCAAATAAACATATTATTCTGCTCAAGCCTGCAAGACGGACTCAATATTTAACTTTATTTCGTTCCATTTCTTCTTTGTCAGGGCTGTTCCCACTGTCTGAATAACATACCCAGCCAAAATGGAGCTTATCTGTGCACACTTTTCAAGTGAATAGCCACATGTAAGACCATATAAGAAACCTGCTGCATAAAAATCGCCAGCCCCCGTTGTATCAACTACTTTCTTGACAGGGAAAGGATTTACACGAATAACCTCAGTACCTTTTTTTACCAATGAACCACTTTTACCTGTTTTTATGACTACAATGCTGCATTTAGATGATATTTCCTGTAAAGCTTCTTCAGGTCCTTTACCCGTATAGGCGCGTGCTTCGCTTTCATTAGCAAATACAATATCCACATATTTTGTAATCAACATATCGAAAAACTCACGCTCGGCCTCAACCACATTGTAGCTAGCCATATCAAGACAGATTTGCAAACCAGCCTCTTTTGCTAATTGCATGGCACGTACAATAAGATCATGATCCTGCAACAAATAACCTTCAATATAAAAATAGGAATAACCTTCGAACATTGAACGCGACAAGTCATCAGCACAAAGTTTGGCTGATGCTCCCAAATATGTACCAAAAGTACGTTCACCACAAGGTGATACAAATGTGGAAGCAACTCCCGAAGGGCAGTCACATTTCAACAAAGAAGTTTCTATTCCTCTTTTTTTTAATGTCCGCTCAAAAAATTGTCCGAATTCATCTGTACCAATTTTCCCAATAAATCCAACTTCTGCATCCAGCCCTGCAAGTGCACATATTGTATTAGCTGCAGCTCCTCCAGTTGCCCGATGAAGTTTCTGCCCAGCTGTCTTAGTACGTATATTAAATAATGTGTCCTCGTCTATTAACTGCATACTTCCTTTAGGCAAATTCAGGTCATTTAGCACCTCATCACTATCGATTAAGACCAAAACATCGACCAAAGCATTGCCCATTCCAATAATTTTATCCATTTATCAATATTTTTTTTGCAAAGATATTGCATATTTCAAAATATCCTACTACCTTTGCCACGCAATTGAGAAAAAACCTTCTTCAGTAGCTCAGTCGGTTAGAGCATCTGACTGTTAATCAGAGGGTCGTTGGTTCAAGTCCAACCTGAAGAGCAAAATACTCAGATTGCAAAATGATTCTTCAGTAGCTCAGTCGGTTAGAGCATCTGACTGTTAATCAGAGGGTCGTTGGTTCAAGTCCAACCTGAAGAGCCATTCTTTTTAAACATATTAATCTTCTTCAGTAGCTCAGTCGGTTAGAGCATCTGACTGTTAATCAGAGGGTCGTTGGTTCAAGTCCAACCTGAAGAGCAAAAAAGTTCGTTCACAAGACGAACTTTTTTTGTAACCTAAAAATAAAAATAATCATGGACGATTCAAACTCGCGAACGTGCACAAGTAGTATTAACGGGTCAGTAGAAATTTCGTGGGGATTATTTTTTATACTCGTAAAGTATTGCTTACTTCGCATTATGAAAAACGATTATTTGAACATGCTAGCCAGCCTCGTGTTGCCGGCTCAGATATTAGATTACTTTCTTATCTCTGGAGTTGAACAAACCTCTCAAGAGATTCATATTAGTCTGGATGAAAAGATGAATCCCAAGTTAAGCAATGACGAACATTTTGAATCCAAAGGTTTTATGGAAGCTGTTAATGTGACAGACTTTCCCATACGGGACCATAAGGTAATCCTCAAGATCAGACGTCGTCGTTGGACGGACTTGCGCACAGGTAAAAGTTTCAGTATTCCCATCGACCTCGATGTTGTAGCCAAGGGAACCAGATACTCCAAAGAATTTGGGGCTTTTTTAAAAGAAACGTATGGAGACATCCCCAGTGACCTGCCGTACGCTTGAGGAATTCTATCATATAGATGGTCATACATTTGAAAAACAGTACAAGGAGGTCCTCAGCGGATATCGTAATTGGGAACAGTTATCCCATGCCGGTGAATGGATGCTGTTTCCGGAAAATATGGGACCGTATCTGGCGATTGACGAGACCTCACTCTCCAACGGTGAACTTTACACCTTTGTAACCAACCGTGATGCCTGTACGAGAGAGTGCTCCCTGGTAGCTGTCGTGGCAGGAACTAAATCAGAGGATGTAATAGCTGTGCTGCAACGAATTGACGAGGAAAGCCGTTATGCCGTTAAAGAAGTGACACTTGACCTTTCAGACTCCATGCGCAAGATTGTACGGACTGCATTTCCTGAAGCCAGCCGTGTGATAGACCGTTTTCACATTCAGAGATTAGCTTGTGATGCTGTGCAAGAATTACGCATCAAACACCGTTGGGATGCCATACAGCAGGCCAATGAGGAAATGGAAGAAGCTAAGCGGAAGAACGAAGATTATGTCCCATACCGATATTCCAATGGCGATACCCGTAGGGAATTACTTATACGCTCCCGGTATCTGCTTTTCAAGTCAGCTGATAAATGGACAGAAAAACAGAAGCAAAGGGCAGCAATCCTATTTGAGGAATACCCTGACATCAAAAAGGCATACGGTTTGTGCCATTCCCTGCGGATGATTTTCTCTAAGAACACCATAAAGGACGCTGCACGTCTGGCTATGGCACGATGGTATAATAAAGTAGAAGAAGCAGGGATGCATTCTTTTAATGTCATTGCTGCTACTTTCTATGAGCACTATGATGAAATACTGAATTTCTACAACCATCGTTCTTCAAATGCGATGGCAGAATCGTTCAATGCAAAAATTAAACTGTTCAGAGCAAATCTAAGAGGAGTAGCTGATAAGAAGTTCTTTTTATTCCGCATTGCGAAGCTATATGCGTATCCCCACTAAATTTCTACTGACCCTTGATCCGTTTTTACGTTGATTCCAAATGTGGTGCAAGTATATAAAATAAAAATCGCAACTACCTGCTATCCAGATAATTGCGATTTTTATTTCGTACTCGAAGCGGGACTTGAACCCGCACAGCCGCAATGGCCAAGGGATTTTAAGTCCCTCGTGTCTACCGATTCCACCATTCGAGCAGCCTTTCAAAGAAGAGCGGAAAACGAGACTCGAACTCGCGACCCTAACCTTGGCAAGGTTATGCTCTACCAACTGAGCTATTTCCGCGTTTACGGGTGCAAATGTAGGGAGTTTTATAATAAGCTCCAAACATTTCTCCCGTTTTCTTTACAAAAAAATATATTTTATCGACCTAAAAGGCTTTTTTCAGCTTGTTCTACTGCTGAGAAGTTAAACCCTTTCGATATTTCTTCCATTAAACCGACTATTTTATCATTGCATAAATTACCTATACTTCCGGCATGGGTATGATGCACCTGTTTGTTATGAGTAAATTTGCCAGCTTCAATATCCAATCCTACTTTCTTATAAGCATCACGGAAAGGCATACCTTCTGCTGCCAGACGGTTAACTTCTTCCACACTGAATATATACAGATATTTATCATCGTCCAATATATGCTCATTTACCTTTATCTTATCCATAATGTAAGCAGACATACGCAGACAATCTTTCAATTCTTCGAATGCGGGAAGGAAAACCTCTTTGATAATTTGCAAATCACGGAAATATCCGGAAGGAAGATTATTCATTATCATCATAATCTGCTGAGGGAGTGACTGCAACTTGTTACATTTTGCACGAGTCAACTCAAATACATCCGGATTCTTTTTATGAGGCATGATACTAGAACCTGTGGTACATTCGTCGGGGAGCTTCACAAAGCCAAAGTTCTGGCTGCTGAACATACAAGCATCAAAAGCCATTTTCGAAATGGTTCCGGCGATAGAAGCCAATGCAAATGCCACATTGCGCTCCATCTTTCCACGTCCCATCTGAGCATAAACCACATTATAATTCATTGAATCGAATCCCAAAAGGCGGGTCGTCATTTCGCGATCGAGCGGGAAAGATGAACCATAACCGGCTGCCGAACCTAAAGGATTGCGGTTACACATTTTATATGCTGCCTGCAAAAACATCATGTCGTCAACCAGGCTCTCGGCATAAGCACCAAACCACAAGCCAAATGAAGAAGGCATAGCTATCTGCAAATGGGTATATCCCGGCATCAATACATCTTTATATTTATTACTCTGAGAAATCAATACATGGAACAAATCTTCCACAGCCTCAGCAATCTGCTTAAGTTGCTCGCGAGTAAAGAGTTTCAAATCGACCAGTACCTGATCATTTCGCGAGCGCCCGCTATGTATCTTTTTTCCAACATCTCCCAACTTACGAGTCAGCATCAGCTCTACTTGTGAATGTACATCTTCTATTCCGTCTTCGATGACAAACTCGCCACGTTCGGCAGAAGCGTAAATATTCTTCAGTTCTGCCAATAAAACCTGCAACTCATCTGCCGACAACAGACCAATACTTTCAAGCATAGTAATATGAGCCATCGAACCTAAAACATCATGCTTAGCCAGATAAAGGTCCAGCTCACGGTCTTTTCCTACGGTAAAACGGTCTATTTCCTCATTTACCTGAACGCTTTTTTCCCAAAGTTTCTGAGCCATAGTTCTATTTTTTAATAAGGTATCATAGCTAACATATCTGCCAGTCTTTCTACTCCTTCCTGCAACGGTTTAGAAATCATAGCTTTCATAAACATATTCACTTCGGCACGAATGGTTACTTTAATTTTAGCCTCTGCTTCTGTTACCGGAAGTATTTGTATCCATAAATTCAATGGAACAGGAGTTTTGTCGCCTTCGAACTTAACACACTTCATCGGTTCACGTTCGATGATACGCAATGTCAAATTGATACCTTGTACTTTTAATGTTAATGAATCACGGTCGAAAGACAAGTCCTCTATTTTACCACCCAACTTATCTTTCATCATATCCAGACGGTCGCGCACTGATTCCAGATTGCTTAAATCCGACAATTTATTATATACCCGCTCTTGGCTATAAGGTATATGTTTTACTGTGCTTTCAAATTGTACCATAATCTTTTATAAAAAAAGAGCACGGATTACACAGAAAACACGGTTTGCTGACAAAAACCGTGCACTCCGTGTAATCCGTGCTCAGTATAATTATTTAATTTCAATTATTTTCCAGTCCAGTGTGCAGGATCTTCTCTCCAAGCCTGAAGAACCGGTATATCCTGTTCGTCAATATAATCAGTCTTCAAAGCTGCATCCAACACTGCATTGTAGTTGGTCAATGTAACCAGCTCTACTTTTGCATTCTTGAATGCTTCTGCTGATACATCGAAACCGTAAGTGAACGAAGCTACCATACCGATAACATCGCATCCATTACGACGAATAGCATCAACAGCCTTCAAGCTGCTGCCACCTGTAGAAATCAAATCTTCTACTACAACAACTTTCATACCCGGACGAAGTTCACCTTCAATCAAGTTTTCGAGTCCATGATCTTTTGGACTTGAACGTACATATACAAACGGGAGGTTCAATTCTTCTGCCACCAAAGCACCCTGAGCGATAGCTCCTGTTGCTACGCCGGCAATAGCGTCTACCTCACCAAACTTTTCAAGAATAACGCGGCAAAGCTCCAACTTCACGAAATTACGTAATGCTGGATAAGACAAAGTCTTGCGGTTGTCGCAATAAATAGGCGATTTCCAACCAGAAGCCCAAGTAAACGGGTTAGCCGGCTGAATCTTTACGGCTTTTACTTTCAGCAATTTTTCTGCAAATAATCTTTCCAAAGCTTTCATAACCTTAATATATCTGATAAACGTTGGTGCAAAATTATGTAAATCCTACGTGATTAGGAAATATATGTGTATCTTTTTTAGTTAAAGAAATCATTTTGTTCATCGGGCCCATGCCAAAGTCAACACACTAATCTTTATATTTTCCACTCCAAGCAGTGCGTCGGCACAAGCTACCAGCGTAGCTCCTGTAGTAAGAACATCATCAACCAGCAAAATATGTTTATCATGCAAGTTTGCAGCATGGGGTGTAGGCAAAAACAGCCGGTCTACATTTTGCCAACGTGCATAACCGCTTTTGTGGGTTTGAGTCGCATTATTACGAGAGCGCACTACTGCATCTGTACAGAGAGGGATACCCGTTACACATGATATCCCCCGCGCCAGAAGCTCACTTTGGTTATATCCTCGCTGACGCAATCGGGAAGAGAACAAAGGAACCGGAAGCAGATAATCTATTCCTTCAAAAAAGCCGGAATCACACAATTCTCCAGCCATATATTCACCCATCCTGCAACAAAGTTTTTTCCGCGCATGATATTTCATGGCATATAAAATCTGAGCCACATCTCCTCCTTTTGCATAATAAAAAAGTGAAGAAGCACGAACAACCGGAAAACGTCCCCAAAAGCATTTCTCCATTTCATTGCCTGAAGTATTACCTAAATGCGTATATGGTAATGACGAAAAACAGGATATACAAAGTCCGTCTTCGCTTTGCAAGAGTTTCTTCCCACACGACAGGCATAAGCGAGGAAAAAGGAAATCCCGTATGTCAGTCCATAAATTCATCAGGATCTTTCTGTTTAATATAGCGCAACACCTCATCTACTGTAAACCCTCTGCCTACAGCAAAACGAATAAGTTTTGTATTGCGTTCGTATTCGTTTTTCCCCGAAACAGTTTTACTCTTCTGACGCAACAGTTCTTTCAAGTTCTCACAGTATTCGGTTTCGTCTATTTCATCCAGACCTGCAGCAATATCTTCCGAAGAAAGTTGCTTCTGACGAAGTGCCTGAGCAATTTTCATCCTACCCCAACGCGCAAACCGATATTTATCGCAAGCAAAAGCTTTACAAAAGCGCTGAGTATCCAGATAACGTTCTTTTTTCAAATGCTCCAGAATATGTTCTGTCACTACATCATCGGCTCCCCAAAGATTCAACTTAGATATTACTTCAGAAGGGCAATGTTCGGCCGTTGAGCAATATGCTTCGGCTTTATATTTCAATTCATCTTCGGTATATTCTTTCATGGTCTGAATGCTTTTATCATACGGTCGTTGCCAAACATATCTTTTCTTAATTCTACAGATTGATACCCCATTCCTTCAAGCAACTGCACTGTTTCTTTGCCATATGCCCGATTAATCTCATAATACAAAGTACCACCTGAAACTAAAATGTCACAACCTACTTCTGCTATCCGTCGGTAGAATAAAAGCGGATCACTATCCGGAACAAACAAAGCGAGTTCAGGCTCCCAATCCAATACGTTTCGCTCCATCCCGCTACGTTCTTTCTCTGTAATATACGGAGGATTGCTCACCAGAACATCGACATGAATATCCGGTAACGCAGTATCGAAGATATCGACTTGAGCTAAAGTGATATCAACCTGGTTGAGAAGTTTATTCCGCCGAGCAATATCCAATGCTTTTTCTGACACGTCCCATGAAGTTATTTTACTTTGTTTTAATTTTTTGCCCAATACGATAGGTATACAGCCACTACCCGTTCCTACATCCAAAATCCGTACTCCGGCTTTATCTGTGTAATCCGAGATAATCCAGTCTATCAGTTCAGCAGTTTCGGGCCGGGGGATTAAGGCTCCAGGTGCCACTTCAAAAGGTAATCCACAAAAATCGACCTTACCCAATATGTATTGTAAAGGCTCATATCGTTTCAGGCGGGAAAGAATATCTTCCAGCCTGTCACACTCGTTCTTAGAAAAATTCATATCTTTGCCCGCATAGAGTTCCGTGGTGGACAGACAAAATACATCTGTCAATATCCACTTTGCCAATGCCGCTGTTTCCTCTTCCGGGTAAACTCCTGCAAGCGTCTGCCTGATGTAAGTATAAATAGGATGCATAGGTACAAATGTAAGAATAAAAAACAAACCGAATATGACAAAAGATGAAAAATATATCCGCCGCTGCATACAGCTGGCGCGTAACGGGATGTGCAATGCTGCACCAAATCCAATGGTAGGAGCCGTAATTGTCTGCAACGATCGTATTATCGGTGAAGGTTACCACGTACGTTGCGGAGAAGGCCATGCCGAAGTCAACGCAATCCGTTCTGTAAAAGATGAGAGCTTGCTTAAAAAATCTACTATTTATGTCAGTCTGGAACCATGCTCTCACTATGGGAAAACACCTCCTTGTGCCGATTTAATTATAAGTAAAGGAATTCCTCGCGTAGTAGTAGGATGTGTCGATCCTTTTTCACTTGTTTCAGGCAGAGGTATACAGAAATTAAGAGATGCCGGAATCGAGGTAACAGTCGGAGTTCTGGAGAATGAATGTCGGGCATTAATAAAACGTTTCGTTACTTTCAATATCCAGAAACGCCCATACATAACTTTAAAATGGGCAGAATCGGCAGACGGATTTATTGACGTGAATCGTGAAAGCGGCCAGCCTGTTATACTTTCTACTCCAATAACATCTATGTATGTACATAAGCAACGGGCAGAACATCAAGCTATCCTGGTCGGACGTAAAACAGCCTTACTGGATAACCCTTCACTCACAACACGCAACTGGTATGGTAAAAACCCTATCCGACTGGTTATAGATAAAGAGCTGACTCTGCCTTTGAACTTAAAATTATTCGACGGTAAGACCCCGACATGGGTATTTACAGCTTTAGAAAAAGAATCGACGACAAATATTATTTACTACAAACTGGATTTCAATCAGAATATTCTGCCACAAATATTACAAATATTATACGAAAACAAACTTCAGTCATTACTCGTAGAAGGAGGCAGTCAACTCTTGCAATCGTTTATTGACGAAGAAATATGGGATGAAATTTATATAGAATACTCTGAAGCACTACTCCATAAAGGAGTAAAACACCCTGTTGTTCCTGCAGGATATGGCAAACAGGTTTTGTCAAAAGATAAAAACACAATCATTCATTATGAAAAATAAGCACAAAAATATGCCAATTCACAGATAAAAAAGTTACGCTTATCCATAATTTTATATAAAACTTGATATAAAAGTTCCTATTCGAAAAAAAACTTTCTACTTTTGCAACTTGTAATCAAAGACAATTTTATAAATGAAAATAAAGTTTTTACCCATACTGCTAGTTAGCTTACTCGTCACAATGTCTGCAATGACTTCATGTCTGGACAATGATATTGAGCAGGTTACTTATAGTTCTGAGACAAGCATTACTTCATTCTCACTTGGTACACTGCATGTCAAGAGAGTTGGAAAAGACTCGAAAGGAGAAGATTCTACATATACGGATACCATTTCCATGGCAAATTATCCTTTCACCATCAATCAGGCTATGAGAACCATTGAGAATAAAGATTCACTTCCTGTTGGAACTGATATCTCAAGAGTGCTCACAAAAATCACAGCTGACACTGATTACATTCTGTATGGTAAAATCGATTCAGAAGGAGCTGAAGCCAAAGACACTCTCTGGACTTCAAGCGATTCTATCAACTTTGCATTTGCTCCAACAGAAGGACTTTCTTTCAAAGTTTTGGCTTATAGCGGCGTAATGGGTAAGGCTTATCGTGTAAAAATCAATGTTCACAATCAGGAACCTGACTCTTTACAATGGACAAAAGAACCCATCGGAGCAGGATTTACTTCCGGCACTTTAATCAAACAAAAAGCAGTTTATGCCAATGATAAGATTTATGTATTCGGAACTACACAGAATGGCAAACAGGTAGTTGAATACACGTCTGTTTCAAACGGAACGCCTGGAACATCATGGACAACAATTAATTTGCCTGATGCTACAGATACTTACTCTGCAACACTTTGCCAAGGTAATATTTACTTCCTCGTAGAACAGGTTTTGTATAAACTGACAGATAATGGTTGCGAAGCATCTTCGGTTTCTAATTTGTCTCAACTTCTTGCTGGCATAGACAATCTGTTATATGCACGCACTGCCAAAGATGAATCGTATATATATGATGTACAAGCCAATAGTGGAACAACAGAAAATTATAATATAACAGATTTTCCTAGCAAAGGTACAAGAACATTATCGGTAAATATTCCGGTTTCTTACAATACCAGCCTGACCCGTGCTGTCGTTATGGGATATAATACAGAAAAAGCAGATGGTTCTGGTATCGTTTCTACACGCCTGACAAACGATAATACATGGAGCACTTATAATTATGAAGAAGCAGACACCTTCAGATGCCCGAATATTGTTGATCCTTCATTGATTTATTATAACAAGAAGCTATATGTATTCGGCGGTGAAATTACAAGTAAAGATTATACAGACTATAAGAATCCGTTCAGTACACTCTTCTGTTCTACAGATAACGGTCTGACATGGGAAACCGTTAAAGAAGATATGACATTTGCTACAGAAGGTACATCTTTCGTAGAATTGTATAACAGAGGAAAAGTTAAGGGTGAAGGAAGTTATTCGTGTGTTGTTGACAAAGATAACTTTATTTGGATAATCTGGAACAACGGATACATGAGTAGAGGACGAATTAACCATTTTGGATTCCTTCCTAAATGGGAATAATACATTTATAATCCGAAAGCTATGCTATATAAAGACCAAGTGGATAAGACACGAATCCCCGCCCACATCGCCATCATCATGGATGGAAACGGGCGATGGGCAAAACAGCGAGGACTAGTTCGTTCGCTCGGACATCAGGCGGGTGCAGAAACTGTTCATGTCATTGCAGAAGAAGCATCAAATCTGGGAGTAAAATATCTCACACTTTATACTTTTTCTACCGAGAACTGGAATCGCCCAGCAGACGAAGTAGCAGCATTAATGAGTCTTCTGATAGATTCTATCGAAGAAGAAACCTTTATGAAAAACAATATCAGTTTCCGTATTATTGGAGAAACTGAAAAATTACCAGCCGATGTACTGAATCGTCTGAATCAATGTGTACAACGAACTTCAAAAAACACCGGTATGTGTCTGGTATTGGCATTGAGTTATTCTTCAAAATGGGAAATAACCAAAGCAGTCAAAGAAATATCAGAGAAGGTGGCTTGTGGAGAGCTGAATATAAATGATATAACCGATCAAACGGTCAGCCAATATCTGGCAACCAACTTTATGCCTGATCCCGACCTGCTGATACGGACAGGAGGAGAAATCCGCCTCAGCAACTATATGCTATGGCAATGTGCCTATTCCGAACTTTATTTTTGCGATACATTCTGGCCTGACTTCAAGGAAGAAGAATTATGTAAAGCAATCTGTGATTATCAACGAAGAGAACGCCGATTTGGCAAAACAAGTGAACAAATATTGAAGTAAAAAATGCGATACTGTCTTTCTATCATTCTATTGGCTTTGGCTTGCATTTTCAGCTATTCAACTGTTAATGCACAAGAAAATAACAAAACAGAAAACGACCAGCCGGTAATTTTGTATAATGGAACACCCAAAAAGTATGAAATTGCCGACATAAAAGTTACAGATATTGAAAACTACGAAGACTATGTCTTGATTGGAATCTCAGGACTTGCCGTAGGACAGACAATCACTGTACCGGGTGATGACATTACCAGTGCTATCAAACGCTACTGGCGTCACGGGTTATTCTCTGATGTTAAAATCACAGCAGAAAAAATAGAAGACAATAAAATCTATCTGTATATCCATTTGTCTTTACGCCCACGTATTACTGATATCCGATTCCACGGAGTAAAGAAAAGCGAACGTGAAGACTTGCAGGCAAAATTGGGTATGGCAAAAGGAAGCCAGGTTACTCCTAACCTGATAGACCGTGCAAAGATCATTATCAAAAGACATTTCGATGATAAAGGTTTCAAAAACGCAGAAGTCAATATTGTAGAAAGCGAAGATCCTGCAAACAAGGAACAGGTATATGTTGATGTAAACATCGATAAGAAAGATAAAGTAAAAGTCCACAAGATTACAATCGATGGCAACAGTGTACTGACAGACAAGAAATTGAAGCGCGTTATGAAAAAGACCAATGAAAAAGGAAAACTGGTCAACTTATTCCGTGCCAAGAAGTTCATCGATGAAAGATACCAAGAAGACAAGCAGAAGATCATAGACAAATATAATGAGCTGGGATATCGTGATGCAATCATCGAGATAGACAGCGTTACTCCCTATGATGAAAAGACAGTAGATGTCTACATGAAGATTTATGAAGGTAACAAATATTATCTGCGAGATATTACATGGGTAGGTAATACAGTTTATCCTTCAGACCTCCTGAATGAACAACTTCGAATGAAGCGAGGAGATGTATACAACCAGAAACTGTTGAACGACCGTATCAGTAACGATGAAGATGCTATCGGTAACAATTATTACAACCGTGGTTACGTATTCTATCACCTTGATCCGGTAGAAGTTAATATCGACGGTGACTCTATCGACTTGGAAATGCGTATCGTAGAAGGTCCACAGGCAAGTATCAGTCATGTACGTATCAACGGTAACGACCGATTGTATGAAAATGTAGTCCGCCGTGAACTTCGTACCCGTCCGGGAGACTTGTTCAGTAAAGAAGCTCTTGAACGTTCTTACCGTGAAATTGCACAGATGGGACACTTCAATCCGGAAAATATCAAACCAGATGTTCAGCCAAATTACGAAAATGGAACAGTTGATATTAACTGGGGACTTGAATCAAAAGCAAACGACCAGGTAGAATTCTCAGCTGGTTGGGGACAGACAGGTATTATTGGTAAATTGAGTTTGAAGTTTACAAACTTCTCATTTGCAAACTTGTTCCGCAAGAATGATAACTTCCGTGGATTCCTTCCACAAGGTGACGGTCAGACATTGACCATCAGTGGACAAACCAACGGACAGTACTACCAGTCATACAGTATATCATTCCTTGATCCCTGGTTTGGTGGAAAACGTCCTAATTCATTGTCTGTATCAGCATTCTACTCTGTACAGACAGACGTCAGCAGTCAGTATTACAACTCTGCATATATGAACAACTACTATAACTACTTAAGTGGATATGGAAACTACTATGGTGGTTATTATGACAATTACGAATCATATTACGACCCTGACAAGTCTATTAAGATGTTCGGATTGTCATTAGGTTGGGGTAAACGTCTACGCTGGCCGGACGACTACTTTACATTAATGGCAGAATTATCTTACCAGCGATTCATGTTGAAAGACTGGAGCTATCTGTATATCATGCTGAACAACGGACAGTACATGAATACCGGTAACTGTAACAGCTTAAGCCTGAACCTGACATTATCACGTAACTCAACCGATAACCCGATATTCCCGCGTTACGGTTCTGAATTCAGCGCTTCTTTGCAGATTACTCCGCCTTACTCACTGTTCAGTAAGAAAGATTATTCTACTTATGGAAAGAATAATTATGATGAAGCAGCCAGCATGTATAAGTGGATTGAATACCACAAATGGAAATTCAAAGCAAAAACTTATACAGCCCTGATGGATATCCAGAAATGTCCGGTTATCATGACACGTACAGAGTTTGGTATTCTGGGACACTTCAACAAATACAAACGCTCACCGTTTGAAACATTCTATGTAGGTGGTGACGGTATGACAGGATATAGTTACAACTACGCTTCAGAAACAATCGCATTGCGTGGTTACGAAAACGGATCTTTAACTCCGTACGGTAGTGAAGGTTATGCTTACATCCGCCTGGGAGCTGAATTACGTTATCCGTTGATGTTGGAAAATTCAACAAGTATCTATGCTTTGGGATTTGTAGAAGCAGGTAACGCTTGGAATGATGTAAGTAACTTCAACCCGTTCCAGTTGAAACGTTCTGCCGGAGTAGGTGTACGTATCTTCCTGCCGATGATTGGTATGATGGGTATTGACTGGGCTTATGGTTTCGATAAGATCAACGGTTCTACTCAATATAGCGGAAGCCAGTTCCACTTCATCATCGGACAAGAGTTCTAATACAGACAAACCAATTTAATGAAGAATAGAAGAATGAGAAATGAAGAATCCAAAGCCATGGCTAACAGCCAGTTCTTCATTTATCATTCTTCATTACATTTAAAAACAACATTGCTTATGAAAAAAGTTTTCTTTCTAGCAGCATTGCTCGTGTGCAGTATAGCAGCACAAGCTCAGCGATTTGCTTTGGTGGATATGGAGTATATCCTGAAACAAATCCCTGCCTATGAACAAGCGAACCAGCAAATGGAAAGCCTGTCAAAACAATGGCAAAGTGAAGTAGAAGCTAAAGCTCAAGAAGCGAAAACAATGTATGATGAGTATCAGAAAAACGCTTCTAACTTATCAGCTACTCAAAAAACCGCACAAGAAAATGCCATTATCGCCAAAGAAAAAGAAGCAGCAGATTTACGGAAAAAGTATTTTGGTCCCGAAGGTGAAGGCATGAAAAAACGTCAGGAACTGATTACTCCTATTCAGGATGCCATATACAATGCTATTAAAGATATTGCAACACAGAAAAATTATGATGCAGTAATCGACCGAGCATCAGCACAAAGCATGATTTTTGCTTCTCCACGTATAGACATCAGCAACGAAGTGCTCGCTAAATTAGGATATTCAAATTAATTTTATACTTTTGCAAAGTCTAAGAAAGACAGCAAATAAAAAACGGAAATAAATTAATAACAAATAGAAATAATAAGATTATGTTGAAAAAAATTGCTTTATTACTTTTACTTATCGCTCCTATGAGCGTATTCGCACAGAAGTTCGCACACTTCAAGTCTATGGACATTATCCCTGTGATGCCAGAATATACAAAAGCTCAGACAGACATTCAGGCATTGCAGAAACAGTATGAAGACGAAATCAAACGTGCTTCTGATGAATTCAACAAAAAGTTTGCTGAATATCAACAAGAACAGAAAACTCTTCCACAAAATATCCAGGAACGTCGTCAGAAAGAATTACAAGAGCTGTCTGACAAAGGAATGCAGTTCCAGCAAGATGCACAGCAGCAGTTGCAAAAAGCTTATGCAGATATGATGGAACCTATCTATAAGAAACTGGAAGATGCAGTAAAAGCAATCGGTGCAGCAGGTGGTTATACTTATGTGTTCGACCTGAACCGTACAGATATTCCTTACATCAACGACACGATGTCTAAGGACGTTACAAATGATATCAAAACAAAATTAGGTATCAGCCTGACAGCTGTTCCTGCAGCAGCACCAGCAGCAGCTCCTGCTCAATAAGAAATACGTTTTCAACGTAACAAAATAAAGTTGTCATTGGCTCTCACTCCAGCCAAAAGGGTGAGGTCAATGACAATTATTTTTTCACACTTAATCAAGTCATATCCATGCTTTCTGCCACAGGACCAATCGGAGTATTTGATTCCGGATATGGAGGGCTGACAATCCTTGATAAAATCCGTGAATTACTGCCTCAGTACGATTATATCTATCTGGGGGACAATGCCCGTACCCCATACGGAACAAGATCATTCGAAGTTGTTTATGAGTTTACACTGCAAGCTGTACGCAAGCTGTTCGATTTAGGCTGTCCATTAGTCATTTTGGCCTGCAATACTGCTTCGGCAAAGGCCCTGAGAAGTATTCAGGAAAACGATCTTCCACATATAGATGCAACCCGTAGAGTTTTGGGAGTAATCCGTCCTACAGCAGAATGTATCGGTGACATCACAGTTTCGCGCCATGTTGGCTTGCTTGCCACAGCCGGAACAGTAAAATCCCAGTCATACCCGATAGAACTGCATAAGCTCTTTCCGGATATACAACTCACTGGTGTAGCCTGTCCGCTTTGGGTTCCGCTAGTGGAAAACAACGAATTCAACTCTCCGGGAGCAGATTATTTTGTACAGGAATATATTAATCAACTTTTGGAACAAGATCCGAAAATAGATACCATCATCTTAGGCTGTACACACTATCCCTTGCTGATAGAGAAAATACGTCAGTTCACCCCCCCACATATCCGTCTGGTAGCTCAAGGAGAATACGTAGCAGCCAGTTTAAAAGATTACCTCCGCCGTCACTCGGAGATAAGAACACGTTGCACAGCAGGCGGAACCTGTGAGTTTCTCACAACCGAATCTGTTGAAAAGTTTCAGGAAGCAGCATCCATCTTCCTGCATCAGAAAGTACATGTAAAAAGTATTACACTAGAATAATACCTGATAAATAGAATCACTCCTAACCTAATATCATACAATAATGAACACATTCGCCCCGTTTGCACGCCCGATGTATATCATGGCAAAACCAGTGGGTTCTCTTTGCAACCTGGCATGCCATTACTGCTACTACCTGGAAAAGGCTAAACTTTACCAGGACAACCCCAGGCAGATAATGACAGATGAACTATTGGAAAAGTTTATCAAAGAATATATCGAAAGTCAGACTATGCCACAAGTCCTCTTCACCTGGCATGGTGGAGAAACACTGATGCGCCCACTCGACTTCTATAAGAAGGTAGTTGCCTTACAAAGAAAATATGCAGGAGGCAGAACAATCGACAACTGTATTCAGACCAACGGAACTCTCCTGACCGATGACTGGTGCCGTTTTTTCCACGACAATCACTGGCTGGTAGGTGTTTCTATTGACGGGCCGCAGGAGTTTCACGACGAATACCGGAAGAACAAGCAGGGAAAACCTTCATTTGTAAAAGTAATGCAAGGTATCAACCTGTTAAACAAACATCAGGTAGAATGGAATGCACTTGCAGTAGTAAATGATTTCAATGCTGACTATCCGCTCGATTTCTATCACTTCTTTAAGGAAATAGGGTGCCGATACATACAGTTTACTCCCATCGTAGAGCGTATATTCCAACATTCCGACGGGCGTTATCTAGCCTCGGTAGAGGAAGGAGCAACAGAAACCGTAACCGATTTTTCCGTTACTCCCGAACAATGGGGAAACTTTCTCTGTACCATTTTCGATGAATGGGTACGAAATGATGTCGGCGAATATTTTATACAATTATTCGATGCTACACTTGCCAACTGGGTAGGTGAGCAACCTGGAGTTTGCTCTTTGGCAAAAAATTGTGGCCATGCCGGAGTAATCGAATTCAACGGCGATGTATATGCTTGCGACCACTTCGTATTTCCACAGTACAAATTAGGAAACATTTATTCAAAATCGCTGGTAGAAATGATGTACAGTGAAAAGCAATTACAGTTCGGCCGGGATAAATCTGAGAAACTGCCGACACAATGCAAGGAATGTCAGTATCTCTTTGCATGCAACGGAGAATGTCCCAAAAACCGTTTTTGCAAAACAGCTTCCGGAGAAACCGGACTAAATTACTTATGCAAAGGTTACTATCAGTATTTCGACCATGTAGCTCCTTACATGGATTTTATGAAAAAAGAATTACTGGCTCAGCGTCCACCTGCCAATATCATGGAAGCTATCAGAAAAGGCACATTATAACCAAGGCCGAAAGACTTATCATTCACTAATAAAGATATAACGGGCTCATGCTACTTAGATGACAAAGTTCCTTTCACAATGTCGGCATGAGCCCTGTTTTTTTTGTACAAACTCGACGAACCTTCGTACAAAAAAAATTAAAAATTCTCGATGTTTTCAGTAAAAGATGCTGTTGTTTTTTGCAAAGTATGCACAGAAAAAAATAAAATATCCTCTTTATACTTTTTTCATTGGAGAATAATGTATAAAGAGGATATTGCAATGTGATAATAATAGAAATTATTTCTTTTTCAACTCATCGGCAGGAACTATACGATAAAGCTTGTCGCTAGGACGAATACGGTCGGGTACCTTAAACGAAACATGTACCCCCTTCTTTACCACATCTACCGGTTTCAGGTCAACACGTGCTTCTTCCAAAGTAACATACATGGCTCCCGTAGTAGGACCTGTAATCAGAAGTTTATCTCCAACTTTTATTTCGGAAGCTTCGATCAGGAATTCAGCTACCCCGATATTCGAGAAATATTTGATACCACGTCCGGCATATACCTTACGTTCGGTAGCCTCCGAACCATAGTTCTTGCTCCATTCACCCAGACGTTGTCCCAGATAATAACCGTTCCAGAATCCACGGTTGAATACAGTCTTGAGACGAGTATCCCAGTCAGCTTTCTTCTCTTCTGTAAAAGTACCTTCCAGATACGAGCGTATAGCCTCCTTATAACATTCCACTACAGTTCGTACATACTCAGGTCCACGTGCACGACCTTCGATTTTGAACACCCGCACTCCAGCCTCTATCATCTCATCCATGAAATGAATAGTCTTCAAGTCCTTGGGCGACATGATATACTGGTTATCTATTTCCAGTTCGATATCGCTTTCCTTATCCTTCACAATATACGAACGACGGCATACCTGCATACAAGCTCCACGGTTTGCCGAAGCATTCAATTCATTCAAACTCAGATAACATTTACCCGATACGGCCATACACAAAGCTCCGTGACAGAACATTTCGATACGTACAGGCTGCCCCATAGGTCCCGTAATATGCTGTTCCTGAATAGCATCATAAATTTTACGTACTTGCTTCAGATTCAATTCACGGGCCAAGACTACTACATCGGCAAACTGCGAATAAAATTTCAAAGCTTCCGCATTACTGATATTCAGCTGAGTAGACAAATGTACCTCCTGTCCTATCTGATTACAGTATGCCATGACAGCTACGTCGGCAGCAATCACAGCGCTAATACCGGCTTCTTTTGCAGCATCTACAATTTTCCGCATCAGAGCCAGATCCTCATCATAAATAATAGTATTTACCGTAAGGTAGCTTTTCACCCCATTCTCGTCACATACTTTCGCTATCTCACGCAAGTCATCAACAGTAAACGTATTTGCAGAACGGGCACGCATATTCAGGCTTTCAATGCCGAAATAGATAGAATCTGCTCCTGCATGAATAGCCGCAGCCAGCGACTCTCGAGAGCCGACCGGTGCCATAATTTCGAAGTCCTTTATTGAGTAATTCATCTTTTCTTATTGATTTCGGACGCAAAGGTAACGAATTTCCGGCAAACACACGAACAAGCGGACAGAAACCCCTGAACGATCTTTCTAAAACAGTACATAAATAAAGCATACATATAGTGTCAGTATGCAGAAAGTAGAAAAACGAACAAAAAATATTACTTTTTATTACATCTTATATAAATTATTTTATATTTTTGTCGTTCGACAAAAAACATAAGGCAAAAAGACACAAAAACCTTTAAAAAAAGTATCAATGTTTTCATTGAGATGAAAACAAGCAATACTTCGGTAAATTTTTACCGATAAATTAAAATTAAACATAGAATCGGCATAATCCGGTTCAAAAATATATTCAAGAGATCATTGAAATACTGTCAAGAATGAATCGTCAAGGAGTAAGAAAAGGGATGAAAAAGATATGCTAAACAGCTGAAAACCAACAGAAAAAGTATTGCATAATTTGTTGATTATTAGTAAATTAGAAGTATTCCACCACTTTTAATTATGACTAAAGAATCACTCCTTATGCAATACCAATCCGAGTGCAGAAACGCTCTCGAATCAGTTGTAAATATAAGCAAATCTTTTCAGAAAGTATTCATGGATGCAATGAAATTGTTCATGGCTATACCTAACCGCGTCAATTTCCTTCAAATGGGACGATATGGATGTTTCTCGGAACAGACATACCGGAACAATTTTGAGAATGATGACTTTGACTGGTTTTCCTTCAATGAAGCCATCATCAGGGAACACCTTAAAGGTGGTCGCAAGGCGATAGCCGTTGATCCGTCTTTCATTCCAAAATCAGGCAGCAAAACGCCGTGGATTGGCTATTTCTGGTCCGGTTGTGCCGGTGAATACAAACGTGGACTGGAAATAACCGGTATTGGAGTTATAGACGTTGACAACCATGAATGTATGACTTTGGGCTCTGTACAGACACCTGATAACGCAACGTTGGAAAGCTACGGGAAGAATCTTGTAGACTGGTACAGTTCTTACCTTATCAGCATACAGGAACATCTGAAACGTATTTCTGGCACTGTCGTATGTGATGCGTTCTTTTCAAAGGCAACTTTCATCAAACCATTGTGTGAGAACGGATTCCACGTTATAAGCCGCTTCAGAAATGATGCAGTGTTGTTTTATCCCACCTTAGAAAATAGGACAGGAAAACGCGGACGTCCAAAATTGTATGACGGAAAGATTGATTTTGAAAATCTGGACATCACAAGATGTACCGAGTATAAAGTGAACAAGGGTAAACTTTATGGACTGAAAGCATACTCCAAAGCACTCAAACGTTTTGTGAGCTTAGCTGTATGGTATCCTATGGATGGAAGAACGGACAAATGGCAGCTGTATTTCTCCACGGAC
>NZ_DS981497.1 GCF_000154845.1 Phocaeicola coprocola DSM 17136 | reverse complement strand
GGAGATCAGAAAAAGAGCAGGCAGCTTGATGAAATGATAGCACGGCTTGATGAAATAGGAAAAGACCTGAAGGAAGTCAAACGTGAGAATGCCTCTCTTTTGAAAGCCTTGCTTGAGGCAAACAGCAAGGTTGAGAAGGCTGCTATTGAATACAAACTTCGCGACAAGGAATACAGAAAGCTTGAGAAGAAGCATAATGCCCTTGTTGAGCGTCTTTCCATTATGAATACCCAGGCCTATGCCTCTTCCGGAAGTCTCAAAGGTATTGACCGTAAAAGGGTCGTAAAAGGGAAGCATGATGACAAGGATGATTTTGACGGTACTCCTACTGCTCCATCAGGCGAGGTTCCACAGCCGGACTCTTCCGCATCATGCGGCACGCAGGATACTCCGAAGGCTTCCCTTTCCAAGGAAAGACCATACAGGAAAGGAATGACATACAATAAGGCTTGTGTAGGTACACCGATTATACACAAGTCCGATTATACAATGCTTCCTGAGGGTTCTGTAGTGATATCGTCAAGCTACCGTAAAATAAGAAACATTGTGAGCCATATTGAGGAACATCACTTTGAGGTGCTTAAGGTGAAGCATGCCGACGGCAGGATTGAAAGCATGTTCCTTCCTATGAAGGATGACGTCCGGGCCAGCCTTTATGACGAGATAGTACCGGGTACAAGCATTACGGCAAACATGCTCTCGTATCTGATGTTCAACCGCTTCCGGATGTCAACACCGGCATACAGGGAGGCAAAGAACCGTCTGTCGGATATGGACTGGAACACCTCTGTGCAGAACCTGCTGAACTGGGCCGACAAAGGTGCCATGCAGCTCAACAAACTGATACCTGCCCTCAAGAAGATTGCCCTTCAGGACGGTGCCAACGTGAATGTGGACGAGACATGGCTCCGCTATCACGCATACAATAAGAAACGAAAGACCTATATGTGGTGTCTGGTAAACAGAAAAGCGCGTATAGTCATCTTCTTTTATGAGGATACAACGGATGATGAAGGTGTACAGAAACATGGAGGCAGGAACAGAAATGTGTTGAAGGAGTTCCTTGGTGATGCAAAAATCAAATCACTGCAGAGTGACGGTTATAACGTATATATGTATCTTGACAACGAACTTATGGATATAGATCATCTCTGCTGTCTGGCTCATGCAAGGGCAAAGTTCAAGTATGCCTTCGACCAGGGAAGCCTGCAGGCAAGAATCTTCCTTGAGCTGATAGCAAAGTTATACGGCATGGAAGATACTTATCGCCGGGAAAAATTTACCGCAGACGAGATTTACCGCAGAAGGAACAGTAAGGAAACGACGGAAATCATCGATAAGATAAGGACAGAGCTTTATGATCTGCCGGCAAATCCGGATGAGAGCCGAAGCGAACTTATGGGCAAGGCTCTTAACTATCTGAAGAACTTCTGGAATCAGATCTTCGCCTACAGAAATGACGGTGAATACTCCATAGACAATATGGCAGCAGAAAGGGCGATAAGGCCGGTCACTGTCCAACGAAAGAACAGCCTGTTCTTCGGAAGCGTGAAAGGAATACAGAACTCCGCAATCTATAATACCTTTATAGAAACCTGCAAACAGGCAGGAGTCTCCTTCAGGGATTACTTCTGCAAGCTGCTAAGAGAATTAAAAAAGGGAAGAACGGATTACGAAAACCTTCTTCCCATGACAATATGCAAATAATAATCGTTAAATTTGTAGATTCTTTTTTAGACGGGTGCCGACAGGCGCCCGTCTAAAAGGGGATACCCTAAAATTGGAAGTTTACGTTCTAGCTTTAGAACTATAATTAATACAAACATGAGAGTGCCTCAAAATTAAATGAGCATTCCAGAAAGTATAGGATAGTTACTTTTAGAATAAAAAATAGCCGTATCAAACTTTATTTAAGTAATGATACGGCTATTTATCTTAGGGACATTCAGTAAATAGTATAAAATTAGCCAACTAATTCATACACAAAGTGTTGCAAATTAGTTGGCTTTTTTGTATCTTTAGGTATTCCCCCGAAAATAAGGTTTGACGGCCAAAACAGGGGAAATCCTCCAACAAAGATATGGCTAAGATACAAAATATTTCGGATATTCACCCTACCTTGGGTTTTACAGAATTTGATATTCTGGAAAAATATCGCAAGAGTTTTAATGAGAGTGAACTGGGCAGGCTTCATTCAGTGTTTCCTTTTGAAGTTATGGCAAAAAACATGGGGCTGTCTGAAAATCGTCTTGGCCGCAGGAACATATTCAGTCCTTCCGCAAAGATTGCCATTATGGTCCTAAAAGCCTATACCGGACTCTCTGACAGACATCTTGTGGAACATCTTAACGGCAACCTACATTACCAGATGTTCTGCGGAATCATGATAGATCCGTCTTCCCCCATAACCAACTACAAGATAGTCAGCGCCATCCGTAATGAGATAGCAGCCCGTCTTGACATTGAATCCCTTCAGGAGGTACTGGCCACACACTGGAAGCCATATCTTGAGAACCTTCACGTGTGCATGACAGATGCCACTTGTTATGAGAGTCATATGCGTTTCCCTACAGACATGAAGCTCCTTTGGGAATGTCTCGAATGGCTTTACAGACATATCTGCCGGCATTGCAAGAAGCTTGACATAAGACGCCCACGCAACAAATATGCTGATGTTGCAGATACCTATCTGTCCTACTGTAAGAAAAGAAAAGCATCCAGAACAAGGATGCTCAAGCGTCGTATGATCAGGCTTCTTGAGAAACTTCTCATGCAGATGGATGAGATTCATAGAGATTACGGAGCCGTACTACAATATACACAGGATTACCAGAAGCGTCTTTCCATCATCAGAAAAGTTCTTGTACAGGAAAAAGAAATGTTTGAAGGCCGTAAGGTCAGTGACCGTATCGTCAGCGTTGACCGTCATTATGTGCGTCCCATCGTAAGAGGTAAAGAAACGAAATCCGTCGAATTCGGTGCGAAGGTCAATAATATACAGATAAACGGCATATCGTTCATTGAACACATCTCGTTCAAGGCTTTCAATGAGGGTATACGCCTGAAGAACTGTATCCGTATGCAGCAGAAGCTCATGAAAGTGAGAGTAACATGTGCGGCTGGCGACTCCATATATGCCAATAATGCCAACAGAAAATATTGTACTAAATATGGTATATCAACTTCCTTCGTACGCAAAGGAAGGGCTGCAAAGGATGAACACATGAGAAAGGTTCTCAGAGGTGAGCTGTCAAGGGAGAGAGCCATCAGACTTGAAGGAAGCTTCGGAACTCAAAAGCAACATTATTCACTTTCAAGGATAAAGGCACGGAACATGAAAACGGAAATACTGTGGATTTTTTTCGGAATACATACGGCAAATGCCGTACTGATGATAGACAAAATCAGGACCAGAACAGCTAAAACGGCATGACATGATTTTCATAACCAGAATCTGAAGAGGGCATCAGACTTCTTCCGGAGAGTCATATCTTAACGGTTAGAATCAAGAGAGAAAATACAGAAAAACTACAAGAAAAATGGCATATGGAGGATTATGTTATATCATCTTCATATGCCATCATATATTTTAAGGACATTTACTGAATATCCCTATCTTATGCAATAATCGGTATTAAACTTCTCTATACAAGACTTTTCGATACCTAACAGAAAGGTCAACGTTTATGCCAAAAACCAGGCGAAAACATCAGCAGAATGCCAAATAGCTCCAATCTTCCTATTAACATCATAAAAGACAGTAACCATTTAGCAAGATCAGGAAGAGCACTCCACGAAAAGGCAGGACCATATGCACCTAAACCAGGTCCGACATTACCCAAACTAGAAGCTACCAGTCCAAAAGACTCTGTAAGTTCAAGCCCCATAAACATTAAAGCTACCCAGCCTACAAAAATACAAATCAAATACAATAAAATAAAAGTATTTACAGTAGAGATAGTAGAAAGAGAAAGTGCCTGCTGATTTACCTTTACGGGTAATACAGCACGAGGATGAATCAGGCGGCTGAACTCATTCTTCATATTACGGAAAAGAATAAGCAAACGCATATTCTTTATTCCCCCGCCAGTAGAGCCAGTACAACCTCCTGCAAACATTGTATAAATCAAAAGCATCCATGTAAAATGAGGCCATACATTATAATCATCAGTAGCAAACCCACAAGATGTATGAATACTTGCTACTTGAAAAAATGCCTTCCGAAAAGCTTCTTCCCATCCATAATGGTTTTGCATGACCAAAGGAACTGTGATAAGTAAAGTTACTATACCTACAGACATCAAGAACCATCTACATTCATCGTCTTTGAACAGATTGAAGAATTTTCCTTTCAGGCACATAAAATATAATGAAAAGTTTATTCCCGACAGGACCATAAAAATCGCTATCACATACTCTATAAAAGGAGAATTCCAATATGCCACACTATCTTGTTTAGTAGAATATCCTCCCGTAGCAGTAGTTGTAAACGAATGACAGACTGCATCAAACAAATTCATGCCTCCCAACATCAACAATACCGTTTCCGTTATTGTAAGAAGCAAATATACAGTCCACAGCCACTGAGCCATTATACTGATTTTCGGATGAATCTTATCATGAGTCACCCCTGTCGCTTCAGCAGAAAACAGAACCTGATTTCCGACTCCGAATATCGGTAATACCGCTATCGTAAAAAAGACAATTCCTAAACCTCCAATCCACTGAGAAAAGCTACGCCAGAAAAGCATTCCATACGACAGTGACTCAATATCATCAAGAATCGTCGCACCTGTGGTTGTAAACCCTGACATCGTTTCAAAGAAAGCATCGGTAACAGAAGGTATTTCGCCACTAAGGTAGAAAGGAAGCATTCCAAACGTAGTAAATAAAAGCCATGTAAATGCAACAATACAGTAGCCATCACGACGAGAAAGCTTATTTTCTGCATTACGACCAAGGAACAACAGCACGCAACCGACAGCTGCGGCCAATAAGGTTGAATAAAGAAAATAAATATAACTATGTTCCTGATAGCACAGGGAAACACCTGCACATAATAAAAACAGCCCACCTTCTATAAACAATAAAATACCCAATATACGGAATATCATTTTGCGATTAATCAAACTATTCGCCCGATTTCCAGTTAAATATTCATTGTGTGTTATAAAGTCTTGCATTTTTCTTATTTTTCTAAAATGAAGTACAAAACTAATGATAAAGATTGAAATAGATTGGATTTTTCATGCAAAAAGATACAATTTAAACCGCATTTATACTGAACATTCAGAAATATTTACGTAATTTGCAACATTCATTAACCAAATTATCTTTTTACACAGTTATGGGTAAATTCACTTTTCATCTGATCAAAAAGCTGACAGGCATTGATATTGAACAATTACAAAACGACAACGAAGCTTTATTAATAAAGAATCAGCAACTTTCATTTGAAGTCAAAGATGCTAATAAAGAGGCAACTTATAAACGTACTCAGCTAACCGAAACACAGGAAGAGTTATCACTTGCACAAACTGAACTCACCCAATTACAAACCTCAATTGCAGAACATCAGAAAGAGATTTCACTTCTCCAAACTGAAATATCCAGACTTCAATCCGACAAAGCAACCGGATTGGAGAAAATGCAATATTCTGAACAGGAAATTGTTTCACGAGATAATGATATTCAACAATTAAAAAATCAGCTAGCCGATTCTGAAAGACAGAAAGAAGTTCTAGCTACTGATAAGAAAGAACTGGAAGCAAAACTGGCTGAATCAGATAAACAGAAAGAGACTATTGCTGCCGGTAAGAAAGAACTGGAAGAAAAACTGACTGAAGCAGAAAAACAGAAAGAAATTATCACTGCCAGCAAGAAAGAGCTGGAAGAAAAACTGACCGAAGCAGAAAAGCAGAAAGAAACCATCGCTGCCAGCAAGAAAGAGCTGGAAGAAAAGCTAACTGAAGCGGGAAAGCAGATAGAAACCATCGCTGCCAGTAAGAAAGAACTAGAAGAAAAACTGACCGAAGCGGAAAAGCAGAAAGAAACTATCACCGCCAGTAAGAAAGAACTGGAAGCAAGACTAACTGAAGCGGCAAAGCAAAAAGAAACTATCACCGCCAGCAAGAAAGAGCTGGAAGAAAAACTGGCTGAAGTAGAAAAACAAAAAGAAATCCTCGAGGCTAATAAAAAGGAACTGGAAGAACAATCTGAAAAATCTTCACAAGATCTTGCAAAAAACTATACAGCCTTGCAAAGAGAACTTTCCGAAACTCAGGAAAAATTAGATGCTATCCAATCTGAGAATTCAACTTTGAAAGCCAACCTTTCAGAATTGCAGAAAAAGATGCATCTTTTACTAGAGGAAAAGGAACAACTGATTCATGAAAAGGAACAGATGCAAACCGCTCAGCCAGAATCAGACAAGGAAGAACAACCTCTTCCTCAACCTGAGAATGAAAAAGTAACGGCCGAACCGGAAACTCCTCAAAAGGAAGAAGAGCAACAGCCTCATTCTTCGGATATACTGGAAGCTTATCAGGAAATGAAAGCACGGCTGGAAGAAAGTACCTTGCACTATCCATATACTCGAATCACTTCAGAAACAAACGGTTGTCAGTATATTTACGAATCACGTACGCTGCAATTAAAAGCAGAGTTGTTCACCTGGGGAGTAGAAGGGAAAGAAGTGGTGCTAGAAGAAAATCACTTTATCCCATACAACGAGATAGCAAAAATAGAAGGTCTGGAAACACCTTTCGCTACAGACGTCATGACATGCGATTTCTCGGAAGAAGGTAATGGAGAAGAAGTTGCAGAAGCATTGCTTATGGCTATTTGCTGCTATCACCCTATTCACATCACATATCGGGACAAAAACGGACGAATCTCAGAACGCAATTTATACTGGATTTGCTTCCAACCGCAAGGCATATCCAGTGTCAGACTGCCTTATGAAAAAATATTCCGTGATATGTTCGATGGTGAAATAGATACTGACCACATCATGGCCATGTGCGCACACACTCCCGTTCCACGGATATTTATTATCAACCAGATATTAAGCATTCAGATTTATGATGCTTTTGTCACGACACGCAAGGGAATTGATACACAAATAGACGGTATGTATTATGCCGTACTGGCTTCGCAGTCGGAAGCTGCCGATATGATTTATAAATGTCTGCCCGAACAGTTTAAGAAGCTGCCTGCCGTTATCAGTTACCGGGCACATTACTGGATGCTGGAAGGTAACTATCAGAAAGCGATGAAATTATATCTTTCGTTTGCTCCAGACACAGAAGTGGAAAAAGGCAAGACTTGGGCTGCTATGAACATCGCAAACTTCGATAAATTTATCGACAACGATGTGGAAGCCGAAAGATTTTTACAACTGAAAGAAGCGCTGAAAGAAGAAGGTTGGCCTATCTAATAGTCCAACTCCTCACAACCGAGCGTTATCTCTCCAAAGGGAATCATGGCGTTAAACAGACATATCCGGGAATACGAAGAAAGGTTTTCTACGGATATGTCTGTTTCTATTATCTGCTTTCTGTCAAGTAAAAACTGACGCTGCGTTCCTTTCAGCAACGGAAAAGAAGGAGTATGCCATTCTGTTCCGTTCCAGAGGGCGACATTGGCAATCGATGTATCGGTAATCCTGCCATTCTTCACAATCAGTATATCATCTTTCTCCCCACGCAAGGCAAAAAGTTTGTCCAGCATGCTACGGTCTGCACTTTTCAGTTCGTATGCGATATCATCACAGGACACCAGTTTCAAGCTAGAAACCTGCCTTATCGTATATGGAATATATACGACCTCCTCTATGTTCTCTCCATATACTACCCGGCAGCGTGTCCGTTCCTGCCAAGGTTCTGGCTTCAGAATATCCTCCAAAGAAAGTGCGGGACAATTGCCCCACACCCTTTTTCGGGTTGTATTCATACGGGCATTATGACAGGACAGATTCCACACCTTTCCACCTTCTATACGAATTGTTTCAATAAATCGGCACATATATTTTCTGTATCATTTCTTCATATTCACTTCGGGCCGTACTGCGGAATGTAATTCCTCCCCCACTTTTATACACGAATCCACCATCTGTGTGTTCCAGAAAACGGATCATGACAGCACTATCCAGATTCTTACCATCAAAATATCCCATGACTCCGGTATAAAAACCTCTGTCGTATGTTTCTGCCTCACGGATTATCTCCACCGTTTTCTTCTTGGGAGCACCGGTAATAGAACCGGCAGGAAGGAGTTCGAAGAACAACGACCCCAACTTTTCGTGATAGTTTTCAGGTAAACGCCCTCTGATTTCAGAACTCATCTGAAGCAACCTTCCACAATGAGTATGCAGTTCGTCCAGATAGCGGTAGCGCGTAACCGTCACTTCACTAGCCACCCGGCTCAAATCGTTTCGTATCAGATCTGTAATCGTAGCATGCTCTGCCGCTTCTTTTTCATCCCTCAGCAATACTTCCTTCGCATCGGGCAACGAAGCGTCAATTGTTCCTTTCATCGGGAACGAATAAATATAGCCCTCTTTTATACGGACAAAAGTTTCAGGTGAAAACACAACAAAGCGATCATCATACCAAAGCTTATATCGTGCCGTAGCGTGAAGAAATACTTGATATAAAGAAAGATTCGTTTCAACCGGAGTGGCACACGTTAAATTTGTCAGAAATGAATTTCCCGCATACAAATTACGATGTACAATATCAAATGAACGCAAGTATTCTTCATACGATTGCGGATAAGCTTTCCATAAAATATTTTCAGGTTTCAATTCTGATACAGAACATACATTCGCTACCTCAGGAAAAATAAAAGCCAGTTGCCCGGCAGGGATATCATCCAGTTTTGAGACCAGACATTCCGTTTCATCAAAATTAATCAGAAAGAAAAATCGGGTTCTTTCCTTTCCCAACCGGTTCATGCGGGCTATAGCCTCATTGCGGTTACAAAAAGTTAATTTGTTCATCGGGGAGAACGGGTTTTAAAAGACAAAATATAAATAGTAACACCAATAGTCACTACGGCCATTATTCCTTTGAGCCACCAATATGGAAATAAAAAAAGCACACAGTGAATAGCTGTAATCCAAAGTAATGAAACAGAGATAATTTTAGCCCGGAGCGGAATGGCTCTGTCCTCACGAAAACTGCGGATATACGGTCCCAAATACTTATGTTCCAGCAGCCAGGTGTATAAACGTGGCGAGCCTCTGAAAAACAATGCGGCAGAAAGCAGCAAGAAAGGCGTAGTAGGCAGTATTGGAAGAAATATTCCTATAACTCCCAGCACTAAAGATATGGAACCAATGGCAACATAAATATATTTCATTGTACAAATATACGGAGAATGCGGCATATTTCACTGAAAAGACGACTAAATACATCTATATTTTCATTTTGCTTCTTTTTATTCTATCTTTGCAGAGAGTAAAAAAACAAATTAATATGGAAATAACCAGTGCCGAATTTGTAGTCAGTAATTCAAGAGCAGACATGTGCCCTCAGACTAATCTGCCGGAATATGCCTTTATAGGACGCTCTAACGTAGGAAAGTCCAGCCTCATCAACATGCTGACCAAACAGCCAAAATTGGCTATGACATCTGCAACACCCGGAAAGACATTGCTCATCAACCATTTTTTAGTCAATAAGGAATGGTATTTGGTAGACCTCCCAGGATACGGCTACGCACAGCGGGGTAAAAAAATGATGGACAAGATACAAAAGCTTATAGAATATTATGTGCTTGAACGTGAACAGATGACCTGTCTGTTTGTACTGGTAGACAGCCGTCTGGAGTCTCAGAAAATCGATCTGGAATTTATGGAGTGGCTGGGTGAAAACGGTGTACCTTTTGCTATCATTTTTACTAAATCCGACAAACAAAGCAGTGGCAAAACCAAATTCAATGTCAACCGATATATGGAGGTTTTGAAAGAACAATGGGAAGAGCTTCCACCGTATTTCATATCTTCATCGGAAAAGAAAACCGGACGAAAAGAAATTCTGGATTATATAGAGTCTATCAATAATTCACTGCAAAAATAAGTTCCGAAAAACATACCTTCAGATAGTACTAAATTTGTCTGCATGTTTACAAAAAAAATTCTCGATGTTTTTTTTAAATTTGTACGAATTTTAGAAAAACATCGAGAATTTTTTTTCTACTTTTCACCTTTTATTTGGCTAAGCATAAAGACAAAATTATCTCACTGATTTACAAGTATATATAGAAAGCTATGCCTCTATTTCACTCAATTCAAGCCAACGCATTGTTTTCTCGTCAAGTTCATCATTCAGCATCGGAAGACGTTTTGACTTTTCTGTCAGTTCCTCCACACTAAGTGAACCGCTGCATAAAGCCTCCTCCAGTTGTTTCTTTTCTGCTTCCAGATCGGCAATTTCTTTCTCCAGCTGTTCAAACTCTTTTCTTTCCTTAAAAGTCATTCTACGCTTGTCGTTCAAGCGCACACGCTGCGTCTTTTCTTCTTTCGGTTTTACAGCTTCTTTTTCGTGCTCAGCCTTAGCCAGTTTCCAGTCGCGATAGTCTGAATAGTTTCCCGGGAAATCACGTATATCTCCCTGTCCCTTAAATACTAACAGATGGTCTACAACCTTATCCATAAAATAGCGGTCGTGACTGACTACAATTACGCAGCCCTTAAAGCTTTGTAAATATTCCTCCAGCACCTGAAGCGTTACTATATCCAAGTCATTGGTAGGCTCGTCCAGCACCAGGAAATTAGGATTTTTCATCAGCACAGTACACAGATACAAACGGCGGCGTTCTCCTCCACTCAGTTTATAAACATAACTATGCTGCGTTTCGGGAGTAAACAGGAAATGCTGCAAGAACTGAGATGCCGTCAAACGCTTTCCGTTGCCTAGTTCGATAACCTCAGCAATATCTGTTATCACATCTATTACCTTCATCTGTTCATCAAACTGCAGTCCCTCCTGCGAATAATAACCAAAGCGGACGGTTTCACCAATATCGAGCGTACCACTGTCCGGCTTTTCCAGTCCCATCAGGATTTTTATAAAAGTAGATTTTCCTGTTCCGTTATTACCCACAATACCCATCTTCTCATAACGGGCAAAGATATACGAGAAATCGTCCAGAATCTTGATATCGCCAAAGCTCTTGCACAAATGGTCTGCTTCAAAAATCTTCGAACCAATGTACGAAGCTTTCACATCAAGCTTTACATTCGCATCATAAGAACGCTGTTTGGCTACCTTCTCCAGCTCATAAAAAGCTTCCTCACGATAGCGGGCCTTATGGCCACGTGCCTGAGGCATCCGGCGCATCCACTCCAGCTCGGTACGATACAGATTATTGGCACGTGCTATTTCGGCATTAGTAGCATCAATACGTTCCTGACGTTTTTCCAGATAATAACTGTAATTTCCCTTATATGAATAAATCTGCTTTTTGTCTATTTCAATGATTTCCGAACAGACACGGTCGAGGAAATAACGGTCGTGTGTTACCATCAGCAAACTCAGGTTGGCACGATTCAGGTATTCCTCCAGCCACTCAGTCATATCCAGATCAAGATGGTTGGTCGGCTCGTCCAATATCAGCAAATCGGGTTCATTTATCAGCACATTTGCCAAAGCTACACGTTTCAGCTGCCCTCCGGAAAGATGTTTGATTTTCTGATCGAAATGACGGATTTTCAGCTGTGAGAGAATCTGCTTGGCACGGCGCTCATAGTCCCACGCCTTTTCATGCTCCATGCGGGCCAGCAAATCCTCCAATCCCGGATTGCCGGGAGTTTCCATGCACTTTTCGTATTCTTTTATCAGCTCTACCGTACTATTGCCATGATGAAAACAAGCCTCCAGAACAGTAAGTTCTTCGGGATAAGAAGGGCTCTGCTCCAGATATCCTACACGAAGATCACGACGAAACGTAATATTCCCTTCATCGTGCCCTTCCTTGCCTGCCAGAATATTCAACAATGTTGTTTTTCCACTTCCATTCTTAGCAATAAGTCCGATACGCTGTCCCTGTGCAATACCAAATGATATTTCATGAAACAACACCAAATCTCCAAACGACTTTGTCAGATTTTCGACTTGTAAATATGGAATCATTCTTTTTCTTCTAAAATATTAATTGTATAATTTAATTACCAAAGTACAGCTTCTACTTCAGAGCGAATCCGTTCATACTCAGCTTTCAGGTTGCACGGCTGACCATTTTTCACCTTATTCCAAATCAGTCGGGAAGGATACACCATCACATCAGTCTGGGCAAAACGCAAAGCCGGATACTCTTCTTTGCCGTCTATTACAGTTACCCAGTCCATTCCGTCCATTTCATTCACAAGAATAGCACCGAAAGCAAAACCGAAATTCTCCCACGCCGAGCGCTGATTTGCATTAAAGCGTCCGCTATCTATCACTTTCTGTATGCTTTCTATATCAGCCTCACTGGAAGTAAAATCTTTAGTCAGCTGTTTTTTTATGGTAGATACAGCCCAGTCGTATGCTTCATTGATCGCATTAATCTCGAGTACACGTACCGGAATAATTTCTTTCCATGGTTTATCCTTTGCACCACGCACATTCAGCGAAGCTATTATCTGCTCTGCGACTTTGATATTTTCTCCTTTAGGCACAGTAAACGAACATTCAATCGAAATATTTTCTTTACCCGTCACCCAAATGTGGGAAGTATACCACACACCGTTCTCCTGAAAACTTTCCGTCAGATATGCACAACTCCATTTGCCTACCTTGACCAATTTCACTCCACGGCTTTGCTGCATTTCATAATCAATACACTCTTGTGCATATGTATGACTTTCTCCCTGATAAGCTGATATACGGAAATTTCCCATCCATTTATCAGGATTATAAAACAAGAAGCTATCTTCTGTGTCTTCAAACTCACGCCAATCGGACGGATACTCCAATGAGAACCATGAACCGGGGGATATATATTTCATCATAACTGTTTGCTATTTTTACTGTACTACGTATAATTTTCGCTGTGAGGTTTTATCTCGGAATTACTTTACCGGCAGAATTTCAATCCAATAATCATCCGGATCATTGATAAAGTAAAGTCCCATTTTTTCATTTTCGAAACATACACAACCCATCTCTTTATGGAATTTGCGTACTTCATCGTAATCACCTTCTACACGCAGGCAAAGATGGCTTTCATTTTCTCCTAGCTCATAAGCTTCTGTATGGTCGCGCAACCAAGTAAGCTCGAGCAAGAAGTTCGAATGGTCATCAGCCATATACACTAAAATGAATGAACCGTCACTTGCTTCCTTACGATGTGATTCGTGTAATCCCAATGCTGTTTCATAAAACTTGATACTCTTTTCCAGATCAGTTACATTGATATTAAAATGGTCAAATCTTCCTTTTACTTGCATATTGTATATATTTTTTATTAAACTATAAATCTATTTCTCGCCCTCTCGAACGAAGCATAGGCATAGAAGCGCCGTTTTTCTGAGCTATCGGCAGGAAAGCTGCTGCCTTATCGTATGCTTCATCAAAATGCATCGGTACAAAGATAGACGTTTTTATCTGTTCTACAAACTGACGCGCACCACGCATATATTCTGTACCCAAACGAGGATCAACAGGAAACATCACGACATCCATATTGCGAGTATAACTACAGATACAATCCAGTTCAAAAAGAAAATCCCGCTCATATCCTTTCCATTCAACTTCACTGCTTTCATCCATCCAGTGCCAATTATTCAAGTCACCGGCATGAAATATTTTTTTGCCTTCCGCCTCAACAAGAAAAGATATACCCACATCTGTAGACCCGAAAGCATGCACCCGCAATACATCATCTGCATAGCAATCTCCCTTCTTCAACCATACAGCATCCGTTGAAAGAAGTTTCTCCTCATGCAAAATATCCTGCGAGAATATATACACTATATCAGGATGTTTTTCACGAAAGGTTAGTACCTCTTTATTAAAATGATCCGCATGACTGTGACTGGAAAGTACATATAATCTGCCGGGACGCTGCAACAATTCATTATGTACGATGCCACTTGACGGAGAGGCAGAATCTTCAAAGTAATCGAAAATAATGGTATATCCTTCACCTAATAAGGCAAATCCACTATGATATAAGTATATAAGCTTCATAAATATAAAGATTTACTTTCCGATAGGCTGTATATATGCACGGGTAGCCTTATCTATCTCCAAAAACATATAATTTACCTTTCCCGAATGTATCAGTTCTTCATTTTCTTTATAGATACGGGTAGCATATTCCTTCGACTTGTCAAACATAAACCGGGAAATACTTTCCTGCGATTTTCCGGCTACAGTGGAATCCAGTTTTTCTTCCGGAAAGAAATCATCCAGGTTCACATCACCTATCATCGAAGTTTCCAGAAAATGAATATTTTTATGCATGCGATCAGTATAATATCCTACAAACATATGTCCGGGGACACGCACCAGTATCGGATTTATATTGATTGCTTTCAGTAAAGATGCAAAAAGCACACTGCCATCTACACAATTAATTTGCGCCGACTGCAAAGCATCATCAAAAGTGCGGACACGTTGAGTAAAAACAACATTCGAAGACAAACTACTGTTACTGATGGAGCTATATTTGAAGTTTCTTTTCTGCAAAACATACCACAATGCATATACCTGCTTGTCGACAACCTCTTCGCTCTTGCCTTGATACCCCCAAAAACGATTGACGATACGAGCGTTCAACGCTTCACGTAAAATCTGGTCTATTTTAGGATTATCTTCATTCACATAAGCGGCAAAAAAATCTCCTGTATCGTGAAATTTCATGCGGCTGTCTATATATCCCAATAGGCATTCATTTATGCTCCGCACCGAAAATGTGTGCACCCTGCTACCCAATTCGCGTTTATTCAGTTTTAAATGCACAGAAACACTGACTGGAACAGCCTGTTCGTTTTCACGCAAAGCGTTATAATTCCATACAATATCCGGGAAAACCAAATATTCCTTTCCCGATTCGGGTAAAATAAACTCAGATACGGAACGTGAAAAAAAAGGTGTTTCGTCGACCTCTATTCTTAGCTTGCTATTGGTATAAGCACTTTTCACACGAACAGCGATGCACGATTTGGGATTACCCAAATAATTGGTATCAGCCGGAAGAATGAGATTCGCATCGGTTGTTGCCGTTGACAAAATCGTTACAGGAAATATATTCCCTCCCAATTCGTCGGAAATCTCAAAACCAGAACGAAATGGTTCATACCGATAAATATATATTCCCGTAACCAATAATATCACTACCGCCAACAGATAGGTAGAAAATTTCCACTTGTTGCCAATATGAGAAAAGAATTTTACTCCAATCATATTACTATATTTAAAATAATGTCATCCAGGAGAAGCATCAGCAACATCCTGAATGACAATACATTCAATGTAAATACTCAGATTATCTGACAGCAATACATTCAATTTCCACTAAAGCTCCCTTCGGCAAAGCCTTTACAGCAACAGCAGAACGAGCAGGGAAATCACCGTCAAAATATTTAGCATATACTCCATTCATTTCTGCAAACAATGACATATCTGCCAAAAAAACAGTAGTCTTTACAATATTTGCAGTAGTCAAACCAGCTTCTGCTAAAATATTCTTAATATTCTCGAATGACTGAGCAGTCTGTTCTGCTACCCCACCAGGAGCAAATTCACCAGTTGCAGGATCAACAGGAAGCTGACCTGACAAGAATACCATACCGTTTGCCTCGATAGCCTGGCTATACGGACCGATAGCAACAGGAGCTTTTTCTGTAAAAATTACTTTCTTCATGTTGTTTTGTTTAGTTTTTAGTATAATAACTCAATGAATCAAATTCAACGCTAAAATAACACTTTTCTTACAAACTGAAGAAAAAAATAAAAAAAAAGGCAAGTCTATTGGATAATATCAGAAAAAGACGTAATTTTGTCAATGTAAAAACTTCTTTTTACTTACATCAAACTAAAAACAATCATTATAATCTGTAATTACTGATAGACGCATAGATAACGGCATATCCCGATTATTTGCCTGTGCGCAATCCTGCGTGCTGCGCTTTCAGATACTTACAAAATTCATTACAACATATTTATGTATAACATCATTCAACTAAATGACAAAGATTTGTCTGAATTGCAGCAGATTGCCAAAGAGTTGGGACTGAAAAAAACCAGTACGTTACGCAAGGAGGAACTGGTATACCGCATTCTGGACGAACAAGCTATCGTCGGTGCAACCAAAAAGGCGGCAGCTGCCAAAACAAACGAAGAACGCAAAGAAGGACAGCCGCGCAAACGCTCACGCATCAGCGTAAAAAAAGAAGGCGACAAAGTGTACACAGCAACTAAAGACAAAGCACAAAAACTAGAAGCAAACACTCCTCCTTTGCCTGCACCTGCTCCAATATTCAAAGACGAAATATCTCAACCCGCAGAAGTTCAAACAGAAACAACAAATGCTGATACTGTTGCAGAAAAGCCTAAAGCAAAACGTGGCCGTAAGCCCGGCAGCAAAAACAAGACGACATTAGAAAAAGAACAACTATCAGCTCCTAAAGAAACAGAAAAACAGACTCCGGCAGTTCCAGCTCCCGTTCCTGTACCTATGGAAAACGATGATATGGAACTTCCAGCATTAAATCTCACAGGTGGTGATGATTTTATTCCAATCGAAGATCTTCCTTCAGAAAAAATAGAACTTCCTACTGAATTGCTGGGTAAATTTGAAGCTACAAAAATGGATACAGCTGCACCTGTACCTGCCGAAAAACCTGAAAAGGAAAACAAGCCTAACAACAATAAGTATCAAGCCCGTCAGCAGCGTTATAACAACAATAACAACCGCAACAACAATAACAATCAGGCAGGACGTCAACAGCAACAACATCAAAATACCAATCATCCAGCTCCTCAGAATACAACCGCTAATCTTCCTGCTCCACAGTCAGTCGTAGCAGAACAGGTTGTCCAACAGCCAAAACCGGTTGAGAAGCCTTATGAATTTGATGATATTTTATCGGGAACCGGAGTGCTGGAAATCATGCCTGATGGATATGGCTTCCTCCGTTCTTCAGACTATAATTATCTTTCTTCTCCTGATGACGTTTATGTATCTCAGTCGCAAATCAAATTATTCGGACTGAAGACTGGTGACGTAGTAGAAGGTACGATCCGTCCACCCAAAGAAGGAGAAAAATATTTCCCTTTGGTCAAAGTTTCAAAAATAAACGGACTGGACCCCGGATTGGTACGTGACCGTGTTCCATTCGACCATCTGACTCCACTCTTCCCTGATGAGAAATTCAAACTTTGCAAAGGATATGATGACAATTTATCAGCCCGTGTAGTTGATCTTTTTGCTCCAATCGGAAAAGGACAGCGTGCACTTATCGTTGCACAACCTAAAACGGGTAAAACTATATTGATGAAAGATATAGCCAATGCAATAGCTGCCAATCATCCGGAAGTATACATGATTATGCTGCTCATCGATGAACGTCCGGAAGAAGTTACAGACATGGCTCGTAGCGTAAATGCAGAAGTTATAGCCTCAACATTCGACGAACCTGCAGAACGTCACGTAAAGATTGCTGGTATCGTACTGGAAAAAGCAAAACGCATGGTAGAATGCGGACATGACGTAGTTATTTTCCTGGACTCTATTACTCGTCTGGCTCGTGCCTACAATACAGTATCTCCTGCATCTGGTAAAGTTTTGTCGGGTGGTGTTGATGCAAATGCCCTTCATAAACCGAAACGTTTCTTCGGTGCTGCGCGCAATATCGAAGGTGGCGGTTCACTGACCATCATTGCTACTGCTCTGATTGATACCGGATCGAAGATGGATGAAGTAATTTTTGAAGAATTCAAGGGAACAGGTAATATGGAACTTCAGCTCGATCGCAATTTGAGCAACAAGCGTATTTTCCCAGCAGTCAACATCACAGCATCAAGTACACGCCGTGACGACTTATTGCTTGACAAGACAACATTAGACCGCATGTGGATTTTACGTAAATATCTTGCCGATATGAATCCAATAGAAGCTATGGATTTTGTAAAGGAACGTCTGGAAAGAGCCAAAGACAATGAAGAGTTTCTTATGAGCATGAATTCTTAACAAAACTGTTATATCAATAGTTCGTTAAAAATTCGCCAAGCCTAAGCGGCTCTGGCAGTAAATAAAATGAGTTCTTTGAAAAGTTTGTCAATAACTTGCGGGTCTGGGCTAATCCCAAACACGCAAATAAATCGTTCAAGCATATAAGCATTGTGTATGAAAGACTTGCAGGAGGATATGGAATAGGTTATTCCGAGCCTCTTACATGCCGCTTTGGCCAAGTTGACAGCAGCAAGCGATGCATTGAAGTGAAAATCCAATTTCCTGAAGTCGGTAGACTGGCAGCTGGTGATTCCTGCATGCTGCTTGCCATCTCTAAAGCAAAATTCCAGTTGGAACCTGGTTCTGTAATAATCCAGCACCTCACGTCCATCCATGGAATCGTCTGTAGAGAAGTAAAGCTGCCACTTGTCTGTCCTCCCGTCCATCGGATACCAGATGGCTAAGGAAACATACCTTTTGAGAGCTTTTGCATATACCCTCAATCCGTATAGCTTTCCCTTGTTCACCTCGTATTCCTTGCACCGGGTCAAATCCAGATTGGCAAAGTCAATCCTGCCGTCAAACCACTTGGGATGGCCACGTTTTCCTGTTTTCTGTTCCAATGTCGGATAGTACAGGATTACGTCATTCCGAAAGCGGCTGATGACATGGAAATCGTTCTCACACATAGGTGTTACGAAAGTTTCCTTGGAAAAGAATGCGTCTGCAACCACCGTTTTGGATATGCTTTGCAGCTTGTCTTTTCTGCTGATAAGATAGCAGCTGTACCAGTCAACAAGGTTCTTGTCCATATTATCCAAGGTCTTACAATCCGGCGTCTGAATGGAACCTAAAGTCATGCATTCATGGTTGTCGATGTCAATGACACCGATGCCCATGATTTCCAGTCCACGCTTGTATTCTCCTGCACAACCGGACCAGAAGTAACCTATCCAAGGTGTCTTCTTGCCTGATTTGGGAATATAGGAAGGATCGATGGCGATGGCTTTTCTTTTGCCTGTGAGATACTTGCTGATGATAGATCCGTTGAACGCAAACCAGTCGAAAGTTTCATGCTCAAAAAGGTTGCGATAAGTCTGTTCTGAGAAACAGCCATATCTGCCCAATTGAAGGAAATTTATACGATCCGGGATGGCCATGAATAATTTCATGGTGTCCATGAATGCTTTTTCAAAAGGTTTGTGTATATTCGCTACTGATTTGAGAGCCGACAGGCACTCGGATTGGTATTGCATAAGGAGTGTTTCTTTAGTCATAATCAGAAGAGTTCAGAGACTTCTAATTTACTAATAAATAACGAATTATGCAATACTTTCCTCCTTTATTATCAGCAGGTTAGCTCTCTTTTTTCAGCACATTTCTTCATGCTTAACCATTCGTTTTTGACAACATTTCAATGACCTCTTTAGTGTTTCCGAACCAGCTTTTGCCGGTTCTGTTGTTTAACTTTTAATCTTTCGGTAAAAATTTACCGAAGTATTGAATTAATGAAAAATGGAAACAATTGAATTACAACAAACTCTGCCGGAGGTATTTGCCGGCAGAGATAGTATCATTTCCGATGTTTGGCATCGGCAAGTTGCGTTTCAGAGGGGGAAGACTTATCTGGTAGAAGCCGTTTCGGGCACAGGTAAATCTTCCCTTTGCAGTTTTATTTATGGATATAGAAAGGACTATCAGGGCATTATCTGTTTTGACGGTGAAAATGTGAAGAATTTCTCTGTCAGCCGGTGGGTAGAAATCAGAAAACGCTCGTTGAGCATGTTGTTTCAGGAATTGCGTTTGTTCCCGGAACTGACAGCATGGGAAAACGTACAGCTGAAGAATTCACTGACGGGATATTGCAAACGCAAGCAGATAGAAGATTGGTTCTCATGTTTAGGTATTTCAGACAAATGGGACCAGCAGATTGGAAAGATGTCTTTTGGACAGCAGCAGCGTGTTGCTTTTGTTCGTGCTTTGTGCCAGCCTTTTGATTTTATTTTTTTAGATGAACCGGTCAGTCATTTGGATGATGGCAATGGGAAGATTATGGCAGATATCTTGCATGAGGAAGCTGAAAAGCAGGGAGCAGGTATAATAGTAACGTCTATCGGAAAACATATTCCGTTGAATTATGACAGGGTACTTTCTTTGTAAATACAGATATTATGATTTGGAAGTTATTAAGACAGCATATTAGTGTGTCGCAGCTTGCAGGATTTTTCCTGGCTAATTTATTTGGTATGATTATCGTCTTGCTGGGAGTTCAGTTTTATCGGGATGTATTACCTATATTTACTCAGGGCGATAGCTTTATAAAAAAAGATTTTGTAATTCTCAGCAAGAAAGTTAGTACGTTGGGAACTCTTGTTGGAAAAAGTAATACATTTTCTGCGGGTGATATTGCGGAAATAAAGGAGCAGCCGTTTACTAAGAGTGTAGGTGGATTCCTTCCGTCGCAATTTAAGGTATCTGCTGGCATGGGAATGCAAGGAATACGTATGTCGACTGATATGTTTTTTGAGTCGGTTCCAGATGAATTTGTTGATGTGAAGTTAGATAAATGGAGTTTTAATCCGGCATCGGATATTGTTCCAATCATTATTCCACGTAATTATCTGAATTTGTATAATTTCGGTTTTGCACAAAGCCGTAACCTTCCTCAGCTTTCGGAAGGAGTAATGGGCATGGTGAATCTGGACATCCGGATAATGGGGAATGGGCAAGTGAAGCAGATGAAAGGGAATATTGTCGGCTTTTCAAACAGACTCAATACTATTCTGGTTCCCGAATCATTTATGAATTGGGCAAATGAAGCCTATGGCGCAGGAGAAAAAGCTGAACCTTCGAGGCTGATTGTAGAAGTTAACAACCCGGCAGATGAACGGATTGCTAAGTTTTTCCAACAGAAAGGGTATGAAACAGAAGGTAACGGTTTGGATGCCGGCAAGGCAACTTGGTTCTTGAAAATCGTTATCGGTATTGTATTGTCTGTTGGTTTGCTAATCAGTGTGCTTTCATTCTATATTTTGATATTAAGTATATATCTGTTGCTGCAGAAGAATTCTACAAGACTCGAAAATTTACTATTGATAGGTTATAGTCCTGCCCGGGTAGCACGTCCGTATCAGTTGCTTACTGTTATTCTTAATTTGGCGGTATTGTTACTAGGCTGTGTTGTTGTTATGTCTGTAAGATCTCTTTATCTTGATACGATAATGAATCTTTATCCAGGTGCAGGAGGGGGAAGTATGATTCTTTCTCTGGTTGCCGGATGTATTATTTTTATAGGAGTGTCTGTACTGAATATTGTGATTATACGTCGTAAAATAAATGCTATCTGGTTGCGAAAATAAAAAGGCTAATGAATATGATACAACAAATAGAATTTTCTTTAAAACCTCGTCGAAGAGGTTTCCATTTGATTACAGAGGAAGTGATGTTGCACTTATCTGCATTGCCTGCAACCGGACTGGTAAATCTTTTTGTGAAACATACTAGTTGTGCACTCAGTATTAATGAAAATTATGATCCTTCAGTGCGTAGTGATATGGAACAGATTTATAATCGTTTAGTTCGTGAAAATGAAAGTTATTATCAGCATACAGATGAGGGAAGTGACGATATGCCCAGTCATGCAAAATGTAGTTTGACTGGGGTTTCGCTTACTATTCCTGTTACTGAAGGGAAACTGAATCTGGGAACTTGGCAGGGTATTTATCTTTGTGAGTTTCGTGATTATGGCGGTCCTCGTCGGATTGTAGCTACAATTATGGGATAGGAGTGTTCGGATATAGTTCGTTTGTTTACTAATTATCGGGAAACAAAGAAAAACTTATTGGTATGCCTGTGTGTGAATAAATGTTTATAGATGTCTTATACTGTAAAATGATATGTTCAAAAACGCTTGATTTGTGTCAGGAAACATAGTTTTACGGCTAAAAAATGTTACATAGGAGTACACTGTTGGCAGATTATTGTATAAATTTGCCATACCGAATAGTTAAACATTAAACTATTTTGATAAAGACTAAAAAGTAGATTTTTCAGGACTATTAAAAGAACTTTTAATTATACAATAAAAGATTAAGCTTATGTCAAAAATCGTTGGACACATTTCGCAGGTAATCGGTCCGGTTGTCGATGTTCGGTTTAAATTCGACGGTGTGGATGCAGAACATGCTTTGCCGAAAATTCACGATGCTATGACCATTAAAAGACATGATGGTCGTATCTTGGTAGTGGAGGTTCAGCAACATATCGGTGAAGATACTGTGCGTACCGTTGCGATGGACAGTACAGACGGGTTGCAGCGCGGAATGGAAGTCATGCTTACCGGACAGGCTATTACAATGCCTGTTGGTCCTCAAATTAAAGGACGAGTAATGAACGTTGTCGGTGAAACGATAGACGGTATGAAGGAACTGGATAAGACAGGAGGTTTTCCTATCCACCGCGAACCGCCTAAATTTGAAGATCTGGCTACTACGCAGGAAGTCCTTTTTACGGGTATTAAGGTTATCGACCTTTTGGAACCTTATCTGAAAGGAGGTAAAATTGGATTGTTTGGTGGTGCGGGAGTTGGAAAAACCGTACTTATCAAAGAGTTGATTAACAATATTGCCAAAAAGCACAACGGTTTCTCAGTCTTTGCCGGTGTAGGAGAACGTACTCGTGAGGGTAACGACCTGCTTCGTGAAATGATTGAATCTGGAGTTATCCGCTACGGCGATGAGTTTCTGAAGAGCATGGAAGAAGGAAACTGGGACTTGTCGAAAGTAGATTATTCTGAAGTAGAGAAATCGCAGGTTGCAATGGTGTTCGGACAGATGAATGAACCTCCTGGCGCACGTCAGTCTGTTGCATTGTCTGGATTGACACTTGCAGAATCTTTCCGTGACCGCCAGACTGGTGAGAATGGTCCACGTGATATTCTTTTCTTTATTGACAATATATTCCGTTTTACTCAGGCTGGTTCTGAGGTTTCAGCTTTGCTTGGACGTATGCCGTCGGCCGTAGGTTATCAGCCTACACTGGCTACAGAAATGGGACAGATGCAGGAACGAATCACCTCTACCAAGAATGGTTCTATTACTTCTGTTCAGGCTGTATATGTTCCTGCCGATGACTTGACCGACCCTGCGCCGGCTACTACCTTTACACACTTGGATGCTACTACTGTATTGAGCCGTAAGATTACAGAGCTGGGAATATATCCGGCAGTAGATCCGTTGGAATCGACTTCTCGTATTCTGGATCCGTTAATTGTCGGTAAAGACCATTACGAAACAGCTCAGCGTGTAAAGCAGATTCTTCAGCGTAATAAGGAGTTGCAGGATATTATTTCTATTTTGGGTATGGATGAACTTTCGGATGAAGATCGTCTGACTGTGAACCGTGCTCGTCGAGTACAGCGATTCCTTTCTCAACCGTTTGCCGTAGCCGAACAGTTTACAGGAGTTCCGGGAGTTATGGTTTCTATAGAAGATACTATCAAGGGATTCAAGATGATTCTGGACGGTGAGGTTGACTATCTGCCTGAACAGGCCTTCCTGAATGTAGGTACGATAGAAGACGCAATCGAGAAAGGAAAGAAATTGCTTGAAGCTGCCAAAGGGTAAAGAAAACTCAACGAATTATGAAGGAAATGCATTTAGTTATCGTTTCACCCGAACGCATGTTGTTCGACGGAAAAGTTTCGCAAGTAACTCTTCCGGGAGAAATGGGGGAATTTCAGGTGTTGACAAATCATGCACCTATTATTTCTTCACTTGTAGCGGGTAAAATAAGTTATACGTCAGGGGCAGAAACTCAGTCATTACAAATTGCAGGAGGATTTGCCGACATAAACAATAATCAGATTTCAGTCTGTGTGGAACTTTGAGAAAAGTAATACAGGCGTAGAACTTAAACGTTTTTGGTAGTTTTTTAGAAAAACTGCACTATACTATGTTTTTGTTAACCATCAGAAAAAAGTTTATCAGAGAGTTGACTCTAATTGGGGTCGTGTTAACGGCTTTAGTAGCTGTAGTGTATCATATGTTCATACCAGACAGGTATTTTCTATGGTTCCCTTCAATCCCGATATTCTTTTATCTGTTTGGCTTATTTTACATAGCTATGTTTTCGTTCTACTATCGCATGGGACTGGAAAAACTGGTAATGTGTTATTTGTCATGCAAAGTTTTGAAATTTATCTTAAGTGCCTTGGTACTGATAGCATATGCTTTCTTTATCGGACATGAAGTTGTTGCTTTTATGTTGACTTATGTATTTTTCTTCTTTGCATTTCTGATATTTGAAACTCGCTTTTTCCTTTGGTTTGAAATGAAACTGAAAAATAGTAAAAAGGTAAACAATGAAAAAAATACGGTACATAGCACTGTTTCTGCTTCTGTTGATGGGAACAACAGGAATGTTGATGGCGCAAAATGCTGATTCAACGGCGGTAGCTGCTTCTTCCGAACAGAACCAGACGGAAGATATAAGTGTTAACGAACTGGTTTTCGGACATATCGGCGATGCTTATGAATGGCATATTGCTACATTGGGCAATACTGTTGTCAGTATTCCGTTGCCGGTTATCGTACATAGCAGTACGGGATGGCATGTTTTCTCTTCTTCTCGTCTGGAAGAAGGAGAATATGAAGGACTGTATATAGCACGTGGCGGAGCATACGATGGAAAGATCGTAGAACGCAATGAAGCTGGTGAGGAAGTTCGTCCGTTGGACATTTCTATTACTAAAAATGTAATGGGATTATTTATCAACAGTGCAGTTTTGCTTGTCATCATGATGAGTTGTGTGCGTTGGTACAAGAAACATCCGGTAGAACAGGGAGCTCCCAAAGGAGGAGTTGGGATGATAGAAGCACTTGTTTTAATGATATATGATGATGTCATAAAAGGATGTATCGGTGAAGACTATAAACGTTATGCACCTTACTTGCTGACAGCATTTTTCTTTGTACTGGTAAATAACCTGATGGGATTGATTCCTGTCTTCCCAGGTGGAGCAAATGTTACAGGTAATATTGCCATAACGCTTGTGCTGGCAGTTATAACATTTTTGTTTACCAATATTTTTGGTACAAAGGAGTATTGGAAAGAAATATTTTGGCCGGATGTTCCCACTTGGTTGAAGGCTCCGGTTCCGATGATGCCTTTGATTGAATTCTTTGGTATCTTTACAAAACCGTTTGCACTGATGATTCGTCTTTTTGCCAATATTATGGCTGGACATGCTGCTATTTTAAGTTTGATAGCAATCATCTTTATTACCGTAAAGGTAGGACCTGTCATTAATGGTTCCATGACGGTAGTTGCCGTAGCATTCGGTATTTTTATGGATGCATTGGAAATTCTGGTTGCATTCATCCAGGCGTATGTGTTTACGATGCTGTCGGCAGTCTTTATCGGATTGTCGCGTGTAAAAGGACACGAAGCCTGATTATAGAATAAAAAAGTAAATAAAAGTATAACCATTTAAATTTTGAAGATTATGTTATTGTCAGTTTTATTGCAGGCTGCTGCAGGAGTTGGTATTAGTAAATTAGGTGCTGCTATTGGTGCAGGTATTGCTGTATTGGGTGCGGGTATTGGTATTGGTAAAATTGGTAGCTCGGCTATGGAAGGTATTGCTCGTCAGCCGGAAGCTTCAGGTGACCTGCGTATGAACATGATTATTGCAGCTGCATTGGTAGAAGGTGTTGCCTTGATTGCCATCGTAGTTTGTTTATTGACATTATTCTTATAATAATATTAGCCTATGGGATTATTAACTCCGGATCCGGGGCTACTGTTTTGGATGATTATCGTTTTTGGAGTCGTATTTTTTATTCTTGCCAAATACGGCTTCCCGGTAATCATCAAAATGGTAGAGGACCGGAAAGCATATATTGATAACTCGCTGAAAGCTGCGTGTGAGGCTAATGAGCAATTAGCAAATGTGAAGGCCGAAGGAGAAAAAATCCTTGCTCAGGCACACGAAGAACAGGCTCGTATTCTAGCCGAAGCTGCTGCTACACGCGATCGCATTATAAAGGATGCTCAGAATCGTGCTATCAGTGAAGGAGATCGTTTGATGATTGAAATCAAAAAACAGATTGAAACTGAAAAAGAAAGTGCGATTCGTGACATACGCCGTCAGGTAGCGGTACTTTCTGTCGGTATTGCAGAAAAGATTATGCGTAATAAACTTGCAGATGCCAAGGAACAGGAAGAGCTTATTGACCGTATGCTTGACGAAATGATAGAATCTTCTAAAAAATAACATACCATGAATACAGGAGTTGTTTCTATGCGCTATGCTAAAGCTTTATTAGCTTATGCTAAGGCGCAAAAAGGAGAAGATCGGGTCTATAAAGAAGTAAAAACACTTGCCGGACATTATGTAAGTCTCCCTGATTTACGCCGTGCGATAGAAAATCCAGTGCTCGACATGCAGAGTAAATGTGATTTGTTACGTGAGGCTTCGGGAGGAAAGGATGTCAGTCAGGAATTGATGCGCTTCTTCAATCTGGTACTCGATGAAAGAAGAGAAAAATTCTTGCAATTCATGTTGTGGTCGTATATTGACTTGTATCGCGAAGATAAAAATATCCTTGTTGGTAAACTTACTACAGCTATAGAATCCAAACGCTTGGAAGAGCATTTGGTGGATTTGGTAGGAAGCCGTACTCAGGGAAAGGTAGAAATGGAAACACATATCGATCCTGAGTTGATTGGAGGATATATCATTGAGCTGGAAGGTTATCGTCTTGATGCGAGTGTTGCTAATCAGCTGAAACGCATAAAGCAACAGTTTATTGCGAGAAACAGAAGAATTGTTTAAATAAGTGAAGAGGACAAATCCTGCTTTATTTATCATTTTAATTAAAAAATTATGCCAGAAAATACAATAAAACCCAGCGAAGTATCAGAAGTACTGCTGCGTCAGTTGCAAGGTATCGACAACTCACTGAAGTTCGACGAGGTGGGAACGGTATTGCAAGTCAGCGATGGTGTGGCACGTATTTACGGCTTGCGCAATGCAGAAGCTAATGAACTTTTGCAGTTTGAAAACGGTATCATGGGTACTGTTATGAATCTGGAAGAGGACAATGTGGGAGCGGTGCTTCTAGGTCCTACAGACCAGATTAAGGAGGGGATGATTGTAAAGCGTACCAAACGTATCGCATCTATCAATGTAGGTGAGAGCATGTTGGGGCGTGTTATAGACCCTCTGGGTGTACCTCTTGACGGACGCGGTGAGATAGGGGGTGAATTGTTTGAAATGCCTCTGGAACGTAAGGCACCGGGAGTAATCTTCCGTCAGCCTGTAACAGAGCCTTTACAAACAGGTCTGAAAGCTATTGATGCGATGATTCCTATCGGACGTGGACAGCGTGAGTTGATTATCGGTGATCGTCAGACTGGAAAAACCGCTATTGCCATCGATACAATTATCAACCAGCGTGCCAATTATGAAGCAGGAAATCCGGTATACTGTATCTATGTAGCCGTAGGACAGAAAGGTTCTACTGTTGCCAGCCTTGTAAATGCATTGCGTGAAAAGGGAGCAATGGATTATACCGTAGTTGTTGCTGCAACAGCTTCCGATCCTGCTGCCATGCAGTATTTTGCACCATTTGCGGGAGCTGCTATCGGAGAATATTTCCGTGATACCGGTCGTCATGCTTTGGTTGTATACGATGACCTTTCAAAACAGGCTGTTGCATACCGCGAAGTTTCTTTGATTCTTCGTCGTCCGTCTGGACGTGAAGCATATCCGGGTGATATCTTCTATCTGCACTCTCGTTTGCTGGAGCGTGCTGCAAAAATTATCAGCCAGCAGGAAGTTGCCGAACAGATGAACGACCTTCCTCCTAGCTTGAAGGGAAAAGTTAAAGCCGGAGGTTCACTTACAGCGTTACCTATTATCGAAACACAGGCAGGAGACGTTTCCGCTTATATTCCGACAAACGTAATTTCTATTACCGACGGACAGATATTCTTGGAAACCGACTTGTTCAACCAGGGATTCCGTCCTGCAATTAACGTTGGTATTTCGGTATCTCGTGTTGGTGGTAGTGCACAGATCAAGAGTATGAAGAAGGTTGCCGGAACATTAAAGATTGACCAGGCACAGTACCGTGAACTGGAAGCTTTCTCAAAATTCAGCAGCGATATGGACCCGGTAACTGCAATGGCTATCGACCGTGGACGTAAAAACAACCAGTTGCTTATCCAGCCTCAGTATTCACCTATGCCGGTTGGTGAGCAGATTGCCATCCTGTATTGTGGTACTCACAGCTTGATGCGTGATATTCCTATCAGCAAGGTACGTGCGTTCCAGGATACGTTCCTGACCAATATGCGTGCTAATCATCAGGCTGATGTACTCGATGTACTGGCAAGCGGTAAGATTAACGATGAAGTAACAGCATTGATTGAAAAAGTTGCGGCAGAAACAGCCGGACAATATAAAGAAAGATAATCGTCATGGCATCACTGAAAGAAGTAAAAGGAAGAATAAACTCCATAAACGGAACGCTGAAAATTACGTCGGCGATGAAAATGGTTGCCTCTTCGAAGCTGCATAAAGCTCAGGAGGCAATAGAGAACATGCTTCCTTACGAACGAAGACTGCATCACATGCTTACTAACTTTCTGAGCTCGGAGCTTAGTGTGGAGTCACCTTTCGTCGTGAAACGTGATGTGAAGAAGATTGCCATTGTTGTATTTGCATCGAACAGTAGCTTATGCGGCGGCTTTAATGCCAATGTTATCCGTCACTTGTCTGGAATGATAGAAGAATATGTCCAGCAGGTAGGGAAAGATAATATTTTAGTCTATCCGATAGGACGTAAAGTTGCCGATGCAGTAAAGAAGTTAGGTCTGACTCCGATGGGAGACTATCAGCATATGAGCGGAAAGCCTAATTACAAAGAAGCTTCCGAACTGGCTTCCGAACTGATGAAGCGCTTTCTCAACGATGAAATACAGCAAGTAGAAATGTTGTACAATCATTTTAAATCGACGTCTACCCAGATTCTGACACGTGAAACGTACCTGCCTATCAATTTCTCTCAGGCATCTGCTACAGATGAAGAAGATAAGGGTAAGCAAGTCGATTACATTGTAGAACCGTCAGCAGAAAAGGTGATGCAGGAATTGTTGCCCAAAGTATTGCGTATGAAGATGTATACGGCATTGCTTGATTCGAATGCGGCAGAACATGCTGCCCGTACGATGGCAATGCAGATTGCGACCGATAATGCAAATGAGTTGATTCAGGATCTTACGCTGATATACAATAAAAGTCGTCAGCAAGCCATTACCAACGAATTGCTCGATATTATCGGCGGTACGATGGCGTAACGGTCAAAGCATAAATAAAAAAATATCGGGACCATCCTTTCGGACGATCCCGATATTTTTTTATGTAGCCGGATCAGTCAAAACTTCCGTAACGGGTAGGCAACAGTTTACGGTCGCCCAGCGTATTATCTACACGTGCTACGTTTATCCAGAATTTATTTTCGCGTACACTTTCCATCGGATATACCGCCTTTTCGCGGCTGTATGTATGCTGCCAGTTGTCACTTACTGCCTCATATTCCGGATGTGGAGCATTTATCAGTACATTGTCTTCTTTCGAAGCTTTACCATCTTTCACTTCCTCTATTTCGTGCCAGATACTGAGCATGGTGTCAATAAAGTTATCCAGTTCGTATAAGCTTTCGCTTTCTGTAGGCTCAATCATCAGTGTGCCGTGTACAGGGAATGAGAGAGTAGGAGCATGATATCCATAATCCATCAGTCGTTTGGCAATATCATTTTCGGTAATTCCACTTTCCTCGTGAACCTTCCGGCATTCCAGAATCATTTCATGTCCTACAAATCCGTTTGTTCCGCGGTATACCGTACCGTATGTATCGTTCAGCGAAGCAGCAAGATAATTGGCATTCAGTATAGCTGTCTTGGTGGCTCTTTCCAGTCCTTCAGCTCCCATCATGCAAATATAGGCATAGGTAATAGGCAAGATACCGGCACTGCCGTAAGGAGCAGCAGAAACCTCATTCTGTTCATTTCCGAAAAGATTATGTCCCGGCAAGAAAGGAATCAGATGCTTGGCTACACAAACCGGTCCTACACCTGGACCGCCACCACCGTGAGGGCTGGCAAACGTCTTGTGCAAGTTAAGATGGCACACATCCGCACCAATTGTTCCCGGATTTGTCAGTCCTACCTGTGCATTCATATTTGCGCCGTCCATATATACCTGAGCGCCGCATCGGTGAATGATTTTACATATTTCGGCAATATCACTTTCGAAGATACCGTGAGTGGAAGGATAAGTAATCATCAGAGCGGCAAGCTGATCCTTATGCTCTTCTGCTTTCTGACGGAGATCTTCCACATCCACATTACCCCGTTCGTCGCAGGCACAAGTCAATGTTTCGTAGCCAGCCTGAACAGCAGAAGCCGGATTTGTTCCGTGTGCCGAAGCTGGGATAAGAATCAGGTTACGATGTCCTTGTCCGATGCTTTCCAGATAGCTGCGGATGATGCGAAGTCCCGTATATTCTCCGGCAGCCCCTGAGTTAGGCTGAAGCGTGATACCTTCGAATCCAGTGATCGTCATAAGCTGCTGCGAGAGATTTTCTATCAGTGTACGGTAGCCTTGTGCCTGATCTTCCGGAACCAGCGGATGCATGTTCATCCACGAAGCATTGCTTAAAGGAAGCATTTCCGAAGCAGTATTCAGTTTCATCGTACACGAGCCCAGTGAAATCATGGAGTGGGCGAGTGAAATATCCTTACGTTCCAGACGTTTGATATAGCGCATCATTTCCGTTTCGGTATGGTAACGGTTGAATATCTCATGAGTCAGATACGACGACCGGCGTCGCAGTTCTCTGTTCAGTGACGACGATTCAGGGATGTCATCTATCTCATGTACAGGCTCTTCGGCAGCAATACCGAAAATCATCAGCAGCAGGTTCGCATCTGCCACGGTAGTAGCTTCGTCAATGCTGAAGCCTACATCTCCATTTTCAAAATACCGCAGATTTACTTCCTTGCTTAATGCTATTGTGCGCAGCTTCTGTGCCGAAACATGATCGGGCAATCCCAGGCGGAGTGTGTCGAAGAACAGCGAGTTACGTTCTATATATCCCAGACGGAGCAACTGTTTGTTGAGCCAGTTGGCAATACTATGAATACGTTTGGCGATATCCTTTATTCCTTCAGCACCGTGGTAGACAGCATAGAAGCCAGCCATGGTAGCCAGCAGAGCCTGTGCCGTACAGATATTCGATGTAGCCTTTTCGCGCTTGATATGCTGTTCGCGAGTCTGCAAAGCCATACGGTAACAAATCTTTCCGTATTTATCCTTTGACAGTCCTATGATACGTCCCGGTATGTTCCGTTTATATTCATCACGCGTTGCGAAATAAGCGGCCGAAGGACCACCGTAGAACATCGGAATACCGAGGCGCTGTGTGCCTCCGAATACGATATCAGCTCCCCATTCGCCGGGAGGAACCAATAACGCAAGGCTCATGATATCCGCGTCTACCGCAACTTTACAACCGGCAGCATGGGCACGTTCCGTAAACTCACGGTAATCTTCTATATTACCGCTGTTGTTCGGGTATTGTACGATACAGCCAAACACGTCGGGTGTAAATTCCAGTTCCTTATAGTCACCCACTTTCACCTCTATTCCCTGAGGAATAGCACGTGTACGTATTACTGCAAGGTTTTGAGGGAATATCTCACGGTCGACAAACAGTGTGTTGGCTCCCGCTTTCTGTTGTGCACGGCTTCTCAGTGCCAGCATCATTGTAGCGGCTTCGGCAGCGGCCGTTGCTTCGTCCAGCAGCGAGCAGTTTGCCAGCGGCATAGCGGTAAGGTCGCTTACTACCGTCTGGAAATTAAGCAAAGCCTCCAGACGTCCCTGCGATATTTCTGTCTGATAAGGAGTGTATGAAGTGTACCATACCGGATTCTCGAAAACATTGCGTTGGATGACAGCCGGAGTAATCGAATCGTACCAGCCAGTACCGATATACGATTTATATATCTTGTTCATAGAAGCCAGTTTCCCGATATGTTCGGCAAACTTCCGTTCTGTCATGGCAGGAGGCAGATTCAACTGAGCTTTTAGCCGGATTTTCTCAGGAATGGTCTTATCAATCAATTCGTCTAATGTCTTTACTCCTATTCTTTCCAGCATTTTGGGAAGATCGTTCTCGGTAATGCCAATATGGCGATTGGCAAAAACATCTGTTTTCATGATTTTAAGGTATTAATAAAGGTAAAAGTATTCAGGTTCGAAAACGTACCGCATTTGTAGTAAAATGCCGGTACGTTTTTTATGTTATTCAGGATAATGTTTCTATTTGAAGAACGGATTTTCCATTTTTTCTTTTCCGATACTAGTCGGTTCTCCGTGTCCCGGATACACCAGTGTTTCATCCGGCAGAGTCAGCAACCGGCACGAAATCTGTTCTATCAGTTCGTTGAAATCTCCTCCTTCCAAATCGGCACGTCCTATGCTTCCCTGAAACAGTACGTCACCGCTGAACAGGCAAGCATCTGCCTTACAGTAATATACCATGCCTCCGGGTGAATGTCCCGGAACATGTATGGCTTGTAATTCCGTATGTCCGAAGCGTATTATTTCTCCGTCTTCGATGTAGTGTCCCAGTCCTACCGGGGCTTCATTCGGGCTGAAGCCGAACATGCGGCACTGGTCGGGCAATTTTGCCAGCAGAAACTCGTCGAGTTGGCACGCTTCGGCTTTCAATCCAAATTCACGCAGAATGAAAGGATTGCCAAAAACGTGGTCCAGATGCAGATGAGTATTCAGCAAATGCTTTACTGTCAACTTGTTGTCGGCAATATACTGTTTCAGCATCTGTTGCTCTTCCGGAAAAAAACAGCCGGCATCTATGATTGCAGCTTCCCCTGTTTCGTCGGAAATAACGTAACAGTTTACGGGAAACATATTAAATTCGAAGCGTTTTATTTTCATTTGTCCTTATGTGTTAATCAGTTGTTTACAGTGACATATACTACCTTCTTCGTTTCAAAAAACTCTTCCGAGAAGAAATCTTTCAGTTCGGTTACCATTGTCTGATGCTTTACCGGAAAAACCTCTTTTTCAAGTTCTCCTCCCTTCAGGCAAACCAGTCCGTTGGGAAATGCGTTATGCTGTTCCTTGCTGATGTTCTTGCGGATAATCTTCAACAGATCGGTCAGTGGCATTACAGCACGGCTCACTACAAAGTCGAACATTTGTTTTTCCTCTTCAGCGCGGCAGTGGCGTGTCGTAACGTTTTTCAGTCCGATGGCATTGGCAATTTCGGTTGCAACCCTGACTTTCTTTCCGATGCTGTCTACCAGATGAAACGTTGAGTCGGGGAATAAAATGGCAAGCGGTATGCCCGGAAAACCACCTCCCGTGCCCAGGTCCATGATACGTGTTCCCGGCTTGAACTGGATAAACTTGGCAATGCCCAGCGAGTGAAGCACATGATGTTCGTACAAGTTTGTGATATCCTTGCGTGATATGACATTGATTTTGCTGTTCCAGTCAGTGTACAAGTCGTACAGCGCGCCAAACTGTTCTTTTTGCGTTTCGGTTAAATCAGGAAAATATTTCAGTATAATATCCATGTATGCAAATGGTTATTTTAAGTAAACATTAATGTCATCGTAGGGAACGGTCAGGCTGAAGTCACCTGCCGAATAAGGAGCTATTTCATAACGGTTATAATAGAATGTGACCCCGTCTTTGCCCAGCATAAAGTTTTCCGGAATATAAATATCCGTATCCAGCAATATACCTACCGACTGAAGCCCTTCTATGCTAGAAATGGTATCGGTCTCCATCTTTTTGTTGACTTCCTTTATCAGCTCCTTCATGATCAGTGAGCAGATTTTTGCATTATCTTCCTTGCGGAATACATCATCGGCAGTAATAAGCTTACCGGTCTGAGCATTGATATTCATATATTTGGCAAGCGTATTGGGATGTGCTCCTCCGGTATACTGGAAGTTTACGACAGAATAATTCCATACGGTACTGTCTTTTCCGGCTTCCAGTGCAGTCTTTATCTGATATTCATAATTATACCATGCCGGAACATCTTCGGCCTTCATGCCGTTATGTATATCAGCTTCAAACAATTCTTTGACATCCGTATTATAATTTTTAATGAAATCATTAGCCAGTGCCGATACAAGTCCTTCGGGAGTCAGTTTGACATATTGTTTGCCGAAAGCTTCTTCCTGTATTTTTTCATTGATAAGCCGTGATATGGAATCTTTCTCCGATGCCGGTTTCAGATAAGCATAACTGATGCTGATTTTGCATGACGGAGTTTCCTTTCCTTCCTGCAAGTACACTGTTGTGTCTTTTTGCAGCATGTCTGGTTCGGCAGCAGCTGTTTGTTTCTGTTCGATACATCCTGTAAGTGCAAACCCGCCCGCAATGCCGAATATGAGTGACGGCAGTAAAATTCTGGTTGATTTCATGATACTATTTTTTAGTCTGTTGATTTTTGCATTCTCATACGACAAATATAACACAAGTTCTCGAATAAAACATGAAAAAAGAACGTTCTTTCTGTCGTTTTGATAAAGATTTTCGGATAACCGGAAGGCAGGAAATAAAAAAATATGTAAGTTTGTCCGAAAAGGAACAATGTTCATTAACGAAGCAGCTATGAAAACAGAATATTGGGGAACGATTCCCTATCGTGAGGCATGGAGCCGACAGCAAGAATTATTCGATAAACTGGTGCATCAGCGTGGCAGTGGCGAAACCTGTGAAAACCGTCTGATATTTTGTGAGCATCCTCATGTCTATACTTTGGGCAGACATGGTAAAGAAACCAATATGCTTCTGCGTGAAGAGCAACTGAAGCAGATTGGGGCGGAACTATTCCATATAGACCGCGGAGGAGATATCACTTACCACGGTCCGGGACAGCTGGTCTGTTACCCGATACTGAATCTCGAAGATTTCCGGTTGGGACTGAAAGATTATATCCATGCATTGGAAGAAGCGGTCATCAGAGTTTGTGCGTCATACGGTATAGAGTCGGGCAGGGTAGCCGGGGCAACCGGTGTGTGGCTCGACACAGGAACAAAGAACGAACGCAAAATCTGTGCAATAGGTGTACGCAGCAGCCATTTTATTACGATGCACGGACTTGCACTTAACGTGAATACGGATTTACGCTATTTCAGTTATATTCATCCGTGCGGCTTTATAAATAAAGGTGTGACTTCCATTTCCAGAGAACTTGGTCATGAGGTCGCTATGGATGAGGTGCGGGAAAGATTGCAAAACGAACTTCACACCTGTCTGAATGTTCATATGACGCCCTTAAAATAATATCAGGTTGTCTTTTGAAAAAATTGCTGAAGAATTAGTAGAAACATCAGCAATTTTGCTTGAAAGTTCGTACAATTTTTTCAAAAAAATAGCGTAGTTTTCTTTAACCTTTTGATTGTCAAAAGGTAATCGGAGCTTAGAAAATAGGCAGGTAACGATTAGGTGACGAAAATCCATCGCTTACTTGCGCTTTTCTGCATAACCTCAAATAACTCTTCAGTTACAAAAGTGGTTGATATTCTTGACGTTAGCAAATTTCTACAGAAAAAATTTCCCCGATAAAGTTTCTTGGTTTAAATAGTTTTTATCTTGAATCCATTTTCTTTTTTCACGGAAACGGATTTTTTCAACGGTCAAAGAAAACCCCCGCCTTACCACCCTCCGTAACCGACAGGAAGAGGCATATGGGAACCTGCTGAGGAACCAGGGAGTGGTTACGGTCGAACTGCTCAAGACCACTGTATCAGATGCCAATTCCGTGTCGGAATACCTCTTGTAAGCCGAAGAGGTGGAACGCGAACGTCTTAGGAACTGCTCCAAGGAGATTAACTCCACCTACCGCCAGTCGAAAACCACACAGCTCAATCTCAGGCAGTTCATCGAATCCCGCAAAACGAAGGACATCACCTTTTCAGACTATAGTGTAGCCATATTGGTATATAGCCGTATGATGCGCTATCCTGATAATGCTATCACAGAATAGCAATATAGCCGGATATTAAAATAAGGATAGTCGGAGACGAAGGGAACACGCACCCTTTCGGATACAGATATATTAAATTCTCCATTTGCAGATGTGTATAAGTAGCAATCCGTTAATGGAAACGATGAAAAAACAAAAAGGCGTATACAGTTACATGTCCATTTCCCATTTGCAGAAGTGTAGAAATATCAATTCATCAATGGAGACAATGAAGAAAAACCATAAGTCGTACACGGCTATATGCCCGTTCTTCATTTGCAAATGTGTAGAAATAATAATCCATTAACGGAGAATAGGGTATGGAAAGGGCAGATTTCTCGTATATGCGTCCCCTTATTCCTGAACTATGGGCGTAAGTCACATGGTTATGGCAAGACATCCACCTTTTAATGGGGTGAGCTGCTGGTAAATATCTGATGGAAATGTCCCGTAAATCGCAGGAGAATAGCCATACAACGGGCTTGTACACAATAATTATTGGATAAACGTGGTCCGCTCCTGCGGACAGCAAGTTGTGTTTTCGTTAAACGAAAACCAAACGGTTTAACGGCTACCGCCGCCAAACCGTTTACCCCAAGATATGCTCCGGAGTCGCATCAATATATCAATTTGCTAATGAAATATTACAGACTTATATCTTTACTATTTTTCTTTGATAAGGAAATCCACCTTCAAGAGTACATCGTAAAATCTTTTGTGGTCGTGGAAATGCAGGTATATCGAGTCTCCGTCAAGATACTCCCTTATCAGCTCACCGTGCTTTTCCTTAAATATCTCCAGCGGTATGTGTATCGTATCCTTTTTCTCTTCAAGCATAGCCCGGCAATACTCTGATAAGGTTCTTTGCATTGTATCGTTTCCTTCAATTGTATATAATACGTTTCCCTCGAATTTTTTGTATTTATCAGTCAGATATTCGTCATTGTCATTTGCCTCGATTCTGCACTCACCGGTTCCGGGACACAGTTCATCATTCTTCGCAAAGTACGAACTATCAAAATAATATATTTTTCTGCGGACATTCTTTCTGAATTCAAAGGCAAGCGGATATTTCAGGCTGAATATATTTTTCCTTCCTTCTCCTGCCCTTAATACTATGAAGGCTTTGCTTTCCACCTGCCTTACCGACACTGTATCCCTTTCCGAAACACACCCGTACAACAGCAGGACTGCTGCCGCTATTGCATATCCCATATATTTCATGTGAGTTGTTTTCATCATTATTTTGTTATTGTTTTTTTGTATTCTATTATTCTGTCGATAGGAGTTTCTGTCTGAAGTAAACCTTCAGTGGAATATCATGCCACTCTTTACTTTTTCTGAAATGCAGGCACATTGAATCCCCTTCAAAAAAATTATCTATTATATTTCTAAAGTTGTTGTTGAAATATTTCAGTGAAACATGCATAGTATCTTTCTTTTCACTGACCATTCTGTTATAGTATCCTGACAAACATTTTTGTATGATATCATTTTTGTCAATGATATATAGTATAGAACCATCAAATGCTCTGTATGATGAAGTCAGATAATTGTCTTCATCATTTGGTACCAGGTAGCAGGCTGCTGTACCTGAACTAAGTTCCTTGTTACGAAATGAATAAGAGTTCTCTGCATAACAAATGTCTTTTCTGTCGTTCTTCTTGAACATAAAAGTTACAGGATATGATAGGCTGAAAACAGTAGTCTTGTCTTTTTTTATTCTCAATATTATAGGCCTTTCACTCACAACCTGTCTTACTGACACTGTATCCCTTTCCGAAACACACCCATACAACAGCAGGACTACTGCCGTTATTGCATATCCTATATATTTCATGTAAGTTGTCTTCATCATTATTTTGTTATTTTTTTTGTATTCTATTATTCTGTCGATAGGAGCTTCTGGCCGAAGGAGACCTTTAGTGGTATGTTATACAACTCTTTACTTTTTCTGAAATGCAGACATATCGAATCTCCGTCAAAGAAGTTCTTTATCACATCATTAAATTTGTCATCAAAATATTCCAGTGGTATATGGGCAGTATCTTTCCTTTCTGAAAGCATTTTCTTATAATATTTATCCAGCCGTTCCTTTATTGCACCGTTATCTTCTATAATGTATTTTATGACTCCGTCAAAGTTCTTGTACGATTGAGATAGATTCTTATTGCCGTCTTGAGGTGCCAGATAGCATCCTCCGGTTCCGGAACTGAGTCTTATGTCATGAAACATGAATGTATTGTCAAGATAACGAATGTCCATATCCTTGTTTTTTTTCATTTCATAGGACAACGGATACAGCAGGCTGTGGATAGCTGTTTTATCATCGCATAATCTGAGGATTACGGCTTTGTCTGGTCTTTTCACCTGTCGAACTGCTACAATGTCTTTTCCGGACATACAACCGGCAAGAAGCATCAATGTAGAAACATATAAGATTTTCATGCGAATTGATTTTTATACGATATAAGATTTTCCAGATTCATATCTCCATTATTTTCCCATTCCTTCAAATTCAAGGAATTCCATTTTCAAGGGTATATCGTAGAATCTTTTGTGGTCGTGGAAATGCAGGTATATCGAGTCTCCGTCAAGATACTCCCTTATCAGTTCACCGTGCTTTTCCTTAAATATCTCCAGCGGTATGTATATCGTATCCTTCTTCTCTTCGAGCATAACCCGGTAGTATTCCGACATAATATTTTTCAAGGTATCGTCCTTGTCAACGACATACTTTATGGTTCCGCAGAATTTTTTGTACGATGATTTCAGATTCTCGTCCCCGTCATACGGCTTCAGGTAACATCCTGCTGTTCCGGGGCACAGCTCATCATTCTTCGCAAAGTACGAGTTTTCACAATAAAATAGATTTTTTTGACATTCTTCCTGAATTCAAAAGATACCGGGTACAGTATGCTGTGGATGTGCGCTCTGTCATTACGCATTCTCAACACAACATAACTGTCGCTTTCCACCTGCCTGACAGACACTATGTTTCTGTCAGATACACAACCAAAACAGAATATGATTATGAAAAAAAGGAGTAATTTGTTCATATAAGCATAAATTGGTTAAAGAATCAATGGATTTATTCACTCGTCCGAAATTATTGAAGCAATATTGCCATATCCTACTAACGAACATTACAAATATAAAACGAAAAAAATATCTATCAGTATGTGAAAATAAAAAAAGACGAAAACATGTTTATTAACATTGTATTTGTATAAAAAGATACTTTACTGATACACAAGTACAAAAAACACGCACCGAAACTATGGCAACATATACATTTTTTGTACTATGCCTTATGGGAATGATATTCGGATGGAATAGATAATTTTTTTGAATGGGATTCAATATACCTGCATTTCTACGACCACAAAAGATTTTACGATGTACCCTTGAAGGTGGATTTCCTTATCAAAGAAAAATAGTAAAGAAATAAGTCTGTAATATTTCATTAGCAAATTGATATATTGATGCGACTCCGGAGCATATCTGTGTATCATAAATTAAAGAAAATTATTCATCAGGTAAAAAAAAACAGAAAGTGAACAGTTTTCCGATATTTAAATCAGAAATTGTATAGGATTTTTTATGCTTCACTTGTATTTTTGCAAAATAACAGTACCCCGATGCTGCTTATCCGAAAACATTTTCTATCTTTGTACAGTCGTGCAAGCGACTGACATATATAGCTGATGTGTTTCGCTAACACCTTGTATTAGAAATCTGGTAAATTTCAAAATGGAAGCAGGGCTGAGCAGTAACACTTGTCACATGTATCCGTATGCGAATGACATGCGATATAGGTGTGGGGTACTGTTTTCATTTATTTGCTTCCGGGTTTTACCAGAACCTCTAATACAAATAAGTAAACCGGCTCCACACTTTCTTGTCAGATAGTGTGGCATTCAAGTCCGATGGCGAAAATCGGAACAGTCCGAATGTCAATTTTCAATAAGGGAATCCATGTGTGTTGGATAATTGACGGATATGAACAGAAATCCGTAAAATTTATCAGCATTCATAACTCTCATATATAGAATATAGCTATTTTTACGCAGAAAAAACGGATAAGATTATGAAAAACGTAATTGCTATAATAAAAAACGCTTGGGGTGAGAGTCCTCCACCGAAAGTCAAAACCGGCTTTATCCCCAATCTCTGTGATTGGGAGAAGAAAAATTATCTGACGAATCCCGGCTCTTATTACCGGCAAAAGGCATCGGTCGGATATATAGCCATGAAAGGATGGCTTTTCACTATTTTGCGTTTGCCGAACTGTACCTTTGCTAACCAAGTGTTTTCCTACTTCTCTTTTCCATTCTCTATCCTGAATAATCAGATTCTCGCAATATATAAATTATACAATCACCTTTGGAATGATATCAAGGTGTCTTATCCTGTAAAATCTGCTATGAAAAAAACAGCATTCATAGCATTGTTCTCAGGCATGGTATTGTCAGCCGGAGCTCAGAATACGAACCGGATAACCGAAGAGGAGCCTGATATAAAGGTGACAAAGGATACGGTATGGAATATGGCGACTGAAAAGAAAGCGGCATCCAAGGTACAATTCCCACAACCGGGAGACAAAATTGATGTACTGGATCCTATCGTGTACAGTTTATGCTATATCACCGCCTATGATAGGCTCGCCCGAAAATCCGTCAAGGTGAAAACTTACAGGAAAGAGTACGCCCCGTATATCCACGCCGGCTATGACTTTGGCGTAAAGCATTGGAAAGAAATCGTTCTAAAAGACTATTCCTCTCTCCGGAAACAATTGCGGGGCATTGCAGAGAGTACCGGAATGGAAAGGATCTGCTTCCGCAACGGAGCCCTTATGGGAGCATACTCAACAAATCCTTATCCGGAACTGGATTATATCGATGCCGCAATTTCCGATGTGCTGAAACAGGTAAGGAAGCATATCGCTTCTGAAAATGAGATATCCCGGCACTATTACACCTTATCTGATAAATGGTTTTCTTTTTTCGATGGAGAGAAAGAACGCTATTACGACATCGCAAATCACAACAGACCTTATTTCCTGTGTCAAGAGCATGCCGACGATGCCCTTATTCTTCCAGAGTGGATAGATACCGCCACAGCAAGCAATGACATCACCCAATCAGAAGCCCTGGCTTCGGCAATTGCAAAATTTGATTCTCCTGCGGCCCCGGACGGCATCCACAAACTGAAAGACAACATGAAGCTTACACCCGACGAACGGAATGCCTTGCTGGCACCTAATGATATGATTTCGTATGCAGTGGGAGTAGCACAGGCTGGCTGGATTATGGAATATAAGTGGTTTATAGGAGAAACTCACAGAGAGGAGTTTGATGCAATGCTACTTTCCCGGGGTAACAGTCCTGCCATCATGGCCGCTTTTGGAGACGGACTGAGGAGTGCCATGGATATAACGGAACGTTTTAAAAATGCGATTCTGTGTCAGGACTGCGACTCGATATGTCTTATGAACAAAGCCATCAAAGCAGAATTGAACAAAGCATACAGACAAAATGTAGTTTATGGTTATGTCTTTATGAACGGAATGGATGCCGTTGAAATATACAGGGCCGGTGCCGAGTGGGATATTCCTGAAAAACAAACGGCCAGCGGATTGCGGCTTGATAAGGACCGGGTGCTTGAAGGTTTCAGGGATTATCTGGAGGGACATTTGAAAATGGGTGTCGAATATGCCCGGACACTGACCAAGGGGCGCAATGCCATTGACTGGCATTTATATGAAAAAGATACGGAGACAATAGACTTGTCCGAAACCGGATTCCAGCCTGCCATTCCGCTTAATATAGAAACTGGCTCTCAAAGTGAATTAAGTGCCGAACTGTCGCAGATGCTTACACTCCCACAAGAAGTTGCCGGGCAGAACATTACGGGTAAGGTGATGGCTACGGTGGTAATTGAGGCAGATGGTGCTGTCAGCAAAGTGGAAATTACAAGTTCGCCGCATCCGGCTTTGAGCGAAATTGTAACGGATTGCATCTACCGCATGCGGTTCATGCCGGCAAAATATGACGGAAAATGCGTCGCATCCGTTGCCATTATTCCTGTATTATTCTAATGAAAACACAATATCACCATTCACCATGAAAAGATTATTATCAACCGTCCTGCTAGCATGTTTCGTACTGGGAGCATGGGCACAAAACAAGACGAAAATGACAGAAGAAGAGAAAAAAAAGACCATGGAAGGACTTGAAGCGCTCTATCAGTTAGAGACAGGAGCGGCATTCGGCGAACTTGATTCATTGACAGAAAGCCAAGAGTTCAAACAGGATAGGCTCCCTTGGGAAAAATGGGCGGACAAATTCAAACACAAGAGCTTTAAAAAGAGCCTGTCAAGACTGTTCATGTGCTTTGACAAGGCATTCATAGAGCCGAACAAGGATTCTCCTATCTTTTTCAACCTTATGCTAAGGGGCAAAGACGAAGATGTATCTTCATATTTCGGTGGTCGACAAGGATCCGGCCTGTGGGAAAAGTATTATCACGAGGATGAGAACGGGAACTTCACGGGGTTCTGCAAAGAACTTTTCTTCGACCTGGAGACTGATTTGCAGCTTCATCTGGCGGATAAACAGGGCAAACCGGTCTATATACACCCGGATGAAGATATCTATCTGCTTGAGGGCGGCGACTATGCCCAAAACAAAGACATGTTGAATATATGGTTCGGATTGCAGATACCGCTGACTGTCCCTTATCAGGAAATTGCAGGCGGACACATCTCCTTGTCTTTCTATATGCCTGAGAAATACGACCGCATCACAGTACCCATAAAGGATTTTGGAGACAAACCGGTGCAGGTGACTTGGGGCAACAAGACTTTTTCCATAGAAAAGGTTGACAGCAACGGCTTCATCATCTCCGCAGACGCAGAGACTCTCGACAAACTGAAAGGCATGAAGCGCCTTTATCACAGGGACGGGAACTGGTACGAGCCGTCCTCTTCAACATCTACAACAGGAGATTTGGACAAGATTCTGAAAAATAGTACAAGGAAAATCACGTTTGAAGAGTGGTTGAAAGAAGAAGGCATCGACCTGAACAACCTGGAAGAGACCTTGAAACACTTTATGGAAGATGAAGCTTCAGAGGAAAATGACGATACAGACGCTGCCGGAATGATGGGAAAACACTACAGGACAGCCTTGCAGGGGGATAGTCTATTGCTCTACATGCCGGACGAAAAGAGACGGGAAATTGCCGAGATAACCGTATTTGCCCCATCGGAAGGCGAAGCATCGCGGTTAATAATCAACCGCGAGCGATGCAACGAACTTATCGAATGGTTGTGCACAGAAAAATCACCGGACAATACAAAGCAGACCGAACCGGAAGAAATGGAGGAAGTGGATTATTTCAGTCCTGATTTCCAGCCAGCCAAGCCCATCAACCCGCAGACAGGAATGCCGGACGAATGGAACATAATCTTGGCACAATTGCTCAGGAGGCCGGAAGAGGCAGTCGAGCAAGGAATTACAGGAAGAATGACGGCGGAAATAACCATCGGAACCGACGGAGTTGCCAGCAACGTAAAAATAAACGGAGACCCCCATCCGCTATTGGAAAAAGCGGTGTGCGACTGCCTCTACGGCATAAAGTATGTCCCGGCAAAATGGAAGGGAAAAGCGATCTCCTTTGTCACCACTCTCCCCGTCATTTTTAAGTGACCGAGCCTATGGAAGGATATATCCTGATTGTACTACAGATTCTGATAACCGGACTGATTATCTGGAGAAGGAAGCAGGACTCCAAAGAGCCGTCAGGCTGTCTGGCAGCGGGTTTTATTTTCATGATTGTATTTGCTCTGACCACCGTACTGTTCAGTCTGGGGCATCTTATCATCAATGAAGGACTGTTTGCCAATATCTTTGCAGAGAGCAGAGGGTCGCTCGCCGCCGCTTCTCCTGTGGAATGGCTGATGGCTGGATTTATCTGCCTGATAATGATACTAGTACCTGCCACCGCTTGCTCTTTAGTTGGCTATGCTGTCACAGGCCGTCACCCCAAATTCTGCAAACTGATATGGAAAACACTGGCAATAATCCTGCTGTTTCCCGTCATGGCATTGGGAATATTGGTTGCGGCATTTGGGTTTGCCTATATTATCTGCATGAGGTTTGCCTCACCCATGTTTGACGATATCGGCTGGGGCTGGATGCTTCTGCTCTTATTTTTCAGTGTGATGTGCCTGCTTGGATTTTCCGGATTCGTCGTTTACCTGTTGGAAATGAACAGCGAGAAATTAAAAAAATACGATGAAAAGGACAGCAGACGTTCTTTCAGACCGGTCGATATGAATAACCATGAGAAAGGAGGCACTATATGATACGAAAACTTATAATCTGCATAGCCGTTCTGGTGGGTTTCTGCCCGATGGCATGGGGAACGGTCGATGATGTACCTAATCCCAAGACATACGATGCGGACAATTGGGTATCCGACCCTGACCATATATTGGACAGTGAAACGAAGAATAAAATCAACGATATATTGCAACAACTGGAGGACTCACTGACCATAGAAGTGGCAGTTGTCGCCTTGAACAGCATCGGAGAAGAGGAACCGCATGAATTTGCCGTTACGCTGTTCAACCGGTGGGGTGTCGGCAAGGCGGAAGATGACAACGGACTGCTGATTCTGCTGACCCGGGATATACGGGATATCACCTTCAAGACCGGGTATGGCCTGGAAGAAGTATTGCCGGATGCCATTTGCAAAAGAATACAGATGGAAACCATGGTGCCGCATCTTCGGGAAAATGACTGGAATACAGGAATGCTTGAAGGTGTCAAGGCGGTGGCGGCAGTTCTGTACGGAAGTGACTATCAGGCAGCACCGCCGGAAGCATGGATAAAAAAGTTCCGGCGTACCACCCCTTCCCTGGTCTTTATCGTGTTTGCCCTGATGCTGATACTTATAAACTGGTTTGTCTGGAAATCGGCGGTACACAGGATGACGCCCAAAGACGAAGGGACGGAAGCCGCACTGACCTTGCTGGCGACCCGAAAACCCTTTACTGTACGCACCCTGCTCGGACTGTGCTGGCTAGTGCCGGTGTGGCCCGCCATGCTGGGTATTGCCTGCTGGTATTTCGGCAGACAGAAACAAAAGACCCTCAGGCGCAGCCGGACATGCCCGAAATGCAACCGGGAAACCCTCCGGGAGATTCCTTTGCACGAGTTGATACAGGATACGAAACGGCTGACTGAAAGCGAACGCAAAGAAACAGAACTGAAGACGGCATACATCCGCATCTACCGGTGCTCCGCTTGCAGCGAAGAGGTGAAAATCCGGATACCGCTTGAAAAGGACGGCTATGAATGCTGCCCCTCCTGCGGGCACATGACGCTGCACAAGGAAGAAAAATATCGGACTATTATTAAAGCCACCACTTCATCAGAAGGACTGATGGAGGCTCGCCATCGATGTATGCATTGCGATGCCGAATACATGGTAGGCTATACAATACCGAAAATCAACACCTCTTCCAGACGTTCGGGAGGCTCAGGCGGTGGCGGAGGCAGTTTCGGAGGAGGATCGTCCGGAGGCGGAGGTTCATCCAGCCGTTTCTAATACAGTATATCAATATTAACAAAAACATGCAAATCATGAAAACTATTTTTATCATGGGAATCTTGAGTTTCTTTTGCGACATCAGTGCCGCACAGCCTCAATACTGGGGTGAGGAAACATACGATTTGGAAAATGTGGCATTCCGCATGACGGTGGCCCTCAGGTTTGAAAACCGATAAATTTTCTCTGCTATGGACAAAGACTTTTCAATAAACGGTCATCTCCTTTCATGCCTGCAACCGGACGATTTCCGGGAAGCACGTCTGCGTATGCTTTGTGTGACCATATCCAAGGATATGCCGGAGGAGAGAAGAGAGCGGCAACTGCGTCCCTTTGCATCGGACATGGAATTCATGAATATGATTGCCGGATGGATGAACGGGCTTCCCGAAGCAATTAGCCATGAACAGCCGGACTTTGAGAGATGGCTGGAGCTGTTCATGACTGCCGGTGAAGCAGAATCCACCCGTTATGTCATGCGTTTGCAAATATGGTACACGCATTATTGCTGCGTAGAAGAGTTACTGACCTTATGCCGGTTGCTGCAAAGGCATCGTGAAGAACATCTGGAAGCCATCTACCACAGAATGCTCTACTACTTCCGCGAAGCGAGAATACAATGCGGAATGCCTTCCACTTCCGAGCCGGCAGAAGGCATTGAGGTATCATTCAAACTGCTCGATGCCTCCTACGAACATATCAACCGTAAAGTCGTTTTGCAAGCGGAAGAACTGCTCGGTATCCATACCGACCATTCTTTCATTCAGAAAGTGATGGAATGCCATACTGAAGCGAAGACAGCAGAAGAACTGGCGGAACTATGCGGAGCAAACAGTACCGTTACCTTCCGTCGGACATTCCTGAGATTGTTTAACTGTCCTGTAGCCCAGTGGCTTCGGCAAAAACGTGCCGAGCAGGTGCTGAAACTGTTGAGGACTACACACCTTCCCTTATCGGAGATTGCCGAACAATGCGGGTTTGCGAACCAGTCTTACCTGTCTGATTTCTGCAAGCGGAATCTCGGTGATACACCGGTTAATATCCGGAGAGACAGGAGCTGACCATTTATTATAAAATGAACGAATATGAAAATTAAAACACTTATCATTATGGGACTATTAAGTACAACAGGTTCAAATTTATCTGCACAAGACGAAAAATTGACAAAAGAAGAGATTCAAGAGTTGAAGGAATATTTCAATTGGGAACAATCCACATTTAAAAATCCGATCATAAATCCCCAATATAATAATTCCGAAAATCTTAAAGCGGTGGATAAAAAAAAGCCATGGGAAGAACAAGTTTCCGTTCCTTTGGATGTATATGACAAAATTTTAAGCACTGTTTCACTGTCAACTTCCTCCAATGAAGATGACAACCATGAAATCAAAGTAAACCTGCATTATGACTTCCCTTCGGCATGGACAAACCAAAACGACTTTACAGGCTACCAAAGCGGTTCATATAAATATGAGGAATGGCCTAAAAACAATGGTTTTGACCCTGCTATTGGTATCCAGGCAGAGCGAAACGATGGTGTAAAAATCAGATTCATCTCACGAATGACCGACAACGAAAACAAGCCCATGTTATTGGGAAACAGCCTCCACTATGACCGTAAACCGATAAGAGATGACCAAGGACGCCAAAAAGGTACTGATGAAACCTATACATTGCGCACAGAACAACCATTATCGCAAGTGAAAGGGGATTTATCGGTCTGTATCCTTCAAACAGAATGGAAAAAGGTCAAAATCACCGATGCAGACATAAACAAGGAATTTACTCTTGACGGAATACCTTTTGAACTGCTGTCTTTCAAAAACGGAGTCATAGTCATTGCGTTTGATTACAAGCATTATGACAAAGTACGTGATAAATGGAAATACATCGGAATGAAAGGCGGTGTGTGGTGGAAAAACAACAGGGCCGAGAGATCCATTACTTCTTATACAATATATAACAACATCATCAATAATCCCGATTATTCTTTCCAAGACTGGATGAAGCATATAGATAATGAGGATTCAGAACATAGGGCTGTATGCGCATTTGTTTCCTATGCTTCGATAGATGAAGTATATTTTTATATTGACCCGAAATATTGTGAAACGATTTTATTGGAAAAAGTTTTAAAAGTAAAGTAACTACAAAAAATATAAATTACCGGAGAGCATTTCCTATTAAGAATTGCGACCCAGTAATTTGCAGCAGTGGAAAATACAAGGAATATGAAAATTAAAACACTTATCATCATTGGATTGACAGCATTTTTATGCTTATTCGGCGCAACAGCCCATGCACAATCAGACAAACAGATTATCAACATGGATAACCCGGACTATGACATCGATGTGGAACGTTTTTGCTCTCCATATATTGATTTCGATAATCCCAAAGAGACCCGCAAAGAAGTAAACTATCGCTATGTGAAATACACAAAAGACATGTATGTTTCGCGGACTGAGAAATATCCGATTTTAGTATATTATATAAGTATGGACAGTCTTGCTACCAAGAAAACAACTTTTTGTGATACCGATTTTGGAAAACTGAATTTGATAACCAATGCACAAAGCAAATTAATATCGATGGCCTGCGAAACGAAGATGAATAAAACAGGCTTCGAAAAACTGGTAGAAACTGCCAGGCAGAAATATGGTAAACCTGCCCTGCAGAAAGCAGAAACAGGTAAAGACGAACTTAAAAAGATTCTGATAAACTCGATGGTATCAAAGGGCAAGGACATACCCGTGTATCTTTGGAAACCAGATGACGAATATATCGGACTGTTCATGGAAGGCGAGGATGTCGTAAAGCTCTTCCGGGCAAAAAAAGAATTTGAAGATTTACTCATCAAAGTAGATGGCCCTTACATTGAGGCAACAATGGAGTTGCAAAAATTGGAGAGAAAAATGTTCAAGAAATAAGAAACAGGCTATAATAAGCTAATTTTAAATCACATGAAAATGACAAAAATGTGGGATACGAGAACACCGCGAGAAAGCAAGTTCAAACATATTCTACAACACATTCCGGTGAAAATAAATCCATCTATAAGCATACTAAAGAATCATTCTCTATATTTGCCACATCACCAATCGGCAACAAGCCATTAAAAACACATGCCTATGGAACAACAAACAATGACCGGTTCGGGGCTCTATATCCTTATAGCTGTCCAGCTGCTGTTCTCCATGCTGATACTGTTGCGGATACGCCAGTACCGCAAAAAGCCGACAGGCTGCCTGCCGTCCGTTCTCGTCATCCTCTCCACAGCAGGCTTCATCTCTGTGCTGTATTACTTATGGCAAATCGTATGTGATGAAAACAACCGTTGGACAGACCTCGGCGGAATGCTTGCCGCAGGATCCTGGCAGGAGTGGGTGGCATGGGCATTTTTCGGACTGTTCGTTGTGCTGTTCACCGCTGCAGGCTGCTCCCTCTTCGGGTTTGCCCTCACCGGTCATCACCCCAAGTTCTGCAAAGAAATGTGGCGGAGCCTCATAGGAATGATGCTCATCCCATTCCTTACACTCGCCCTGCTGGCTGCATCCACCCTGTGCATCAGCCTTTCAGGGATGACACTTTTCACTTGGTTGTTTTCCGAAGCAGCGTTCAGCGACGTGGCGATGCTGGTACTGAGTGCTGCCCTGTTCACCTTCGGATATATGGGACTTCTGGCCTTCCTGTTCAAGTTCAACGGCAGTAAGCTGGACGCATACATTTTAGAAGACATAGAGCGTTCTTACAGACGCATCGAAGAAACCAACGAGAAAGGAGGCAAACAATGACCACACTACCTTTGCTTATATTGGGAAGCCTTTCCCTTCTTTCCCTTCTTCTCCTCAACTGGCTGACATGGAAAGGACTGAAAAATTACCTGCAACCCAAAGGCAAAACGGCATCCACTGCTTTGGAACAGCAACTCACGGAGCAGGCATTTGCCTGGCGCACCCTCATCGGTCTGCTGTGGCTGGTTCCCGTATGGCCTGCCATTGCAGCTGTGATGCTATGGTACAGACTGAGATTACGCAAACAGATACTCAGCCAGAGCCGCACTTGCCCGAAATGCGGAAAAGAGACCCTGCGCGAGATGTCGGCACAGGAGATAAAGAAAGATGCCCGGCTCTTCACCCCACAGGAACGAATGGAACTCAATCTGCAAACCGTCTGCATCCATGTGTACACCTGCACCGACTGCGGAGAAAAGGTGAAAGTGCGCATCCCTCTTGCAACAGGTCTCTATGAATATTGTCCGGATTGCCAAGGTATCACCTTACACCGGAAAGAAGCATACACTGTGGTGAAATCTCCTACTGAATTCTCCGAAGGACTGAAGGAAGCGCGTCATGAATGTAAATACTGCGGTGCTAAATACATCGTAGGGCATAAGATTCACCGTACACATACATCTTACCGCCACAACTCTTTTGATTTTTGAACAATTTGTACATAAATGTAGATGTAGAATGAAAACGGAAAGAGATATGGAACCAAAAACAGACATTAACAGACCCTCTACAATCAGAATTATAGCCGGAATCTTAGTTCTATTATGCACATTTCCAATTTCTGGAATATGTCTTTCCGGAATAGATTATCTTATCAAACATTACCCTGCCCGGAAATTCCTGTTTTTTGAATATTTATGGGGAAAACTATTAATAGTGTTTATATCAGGAACAATTTTTTTGGCACTATTGGGAGTTATAACTATATTCTTATTAATAGCAATGAGAATATGGAGTGGGAAAAGAGAAAAAGTAAAACATATCATATATCCGTTCCCAGCCGTATTGACAACTGAAATTGCCGATTTCTACAAGGTGGAAAGGGCAGATGACCAATTTCTTATTTTCACTACACCTTCTGAAATACGCGGATTTCTGATAGGTATCGGAGCAGCTATTTTATGCACTGGGCTATTCTTGTTCTGCAAAGAAATAGACAACCCGTACAGTGAAATTTACTGGCCTCCATTCAGTGGAGCATTTATTTTAGCTCCATTTATTCTGCTGGTCAGCCAAGTATTTGCACATAAGCGTAGATTTGTACTGGACAGGATGAACGGTACTGTAACATTTCCACGCCATCTGTTCTTTCCTCGTTGTACTGTTCCTTTCTCGGAGGTCATTCCGGGATATTCAAAAGGTACTATGAACCTTGCATTTAGGTTTTGTTTTTTACATCCGCGAACTAAAGCAGCCATACCTGTTCTTGCAGAATATGATTCCGATTGGTGGCCATTCTATGTACTCTATATGGACAAGAATCGCCCGCTGCCGCAAGGCGAAGCGTTCGACCCCTACCGCGAGAAAGACTTCCTGCGCAGAAAGGCGGCAGGTTTCCCAAAACCGATATATCCCAGTATATCCCTTGTAACAGACGCTTATATGGGATATATATACGGTACGGATGAATTTAAGCAAAGACTGACAAAAATGAAGCACGGAATAATACATTGTTACACAAGAGTATCATGGTATTGTCAGAAGAATGAAATAAAATATGAAAATCCAAACGATTTAGTATTAGTCGGTCTTTGGAAAAAACAGTTTGTGTTCAAACTCTTCGCTCCGGAAAACGTAGAATACATCGTAATCCCGGACAATACGGTATTGACCGACTGTTTCCTATGCGACAGTGAAACGGATGAGGTAAAATATATCAAATGAATTAAAGCTTCCCAAAATTAAAAAATGGGAAATTAGTAAAATAGAAACTACTCAAAAACATAACAAAATAGATGAAACTGAAAACACTTATCATTATGGCACTATTGAGCGTGTCCGCATTGGGAAGCTGCCAGACGGGGCGGAACTCCAACGTAACGGAACTTACCAAAGAACAGAAAGACAACTTGAAGTATTTGTACAAATGGTATCAAGCTTTCACCGACATAAAGCCCGGCATTCCGGAAGGCAAGGAGGCGAAAGAAAGAACCGAACCCCTGCCGTGGGAGGAAACCGGAGGCGAGTTCGACCCGGCTCCCCTGAAAGACTGGATGACCCATGCCCGGCTGGGGGAGGACGAGACTTATGCGGTTTCCGGCAGGCTGGCGCTTGACGGAGTATATGACCCGGATGAGAACTGGAACCAAGCAGACGAAATCCCGGACAACCTCTCCTCCGACAATCCCTACGAGCAGAAGATTGCCTCCATCAAGATGTTCGGAAACATGCGGTTCAACCTCTTGTCCCGCCTGCGGAACACGGAAGGAGATACGCTGAAATTGCTCGGCTCTGCCATGCTCTACATGTCCCCGCTAGAAAAGAAGTTCTCTCTGTCGTTCCGCACCAACAAATCGCGCTCTGCCGACATCGAAGGAAGCATCGAAGCGGAACTGCTTCCGCCCCTGCGCTGGAAGTACATCCGCATCCCGCTGCTGCCCGAAGGAAAGGAATACGAGTTCGATGGCGTGAAGTTCAAACTGTTCAAGTCTGCGCCCGGCGATGTGATACTCGAATACGACATGAAGTATAACAAGCAGATAGGCAAGCTGGAAATCATCCCGATAAAGGGACAAAAGCCGATGAGCTGGAGAGGGGGATATGCGTTCGGCGGCAAAGGACTGCTGCAATGGTACCGGAATCCGCACATGGGCTTCGGAGAATGGTGCATCACGTATAAGGAAGAGAACTGCGACTCGCTCGGCATCACGCCTCAAGCGCTGGAGCTTGCCGCCCGCCCGCACTACCAGCCTACGGAAGAAGAGCTGCGGCACTTCCACGAAACGGCAGGCGAGTTAGTGGGGCGCCGGCTGGAGGACGAACTGAAGGACGCCAACTCAAAGAACTACAAGGAGCTGTACCGCGAATGGGTGAAGAAGGGATACGAAGCTGCTGTAGAGTTCAAGGGCGATTATCTGGAAGCAATGACCTGCTTTCACGACCGCTACGGCGATGATGTCGTGTCGTATGTCGCTTTCCTGAGCGGCGCAGGAATCGGCAGCCTGTATGTCAAGGCAGACATGAAGCCCGATTGGGAGACAATAGACCGTTGCGCCACAGCCCTGATGGACCGCTACACCGACGCCGCCGCCGACTCCCTGAGCAACGAATTGGACAAGCACGTGGAGGAATACATCGACTCCCTCGTAGAGCGGCGGGAATTTCTGTCCTTCCTCACCGATGAAGACATCCGGCAGTTGTCGAAACCCGTAGAGCCGGACGACAGTCCCCTCATGTACCGCTGGTACAAGACCTACACGGAAGCCGACGCCCTGTACATCTACCTCCCCGACACCGCTGCCGACCGTCCGCTCCTCAAGGTGCGTTATCCGATGGGCGGCGGAAAACCCGAAGTACTCTTCTCCCGGTAGTCCGCCCCTTTGGTGGTCCGCTCTCCGTGAAACATCCGATGTGAAACCAAAAACTAAATCACCTCATGAAACAGAATACAGATATTCCATCCGCCCATTCAAGTCTGTGGAAACGGTGTTGGCGTTTCGTAAAAAACGCCCATCTGCCGGAGTTTTTTCTCTATGCAATCGTACTGCCTTGCTTTGCCCTGCAAGTGTCGGTAGTGGCAGGCATCTTTCTCCTTCTCGGCGATATGTCGGTTACGGGCATAGGTTGTACCTACGACCCGGCAGGGTTCGTGCTGCTCGCCTTGTTCGCCCTCATCGCCATAGCGGTCTTTTCGGCATTACTGCTCCTGCTGCTGAAGGTAAACAGCAGCAAGACGAGCCGTTATCGGGAAGATAACCCCCAACGCTCTTACCGCCGGATAGCGGGCGTACTTCTGTTTCTGTTGATGGCAGGTGTATCTCATTCTTCTACAACGGCACCGGAACATCGGGAAGGAATTATCCTTCCACAGAAATCGTGGCTGGAAGAGACTGCGATACCCGTTTACCTTTCCATCTTCGATTCACGGACAGGACGGATTACACTTTTATTGATAAACCTTGCTACCTTTGGAGTAATGCGTCGCAAACTATGTCTCAAATCCGATACTTCGGAAGCCGCCCTCGAACTGCTCGCCACCCGTCGTCCGTTTACGGTACGCACATTAGTGGCCATGCTATGGCTCTTCCCCGTATGGCCCGCCGTGCTGGCGGCAATACACTACCATCGTTTGCAGAAAATCAGACTGCTGCGCCGCCACTATCCCTGCCCCAACTGTATGGGAAGGAAAGTACACTCCATGCCCCTGCCTGTTGGAGAAGAGAATCTGCCGCTCCTCACCGACGGCGAGCGGCTCGAACTCAAACTGAAAACAGCCTATATCCTCGTCTGCGAGTGTCCGGACTGTGGCGAACGGTTCAAGCTGCGTATGCCTCTCACCAAAGAAGGCTACGAGCTTTGTCCCGAATGTCACCACCTCACTCTGCACCGCACAGAAGATTATCATATGGTAAAGCCGGCCACCGGCTCGGGCGAAGGCTTGCACGAGGCACGCCACCAGTGCCGCTTCTGTGGAGCAGAATACATGGTAGGTTACCAAATGCCGAGATGATAAACAATAGGCTTTGCGGGAATATATACAAAATTTTAAATCACAATAATATGAACAAGCATCCATTCCTCCCCGCTCCGACAGCCGTTGCCCTATTCTTCGGACTGCTTTGCCTGTCCGCGCTCAGCTCCTGTACAGGGTGCAGCTACAACCACGAAAAGGCGATGGGAAGCATAGATAACATTTTGGGAAAAGTAGATACACTGATGAAAAAAACAGACCGATTTTTGGAAGAACATCTGCCGGAAGAACCGCCTATAGACTACGAAAAAGAGGGGGTGAATAGGAAGCACCTGTTTGTATTTACAGATACGACAATGACCTACAACGGCAAGCCGTTCATGCCGGGAATGACAATAGGAGAACTGTGTGAGATATTCGGACATTACGAGCGTCTTGCGGAACCCGGAATATTTATATGGGATTCTATGGGAATCACTATGGTATCAGACGATGAAAGCGGAAAAAACAGTGCCCCTGTAAGCAGGATGCTGATTGACTGGAATATAGATTTATACGGAGCTATAAGCGAGGACAATATAAAATGGCTAAAGAACCGTTGTCCACGCCAGTATTTTACTGGTAAAATAGTTGTCGGTGGAGCGGTTTTGGGTAGAAGTATGCACATTGATGATTTTCTGAAAAAAACAAATCTGAAATTCAATAACAATCCGTTCCCTCTACTTTACTATTGTCATTTGCATGACTGGGACTACACCAAAGCGCCTATACACCGCAGAGAAGAATATTATACCTATAAAATCAAGAAGTCTGATGACGGTAATGATATATCACACTTTGATATTGCCATTAACTCACGAGGTTTTGGTGACCCACCGTACGAAGGTCCTGAATATGAAAAGTACATAAATATAGAAAACCAATAATACACATAATATGAAATCAATGATTCTTGTCCTGCTCGTTGCAATGTTAGGTTTCAACGGCTATGCACAAACAGATACGAAAAAAATAGAATAATAAAAACGAATTTGAGTATGAAACTGAAAACACTTTTAATTCTTGTATTAATAACTTTGCCAGGAATATTCAATAGTTTCAAAGCCCAATTTGTCTATTCAAATAAGTATAATAATTTTGTTATGGCTGCTTATAATGAAGAAATCTTCGACAGACAATACCGCGACTTGGAGAGCAGGATAATTACCTATGATTTGTCTGAAAAGCTGATGTTTTTATCTTCATTTTCGCCGTGTGCAGTCAGGAGTAAGATAGACACGTTGTATTATAAAAATGACACCATATCTCAAGAACTCATAATCAGAAAAATTGATGACAGAAGAATATATTTTGCCTTGTCCTCGCAAAAGATTCACCAAAAGCAAAAAGAAAAATGTGAAGGTTACGCTTCTATATCTGATTATATTGACCTTGCTTCAGAAACAGACTTCGCTGAGGATGGAGCGTTGTATCCAGTCATTGAATATTGGTGTGAAGATTTCCCTTTATCAATGTCAATAAGAATCAGTCATGATTATAGTATAGCGACAATTTCATTCGCAAAAGAACTGTCTTTACCGTTTATTTATCCTCTAAAGAAAGGAAAATATATAAGATGAAAAATATAGGATTATATTGCTATAATTCAATGTAATTTGATACCTTTATCCAGTAAATTATCAAGAAATAACACTAAATAACATAGCGTATGAACAACAAGATTTTAACATTAGGACTGTTATCGCTGACTTTCAAAGTGTCTGGATGTAAGAATACAAGCAGACAAGCCCTTCTGTTGTAAAATGTCAGATTTCCTGTTCATAGAATCCATCGTAATCCCGGACAATACGGTATTGACCGACTGTTTCCTATGCGACAGTGAAACGGATGAGGTAAAATATATCAAGTAAACTAAAAATCAACAGAAATGAAACAATGAAAATGAATTTTAATATGAAACTGAAAATACTGGTTATCATAGGACTTGTCTGTTTATCTTGCGGTTACCATGCGGAAGGCAGGGTGAATCCGGGTGTAACAGAACTTACCAGAGAACAGAAAGAAGACTTAAAGAAAATGTACGGAAGGTACCAGCTTTTCACCACGACTTCCGGTATTCCGGAATACTCCGTGGCTAAGGCAAGAACAGAACCTCTTCCGTGGGTAAAAGCGGAAAGGGAGTTTGACCCGACTCCGGAAGCACCGTCTGAGTAATGCATAGCTTTTTATAGAGAGAGTTAATTAAAAAATATTGCGAAAATTCAAATATCAAATATGAGAACAATTATGGATATTACAACACTTTTGATTATGGGATTACTTAGTTTTGGGCTTGGCGGATGCTCCAATGCTCAAAATAAGCAAGAGCACTCGAATGTCAAGGAGATTGGTAATGTACCCAAAGAAAATGTGGACTCTTATGTTTACAAAAATGAAAGCAGACCTGTGTACTATGCCAAATATGGTAATCGGGGTTGCTTATTTGAATTGAGAGTAAATGATATATTGATGACAGAAATAACCTATCCGACTAATATAGGTGAAGCTCTGATAACCGTTAATCCTGCAATATTTAAATCAGGGAAGCAAACTATTGAAGTCCATTTGTCGCCCATAAAAGGAGAAGAAGTCATAAGTAATAAAAAGCCGTTTCGCTTGGAAATTGGTTATTATGATTTTGCAGAAGAAGTAGATGAGTCGGGAGAAAGAATTTGGCATACAGTTTTTACTCTTCCAGATATTGAAATACCGGAAAAAGGGTTGCCATATATTGATATGAAGGGCGAGTTCGAAGCAAATGTACCATATCAATATACTTACTGGGATGATTGCGTTGATTTAAGAACAATACCTAATATTGAGCAAAAAATCGTCAAAGAGTATGAATATGTCAGAAAATTAATAGCGCAGAAAGATTCAGAGCAGCTAAAGAAATATTTTATGCCCTCCTATCAAGAATTTGCAATTACCATATATCAAACAAAAGAAGATATTGAGACAAGTTGGAAAAGTACCCATAATATTATAAAGGAATACGCTACAAGTGGGCTTCAGTCAATAGAAGATTATCGCATCGTATATTCCAGTAATGGTCGGAGCGTATCTTTACGATCAAATAAATATGGTGGATTCCCAAGTGTTTTGCTTTTTCTCCAAAAAGTAAACAATGGAATTGAATTTGAATATGGATATATTGAGTTACATCTTGGGATGAAAAAAGGGACTGATAAACTGATTCCTCTTATGATATAAATTCTATTTTATGAGCACTCAAGGTTAAAAAACGGATGCTACTTTATTTCTACTTTGAACGGTTAGCAAAGAATAATCGGAAAACGAAAAAGGGAGTTTAGGGGTGGCGGTATAACTTTGAAGCAGCAACTAAAAAATTAAAGATATGAAAATGAAAAGCAGTATGAAACTAAAAGCGATAATGATTATAACGATGCTGGGCATGAACCTTGCAGGATGCGCTCAAGCACAAAAGAAAGACGGTACATTCGCTCCTGAATCAGGTATGGAAATACAGGTGGACTCTATGGTTTACAAAAATGAAAGTAGACCTGTTTATTATGCGAGATACGGAAACAGAGGGTGTCTGTTCGAACTAAGAATAAACGATAATATATCAGCAGAAGTTACAGAACCTGTAAATATCGGCGAAACATCCATAGCTATAAATCCGGTAATATTCAAATCCGGCAAGCAGAGTATATCAATCAGTCTGAAACCATTTCCGGGTAGGAAAACTATAGTTAATGATAAACCTTTCAGACTGGAAATTGGATATTATGATTTTACAGAGAAACTGGATAGTATGGGTAACAGAATATGGCATAAGGTATTTGAATTACCAGAAATAGAGATTCCCGAAGAAGGGTTACCGCAGATTGAAATAGAAAAAGAGTTTGATGCACAAGTGCCATACGAAATCACAACATGGGACGAGTATGTCGATTTGCGTGAAATACCCAATATAGAACAGAAAGTGGTAGAAGAATATAAGCGAGTAAGACAAATGATTGCCGAAAAAAAGATAAACGAATTGAAGGAATATTTTTGGCCTACTTACCAAGAAATAGGTGTTACTTTGTATCAATCTCAAAAAGACATAGAGAGAGACTGGAAAGGTAATGTTGATGTTATTAATAAGTACTCTGTAAATGAATTACAACCGATTGAAGAATATAGAATGGTATTCTCAACTGACGGAAAAAGTATTTCTTTAAAATCGAAAAAACATGGTGGCTTTCCCGCTGCTTTGCTATTTTTAAGAGATGAAAAAAATAGTTCATACATAAAATATGGATATATAGAACTTCATTTAAGCATGAAAAAAGGAACAAATAAATTGATTCCCGTTATGATTTAAAGTATATCAATAGATAAACGATGGTTTCTTTGTATTGAATAATCATTTCTTAAACCAACGATCAAAGAATAATATGAACAAACATCCATTCCTCCCCGCTTCGGCAGCCGTTGCCCTATGCTTCGGGCTGCTTTGCCTGTCCGCACTCAGCTCGTGTACAGGGTGCAGCTACAACCACCAAAAGGCGATGGGAAGCATAGATAACATTTTGGGCAAAGTAGATACACTGATGAAAAAAACAGACCGGTTTTTGGAAGAACATCTGCCGGAAGAACCGCCTATAGACTACGAAAAAGAGGGGGTGAACAGGAAGCACCTGTTTGTATTTACAGATACGACAATGACCTACAACGGCAAGCCGTTCATGCCGGGAATGACAATAGGAGAACTGTGTGAGATATTCGGACATTACGAACGTCTTGCGGAACCCGGAATATTTATATGGGATTCTATGGGAATCATTATGGTATCAGACGATGAAAGCGGAAAAGACAGTGCCCCTGTAAGCAGAATAATGATTAACTGGAATATAGAATTAGATGATTTTCTATCCGAAGAAAACTTGAAATGGCTAAAGAACCGTTGCCCACGCCAGTATTTTGCGGGTAAAATGATTGTCGGTGGAGCGGTTTTGGGCAGAGGCATGCACATTGATGATTTTCTGGAAAAAACAAATCTGAAATTCAATAATAATCCGTTCCCCCTGCTTTACTATTGTCATCTGCATGACTGGGACTACACTAAAGCGCCTATACACCGCAGAGAAGAATATTATACCTATAGAATCAGGAAGTCTGAAGACGGTAATGATATTGAAAACTTTGATATTGCCATTAACTCACGAGGTTTTGGTGACCCACCGTACGAAGGTCCTGAATATGAAAAGTATATAAATGTAGATGTAGAATGAAAACGGAAAGAGATATGGGAAATCAACTAAAACAGATACAATCATGAAATCCGAAAATAATAAAAACTGGCAACATCGCAAGAATATAATAGGAGATACCGGGTGTCAGGAAGCCGAAATGAGAAAAGAGAAATGGCATAAAAGAAAGTGGCAGAGTGTTCTATTTGCATCAGCTTTCTCATGGTCTTTAATTACTTTTCTTATAGCATTCTTTAATTATCATCAAAAGGTTACTTTTATTAATCTGGCACTTGGATTGTTAGCCATTAATATGGTGTTTTGCTTTTGTGTATATATGATTTCAAAAGCTGTTTGGAATCTATATCCTAAGATTTCATTGAAAAATAACATAGAACTTAAATATATAACTATACCAGATTATTGGAAAGATTTAACAGGTAATAAATTTAAATTTGACAAAATTGATGATAAGCAAATTATAATTGATAATGATCATATATTAGAGAGAGTTTTTTCCTTAATAATCTCTCTCTTTATATTATTAATACTTATTTGGGGAGGGGATATTACTCCTTCAAAAGTTTTAACCGAAAATTATGTAATTGCATTATTACTTATTGAATTTGAGATAATTTTAATAACAGTAGGAGTAAATGCCATTTTACAGCCTTGGCAACGAATTGTTTTTAATCGCGAAACTAAAACAGTCACTATATCCAGTAAATTCATATTTCAAAAGAAGAAAATATATCCATATAATCAGCTTGTTGTCACACTCTGTGGGAACTATTATGCGAAGACTTTCAGCGGAAAAGGACAAGAAGAAATAGTAATAGCCAACCCTCAACGTACATTAGGCAGAATATCTTTGGGTATTGCAGGCGGTATAAACGCTGCCAGACAATTCGCCCGCTTCATTCAACTATATATGGAGGAGGAAGAATTGCAGAATATACCAAATTTTGAGAAATACAAGAACAATGACAAACAGGAAGCAGATCAGGACAGAATGGAAGATATCAATACTTGGTAAATTGGTCTAAAAATAAGAACTTTCAGAAATAATAAATGTAAAACTATAAATCACAATAATATGAACAAGCATCCATTCCTCCCCGCTTCGGCAGCCGTTACCCTATTCTTCGGACTGCTTTGCCTGTCCGCGCTCAGCTCCTGTACAGGGTGCAGCTACAACCACCAAAAGACGATGGGAAGCATAGATAACATTTTGGGCAAAGTAGATACGCTGATGGCCAAGACAAACAGTTTTTTGGAAGAACATCTGCCGGAAGAACCGCCTATAGACTACGAAAAAGAGGGGGTGAATATGAAGCACTTGTTTGTATTTACAGATACGACAATGACCTACAACGGCAAGCCGTTCACGCCGGGAATGACAATAGGAGAACTGTGTGAGATATTCGGACATTACGAACGTCTTGCGGAACCCGGAATATTTATATGGGATTCTATGGGAATCACTATGGTATCAGACGATGAAAGCGGAAAAAACAGTGCCCCTGTAAGCAGGATGCTGATTGACTGGAATATAGATTTATACGGAGCTATAAGCGAGGACAATATAAAATGGCTAAAGAACCGTTGTCCACGCCAGTATTTTACTGGTAAAATAGTTGTCGGTGGAGCGGTTTTGGGTAGAAGTATGCACATTGATGATTTTCTGAAAAAAACAAATCTGAAATTCAATAACAATCCGTTCCCTCTACTTTACTATTGTCATTTGCATGACTGGGACTACACCAAAGCGCCTATACACCGCAGAGAAAAATATTATACCTATAAAATCAAAAAGTCTGATGACGGAAATGATATATCACACTTTGATATTGCCATTAGTTCACGAGGTTTTGGTGACCCACCGTACGAAGGTCCTGAATATGAAAAGTACATAAGCCACCTTGATTAAAACATAGTTGTCATGAAAATACAAATCAACCTGTCAGTGTATCTTATAGTATTGTTCTTCACGCTAACAGCCTGTGGAGAAAGAACGGACGGTCTGTATGGCACTCGCTACAGCCGCTCGGAACTGGAAGAAATGGGGGTAAACACCGAGCATCTGTTTATTTTCGACGGCGATAAAATATCGTATAACGGCAAAGAGTTCTGGCCGGGAATGAATATTGAAGAGGTGACGGAGATCTTCGGTGAACCTTATACACGTACGTATAAAGGAAAGGCTTTCTTTCATGAGTATATAACTTACTTCTGGGATGACTGGGGAGTAATGGTCAGTACCCAATTGAGGGATGGCATTCAAACAGTGATGATGGTGGATATTCGTTGGAATTTGACAATTGGCAAAGCACTGGAACTTGCAAATGACGATGATTTGCGAGATTTAGTAAAAAGTATGAAAGAAGATAATCCCAAGACTTATTTTAAAGGCAATATTCTGGTTGGAGGTGTGCCATTGGGAAGGATGACAAATGTAAAGAAGGATTTTATGGAAGAAAATGAACTCCTTTTTTTTGAACGATTTGAAGGAGAAGGGATTGTAGAATATATGGTTATGGATTCTTATGATTATACCAAACTTAAAAATTTTAATATAGAGGATCGATATATATTTTACTATACTATCTTGATGTCTACGGATTATACAAAAACAGAGAGTTTTATGTGTATACTTAATAAGTACTACCTGTGATTATTGAAGCATCAATGATACAAATTTTATTTGATATATTACTAAAAAGTATTTAATACAATACTTCGGTAAATTTTTACCGAAAGATTAAAAGTTAAACAACAGAACCGGCAAAAGCTGGTTCGGAAACACTAAAGAGGTCATTGAAATGTTGTCAAAAACGAATGGTTAAGCATGAAGAAATGTGCTGAAAAAGGAGAGCTAACATGCTGATAATAAAGGATGAAAGTATTGCATGATTCGTTATTTCTTAGTAAATTAGAAGTCTCTGAACTCTTCTGATTATGACTAAAGAAACACTCCTTATGCAATACCAATCCGAGTGCCTGTCGGCTCTCAAATCAGTAGCGAATATACAAAAACCTTTTGAAAAAACGTTCATGGACACCATGAAATTATTCATGGCCATCCCGGATCGTATAAACTTCCTCCAATTGGGCAGATATGGCTGTTTCTCAGAACAGACTTATCGTAACCTTTTTGAGCATGAAACTT
>NZ_DS981498.1 GCF_000154845.1 Phocaeicola coprocola DSM 17136 | reverse complement strand
GTTCCTTGTCCAGCTCATTGAGCATAATATTACTTAACAATGGACTTAGAGGTCCTCCTTGGGGAGTTCCTTCCTCGCTCACTTCGAACAGACCTTTGTTCATTACACCGCTTCGGAGATATTTGTGTATCAGACTGACAACTCTGCCGTCTTTAATAGTACGGCTGAGAATTTCTATGAGTTTGCTATGGTTCACGGTATCGAAGAAGCGTTCAAGGTCAAGGTCTACAACGTACGTGTAGCCTGTATTGATTATCTCTTGGGCTCCTCTCACCGCGTCATGACAACCTCTTCTCGGACGGAAGCCATAACTTCTCCTGGAGAATTGTTTCTCATATATAGGACTCAGAACTTGGTTAATGGCTTGTTGCACCAAACGGTCTACCACAGTGGGGATTCCTAATAGACGCATCTTGCCATTGTCCTTGGGGATTTCTACCCTTTTGACGGGGTTCGGACGGTAAGAACCGTCCATCAAGGAACGGATGAGCGCATCTTTGTTGGCTAATAGCCATAAAAACAATTGTTCACATGACATATTGTCGATACCGCCACAGCCCTTGTTTCCAATCACTGCCTTATAGGATCGGTTTAGGTTCGCAGGACTCAGGATTTGCTCGAAAAGGTGTTCCTTGTCGAATGGTACTTCCACGATGTTGTCTTCACATATCCACATGAAAGTCTGCACTCCCTCATACCATTCGGTTTCCGACCTATCTCTTTGAGGGCAGTCATTAACTTCGGATAATGTTTTCTGCATTCGTTCTTTCATTAGGTATGTTTCAATTACTATCGTTTAATTATTAGGTTCAGTCCTTCGCAAACCTATCGGCTCGTTTGCTACTATGACTTCTGCTGACTTCTCACGGCAAGCTTTACTCCGCTGATTTCGATTTTTTCTATTTTCATGCGTCCGTGAGACCTCCTCGGATAAGGGTATTAACTTTCAATCTTATGTCTGCTTCATCTACATTAACCGTTCCGAATAGCTATAGGGCTTTGGTTTGGATAGCAACCTTACCCACGGTTTTTATGCCTTATATGAAGTTTCTGTTCGTCAGACCAGATGTTTGCCGCCAGCTTCTTTCAGATTCCACCTCACGATGGACACCCTTGCTATTGGCTGTATGATTCCCGCTATTAGGGCTCATTGGGGACTTGCACCCGTTAGCTAATACTCATGCCGAGCATACTATCAAAAAAGCATGTGAAACAAAGCCTGAAGACTTTTATTTCACATGCTTTTTATATTAATCTATCAAAGCTATCTCTCCCTTAAAACAGAGAGAAACTAGATTCTACATAAAGAACTTAAAGACAAAGATAACCGACAAAATATACATAGCCGGAGTCAATTTCTTATAATTTCCGCATAATAAATTTATCAGCACATAGCTTATCATTCCCAATACAATACCATCAGAAATACTATAAGCCAAAGGCATAAAGATAATACATATAAATGCAGGTATAGCCTCCGAATACTCAGTAAGATCAACTTTCTTGATAGAAGACATCATCATCAATCCTACCAGAATCAGTACCGGAGCAGTAGCAGCCCCCGGAACAGCCAGGAAGAAAGGAGCAAGAAACAAAGCAAGCAAGAAACAAACAGCTGTAACAAAAGCTGTCAGACCGCTACGTCCACCCTCACCTACTCCTGAAGCACTTTCCACAAAAGTAGTAATTGTACTGGTTCCCAACATAGCACCTACCGTTGTACCAACAGCATCTACCAAAAATGCTTGTTTCAAGTGAGGAATCTTTCCTTCTTTTGTCACCATACCAGCCTTAGTAGTTACTCCCACCAGTGTACCGATTGTATCAAACATATCTACAAACAAGAAAGTAAACACTACTATTACCATTTCTTTAGTAAATATATGTTCCCATTGGAATTTAAAGAAAATCGGCTCAATAGAAGGAGGAGCACTTACAATGCCGTCAATATGTGTCAATCCCATTGGAATACCAATAATTGTAGTCAGCAAAATACCAAAAAGCAAAGCTCCGCGTACACGCTTCACCAACAAGATAGATGTAACCAGCAAGCCGATAATTCCCAGCAAAGCAGAACCTGAAGTTATATCTCCCAACGAAATAAGAGTCGCATCATTATTCACAATGATACCAGCATTCTGCAAACCCAGAAAAGCAATAAACAGACCAATACCTGCACCAATCGCATTTTTCAATGTAGCCGGCAAGGCATCAACGATCTTTTCACGCAAATTGGTAACTGTCAGCAAGATGAAGATAATACCCTCCAGCAAAACGGCAGTCAGTGCAAATTGCCATGAGTACCCCAGTGTCAAACAAACAGTATAAGCAAAAAAGGCATTCAGTCCCATACCCGGAGCCAGTCCGAAAGGTAATTTGGCATAAAAAGCCATAAGCAAAGTAGTAAAGGCCGACGCTATCACAGTGGTAGTAAACAACGCCCCTTTATCCATTCCCGTAGCACTCAGGATGTTCGGATTAACAGCAAGAATATAAGCCATCGTCAGGAAAGTTGTGATACCAGCCAGTATCTCAGTACGTACACGTGTCACTTTCCGGTCGAAGCCAAACAATTTTTCCAGCATACTATTTATAATTTTATGATAAATCTATTAGAAAGTCCACTTCATTGCCAGCGTAGGGATATAATAGAATCCGTTACGAGTAGCAAAATTCGTACTCATCTCCCACTCTGTACCAACGCTTAAATTCAAATCCTTATTTACATGCTTAAACTGATTCAGGTTTACCCAGAACTGAGGCTCAGTCATAAAGATGTAATTATGTTCGTTACCGTGAACATCAAAATGTTTCTCACGCCAGAAATCAGCAAAACCGCTGAAAGTATACTTACCCTGACAGAAGTTGATAGTCCATGTACCAGTCACCTGGAAGTTATGCGGTTCGTCATTCTTCTGGATATACTTATACATTACCTGCACACCAAACACACGAGAAAAGTCTGCACTGTTCCAGTTGTATGCCGGACCGGCCAGAAAAGCATTGTTAATATAATTCAAACCACCATTATATTCTATATGAGCAGATACAGGAGCTTTCCAGAATTTCAGTTCACGGCTGATTTCCCAATAAGCAGAAGCCACGCCCTTATCTGTATAGTCCATATCAACAAAGAAGAAAGTACTACCCCACTTGTCAGCTTTAAACATTTCTACTGTAGTAGTAACCCATGGACGGTCCTCCAGAGAATTGTACATAGCACGTCCTAAATCATAATGCAACTGGATGTTTTGTGCCTTTGCCACTCCTGCAAAACAGCACATCAAAAGAACGAATAAGAATGTTTTTTTCATCGAATTTTAATTTTGCTTAATAATTTGAAAACGCAAAAATAGTGAAAAATCTGTTTAAAAGCATAAATAAAAGCTATTTTGTTTCTCTTTTTAGCATTAATCTCCTTCTACACACCAATCATATACCTTATTATATATGCGAAGAACATGCAGTCCTCATCGACTGCCCCGATTACTTTTTCCGCCAAAAGTCCAATACCCTCCGATAGAAATGTTCAGTCACGTCACACCTATGTAACAAAAGAAGGGCTTTTTTTGATTTAGGTCAAAAAAGAGGCACTTTTTGCAATATATATGCTATAAAACATATTTTCTATTAAAATAACTCGTATATTTGCAGTGTAAAACAAAAGGAAATAATAAAAGACTAGACTTAACTAGATTTGAATTTTTAAGGTTAAAGGTTGAAAAGATGAATTAAAAAGCCGGCCGTGAGGCTCGCCGTAAAATTAAAAAGTAAAGTTTTCAGGTATTATTTAATGTTTAACTAAAAAAGAAAGGATAACATTATGAAAAAGGTAAAAAACATTTTTCACAAGATCGTAAATGCAGATCCAATGATCTGGGGTTACGTAATGCTGAACGATAAGATCAGCAAGTAAAAACAAGCTGAATGCTGAAAAAGGCTTCAGCTTTGAGAGAGAATCTGATAAATGCCGAGAGGCGTGTAAATAATCAACTAAGCGGTTGCACATGCGACCGCTTTTTTTATGTATCTTTGTCAGCAAATCAAGTTTTCACCTATGGCATATACACCGATAGATACCGACAACGCAGAGTTCCAAAATGCTTTAAAGCTGATACAATACACCCGCCAGTCGGTTTTCCTGACCGGAAAGGCCGGAACCGGTAAATCTACCTTTCTGAAACATGTATGCCAGATTACCAAGAAAAAATTTGTGGTACTTGCCCCGACAGGCATTGCAGCCATCAATGCAGGAGGAAGTACCCTGCACAGCTTTTTCAAGCTCCCTTTCTATCCCCTCCTGCCCGACGATCCCAACTTTAGTCTGAAAGGAGGAAAACTGCACAGTTTCCTGAAATATTCATCAGACCACCGCAAACTCATCAAGAATATCGAACTGGTGATCATCGACGAGATTTCCATGGTACGTGCCGATATCATCGACTTCATTGACAAAGTGCTACGTGTATATTCACAGAACATGCGCGAGCCCTTTGGCGGAAAACAGCTGCTGCTCGTAGGAGATGCCTTCCAGCTGGAACCGGTAGTGAAAAGCGATGAACGAGAAATCATTAATCGCTTCTACCCCAATCCCTACTTCTTCTCTGCACGTGTATTCCGCGAAATGGAGCTGGTAGCCATCGAGCTGACTAAAGTATACCGACAGACCGACAAAGTCTTCGTCAACGTGCTCGACCATATCCGCACAAACACCGCCGGAGCAGCCGACCTACAACTGCTGAACACACGTTACAACGCCCCGGTAAAGGCAAGCGAAAACGACATGTACATCACTCTTGCCACCCGTCGAGACAACGTAGACTACATCAACGAACGTCGTCTTGCCGAACTTCCCGGCGAAGCCGTCACCCTGCAGGGAGAAATACATGGCGAGTTCCCCGAAAGCAGTCTTCCTACACTTATGGAGCTGACCATAAAACCCGGTGCACAAATTATTTTCATCAAGAACGATTCCGAAAAGCGCTGGGTAAACGGAACCATCGGAACCATTTCCGGTATCGATGCCGACGGAATCATATATGTCATTACCGAAGACGGAAAAGAACTGGACGTTCATCGCGAAAGCTGGAGCAATATCCGCTACCGTTATAATGAAGAAGAAAAGAAAATTGAGGAGGAAGAACTGGGAACATTTACACAATATCCTATCCGCCTTGCTTGGGCTATAACCGTACACAAAAGCCAAGGCCTTACATTCAGTCGGGTAGTCATCGATTTTACCGGTGGAGTTTTCGCCGGCGGACAAACCTATGTCGCTTTAAGCCGCTGTACTTCACTGGAAGGCATCTGCCTGAAACGTGAAATAACCCGTGGAGATATCTTTGTCCGCCCCGAAATTGTAGCTTTTTCACAACGGTTCAACAACGAACAAGCCATCGAGCGTGCCATGAAACAAGCACAGGCCGACATACAATACGTAGCTGCTGTCAAAGCATTCGATAAAGGCGACTTCGAAGAATTTCTCAATCAGTTCTTTAAGGCTATCCATTCACGTTACGATATAGAAAAGCCCCTCCAGCAACGTTTCATCCGGAAAAAACTTGGCATCATCAACAAGCTGCGTGAAGACAACAAGCGACTGAAAGAACAGATGCAGGAACAGCAGAGAAATCTTCAAAAATACGCCAAAGAATACTACCTGATGGGAAATGAGTGCATCACACACATGCACGACACCCGTGCGGCACTTGCCAATTACGATAAAGCCATCGAACTGTATCCTGACTACGCCGATGCATGGGTACGTAAAGGAGTTACCCTGTTTAATGCCGACCGTATAAATGAAGCTGAAGCCTGTCTTGACAAGGCTGTACGTCTGCGCCCGATGGAATTTAAAACCGTTTATAACCGCGGAAAACTGCGTCTTCATACAGGAGATACCGAAGGAGCTATTGCCGACCTCGACAAAGCTACTACCCTGAAGCCTCAACACGCCGGAGCACACGAATGCTTTGGCGATGCACTTACACAAGCCGGAAAAGAAATGGAAGCAGCCATCCAGTACCGTCTTGCCGAAGAGCTCCGCAAGCGTAAATCCAATCAATAAAATAGTTAGTTTTCTTCTTCAGACACAGGAATTGTCATCTGCTTCAGTTCCTCCAGTGTTCCGTTGAACACATTCAGGTCCACCTGTTCCCTTATGCCCGGCAATGTACCGGCATCTGTATGCTGCCAGAATCTCCACTGGCCCTTATATTCTACAGAATCAACATAATAATGAGCAATCCAATACGGATAAGTATTGAAGACAGAATCGTTCAGATAACGAGTTTTAAACTTATACGAAGTATAAAGAATAGGCTTCACTTTATAATGCTGTTCTATTTTACGAAGCCATACCAGCAAATCTTTCCGCAAACGGTCGTCATCATCCCCTCGCTTTTCTATATCCAGCACAGGAGGAAGATCTCCCGGCTCCAGCTGAACCGAGCGGATAAAGAAATCAGCCTGCCGCGAAGCATCTGTCTTTGGATTATAAAAATGATAAGCACCGCGGATAAACCCGTACTGTCGCGCCAGATCAAAGTTATGGACAAATGTAGTATCACTGAAATCTCCACCTTCCGAAGCTTTCAGAAAGACAAAACGGATAGGGAATGGAGTAAACTGTGTCTTGCTGAGCACTGCCCAGTTTATTTCACCCTGATGGTGAGAAATATCGAACCCATGCACCCGATAGCCCGAAGGAAGACATACGCCATATGCCTTTGTACCATAGCAAGGCTTCCATCTGTATGCATAAGGACGGATAAAGAAATAATAAAACCCAATGACCAGCAATGCAGCAGCCCCTCCCATCAGAATATAATATATCCACGATGGAACTTCCCACTTACGTGCTATTTTCTTTTTATCCTTGCTGCGTCTGGTTCTTCTCTTCGGTCCTCCAGAAGAAGTCGTATTCGATGAAGAAGAACTCGTCCGCTTACGGGATGTAGTTTTGCGAAGCTTATTTACCACCATTATGGGCGGTTCTTTTGTCATAGGTTCTATCCAGTTACATTAAAAAATAGTCACTGCACCTCTCTGCCAGTCACAGACAGGCAGAGAAGGCAATGACAGATTTCTTTATTTATAAGCAATTATTATTTTGCTTGTTCAAGCTGCAAAGTCTTAGTCGGCTGATCGCAAACTTCAGTAGGACCAAAGTACTGGATCGGACCCGGATAAACATAAGCAGTTTCTTTAGCCCAAGTTTCACGCTGAGCAGCGAAAGCCTTGAACGGAGCACCATCCAACTTAACCAGAGCTTTCTGGATAACCGGTTTCATTTCACCGTGACGGCGTTCCATGTTCATCATCATTGTGATAGGCACACCACCTGCAATCCATTCAGCAGCCGGAGCAGTAGTGTTACGAACTGATGACATATAACCAGTCTTACCGTTAGCAATCAACATAGATGCAGTGTAACCCAAAGAGTAGCAATAGTCAGCATCGAAGTTAGATGGAGCAGCGCAACGTCCTTCGTAACCGAAGAAGTGGTGCTGAGCAGCAAACTTACCAACATATTTACCTTCTTCTTTCCATGCAGCCAACTTAGTAGCAACCATTTCAGACAACAGTTTTTCAGTTTCGATCAATGAAACCTGAACGTTTCCGTGCGGGTCACGATCCAAAGACAACTGACGAGCAACACCTTCCGGCAGAGAAGCGTAGATAGCAGCATTTTCCGGAGTCAGCTTGCTGATGATGTATTCACGCTGTTTAGAACGTTTGATGTTGTTGAATTCTTCACCATTAGCAGCCAAGAAGTCGTTCAATTCAGCGATCAGACGCTTCATAGCAGGGATGAATTCGATCAAACCTTCCGGAATCAATACTGTACCGAAGTTGTTTCCTGCAGCAGCACGGTCAGCAACAACCTGAGCAATATATGTTACTACATCATCCAAAGACATGTTCTTAGTTTCAACTTCTTCAGAGATGATACATACATTAGGCTGAACCTGCAAAGCACATTCCAAAGCGATGTGAGAAGCAGAACGTCCCATCAGTTTGATAAAGTGCCAGTACTTGCGAGCTGAGTTACAGTCACGCTGGATGTTACCGATAACTTCAGCATAAGTCTTACAAGCAGTATCAAAACCGAATGAAGTTTCAATCATGTCGTTCTTCAAGTCACCGTCGATAGTCTTCGGACAGCCGATAACCTGGATACCATAGTTCTTAGCTGCATAATATTCAGCCAATACACAAGCATTTGTATTAGAGTCATCACCACCGATGATAACCAATGCTTTGATACCCAATTCTTTCAAGATTTCATAACCTTTTTCGAACTGATCTTCTTTTTCCAGTTTAGTACGACCAGAACCGATAATATCGAAACCACCAGTATTACGGTATTCGTCGATAATATCAGCTGTCAGTTCCATATATTTGTGGTCAACCAATCCACCAGGACCCAGGATGAAACCATACAATTTGTTTGCAGGGTTCAATTTCTTTACGCCATCAAACAAACCAGAGATTACATTGTGTCCGCCAGGAGCCTGACCACCAGACAAAATTACTCCCACGTTCATAGGAGCATATTCTTTTTCTTCTCCTTCAACAAATTTAATCAACGGCATGCCGTAAGTATTCGGGAACAATTTCTTGATTTCTTCCTGATCGGCAACCGACTGTGTAGGTTCTCCTTCCTGTACCTTTACAGCACCCTTCAATGCCTTAGGCAATTTTGGCTGATAAGCAGCTCTTGCAATTTGTAATGCGCTTTTTGTCATAATTGTTTTTAATTTATATAAGGTGTATAAATTTCGGTATGGCAAATTTCGCCTTTTTTTCGGAAATATGAAAACGTATGCAAAAAAAATGTTATCTTTACCCCGCAATCAATCTATTTTATTAACCCATTAAAACAATAAAACTATGGCTAGTAGAAGAAATTTAAAAAAGAACGTCAATTATATTTCCGACCTTATCGCAGGTCTGTGTATCGTAGAAAGCATGAATGCCAAAGATGAAAACCGTGAAGAACTGAGCAAATTGTTCCTTCAGGCAGTCAATCTCCGTCAGGACATCATCAGCCGCATCAGCCATACTGAACCGGGTAATGTAAAAGGCTTCTATAAGAAACTGAAAGAAGACTTCAACAACGGTACACAAACTATTTTCAAAAAATTGGAAGAACTGGGTAAATAAGGAGCATGAAACAAGCCATTTGCAGCTTTATCTACCACAAGATACTGGGATGGAAAGCTGAAGTTTCCGTCCCTGATTTCGACAAGTGCATTATCTGTGCAGCCCCTCACACCACGAACTGGGACCTGTTTATCGGCAAGCTGTTTATCAGTGCCATAGGTCGTGAGTCGGGATTCATGATGAAAAAAGAATGGTTCTTCTTTCCGTTGGGTATTTTGTTCCGCTGGATGGGAGGAATCCCCGTACATCGTGACAAACGTACCTCAATGGTAGATCAAGTCATCAAGCAAGTAAACGCCAGCGAGAAATTTCATCTTGCCATCACCCCTGAAGGAACCCGCTCTCCTAACCCGAACTGGAAAAAGGGATTCTATTACATAGCATTAGGGGCAAACATTCCTATCGTACTGATCGGCATCGATTACGAAAAGAAATGTATAACAGCAGGCAAGTATATCATACCCAGCGGGGATATAGACAAGGATATGCGCGAAATCAAATTGTATTTCAAAGATTTCAAAGGAAAACATCCTCACAAATTCGTTCTAGGCGATATAGACTGACAATGTATAGTCTTTATATACAACGTCCTGTGTGCTTTTTCACACGGGACGTTTTGTTTTTATAATTCATCAGGAAGTTCCTTTTTCTTTTTGTACAAATTTTCTCTAAAACTTCATGATATTTTGGAGAAAAGATGCTGAATTTTTAATCAAAATATCTGCAATAATTTATTTCCCATCTTCGATTCACCGAAAGTAGACAGACAGTGATTTCGACAAGACAAACATACACGTCAAGATTCACATGAAATTTTGTAACTTTGCAGACAATTTTTGAGATAACAACAATGAAAAATAAACTCATCCAACTATCTATATGGATTGCCGCCCATATTACCCTTGTGGTAGTGCTAGTGACGGCTGTGGCCCTCTTTTTGCCTTCTTCGTTCGTCTGGATAGACACTTCGGCCATCACACCAATGCTGGGCGTAGTGATGTTCGGCATGGGACTAACACTCCGTCCGTCCGACTTCAGACCGGTCTTACAGCATCCGAAAGACATTCTCGTCGGCGAACTGGCACAGTTTCTTATCATGCCCTCACTGGCGTGGCTACTCTGTAAGTTACTGTCTTTGCCGGAAGAACTCGCCTTAGGAGTAATCCTCGTAGGATGTTGTCCGGGAGGTACGGCCAGTAACGTTATCTGCTACCTGGCCAAAGGTGATGTAGCCCTGAGTGTAGCTATGACCGGAGTTTCTACCCTGCTGGCTCCCATCATGACACCTGCCCTCGTATGGTTACTTGCCGGTGAATCGGTGAAAGTAGACGTAACAGGCATGTTCTTAAGTATCGTGCAAGTGGTGATAGTACCCATCGTACTGGGAGTGGCTGCCAATCATTACTTCCAGCGGACTACCCGACGGATACTGCCGTTGCTACCGATGATTTCCACCTTATCCATTGCCTTCATCATCGGCATCATCGTAGCGCACAACGCGACCAGCATCCTTACATGCAGCCTGATAGTAGCTGTAGCGGTAATTCTACATAATGTATTCGGACTAGTCTTAGGATACGGCCTCTCTGCCATAACCGGAAGCGAACCGTCTAAACGTTCGGCCATTGCCATCGAGGTCGGTATGCAGAATTCCGGTCTGGCAACTTCACTTGCTGCCACCCATTTTGCCTTGTTTCCTATGGCAGCCGTACCCGGAGCCATGTTCTCGGTATGGCACAACTTTTCAGGCAGCATCGCAGCACAGATTTTCAGAAGACAGTCAGATAATCAGCATAATGTGATTTTATAAGAATCAAGGTCTATATGGTATTCGGTGCATTAAATAAGAAAAGTTGAGGTAAGGGCTAAAGTTAGCAATAAACCCTATAAAATTTTGCCATTCGTATCTATATAATACCAGTCGGGACTATCCCAGTAATGTTTTTCATCTTTAGAATCAGGAACGACCTTACTTTCTCCTGAAAATGTAACCTTTGCCTTGCCATTCTCAAAAGGGAAGGCAAATTTGAATTGGGGCTTTATAACTATATTCCCTAAAGAATCAGCGAAGCCAATCAGTCCGTTTTCATCCGTTATACGAAACAGTCCTTCCCGAAGTTTATCCGGTCCATTGTCATACTGAAAGACGTAGAACAGTTCTTCGCCTTGACCATTCAAGCAGACAATCCGGGTATCTTGCTTGTTTTCGTATGCGAAAACTAAATTTTTGACACGATTTATTTGACAGTAATTATACTTGCCGTATGGCACAATGGTATCTCCCCGTTCATTCAGGAAGCATACGGGAACACCTGTCTCAAGATTTTTCTCAAATGTATGAGCAATCAGTTTGCCTTTTGTCTTCCTGAAGAAAACGTTCATGGTCCATATAGACTCCCGGTATTTGCTTTTGCCATAATAACTGATGGCAGGTGTCCATCGGGGCATACCTTTGATAATATCCACTACTTGCGCGTCCCACTCATGTATGCCGCAGCTACGGAAAACATCAACTTCGGATACTTCTCCATACGAATTTATTTTTACTTTATAAAATCCTCTCACCTGTTCTTTATTACCTAACAAACTCGGGTCGTACACAAGTCTTTCGTCTATATAATTTTGTATAGTATTGGGATTTCCGTCCTGGAAACAAGATGGTGATTCCCATTCCACAAAGCAATGTTTCTGTTCTTCTTCCCAAATACTGTCTTTCTTTACTCTGTCTCTATAGTGTTGTGGCAGGAATGGAACATATACTGTGTATAGACATTCCATCCGCTTCCCATTCTTATCCAGACATGGAAGACAGTGTGGAAGATCCTTGGTCAGTCTGATGACTTCTTTGTCGAAGTCTTTATGCTTGGTTGTCAAAATATTGATACTGCGTGGCAATCCCAAAGTATCAATGGAAAACATCACTACGGAATAACCTGCTATATTCTTTTTCAGCAATTCTTCCGGGTATTTCATTTGGGAAACATAGTATTTTGTCAGATCATAATCCCAAACAGCCCATCGTGGAGGTTCTATCGTGGATAAATCCTTAACAGGTTCTCCGGTTATCTTTGCCACGCCCTTGTTCCAAATATCCTCTTTACGCCATATACTGTCCAGACGTTCTTCGTTCTTACGCTGTCCTTCAAGAGTGTTGTCTGTTACACATTTGACAGAGCCGACACTAATCGTCAAGCTGTCCGGCAAATACTGAAAAACTAAAGTGCTGTCTGTAAGTTCTTGAATGATATACTTTTTCCTTGACTCAAAAACCTTGATTGTATCTCCGCACAAAGAATACGAATAAAATGTTTCTGTTTTCTTCTCATCAGATAAAAAAGTCTTTCTCAATCCTGCATCACGAAATTCCAACTCCATAGCATATTGCTTGCCTTTTGGAGCTTGTACCTTCCAAATTTTGTTTTCCAGCAATGCGGATATGTCTGTATAATCGCTGTTTTGTGCGGTAAGCTTACTGATAACGACCAATGAACACAATATGAACAGAAACTTTTTCATAATCTTTCATCTTGATGACACTCAAAGATACTGATAATAAATAACCTAACCAATTTTTGACTATTCCTTTTCGATTAAGACTAAGTAAATTAATCACTATATTTGATTCCTTTTCTGTCTTAAAACTGTATAAGGCTTTTTCCGTATAGTTGTAAACAACTTGTCAAACTGCTCCTTGAGCCACTCTCCAATGGGTTTCCCTTCGATGCAAAGTACAAGAAATCACGGTAGTATTGAACTGTTGTCGTTTGCCGTGCTTCTGAGCCACGTACGCCTCGTTGCAAACCGTATTTTTCCATTGCTTTTGCGTAACTGTCGTGGTAGGTAACGAGTTTCTTACATGTTAGCACACAGACGTACGGTATTGGCTTTCTTGTATTCTCACGTCACTATCCGTAGATGTGTGGTGTATGTTAGTCCAAATACTGGATATGAAATTTAATTTTCCACTTACACAAGCAATAAAAAAACTAACCTGAAGCCGAGTTTAAAACTATTATTGATAACATAACCATACACAGAATAACCGATTGATGCTACATCATATCAACTTTGACATCAAGACTTTTAGCATCATTTCCCCCGTTTCACAAGGTTATTCCACAGATTTTCCGTAAATCTGTATAAAGAATATAGCTATTGAAATTAAGCAATTTAGAAGAATTACCTTGTTTGGGGGTAATGATTTAGCAACCGTTTTAATTGCTTTGTTCTGCTTTGTTTTACTTCATAGAGTAACTCTTCAGGTACAAAAGTAGTATTTTTTCAATACTATACGAAGGTTACCAAATTAAATTTTATATTTTTGCAGCCAATAAACAACGATGAGCAAAACATAATATGTGCAAGAACCGTATAAAAGAGGCATTAGCGGCAAGAGGCATCAGCCAAACGGAATTGGCAAATAGACTTGGAAAGACTTTCAATATGGTCAATCTGTATGCTTCCAATAAAGTACAACCTCCTATTTCGGTGCTATATCAAATTGCTAATATTTTGGATATTGATGTTCGGGAATTACTTATATCGAACAAGCAAACAAAAGACAATGAACAATTTTAAGATAACATAAATGAAACTAACAGATATTATTAAAGGTACAGAGTATGAACTAAGCCTGTTTTCAGAGGAGCAAATCTCGGAATTGGAAAGACGTGTAACTGAACGGATGTCAAAGAAAGGAGTTGACTATTATCTTACATGCTTAGTGCGTAAGAAAGAAATAAAGTTAACTCCAGAAGAAGTAGTGCGTCAATTATATCTGTTGGTTCTTACGCAGGATTTAGGTTATCCAGTTTCAAGAATGGAATTGGAATACGAGGTTACATTCGGCAGGGAAAAGAAACGGGCAGACATTGTAGTTTTTGACAAACAGCAAACCACAAGCCCGTATATCATTGTGGAATTGAAAAAGCCGAAGTTGAAAGACGGTAAGGAACAGCTGAAAAGCTACTGCAATGCAACGGGTGCGCCCATCGGTGTATGGAGTAACGGTCGGCAGATTTCTTATTACCATCGTAAAGACCCGAATTATTTTGAAGATTTGAGTATGCTTCCACGTGCCGACCAAAAGCTTTCAGATATTATTTCAGAACGGTGGAAAATTTCTGACCTTATCAAAAAAGATAAATTGGTGAATGAACGGAAATCTCTGAAAGACTTAATTCTCGAAATGGAGGATGAGGTATTGGCTGGTGCAGGCGTAGATGTATTTGAGGAAGTTTTCAAACTTATCTTTACCAAACTTTATGATGAAATGGAGAGTGGTCGTAAACCCGACCGCAACCTTGAATTCCGTAATTACGGCGACACAGAAACGGAGTTAAAAGAAAAGTTGCAAACTCTATTTGACCAAGCTAAAGAAAAGTGGCAAGGCGTATTTACTGAAGATGCCAAGATTCTACTTACACCATCGCATCTTTCCGTATGTGTTGCTTCCTTGCAAGACGTAAAGTTATTCAACTCCAATCTTGACGTGGTGGACGAAGCATTTGAATATCTTATCAATAAAAGTAGTAAAGGTGAAAAAGGACAATATTTTACTCCCCGTTATGTGATTGATATGTGTGTGAAGATGCTCAATCCGAAAGCTGACGAGAAGATGATAGACACGGCAGCTGGCAGCTGCGGTTTCCCTGTCCATACAATTTTCCATGTATGGCAAAAAATTCTGGAAGCAAAAGGATTGAAACGTAGTCATCTGTTTACTTTGGAAGAAAAACCAGCTGAATGCAGTGACTATGTACAGAACAATGTATTCGCCATTGATTTTGATGAAAAAGCCGTGCGTGTGGCGAGAACTCTTAACTTGATTGCCGGAGATGGTCAGACCAATGTTATGCACTTGAATACGCTTGATTATGAGCGTTGGGATGAAACTGTGAAGGATGAAAATTGGAGTGATACTTATTCAGAGGGTTGGAAGAAGCTCAAAAAAATGAGAGCTGAAAAGAACAGCAACCGTGATTTTACTTTTGATATTGTAATGGCAAACCCTCCGTTTGCAGGAGATGTAAAAGAAAGCCGTATCCTTGCCAAATACGATTTAAGTCGTTCTGTTTCGTTGGAAAAACTGAAAAATGTACCATCAGGAGCAACGATTACCCAAGGAGAGCCTACATTTCCGGAAGCATTGGCAAATAGCGGTGAAACAGTTTATCAAATGGCAGACGGTACGTTCCGTAAAACAAAGCTGAAACAGGCTTCAAACATGAGCCGTGATGTGCTGTTCGTAGAACGCAACATCGATTTTCTGAAATCTGGCGGACGTATGGCAATCGTACTACCGCAAGGACGTTTCAATAACAGTAGCGATAAGGTGTTGCGTGAATACATTGCAGACCGCTGTCGTATCCTTGCTGTCATAGGATTACATGGTAATGTATTCAAGCCGCATACAGGTACAAAAACAAGCGTCCTATTCGTTCAGAAATGGGATGATGTGCTTTGCCCGAAAGTAGAGGATTACAATATTTTCTTTGCAACCATGCAGGAACCAAGTAAGGATAATAGCGGTAATAAGATTTATCAAAATACTATAGATGAAGAGGGAAACAATGTACCGCTGCTTGATACACATGGACATCTCATTGTAAAGCATGACCTTTTCAATCACGATGGACTAACCAAAGACGGAATAGCTGAAGCTTTTGCCGAATTTGCGAAGAAAGAAGGTTTATCTTTTTTCGCGGATGCCCCTTTAATGAAGTGAAGTATAAGGCTTTGTTGGAGGGGCTGGAAATATCAATAATTAGCAATCGGACATTAGAGCGTACTTTAAGATTGGATGCTGAATTTTACTCAAAATCCAATCTTAGCCAAGTGCTATTACTGAAAGGCATAGGTGCGATTCCTTTAACCACATTCACTGATATATCTGATGGAAATCATATGTCAATTAGTCAAAACTTTGTGAATGATGGTATACCTTATTATCGGGGTGGTGATATTTATAATTCATTCATAGAGTTTTCACCCAATCCGTTGCGTATTCCAAGATATGTATATGAATTATCTATAATGCGACGGTCACATTTGAAGAAAGGTGATATATTAATGTCTATTGTTGGTGCTATTATTGGGAATATCTCTTTAGTTTCTACAAATAATAATGCTACTTGTAGCTGTAAATTGGCAATAATACGTCCTAAAAACAATATATCATCAGAGTATTTGGCAACATATCTTAGATGCAAATACGGTCAGCAGCAAATTCAAAAATTTCGAAGAGGTTCTGGACAAACAGGTATTATATTGGAAGACTTTGACCAATTATTAGTACCTGATTTAAGTAACAATATAAAGGAACAAATTTCTAGTTTTGTGAAACAATCTTATGCTTATTCTTTAAAAAGCAGGCAGTTGTATTCCGAAGCTGAATCCTACCTTTTGGAATGCTTGGGTATGACCGACTTTGCCGCCAATCCTGATGCATACAATGTAAAGACATTAAAAGAGTCTTTTCTTGATACAGGACGTTTTGACGCAGAATATTACCTGCCTAAGTATGAGGATTATTGTAGACTTGTACAATCCTATTCCAATGGTTATGAACTGTTAGGGGATGCATGTAACATTAAAGATGCTAATTATACTCCCGAAACCGGTGTGCGCTACAAATATATAGAACTTGCCAACATTGGCAAATCGGGTGAGATAATAGGGTGTGACATTCAAAACGGCGAGAACCTGCCAACCCGTGCAAGACGAATGGTACATCAAGGAGATGTGATAGTTTCTTCCATTGAGGGGTCATTGGAAAGTTGTGCATTGGTTACGGAAGATTACGAGGGTGCATTATGTTCCACTGGTTTTTATGTACTGCAATCCTCTAAAATGAACTCAGAAACATTGCTTACACTTTTCAAATCATTACCTATACAACAATTGATGAAGAAAGGTTGTTCGGGCACAATTCTTACAGCCATCAGCAAACCTGAATTAGAGAAACTGCCCATACCAATCATACGACAAGAGGTACAGGATGAAATAGCTCAACATGTACGAAAAAGCTTTGCCCTGCGAAAAGAAGCAATGAAACTTCTTGAAAATGCAAAGCTTACGGTAGAACAAGTAATTGAAAATGGGGGGGGGTAATTGGTTGATTATTAGTCAGTTATACAATAACATTGTTCAAGAAGAACGAAACGCGGAATGGTTGTTGCTTATGGAAGTCGGGGTATTGCCTGACATTGAAAAAGAAAGCAAGACCGTAAAAACCTGCAAGAGACTGTCTGATAGTTTTTTGTCAAGTGGACGTCTTGATGCAGAATATTATCAGCCCAAATATGATTACCTGTTTTACCAACTGAGTAAATTTCCGACATCAACAATAGGAGAATTGACTAAAATAGATAAGTCTATAGAACCTGGCAGTGATGCTTATCAAGAAACAGGTGTGCCGTTTATCAGAGTTTCTGACCTTTCAAAGTTTGGATTAACTGATACTGCGATACATATTGATAAAGAGGAGTTCAACAATGTTATAAGACCTCAGAAGAATACTATTTTGTTGTCAAAAGACGGAAGTGTAGGCATTGCCTATAAGGTAGAAGAACCACTTGATGTAATTACTTCTGGTGCAATACTTCACTTGTCATTAATCAGTACTGATGTCTTACCCGATTACCTGACATTGGTGCTCAATTCTCCAATAGTACGTCTCCAAGCTGAGAGGGATGCAGGAGGTTCAATCATCCAACATTGGAAACCATCGGAAATTGAAAATGTCATTATACCAATATTACCTATGCCTATTCAACAGAAAATTTCAGGAAAAATCCAAGAGAGTTTTAGATTAAGAAAAGAAAGTGAAGAATTATTGAATAACGCGAAACGAAAAGTCGAAATGACGATAGAGGGGATAGCTTAATTTTCAAGTTAAGAACCAACCAGAGAATAGCAAGTCTATTTGAACTACAGATAAAGACTTACTATTCTCTCATTGGTATTGTTTATAATCCTATACCCTTACCCTTTTTGAGTGGTGCAACTGTTCTGCGTACGGAAGAAAACAATTTATTAAATTGTTCTTTGAACCACTCTCCAATAGGTTTTCCTTCAATACAAAGTACAAGTTTTGACTTGTCTTTCGGGTCTTTTACAACTTGGAAACCTGCGTTTTCTGTCTTGAACTTCCGTTTATGTTCCTCCGAATAGAGTTCGCCTTCGTAGAACAGCGGCTTTCCTCTGATGAGCGTGGCGGTCTGCCTTTCGTTGAAACCGACTTTGAGGCAGAACTTCTCCATGTACACCAACTCTTGGAACAGCGGGAACCACTTCTTGGCTTTCTGGATGATTGATTTCAGGAATGACACTTCTTCTTGGTGTGCCACTTCTTTATCTGCCATCTCCCTGCGGTGCTTGACTTGCAATTCCATAAGTTGGCGGTTGTGTTCCTCCTGCTGCCGCTGCATCTGCTGTTGCAACAACTTGATGCTCTCATCACGGGCGGCGACCTCGCCTTGCAGGGTACGGTTGTCGGCTTCCAGTTCTTTCAATTTACCACCGCCCCAAAAGAGAACCGACTTTTGCCACGAATGCGGCTTTCGCTTCCGTCTTGGCTGCTTCCAGTTTCTCCGACTTGACTTCCTGCCTTACCTCGTCAAGCTGTTGCTCTGCTTGTTGCTGCTCTGTCTGTAACTGTTGCACATTGGCTTCAAGTTCACCCGTCTGCCGTATCAAATCACGGTAGTATTGGGCTGTTGTCGTATGCCGTGCTTCCGAGCCACGTACGCCACGTTGCAAACCGTATTTTTCCATTACTCTTGCGTAACTGTCGTGATAGGCAACGAGTTTCTCACGTGTCAGCACATCATCGGCACACAGACGCACGATATTGGCTTTCTTGCGGTAGGAGCGTTTACCTTCCGTCTGCTTTTTCTTGGCTTTCCTGCGCTCTCCTGTTACTATCGGTACGACCGTGGCATGAATGTGCGGTGTGTGCTCATCCATGTGCAGGACTGCCGAAACGGTATTTTCCTTGCCGAAGGTGCGATGAAGCCATTGAAGGTTGTCATCACACCATTCGTCAAGTCTGCCCTCGTCCTGTATTTTCATCATATCCTCGTGCGTACCCGAAAGCACGATTCTAATTGCCCGCACTTGGTCAGGGGTTATCTTACGTTTGATGCCTGCCGTACGGATACGGTGGCTTATCGCTTCGGTACGGTCGGACACTCCATCAGAAAACTCCACCAGTTCACGGTTGAGATGTGTACGTGTAGGGTCTGCGTTCTTGGGTATGGTCTTACGTTCTATGTGGTCGGATGCGCCCGTGTCAGCCGAGCCTTTCGCTTTGTTGATTTGAATGCTTATATATCCCATGCTTGTTTTTCGTTTTCAAGTTTGACAATTTGGTTTGTTGGTTTCCGTCAGCTGCGGTCATGCCGCATGGCAAACGGGGGTGTCCAGAGGGGTGTAACCCCGTTGGCTCATTGGGGCATTTTTAGCTGTGCCTGCACTGCGTAAAGAAAATGCCCTAATGAGCTATGGCTTTTCTGTTCTCAAAAGCCTGTGAGAGTACCAGCTGTATAGGCAGCTCTTTTCTTTTCATTGATATGATACGCCTTCCCTTGTCGGCTGGTCGGACAACAGGCAGGTCGGATGTCCGACCGACCAGCTTGCGGATAGTGGCATTTCCTTCCATCCGTTTGTCCCGCAGACTTGTTGGCGGATGAAAATCCGATGAATTGATGAGTTGATAGGATAATATACTGATAGCCAAAATGATATACATTCATCATCGTTTCATCAAACCGCTCGCCAAAAGAAAAGTGATGTAGAGTGCGGTGTGTTCTTTCTCTTTTCATCTGCCCGATTCTCTTGTTGAAAGGTTGATGAAGACGTAAGTTACTGTTTCTCTTTATGTTTATATATACTTTCATCATCTCATCAAAATATCAGAATTTTTCCAGCTGTATTTTGTTTACCGTGTAGTAACGTCCTATTCCTCTTATCAGCGAATAATGACAATCCCGATTCACAATCTTGTAGAGAATTGTACCTACGCAAATAATTTCTTTTTTTCTTCATGTTCTTGATACAGGTTTTAGTGCTGCCTACATTCTGTCGGCAACGGGTTAAACATGGTTGCAAAGCTACGGAAGTGTCGGTAAAATCTTGATACGCAAATCTATGCGGAACGGCGCAAAATAGGTCATGCCAAAAGAAAATGCAGTATAAACGGGTGGCTCTTTCAGATAAAAGGAGATAAAAAAGCCCGAAGTCGTGGAATATGCACGTCTTCGGGGACTGGATGTTGCAGATAATTACAGATTGACTGACGCACTGATTTACGGATTTAATGACTTCATGTCGTCACTACGTCAGATTAAACCGTTAATCATCCAATTGTGGTCGATGCCGAGAAAGTGAAGCGTGAGGAACAGGCTTACCGGTCTATACCCGTCATCACGGACTTTACAGATGCCGGCGGCAACGACCGCATGAAGGAGATGAACTAGGATAACTACAACCGTATCCGTGCCGATGTCCGGCAGATTGTCGCTGACGAGTTGCAGCGCATACAGTCCGACCCCGAACTGCAATACCTCTTGCAGAACAAATAGAAATATCATAGGCGAAAAGAAAAATCCGTAATACGACTGGATATTCCAGACTGTATTACGGATTTTCCTTTTTTATAACGCGTATTTCTGATTCAGATTGACTGAAAAGCCTTCCATTTCTTAGGTATCTGTAAATCAAAGTTTGCCTTTCCAAGATGTACCACATCAGGTAAAAGACATTGCCTGAAACGAGTTTCATATTGTTTCATATGGATAGGCTTACCCATACCCATAGTAGCAAGATTACTGGAGTACTGGTAAGGAGGGAAATATACAAAAACCTTTTGACAAGCTTCTGTTGCAAGTTCGATAGCAGGTATCATGTCACTATCAGCTGATACTACAATGGATATATCACAATTCTTCTGATAGGCATCTGCTATAATCTGTGTGGCTATTCGTACATCAGTTTCCTTTTCCTCATGGGTATGAATAACATTTCCGCATTTGAAACAGGTTATAGATTTTTTCAGGTACTTACCCAATATCAACTTGAATTTCGGATTTTCTCTATTGGCTTGAAAAAAGGCATTCTGGCGAAGACTTTGGTCTATATCATCAGGCTTTGCCGAAAAATACTTGACGGCAACAAGCTCCTGATTCGGGCGCATGAACATCTCGAACAACTTAACTATATCAAGCCAATAATATTTCTTCCATTTAGCATTGCTCTTCAGTCCGAAATAGAAATTGAATCCATCAATATAGACTATAACGCGCTGTTTTTGCTCCATATTCCAATTGTATATATAAAAAATAAGCCACCTTTTTAGGGGTGGCGAGCCTTAGTATTTTCCACCTAAGGGCGATATTGTATTGCAAAAGTACAATTTATATTTGATAATACAAATATAGTAGAAACTTTTTTTATTTTTTTCGTAATAAATCAAGGCGGACTTATCGCTTGTTTTCTTGCTTCACCGCCTCTTCCGTTCCGCCTCCTCGTCCCGCATCATCCTGCGGTTCAGCCGTTCCGCCGCCCTGTCAAAGAAATACGTCCGGCTCTCGTTCTTCCGCCGCTTGATGTCCGCATAGGTATTGTAGTGGCTGAACATAAAAAGTTCACCCTAACATTCATACGGCATTCTGTTATTCATTGACACCAGCAGGACTTGTTTTTCTTTTCGTCGGCACAATCTTTCCAGCAGGGCATTGCGAACCGTTGCGGCACCTGACGTGTCAATGCGAAAAGCGAGTGCCACCACCATCGGCAAGGCATACATGTCCGCGTAATAGCCGTTGAGCAGCTTGATACGTTTTTCAGCTTCAAGAGGATTAAAATTTCCACACTTGTACACGGCACGAATGGCGGCACGGAGCGTCGGGACGATTGCCCCGAACAGCTCCACCAGCTCCATTTCATTCATCCATATATTACCTGTATCGGATGGTATGGTAATTCTACCATAGCTGTCCGTTGTGATTATTTCCCGTTTCATATCCCAGCTATTTTCACGTTTCCGAATGATTTGCTCAGTTTGTCGCCCAGCATCGTGAGGTCATTATCCAATTTCTGCACGGTTATCTGTAGGCTCGGCAAACAACGCCTTTCCGCTTTACAGCGGTAGGTTTTCGCTTACCTGCCCCCGAACCGTACTTACACGTCTCCATGTATACGGCTCTCCATCTGTAACATCATCTTACTTGACACATCTCTGGATTTTTGCATTGCACTCCGCACAAACGACCAAAGTCTTTCTGTGCATATAGAGCATTTTGCGTTCCCAGTCATTTTTACCTTTTAACTCTTTGAGAGTGCGGACATGGTGCATTACCACTTCACCGTGCTTACCACATAGTTCGCACGTTTTTGTTATAAGCCTTTCTATCAGACTCAACGATGGCGTTTTGAACATGTACGGCAGATTGTCACTTGGGGCTGTTTCACAATCGGTTTTACGGGCATACCCCTCATTGTAGAATACCCTGTACTTGGTTTCTCCTCCCTTGTTTACAAAAGGCACGGCAAAGAGATTGTCCTTACGGTATGTTTCAATGACTTTTCTCACTGACATATTCAGCTTTTGAGCAAGAGTTTTGTATATGGAGAACTTCATAATGCAGCCGAAAGAGCGTCCCAAAGCCGATGCATTGTTTGCTATTGAGTAATAGTTGTAGAACCCTCGTATTTCGGTATTAAACTGAGCTACAATCTCGTGCGATTCATTGTCAATCATATAAGTCCGGCCTTTTGACACCCATGTTTCCTTGCCGTGTTTGGTGACAACTTTCATGGCTTCGAGGCTGAGCAGCTTGTTCTTGATTACTTCTCTTGAAACGTGCAATATCACGTTCCCGTTGAAGTATCTGCGCACTGTTCCGTTACTGTTTCTCTTTGTGGCATAGTCTTTACGGACATATATTTCGTAACCCAAAAATTTCGCGCTGTCTTGTGCATTTGTAATCAAAGTCTTTTCCTGTGACATCTCCAGTCTTAACTTTTCCTGCATAAACTTGGTGATGTCTGCTTTGATTCTCTCACATTCGTTTTTCGTTCCGATAACCCCGATTAGAAAATCATCGGCATAGCGCACATATCTCAGTCTGCGAAAATTTCTATCCATATCGTTGCCACTCGGCATTGTTAGTATCCACTTCTGCTTTTCGTGCAGTTCTTCTACCATCCTTGTTCTTACGTTTACATCCTCAACTTCATTTATCCTACGTTTTAGGTAGTGTACTCTGCTGTTGAGTTTGCAAATATCCTTGTTGCGGCTTCTTGCTGTCCCTTTATTGAATTTGTTGGCATATTCATCCATGTACTTATCGAACTTGTCTAGGTATATGTTTGCCAAAATAGGGCTTATGATACCACCTTGCGGTGTCCCTGAATAAGTCTTGTTGAATTGCCACTCTTCCATGTACCCTGCATTGAGGAATTTCCGTATCAGACGAAGAAATCTGTCGTCTGCTATTCTGCCTTTCATTATTTCTATCAGCACATTATGGTCTATGTTGTCAAAGAAGCCTTTTATATCTCCCTCAATGAACCATTTTGCACCGTTGAAATTGTTTTGTAGACTTTTCAGTGCTGTGTGGCAGCTTCGGTTTGGTCTGAAACCGTGCGATGTCCACTCAAAGTGTCCCTCATATATGGCTTCAAGCACCATTCTTACTACCTCTTGAACCAATTTGTCTTCAAAAGACGGTATTCCTAGCGGACGCATCTTCCCATTCTTTTTCGGAATGTAAGTTCTCTTTGCAGGATTGGGACTATAAGTCTCATCCTTTATACTCTCTATGAGTTTGTTTATCCTATCAATGCTCATCTCATCCTCAGTTTTGCCATCTGTGCCGGGTGTCATGTTGCCCGGCTTTGCATACATACGTTGGTAGGCGACAAAGAACATCTGTTCATTGAATAGAATACGGTAAAGCCTTTCGTATTTATACTCGGGCTCATTGCTGTGTCCAGCTAAAATGTTTAATACTTGCTCTGGATTTCTCATACGTCTCTCACGTTTTCCGTTGTTTGTATTAAAGTTACAGACTACTTCCCTTCGCCATGTACAAGGCTTTCCCCTGCTCGGACTACTACGGAAGTTCCGTTACCATATCGGATATTCAAAAGCTTTCTTTATAGCTGTTTGTTCCAGCGTTCCGACTTAGGTAATCCCCAGTTAGTTCTCTTAATAACTATTAGCACGACATACTGTCGGATGCGACTTTCGTTCTTGTCCGCTTATTGCGGCTGTGTCATAGTCGGTTCTTTATGCTCTGCACTAACGCACAAAATAGGCAGAGTACTATGAAACAACGTATGTATAATAGTCTTCCGTTGTTACAAGATTTGGTACCCTGAACTATCATTCAACCAATCAAGGCTTCATCCTTATGTATGTCTTTTCGTCTTGCCCCTCAGTCGCCACCTGACTATTAGTGGACTTGGAGCTTTAATCAGTATGCTACACTCTCCATCGGGTTTCCCTTTTGGATAAACTGATTGACGATAGGACTATATCGAACCCAATCCTAACTTCTTGCTAAAGAAGTATTTATTAAGCGACCATTCTGGGCGCACTCGCATAGATTTGCGTAGTCTTGATGTTCGTATGCCCCAAAATACGGCTGACACTCTCGATTGGCATCCCTTTGCTGAGAGCCAGGATCGCAAATCCGTGCCTTGAGCAATGAAAGCTGATTTTCTTGGTGATGCCGCATTCCTTTATCATCTTTCCCATACGCTTGCATATTGACCAATAGTTGAGATTGGGGAATACAAGATTGTTTTCCTGAAAAGCCTTGTAACGCTCGATTATCTGCAAGGGAATATCCAGCAGCTTCACCTGAAACGGTACACCCGTCTTGTGTCGTTTGGAAATAATCCATTTCTCACCGTTCACTTCCACAATCTGGTCGTTGCTTAATTCCTTTATATCCACGAATGAGAGGGCGGTAAAACTGGCGAAAACAAAAATATCACGGAGATAGGAGTTCTTGGGGTCTTTGAGCTGAAATTCCATCAATGTTTTTAACTCATTCTCCGTCAGATATTCACGCTCTTTCGTGTTCGGGCTTATATGGAACTGGGCAAACGGATTCCTCGGTATATGTCCGTTGAAATGCGCCCGCATCACCACACCTTTCAGCCACATGCAGTTTTCCCATATCGAACCGTTGTGCAGTCCGGCTTCGTTGGAAAGGAACACGGCGAACTCCTTGATGAAGTCGGGCGTAAGTTCAGGCATGGAGATGTCGTTCCGCTTGTAATGTGACCTGATGAATGCCGCCACATGGTTTCTTGCCCGTACCCTTGCCATATAGGTTGCCCTGCCCCTGTCTTTTCCGACACGCTTCTTGAACACTTCATTTTCCTTGTCGAAAGCACCGAGCAACGTTTCATACTCACCGCCCAATCCCTGATAGGCATTGCGTACCATTTCTGCCGTTACATAGGCTTCACGGTCGGATATACGCTGGTAATGCTTGATGATTTGAGCCTTGATGTTGTCAAGCGCAAGATTGGTTTCCCTCGCTTCCATACTCTTGCCCTTTGCCTTGTTCCCTTTGGCATCCCAAAGCTCTTTCGGGATAGTCCGCTTGCAGCTGAACTGTGCTACCGTACCATTGATTGTAACTCGTCCCATGATGGGGACAATTCCGTTCTTTTCCTTACTGCCGTTCACGTAGAACAGCACCTTGAATGTGCTTCTTGCCATACTCGTTTCTTTTTGGTTGCAAAACTATAAATCAACGAGTTACCTATTGATAAGCAAAACTGCGCAGAACGCCGCAAAATGAAACAGGAACTGTTAAATCTGCACTTTCATCGGGTAATGATTAGGAAACCGTTCTTTTGCTTTAATCTGCTTTAAGACGGTTTTCAACTGTCTGCCCAACTTCTGCGTTTTTCCTCTAACTCCCTAATTATCAAATCCTGTTGCGTTAATCTGCTGCAATTCGGCGGATATTCCACAGATTTTCCGTAAGTTTGTCCCTCAACATAAAAACTTACATTATGAAACGATTTTTTCTTGCATATATCTGCCTGTTACTTTGTGTTTCAGGTAATTTACCGGCTCAAAGCTTGGAAAAAAATATTGAACAACGCTTGACGGACTATTTCATTAATTACCAGACGAGTTATGCAAATATCGGTACATGCAAACTCGACCACTTTACAGTCGATCATGAGCACAAGACTTTACAAGTATATGCCAATGATAATTTTGGTTACCAGCCTTTTACAGAAGAAAACACACAGGCTATTTACCGCTCTCTGAAACAGTTATTGCCTGGCCCCGTAAATTACTATCGGATAACTCTGTATGCTGACGGTCAGCCTATAGAAAATCTGATACCTAACTTTCTGCGCAAGAAGGGAAAGGACAAGGAACGTCTGTATGGAAAAATAGAATATAAAGGTGATGCATGGACGCAGAATATCTCGAAACCGTTCAAAATCAGTCAGGGATTACAGGACCGGCATATTGCCGTATGGCAAAGTCACGGAAAATTTTATAAGAACGACCGTAACGAATGGCGCTGGCAGCGTCCACGCTTGTTCGGTACTACCGAAGATTTGTATACTCAGTCTATCGTAGTACCTTATCTTATTCCGATGCTCGAAAACGCCGGAGCAGTGGTTTTTACACCACGTGAGCGCGACTGGCAAAAGAATGAGGTGATAGTGGACAATAATACATGTACTCCCGGCAGCCGGTACTTCGAAAAGAATTACAAAAAAAACGTATGGAAGACCACCTCGCAACCGGGGTTTGCCCAGAAATATCTCCGATATCCTGACAACTATAATCCGTTCCGCGACGGCACGGCACGCTTTATCTCTACCCTCTCAAAACCAGAAAAAGCTTTTGCCGAATGGATTCCCAATATTCCTGAAACAGGAAAATATGCTGTATATGTAAGTTATCAAACTTTGCCTCAGAGTGTTTCGGATGCCAAATATCTGGTATTCCATAAAGGAGGCGTCACCGAATTTAAAGTCAACCAGCAAATGGGTGGCGGAACGTGGGTGTATCTGGGTACATTCGAATTCGACAAAGGGGTGAACGATTACGGTATGGTAGTACTGAGCAACGAGAGTTCACAAAAAGGTGTAGTTTGCGCCGATGCTGTCCGCTTTGGAGGTGGTATGGGAAATATCATTCGCGGCGGAAACGTCAGCGGAGTGCCACGTTACCTGGAAGGAGCGCGCTACTGGGGGCAATGGGCAGGAATGCCATACGAGGTATACAGCAAGAGTCAGGGGGAAAACGATTATAATGATGATATCAATGCACGTTCACTGATGACCAACTACCTAAGTGGAGGTTCGGTGTTCAATCCCACGGAAAAAGGTCTGAAAGTTCCTTTCGAACTGACTTTTGCCATGCATAGTGATGCCGGATTCAAGACTGACGATGCGCTGGTTGGCTCACTGGGTATCTATACAACCAATTTCAACGACGGAAAGGTAAACAGCGGGATTTCACGTTATGCATCACGCGACTTGACAGACATGGTACTGACCGGATTGCAAAAAGATATCAGTTCACGCTTTGGCATACAGTGGGCACGACGCAGCATGTGGAACCGGAACTATAGCGAAACTCGCCTGCCGGCTGTACCTTCGATGATACTCGAAACACTTTCGCATCAGAATTTCGCCGATTTGAAACTGGGCTATGAACCGGAATTTAAATTTACGGTAGCACGTTCTGTTTACAAATCGATATTGAAATACCTCGCAGAAATGCATCATAGCAACTATACAGTTCAGCCGTTGCCAGTCAGCCATTTTGCAGTGACTGAAGGAAAGAAGAAAAATACATTCGAACTGCGCTGGATTCCAACAGAAGACCCGTTGGAACCAACAGCAAAAGCTCAGGGATATGTGGTTTATACGCGTATCGGATATGGTGGATTCGACAACGGAACATACGTAAAAGGGACCAGTTTTACTGTAAAAGCAGAACCTGGGCTGGTTTATAGTTTCAAGGTTACCGCTGTAAATAAGGGAGGTGAAAGTTTCCCTTCAGAAATTTTGTCGGCTTACAAAGCAAAGAGAAGTAAAGGTACAGTACTCATTGTAAATGCATTTCACCGTACAAGTAGACCGGAATCAATGAATAACCTTATGATGCAAGGTTTTGATATTCAGTCCGACCCGGGATTGCCATACATCAGCACGACAGCATTTTGCGGCTACCAGCAGAATTTTAACCGCACAAAAGCCGGTATAGAAACTGAAGAAGGTTTAGGTTATAGCGGCAATGAGCTGGAAGGAATGCAGATTGCCGGAAATACATTCGATTATCCGTTTGTGCACGGTAAGGCTATCCAGACAGCCGGACGCTATTCGTTTGTGTCATGCAGCAGCGAAACCGTTGAGAGTGGTTCTACTGATTTAAGTCCGTATTACATGGTAGATATTATTTATGGAGCAGAAAACAGCACTTTGAGCAGCCGTATGCAACAGGCTCTTACCAATTATTGTCGAGGTGGAGGAAAATTGTTTATCAGCGGTTCTTATATCGGTAATAAGCTGGGCGATACAAACTTCACCGCCAATGTTTTGAAATACACATACGGAGGAAGCATGAAACATGTACGCTCGGGAGAGATTTTCGGAACGAATATCAGGTTTCAGATTCCACGTGGTGCCAATGAGCAGACGTATGCTGTTCCTGCCCCCGACTGTATTCTTCCAGCTGAACAAGCTTTCCCTGTATTTTGTTATACAGAAGGAAAACAGTGTGCCGGAGTGGCTTATAAAGGAGCGTACCGTACTTTTGTTTTGGGCTTCCCTTTCGAAAGTATCGTGAATGCTGACCAGCGGACACATGTCATGAAAGCCATGCTGCACTTTTTTGAGGAGAAATAATGCTCTCTATTCATTTAATTTTTTATCTTTGCTCATGTAAACGTTAAAAATAATCAAGACTATGTACACAATACAAACAAACGTATCTGGCACACGCAGCATGGAGATATCGGAAGAACATCTGAAAACAATTCAAAAATATGCCTTGTTCCAACAACTGATAGACAGCAACGGTATTGTTGATGAATCGGTTCTTGACAAGCTGAAACTGAATGTCCGTTCGCTTATCGCATCCATGACAGAGAATTGTAAAGATTTATTAGATCTTTGCATTGATGTTATTTACCACAATAATATGAAAGCATTCGGACTTCATCAGTTGATTCTGCTTTACATTAAGTGGGAAAACGAACAACAGACAACAGAAGAAGAAACAGAAGAAGAATAATAAGAAAGGGCCTGTTTTAAATTTCATACCGGTTTATTTTTTTAGTTTTCCGTAAAAGAAAGCTGTAAAAATGCCGGAAAAACACATATCCGAAATTTTAAAACAGGCTCTTTCCTTGTTTTCTGACAAGGAATTTAAAAAAAGGGCAATGCCTGTGACTAACTAAAAATATTGAAATTTGAAAGAGTATAAACTAACCGACTGGTTGCCTACAACCAAAAAAGAAGTAGAATTGAGAGGATGGGATGAACTGGATGTTATCCTGTTCAGTGGAGATGCATATGTAGATCATCCTTCGTTTGGTGCTGCCGTCATCGGTCGTATGCTGGAAGCACAAGGACTAAAAGTGGCCATTATTCCCCAGCCTAACTGGCGTGATGATTTGCGCGATTTCAAAAAACTGGGACGACCACGATTGTTTTTCGGTGTTTCTGCCGGATGTATGGATAGTATGGTCAACAAATATACGGCCAACAAACGTCTGCGCAGTGAAGACGCATATACTCCCGACGGACGACACGACATGCGGCCGGAATATCCAAGCATTGTTTATACTCAGATATTGAAAAAACTCTATCCGGACGTACCAGTCATCCTGGGGGGAATTGAGGCTTCCCTGCGCCGGTTGACTCATTATGATTATTGGGAAGACAAAGTCCGTCCTTCTATCCTGACCGAATCAGGAGCCGACTTGTTGATATACGGAATGGGAGAAAAACCCATTACAGATTTATGCAAACGGCTGAAAACAGACGGTGCTATCCCCTACGACTTACCTCAAACGGCTTATTTGTGCCGGAAAGCTAAGTTTGCTTCCAGCGAAAACGATTTGCGCTTGTTTTCACACGAGGAGTGCTTGAAGGATAAAAAGAAACAGGCACAAAACTTCCGCCATATTGAGGAGGAATCGAATAAATATGAAGCTGCACGCATCTATCAGGAAGTTGGAAACGATGTGGTAGTGGTGAATCCTCCATACCCTCCAATGACACAGGGAGAACTTGATATGTCGTTCGACTTGCCTTATACCCGCTTGCCTCATCCTAAGTATAAAGGGAAGCGGATTCCTGCCTTCGACATGATAAAATTCTCGGTCAATATTCATCGGGGATGCTTCGGAGGATGTGCTTTCTGTACGATTTCTGCGCATCAGGGAAAATTTATCGTGAGCCGGAGCAAGGAAAGTATTTTAAAGGAAGTAAAGGCTATTACGGAAATGCCTGATTTTAAAGGTTACTTAAGTGATCTGGGAGGACCTTCGGCAAACATGTATGGCATGCACGGACGTGACGAACGTATGTGCCGCCGGTGCAAACGCCCGTCGTGTATCCATCCTAAGGTATGTCCGAACCTGAATACCGATCATCGCCCGCTGCTGGATATTTATCATGCTGTCGATGCGCTCCCTAAGATTAAAAAGAGTTTTATCGGAAGCGGTGTCCGATATGATTTACTGTTGCACGAGAGCAAGGATCCTGAAGTAAACAAGAGTACGGCGGAATACACTCGGGAGCTGATAGCACGTCATGTAAGCGGACGCTTGAAAGTGGCTCCGGAACATACCAGCGACCGTGTGCTTTATATCATGCGTAAACCGCCGTTTGAACAGTTCTATCGCTTCAAACGTATCTTCGACCGAATAAATAAGGAGCTGAACCTGCGTCAGCAAATCATTCCTTATTTCATCAGCAGTCACCCGGGATGTACTGAAGAAGATATGGCTGAACTTGCCGTTATCACCAAACGGCTGGATTTCCACCTGGAGCAGGTACAGGACTTTACTCCTACTCCTATGACTGTAGCTACAGAGGCATGGTATACAGGCTATCATCCTTATACACTGGAACCTGTATTCTCTGCCAAAACTCAGAAAGACAAACTGGCACAGCGTATGTTCTTCTTCTGGTACAAGCCAGAAGAACGGCGTGCTATCATCAATGAGCTGAAGAAAATAGGAAGAAGTGACCTGATCGACAAGCTATATGGCAGGTAGTAAATGCAAAATACCCTAAAAAAGGTATTTGCTACAAAGCTGATAGGCGGTATCTTTGCAACAAACAAAATATCGCCCATGAATATAGCTGCACTTATCTCAGGCGGAGTAGACAGTGCCGTAGCCGTACATTTACTCTGCGAGCAAGGATACAAACCTGACTTATTTTACATTAAGATAGGAATGGACACCGACAACGAACTTAGTTGTACGGCAGAAGAGGATATCGAACTGGCTACTGCTACGGCACGCCGTTACGGCCTGCAACTGGAGATTATTGACCTTCAGAAAGAATATTGGGATCAGGTGGTAGCATATACAATAGAAAAGGTTCGAAACGGATTTACTCCCAATCCGGATGTAATGTGCAACAAGCTGATCAAATTCGGTTGTTTTGAGCAAAAGGCTGGATATGCTTACGATAAAATAGCGACAGGACATTACGCGTCAACTTGTGAACTGAATGGAAAAACCTGGCTGGCAACAGCAAAAGATGCGATTAAAGACCAGACTGACTTTCTGGCTCAAATCAATTATCTGCAAGTTTCCAAATTGCTATTTCCGTTAGGCGGTTACATGAAAAAAGAAATACGCCATATTGCAGCTCAGGCAAAACTGCCCAGCGCACAAAGGAAAGACAGTCAGGGAATCTGCTTTCTAGGAAAAATCAATTACAACGACTTTATACGACGCTTCTTAGGAGAACGCCAGGGAAGTATCATAGAACTGGAATCGGGTAAAGAAATAGGCAAACATCGCGGATTCTGGTTTCACACTATCGGCCAACGTAAAGGACTGGGATTGAGTGGAGGTCCGTGGTTCGTTGTAGACAAAGATACAGAAAACAATATATTGTATGTATCGCATGGATATGACACAGAACAGCAATACAGCAATGAATTCAAATTAACAGACTTTCATTTCATTACAGACAATCCATGGCTTACGGAAAAAGAACAGCAAGTCTGCTTTAAAGTCCGCCACACAGACGGCTTTCATCAGGGAAATCTCATATTAAAGAATGGCATATGCCACATCAGAAGCTCTGAAAAAATACAAGGTATCGCTCCCGGTCAGTTTGGGGTTATTTACGACAAAGACGCCCATTTATGTATCGGAAGTGGAGAAATACGAAAATAAAGTCTCTCTACATCTGGATAAATCGGGAACAAGCTGCAGTTTTTTTCCTGCATGGCTTGTCCTGATTTTATTATTTTAACTGTTGGAACTGATCTATCAAAGAAGTTATATTTGCAGTAAACAGGCGAGCGGAAATAGCAAGCAAAATTATACCGAAGAATTTCCGGATAATATAAATACCACCTTTCCCTAAAATGCGTTCTATACGGTCGGTCATCTTCAGTACGATATATACCCACACCATATTTAGCAGTAGCGCGATAATAATGTTAATAGAAGCATATTCGGCTCTTAGTGAAAGCAAGGTAGTAAACGAACCGGCTCCGGCAAGCAGAGGGAAAACTAAAGGGACTAGTGTCGCCTCTTTTATAGGTCCTGTATTCTTAAATATCTCTATATCAAGAATCATTTCCAGCGACATTAGAAAAATTACAAACGCTCCGGCAACGGCAAACGAAGCAATGTCAACCTGAAATAGCTTCAGCATCATATCACCGGCAAAAAAGAACCCTAACAATAATGCCGCAGCAATTAAAGTAGCCTGAACAGCATTTACCGCACGACCTTTTTGCTTTAAATCTAAAATAATAGGCACAGCACCTATTATATCAATTACTGCAAACAATACGATAAAAGCACTGATCAGCTCTTGAAAATTTAAAGTTCCCATATTCTCTTCATTACGATTAATGTTACGCAAAGTTATGCAAAAATAACCATAATGCAAGGGAGCAGGCAAACATTATCAGACGGAAAGAAACGATAAAAAAGGTAAAAGCCGGAAAAACATTCAAAATATTCGCTACTTTTGTACGTTAAAATATAACTTAATAAAGTTAAATGCCGATGCAAAGCACTATGTACGATAAGCTTTTATTGCTACCTCTGTTTCAAGGACTATGCAAGGAAGACTTTACATCCATACTGGAAAAAGTTAGATTGCATTTTCAGAAGTATACAGCCGGAAGCCGCATTGTAAAACAAGGTGATTATTGTAACAATATCATTTTCATTTTACAAGGTGAAATACGCGCTGAGTCTGTAGACCATACTTACCATTATACTATCCACGAAACACTGGAAAGCCCTCAAATCATTGAGCCTTACTCACTGTTTGGCATGTATCCGCAATATACGGCATCGTATTATGCACATACAAATGTAAATGCCATAACCATAGACAAAGCTTATATTCTGTCGGAGCTTAATAAATACGAGATATTTCAGCTCAATTATTTAAATATGTTGAGTAACCGGGCACAAACGGTCTACCGTAAGCTGAAAAGTCCACATGCAAGTGACACACTGGATAAAATAGTAAATTTCATGCAACTCCGGTGCATTACTCCTACTGGGGAGAAAAAACTCCAGATACGCATGGAAGACCTTGCAGAACAGATTGACGATACAAGAATTAATGTATCGAAAGTGCTGAACGAACTAAAAGACGGAGGAGTTATCCGGTTGAGCCGAAGAATTATCGATATACCCGACATGGAAACATTAAGTAATTACAAAGAGAATAAAAAAACTTTATTTATGGAAAACCCGTTTTTACAACCATATACAACGCCGCACGGAACCGTTCCTTTTGACAAGATAGAGCTTGTACATTACGAGCCTGCTATCCGGGAAGGAATCAGCCAGGAAGATAAAGAGATAAATGATATTATATCGAATCCGGAAAAACCGACATTCAAAAATACAATACTGGCACTGGAACAGTCGGGCAAGTTACTGGATCAGGTAACTACAGTGATGTTTAATCTGATGAGTGCTGAAACCTGCAATGAACTGGATGAAATTGCAGAGAAAATGATGCCTTTACTTTCGGAGCACAGCAACAATATCAGCTTAAATGAAAAACTCTTTGAACGCGTAAAGCAAGTTTACGAAGAAAGAAAGAACCTGAAGCTTACTCCGGAAGAATTGCGACTGCTTGAAAAGACATACGACGGTTTTGTACGAAACGGAGCTAACCTGTCAGAAGAAGATAAAGTAACATTCAGAAAAATAAGTACAGAGTTAAGTTCACTGACTCTGCGTTTCTCACAAAACCATTTGAAAGAAACAAATAGCTACGAGTTGCTTTTAGATTCTGAAGAGCAGTTGAAAGGACTCCCTGAAAGTATTATAGAAGCTGCGGCTCATACAGCGAAAGAAAAAGGGAAAAATGGCTGGATAATTACCCTGCAAGCACCCAGCTATGTTCCTTTCATGAAATATAGTGAGAACCGCGAATTGCGCCGTAAACTGTATATGGCTTACAATACCCAATGTATACACGACAATGAACAAAACAATGAGGATGTTGTAAAACAATTGGTAAATCTGCGCATGCAGCTAGCACAGCTTCTCGGATTTAAGAATTATGCAGACTACGCACTTCGCAAACGTATGGCAGAAAACAGTGAGCGAGTATATCAGTTACTCGATCAGCTGCTGGAAGCATATACACCAACCGCCCGAGAAGAAGTGAAAGAAATTGAAGCGCTTGCACAACGTACAGAAGGAAAAGACTTCCAGCTGATGCCGTGGGATTTTTCATATTATGCAGAAAAACTGAAAAACGAGAAATTCAATCTCGACGAGGAAGCACTTCGCCCCTACTTTGAGTTAAGCAGGGTCAAGGAAGGTGTATTCGGACTGGCAACCCGCCTATATGGTGTTTCATTCAAAGAGAATAAAGACATCCCGGTATATCATCCGGACGTACAGGCTTATGAAGTATATGATAAAGACGGCAGTTATCTGGCTGTTCTGTATACTGATTTCCATCCGCGTGCGGGAAAGCGCTCTGGTGCATGGATGACAAGCTACAAAGAGCAATGGATAGAAGCAAACGGCACCAACAGCCGTCCTCATGTTTCTGTAACCATGAACTTTACCAAACCGACAGCCAATAAGCCTGCATTGCTCACTTTTTCGGAAGTGAATACATTCCTTCATGAATTCGGACATGCGCTGCATGGTATATTTGCCAACACTCGCTTTAAAAGCATGAGCGGGACAAATGTTTACTGGGACTTCGTAGAACTGCCTTCGCAAATAATGGAAAACTTTGCCATTGAAAAAGATTTTCTTAATACATTTGCACGTCATTATCAGACAAACGAATCTATTCCGGAAGAATTGTTGCAACGGATTATAGATGCTTCAAACTTTAATGTTGCTTACGCTTGTCTGCGACAAATCAGTTTCGGATTACTGGATATGGCTTGGTACACCCGGGATAAGGCGTTCGACGGTGATGTTCGTGAATATGAACGTGAAGCATGGAAACGCACGCAATTATTACCTCCGGTAAAGGAAACATGCATGACCGTACAATTCGGACATATCATGTCGGGAGGATATTCTGCCGGATACTATAGCTATAAATGGGCTGAAGTGCTTGATGCCGATGCTTTCTCTGTTTTCAAGAAGAAAGGAATATTCAATCAGGATGTTGCCCAATCGTTCCGGGACAATATTTTATCAAAAGGAGGTACTGAACACCCGATGACTCTTTACAAACGATTCCGGGGACAAGAACCGACCATTCACGCATTACTAAAACGAAATGGAATAAAATGAAGCTAGATATAAGAAAATATATACGCTGTCTGCTATTTGTACTGCCTTTCTTGTTGAGCAGTTGCAATCAGGAAGATGACATAAATGAAATTTTTGTCAGTGGCCAGTGGCAACTGGTAAATTATTATACAGGCATAGACTGGAATAATTATAATGCCAATGCCAAACCTACATATACTAAGCCTGAAGATTTGAAAGTAATAAACGCTTTCAGCATTATGTTCAACGACGACGGAACGGTTCAGGGCAATATCGAGAATGGTACGTATAGCGGTAAATGGCAGGCCAATGCCAAAGACCGTTCTATCAGAATTACTCAGATAGAATGTACGGTAAGTCTTTCTGGAAAGAACAAAGAATTTATAGATAAACTGAAAAACGTTCAATTTTATCAAGGCGACAATATCATGTTGCGCCTTGCGCCCAATGAACGTACCACATGTATGCAATTCAGACATTAATATATTATGGAAAATACGGAAAACAAACAAGAGATTCTTGACAAGCGCTATATGCAAATGGCTACTATCTGGTCGGAAAACTCATACTGTAACCGGCGAAAAGTAGGTGCCTTGATAGTAAAGAACAAAATGATTATTTCTGACGGATACAATGGTACTCCGGCGGGATTTGAAAACGTGTGTGAAGATGAACATGGCATCACTAAGCCTTATGTACTGCATGCAGAAGCCAATGCTATCACAAAAATAGCAAGATCGAACAACAGCAGTGAGGGAGCAACCCTTTATGTCACAGCATCTCCTTGCATAGAATGTGCCAAGCTTATTATCCAAGCTGGAATAAAGCGTGTGGTTTTTGCTGAAAAATATCGGCTGGAAGATGGATTGGAACTCCTAAAACGTGCAAATATAGAACTAGTTTATTTAACTCCTAACGAATAAAAGATATGAGTAGTAACAAGAATCGACTAATGCCTTTCCTACTGGCTATCTGTCTTGTAGCTGGTATCCTGATAGGAACGTTTTATACGAATCATTTTTCTGGCAACAAGCTGGGAATCATCAATACATCTTCTAATAAACTGAATGCCCTGCTGCATATAATCGATGAACAATATGTAGATACTGTAAGTATGTTCAATCTGGTAGAAGAAGCCATGCCGCAAATCCTTGCCGAACTGGACCCGCATTCATCATATATTCCGGCAAAAGATCTGGAAGCTGTTAATTCAGATCTGAAAGGAAGTTTCAGTGGTATCGGAGTTCAGTTTACGATACAAGATGATACGATTCATATTAACAGTGTAATTCAAGGTGGTCCGTCTGAAAAAGTCGGCCTTCTTGCCGGCGACCGTATCGTAGAGGTAGACGATTCTAGCTTCGTAGGAAAAATAGTGACCAATTCGGAAGCCATGCGCCGTCTAAAAGGCGAAAAAGGAAGTAAAGTCAAATTAGGTATATACCGACCGGGAGAAAAAGAAATTCTTCATTTCACCGTGGTACGTGGAGATATACCTGTGAAAAGTATTGATGCAGCTTACATGATTAATGACAAATTCGGATACGTCAAAGTCAACAAATTCGGTGAGACAACCTATCCGGAGCTGCTGGTTGCATTAGCACAATTGTCTCAGGCAAACTGCAAAGGTATGATTATAGACCTTCGTGGAAACACCGGAGGATATATGGCAGCTGCCATTCAGATGGTAAATGAATTCTTACCGAACAATAAACTTATTGTATATACGGAAGGAAGAAAGTCGCCACGTGAAAATTATACTTCAAACGGAACAGGAAGCAGCCAGACTATGCCACTTATTGTCTTAATGGACGAAGGATCTGCATCGGCCAGCGAGATTTTTGCCGGAGCAATTCAAGATAATGACCGAGGAACCATTATCGGCCGCCGTTCTTTTGGAAAAGGTCTTGTACAGCAGCCTATCGAATTCAGCGACGGTTCTGCTATCCGATTGACTATCGCACGTTATTATACACCTTCCGGACGTTGTATTCAGAAACCTTATGAAAAAGGAAATGATGCAGAATACGAAATGGACATTATCACCCGTTACGAACATGGAGAATTTTTCTCAGCCGACAGTATCAAGCAGAATATAAAAGAAATTTACCATACAAGCTTAGGACGTACGGTATATGGAGGTGGTGGTATCATGCCGGATATTTTTGTTCCACAAGATACAACAGGTATGACTTCATATTACAGAATGGCTGCTACACGCGGCTTAATTATCCGTTATACACTCGACTATACAGATAAAAACCGTAACAAGCTTAAAGAGTATGATACTCCACAAAAGATGGAAGCTTATTTAAAAACTCAAAATCTGTTAGAGAAGTTCGCTGAATATGCAGAGAAGAAAGGACTAAAACGCCGGAATATCCTGATGTATAAATCGAAACAGCTGTTCGAAGAAAGCTTATATGGAAACATCATTTACAACATGTTAGGCATAGAGGCATACATCACTTATTCAAACTTGACAGATAAGACTGTACAAAAGGCTCTTGAAGTACTGGAAAAAGGAGAATCATTCCCCCAAGCTCCAGAAAAAACTTCAGAAAAATAAACGAAGCGTCTTAATTCAACGAATATTCAAAGAATAAGAGAGTATGTCAAAACTCAAGTTCCATAAAAAGGAATTTAGAATCTGAAGCTTGACTACTTTATTTACAATAAAAGAGCCTTATCATTATCCTGAAACTGGGGTTTGATAAGGCTCTAAATATTTAGATTCTATAATAGATAATTATTACGGTTACTTTTAGTTGATCTTAATCCTCTCACTCAATATGTTAAAAGAAGAAAAACGTTTACTACGTCGCTGCATCGCAGACAAAAAAAAAATGTATACTAATCATGAATTGGCTACATACTCTACGTTGCTGCTAAGCAAATTGGAAAGGCATCCACTTTTTGCTGAAGCCCAAACAATATTAATGTATTACTCATTGCCTGATGAGGTACAAACGCACGATTTCATCGAAAAATGGAGTCATAGTAAAAACATTATCTTGCCTGTTGTAAAAGGTGACGAGCTCGAACTACGATATTATACAGGAAAACAGGATCTTCAAAAAGGCAGTTACAATATAGAAGAACCTCAAGGTGAACTTTTAAGCAACTATGACAAAATAGACCTTGCCATTATCCCTGGTGTAGCATTCGACTCACAGGGTAATCGTCTGGGAAGAGGAAAGGGATATTACGACCGACTGCTTAAGCAACTTAATGCATATAAAATAGGTATCTGCTTTCACTTTCAGATTTGTACGTATATCCCTACCGAAATATTCGACAAGCCTATGGATGAAGTGTGGAGTGAAGAGGAATCTTTCATACCAAACAAATAAAAGAGTATGTAAAATTCCACCGAATATCATCAACGGAAGATGATATTTACAATAACCTGTGCTCCTACTTGTGAATTCAGGTTACGAATCAACAATTGACGACTCATCATCAGCTCCTGACGGAGAACGGATGAAGACAAATGTACGAAAAGTACTTGATTCTTAATGTATATATTAGTCGTATAACGAGCAATAGCTTCCCCCACGACATCCTTCCAGGCATCAACCAGCCGATATTCATTCAAAGGAGTTTCAAGTCCCTCCTGTCTGAGAAGACGCCGCAACACCTCTCCTACCTGTTCTGTATTATTCCGCTTCATATTTCCTCCTCTTCATTGCAACGTTCAGATACAACTCCACCATCAACTTCAAAGAGTTTATAATCTCCTTCGATCTTACGTAAGATTTTATCCAAATGATCTCTGTTCGTATCGGTCACAAATATTTGTCCGAAACTGTCTCCAGCAACCAATTTTACAATTTGCTCAACACGAGAAGCATCCAACTTATCAAAAATATCATCTAACAATACGATGGGAGTGGTACGACTTCCGGTACGCTTCAGGAACTCAAACTGAGCTAACTTCAACGCTATCAGATACGTTTTATTCTGCCCCTGAGAGCCTTCCCGCTTAATGGGGAAATCTCCCAGCTGCATTATCAAATCATCCTTATGGATACCACGGGTAGAATATCCTAAAATACGATCACGCTGACGAACCTCCTTCAGTTGTTCAAGAAGATTTCCTTTGGCAGCATGCGACTCATAGGACAAGCTTACTTGCTCCCTGTCCTGGGAAATATAAGAATAATACGACTGGAAAACGGGAATAAATTCATCAATAAAGGCTTTACGCTTGGCATATACCGTTTCACCGGAAGCAGCCATCATCTCCTCCCACACCAACATCAGCTCTTCTTCCGGTTCAACATCTGCTTTAAGCAATGAATTTCTCTGAAGAAGGGCTTTGTTATAACGGATCAGAGCCTCTAAGTATTCACGGTCAAACTGCGAAATGACGACATCAATAAATCTGCGCCGCTCTTCACTTCCACCTGCAATCAACCACGAATCGGCCGGTGAAACCATGACAAGAGGAATCAGCCCTATATGGTCTGACAGGCGTGAATACTCTTTTTTATTACGTTTGAATTGCTTTTTCTGACGGCGTTTCAGCCCACAATATACTTCTTCGGGCTCTCCCTCGTCCGTTTCATAAAACCCCTGCACAACAAAAAAGTCACGATCATGCAAAATATTTTGTGAATCAATGGCATTGGTAGCACTTTTACAAAACGAAAGATAATAAACTGCATCCAGCAAATTGGTTTTTCCCATCCCATTTTTGCCTATTATACAATTCATTTTACGTGAAAAAGCAACTTCTACTTGCTCCAGATTTTTATAGTTTAATATAGAGATGCGTTTAAGCCACATAGTTCAAAACCTAAATTCAGACTACAAAATTAGCAATAAAAGCACGATTGATAAAAAAACATGCCCGCAAATTTCATTTATAAACATAAATAAACTACTTTTGCTGACCGAAATATAAATTACTAAATAATAGAAGAGAAATAATAAAAAACAATTAAATAAAATGGCAGAACAAAAACACACTCATGACCCATTGAATGTAGATGAAGCACTGAGTACTTCTGAAGCATTCCTTTTAAAGTACAAAAACCTGTTAGTAGGTATTGTAGTAGCTATTGTTGTTATCGTATGTGGCACATTGGCTTACAAACATTTTATCGGTGAACCTAAAGAGTTGAAAGCTTCTGAGGCACTTTTCAAAGGTGAACAGTATTTTGGCAACGACAATTATGAAACTGCACTGAAGGGTGACAGCTTGGGTTACGCAGGTTTTCTGAAAATAGCAGATGAATTCAGCGGTACAGAAGCAGGAAACTTGGCAAATGCTTATGCTGGTATTTGCTATGCACAGCTCGGAAAGTATGAAGAAGCTGCAAAATATCTGGATAAATTCAGCGCAGATGATTATATGGTTGCTCCTGCCATTATTGGTACAATGGGTAACTGTTATGCTCAGATGGGACAGCTTGACAAAGCAGCTGCAACATTGCTGAAAGCTGCAGACAAAGCAAACAGCACTACTTTAAGCCCAATCTACTTGCTTCAGGCTGGTCAGATACTTGAAAAGCAAGGTAAAAATGCAGAAGCTGTTGAAGCTTACAAGCAAATTAAAACAAAATATGCAAACTCATTCCAGGCAATGGACATTGATAAATACATTGACCGTGCTTCAATCAAATAATAACTAGCATATTTATTACATATATAATAAGGTATTGTCATTCGGAGCAAAGCGAAGAATCTCGGATACATCAACGTGGATGCTCATGAGATTCAAACTTTACTCCGAATGATTTTTTATTTCATATTCATCTAATCATTTATACATAATTATTATGGCAACAGCATATCACAACTTATCAGATTACGATTTCACCTCTGTACCCGACGCTTCTCAAATGCGTTTTGGAATTGTTGTCTCAGAATGGAACAGCAATATAACTGGCGCATTATTGGAAGGTGCGGTAAAAACATTGAAAAAGCATGGTGCAAAAGACGAAAACATACTTGTACAAACAGTTCCAGGAAGTTTTGAATTAACTTTCGGCTCAGCACAAATGATAAAAAGTGGAAAAGTTGATGCAGTAATAGCTTTAGGATGCGTAGTTCGTGGAGATACTCCACATTTTGACTATGTTTGCGCCGGAGCAACTCAAGGAATTACACAACTGAATGCAACTACCGATATACCAGTGATTTACGGCCTAATCACGACCAATAACATGGAACAGGCTGAAGAACGAGCAGGAGGAAAATTAGGCAATAAAGGCGATGAATGTGCAATTACTGCAATAAAAATGATAGATTTTGTTTGCAAATTAAAAAAATAGTTGTACCTTTGCATCGCAATTGAGAAAAACACTAGTCAATCAGTTGCGAAAGGGCAAATACCAGAGTGGCCAAATGGGGCAGACTGTAAATCTGCTGGCTTACGCCTTCGGTGGTTCGAATCCATCTTTGCCCACTAAAATTGCGGAAGTAGCTCAGTCGATAGAGCATTAGCCTTCCAAGCTGAGGGTCGCGGGTTTGAGTCCCGTCTTCCGCTCTTCTGAAAA
>NZ_DS981499.1 GCF_000154845.1 Phocaeicola coprocola DSM 17136 | reverse complement strand
CGGTGGGTCACCCCGAAACCTTCGTGAGTATGGCAGATTCAAGGTTTCAATTTCATTGCCGTCCTCAGGATTCATGATCGTATAGGTATAAAATGTTTCTCTGCGGGGAATAGAAATTTGGAGTAGTCTCAGTCATGCAGATGACAATAGTAAAGCAGAGGGAACGAATCGTTCTCAAATCTCAGACTGTATTCTTCAGAAAATCATCCATGTGCATACTTCTGCCCAAACCCGCTCCCCCTGACAATCTTGTTAGCCGTAAAATACGTGATGTGGGCAGCGGTTCCTTAGCCATTGTAGGTCTTCATCGGTCATAAACGCGCTCAAATCTATAGTCCAGATCATCATTAATCTCTGGACAGGGACACTGTCTGATGGGGTATCATCGTATGTAATCGGATGGATTCCCATAGAATACCATATTAAGGATCCGCGTTAGGCAAGACGAAAACTCATCATGGAAATTCCTGACGACGGTACTCGATACATCTTCGGCACAAATAATCTTGACGCATCTGCAGAGTTTATATCATCGCTTCATAGAAACAGATGGAGTTCTGAACTGTTCTTCAAATGGATAAAACACCACCTCAGGACTAAGAAGTTTTGGGGAACATCGGAAAACGCTGTACGCATGCAAATCTATTGTGCGATAATCACTTACTGCTTAGTAGCAATAGTCCAACACGATATGAAATTAGAACGTAGCGTCTATGAAATTCTCCAAATACTCGGAATCTCTCTGACCGACAAAACACATCTCAGTGACTTGTTTGACAAATCGAATTTCAAAAATGTCAAAGACCGATATGATTCAAGTGAACCGAATTTATTTAATTTTTAACCTTGTCCATTTTTAGTGGACAGTAGTGATCCGAAAAATAGAAAAACAAATGGCAGGAATTTATCTTCATATCCCTTTTTGCAAACGTCGCTGTATATACTGTGACTTTTATTCTACTACCCAAAATGAAAAAAAATCCAGTTATATCAACGCTGACAGGAAGCAATTTTAAATAAAAACAAGAAAAATGGAAGTATATTACATTGAAGCCGGAATCTTTGAGGAGATGCTGGCTCGGACTGAGAGCCTGTCCGCACAGGCGGACCGCTTGTATGAAAAGAACAGGGAAAAGAAACCGGAAGAGTGAATGGACAACCAGGATGTCTGCCTGCGTCTTGACATCTCTCCACGTACCCTGCAGACTCTCCGGGATACCGGACGGCTGGCATTCACCCAAATCCAGCGGAAAATCTATTACAGGCCGGAGGACGTAGAAAAGCTGATGGCCTATGTCGCCATGAAACGCAAGGAAAAGGCGGTGAGAGAAAAAAGAAAGAATGAATAATTAATCGGAAGTAGCATGGAAGGGATTATTAGCAAAGAGACGGGCAGTGTCCGCCGGTTCTTTGGCCTGCTGGATAACATCCAGACGAAGCTGGAAAGGCTTGCGGAGGATAACCGCCCCCTGTTTAACGGCGAGCGTTTTCTCTCTGACAAGGAGTTGTCGGACCTGCTAAGAATCAGCCGCAGATGCCTGCAGGATTATAGGGACCAGGGGCGTATTTCTTATATCCGGCTGGGCGGAAAAATTTTGTATAAGGTATCCGACATTGAGAAACTCCTGGAGGATAATTATCATGAGGCCCTGATATAATCGGGGGCGTTCAATATTTAAGAATGCCGGCCGGAACCAATGTTTAATGGTTCCGGCCGGCATTTCATTATTCGGACATTTCCGTCAGAAGGACCGTATCCCCTTTCTGTCTTCTTTTCATCAGCTGGTCCATGTCACCGGATATCTTCCGGTCGGTAACCTGTGCATAGACCTGCGTACTGTTGATGTTCGTATGGCCCATCATCTTGGCGATGCTCTCTATCGGGATGCCGGAGGACAGCATCAGGGTTCCGAACGAATGGCGGGCCATGTGGTAGGACAGGTTCTCCTTCATGCCCAATGCCACGCCCATTCCATGTACCTCGTACCAGAGGACGTCGCGGACCGGCAGCGGGAATACCGGTCTGTCGTCATCCGTGGTGTTGTAAAGTTCCAGTATCTGTTCGGCTATGGGATGCAGCGGGATGAACGCCTCCACGTCCGTCTTGGCCCGGCAGACGCGGATATATTTTCTTCCTTCCGAGGTCTTTCCGATGTGCCGGGGATGGAGTGCTCTCGTGTCCGCATAGGCCAGACCGGTCAGCGAGGAGAAGATGAACGTCCTGCGTGCAAGCTCCATCATCGGGTCGGGCAGCGGGGTTTCCATCATCCGCTTCAACTCACCCCGGCTGATGTGCCTTAGCTTTAACGGTTCTTTCTTTTCATATGCCACATCCTCTATCGGGTTGGCTCTCAATATCTCCCGGTCCACGGCGATGTAGATGAGCCGGTTGAGCCAGCACAGACAGTGGCTCACGTGGCTGTTCCTGTAGCCCAGCTCCTTCTTAAGAAAGACCTTGAACGATTCGGCGAACTCCTCGGTGATGTCCGAAAAGGCGATGTCCTTCATTCCGCGGGATTCGATGAACTGTCTGAGATTGAGCTGCGTGGTCTTCGACTGGCGGTAGGTCGAGGTGGAGTTGATTTCTGCCGAGCGGATTCTCAAACGTTCGCGTTCCACCTCTCCGGCCTGCAGGAGGTATTCCGGCACGGAATTGGCACCTGACACGGTGGCCTTGAGCAGTTCGGCCGTGACCACTCCCTGATGCTTCAGCAGATTATCGTATGCCTTTTCCAGCTGGTCACGGAAACCGGCGAGGCGGTTGTTTTCCCTGACTGTTCTGATCTCACACTTCTTGCTGTCCCAGTCCTCCGGCCTGCAATAGATGCCGGTGGCAACGGCTGACTTCTTGCCGTCAATGCTGATCCGGCAGAGGACGGCGGTCGTGCCGTCCGATTTCACTTTGTTACGGTTGATGTAGAATAAGAGCTTGAATGTACTGCGCATGGTAATGATATTTTTTAGGGTTAAAGAATGAGTTTCAAATCACGGGTTGCCTCGATGAACCTGTCCATGTCCTCGAACAGCCGCTTCGGGCTGACACGTAGGCTCGGCAAACAACGCCTTTCCGCTTTACAGCGGTAGGTTTTCGTTTGCCTGCCCCCGAACCGTACTTACACGTCTCCATGTATACGGCTCTCCATCTGTAACATCATCTTACTTGACACATCTCTGGATTTTTGCATTGCACTCCGCACAAACGACCAAAGTCTTTCTGTGCATATAGAGCATTTTGCGTTCCCAGTCATTTTTACCTTTTAACTCTTTGAGTGTGCGGACATGGTGCATTACCACTTCTCCGTGCTTGCCACATAGTTCGCACGTTTTTGTTGTAAGCCTTTCTATCAGACTCAACGATGGCGTTTTGAACATGTACGGCAGATTGTCACTTGGGGCTGTTTCACAATCGGTTTTACGGGCATACCCCTCATTGTAGAATACCCTGTACTTGGTTTCTCCTCCCTTGTTTACAAAAGGCACGGCAAAGAGATTGTCCTTACGGTATGTTTCAATGACTTTTCTCACTGACATATTCAGCTTTTGAGCAAGAGTTTTGTACATGGAGAACTTCATAATGCAGCCGAAAGAGCGTCCCAAAGCCGATGCATTGTTTGCTATTGAGTAATAGTTGTAGAACCCTCGTATTTCGGTATTAAACTGAGCTACAATCTCGTGCGATTCATTGTCAATCATATAAGTCCGGCCTTTTGACACCCATGTTTCCTTGCCGTGTTTGGTGACAACTTTCATGGCTTCGAGGCTGAGCAGCTTGTTCTTTATTACTTCTCTTGAAACGTGTAGTATCACATTCCCGTTGAAGTATCTGCGCACTGTTCCGTTACTGTTTCTCTTTGTGGCATAGTCTTTACGGACATATATTTCGTAACCCAAAAATTTTGCGCTGTCTTGTGCATTTGTAATCAAAGTCTTTTCCTGTGACATCTCCAGTCTTAACTTTTCCTGCATAAACTTAGTGATGTCAGCTTTGATTCTCTCACATTCGTTTTTCGTTCCGATAACTCCGATAAGGAAATCATCGGCATAGCGCACGTATTTCAACCTGCGAAAGTTTACATCCATATCATTGCCACTCGGCATTGTAAGTATCAGCTTCTGCTTTTCGTGCAGTTCTTCTACCATCCTTGTTCTTACGTTTACATCCTCTACTTCATTTATCCTACGTTTTAGGTAGTGTACTCTGCTGTTGAGTTTGCAAATATCCTTGTTGCGGCTTCTTGCTGTCCCTTTATTGAATTTGTTGGCATATTCATCCATGTACTTATCGAACTTGTCTAGGTATATGTTTGCCAAAATAGGGCTTATGATACCACCTTGCGGTGTCCCTGAATAAGTCTTGTTGAATTGCCACTCTTCCATGTACCCTGCATTGAGGAATTTCCGTATCAGACGAAGAAATCTGTCGTCTGCTATTCTGCCTTTCATTATTTCTATCAGCACATTATGGTCTATGTTGTCAAAGAAGCCTTTTATATCTCCCTCAATGAACCATTTTGCACCGTTGAAATTGTTTTGTAGACTTTTCAGTGCTGTGTGGCAGCTTCGGTTTGGTCTGAAACCGTGCGATGTCCACTCAAAGTGTCCCTCATATATGGCTTCAAGCACCATTCTTACTACCTCTTGAACCAATTTGTCTTCAAAAGACGGTATTCCTAGCGGACGCATCTTCCCATTCTTTTTCGGAATGTAAGTTCTCTTTGCAGGATTGGGACTATAAGTCTCATCCTTTATACTCTCTATGAGTTTGTTTATCCTATCAATGCTCATCTCATCCTCAGTTTTGCCATCTGTGCCGGGTGTCATGTTGCCCGGCTTTGCATACATACGTTGGTAGGCGACAAAGAACATCTGTTCATTGAATAGAATACGGTAAAGCCTTTCGTATTTATACTCGGGCTCATTGCTGTGTCCAGCTAAAATGTTTAATACTTGCTCTGGATTTCTCATACGTCTCTCACGTTTTCCGTTGTTTGTATTAAAGTTACAGACTACTTCCCTTCGCCATGTACAAGGCTTTCCCCTGCTCGGACTACTACGGAAGTTCCGTTACCATATCGGATATTCAAAAGCTTTCTTTATAGCTGTTTGTTCCAGCGTTCCGACTTAGGTAATCCCCAGTTAGTTCTCTTAATAACTATTAGCACGACATACTGTCGGATGCGACTTTCGTTCTTGTCCGCTTATTGCGGCTGTGTCATAGTCGGTTCTTTATGCTCTGCACTAACGCACAAAATAGGCAGAGTACTATGAAACAACGTATGTATAATAGTCTTCCGTTGTTACAAGATTTGGTACCACTGAACTATCATTCAACCAATCAAGGCTTCATCCTTATGTATGTCTTTTCGTCTTGCCCCTCAGTCGCCACCTGACTATTAGTGGACTTGGAGCTTTAATCAGTATGCTACACTCCCCATCGGGTTTCCCCTTTGGATAAACTGATTGACGATAGGATTATATCGAACCCAATCCTAACTTCTTGCTAAAGAAGTATTTATTAAGCGACCATTCTGGGCGCACGGGCGTAAATTTGTGTGGTCCGGACATTGCTATGTCCCAGCATTTTGCTGATGGTCTCGATCGGTACTCCCTCCTCGAACGTGACCAGCGAGGCGAAAGAGTGCCTCCCCATGTGGTAGACAAGGTCCTGGCTGAGTCCCGCCATCAGACGCAGGGCTTTCATATTTCCTCTGAGGGTATGGTAGTCCTGTGGTGGGAAAAGAGTCTCGCGGGTATCGTCCCGGTATTTCTCAATCAGCGCGACGGCTTCCGGAAGCAGCTTGACACGTCCGAGGTAGTCGGTTTTCTTTCTACGGTACTTCAGCCAGAGGCTGCCCCCGTCGTCAGTGAAAAGGTTCTCCCGGGTGATGCTTACCGCATCCGCGTAGGCGGTGCCGGTGTAACAGGCGAAGAGGAAGAGGTCTTTGGTGATAATATGTGACCTGCGTTTTTCCGGTATCTCCAGATCACGCAGTTTCTCGAAATTCTCACGGTTCAATGCCCTCGGCGTACTTTCCTTCTGCTTGGGCAGCTTGAAGTGGCAGAAATGGTATTTCTCCGAGTGGCCCTCCTTGTAGGCGATGCGGCAGATCTTTTTCAGGATGGCCAGGTAGCCGCGAAGCGTGTCCACGGCATATCCCTTTTCCAGAAGGATGAAATCCTGGTAGTCGCGGATGAACTGCTCGTTGAGCTGCCCGAAGGCAAGGTCCGGAACCTTGAATTTCGCCTTGATGAATTCGGAAAGCGTGCGGTAGGTGAAGAGGTAGGTCGAGAGTGTGGTGGGCGCACGGTCCACACCAACACGGGCCTTCATTTCCCCGTTATGCCGGTCGAGAAGTTTGAGCAGGGTCATCTGCATGCCCGCATTGCCCTGGAACATGTCCCTGACCGCAGCGGCATCGAAATCCCTTTTTCTTTCCATGAGGGAATTGAAGGCCGAGTGTATGGCAAGCAGCAGTCTTTCTATTTTTTCATTGGTCTCCACCGCTTCCCGGCTCTTGCCGTTCAGCCGGCTCTCACGCGCGTTCCACAGCCCGGGGGTGCAGGAGAGCTTGCAGCTGAACTGCGCCATCGTGCGGTTGAGGGTGATCCGTCCCATGATCGGGACCTTGCCGGTCTTGCCCGGCTCGCTCTTTTTCAGGTAGAGCAATACCTTGAATTTTTCCACTTTCATACGCTCTTTTTTAGGTTGTAAAAATACTCCTTTCAAAAGCGTTCTTTGGTATGCAAAACATTGATAAACAGTGAATAAAAATCCGTTCTGCCTCTACCGGTAAAAATCCGGTTACCTGCCGTTGTTTCCGAAACAGGCGGCTAACAGTCTGGTAACTGAAACGCTGCAATATTTTGTTTTATTTTGCAGGTCTGACTATCATGCAATTCTTGTAAAATGCTTAATTATAAACGATTTACGTTAAATTCGCACCATTCTGTTTTTTATTGCATTTCTAAATATTACTTATAAAGGCAAGGCATACAATACTTACAGTCATTACACGGAACGGTCGGATAACGTAGCATCAGCTGTGCTGTTTCTTCAAGGAAGTCTTTTTCTTCCTGAGTCAGTGGTACAAGTGGAGAATAAGTACGTATGTTATCTTGCAAGTGCTCCATGTAAGTCATTCCGCTCAATACCGTCAGAACCTTTTCGGGTGAACCGGCGAACCGGAAAGCCCACGAAGCTACACTCCCTTCCGGATTCCGTTCTTTCAGGCGTGTGAAAATATGTTCCGGTATATTCGAAAGTCTTCCTCCCAGCAAAGGTTCCATTACTACTACCGGAATATCTTTTTTAGCTATCTCACTATACAGATAATCAGCATTTATGTTATTTCCAGAAGCATGCTTCCAGTCCGAATAGTTCAACTGTATTTGGATAAAATCCCAATGATACTTGTCGTGCAGGGCAAGTGCCTTGTCGAATTCTTCCTTAATGCCGTGGAACGACCATCCTAAATGACGGATTCTTCCGGCTTCTCGCTCTTTTAACAAGAAATCAAGCAAACCATTGTCGAGAAAACGTCCTTCCAGTCCTTTCTTTCCCGGAGCGCCTAACATGTGAAGCAAATAGTAATCGATGTAATCTACTTGTAGTTTCTTCAGTGAGTTATGGTACATCTTTACTCCGAAATCATAATCGGAGTTTGAAAAGTTTGACATCTTGGTGGCTACAAAAAACTTTTCCCGTGGATGGCGTTTCAGGGCAATACCTGTCGATGTTTCCGACCATCCTTGTACATAAACCGGAGCAGTGTCGAAATAGTTTACGCCATGTTCGATAGCGTAATCTACCAGTCGGTTCACCTCTTCCTGGTCGATGACATTTCCTGTTCCGTCAGGAGCAGGAAGGGTTGGCCAGCGCATACATCCGTATCCCAGCAATGATACCTTGTCTTCGTATGGAGGAAAATTACGGTAAGTCATTTTACCTACAGGTACAGTGGTATTTCCTTCTTTTTCCGAATCTTTTTTTTGGGGAACATCCGTAGAGAGAGGCGGTTGCTCCTAACGTGCTGATACCTACTATCTTTAGGAAATCTCTACGGTTTATATTATGTTGCTTGTCCATTTTCTGTAATTTTTGAAAAGAGTTGTTTGAAGAAAGATTAAATCATACGATGATGTTCGTGCCCTTCTACATAAATGGCACTGAACGGACGTGCCGGACAGAGATTTTCACATGCTCCACATCCGATACATTTCTCTGTATTGATAGCAGGAATCTTGAGTGATTCAGGATTTCCGGCTTCAGAGGGTATCATGGATATGGCTTCTGCCGGACAGTGACGGGCGCAGTTGCCGCATTCTTGTTTGTCTGTAAGTGGAATACAGTTTTCCTTAACCCATACAGCATGACCGATTTGTATGGATGATTTTTCTGCTTTGTCTATCTTCAGGATTGCACCGGCAGGACAAACTTCCGAGCATTTTGTACATTCCGGACGGCAGTAACCACGTTCGTATGATAGCGTAGGCTGCATGAATGTGTCAAGTGACTGAGAAGGACGTAAAACGTCATTCGGACATGCAGAAACACATAGCTGGCAAGCTGTACAGTGTTGCTGCATATTGCGTGCGCTCTGTGATCCCGGAGGAGTTATCGGTGTTTGGCGTTTAGGAGCTTTTTTTTCGATGATATCTGCCAAACCTCCATCCATCTTGATTTTTTCCGCCTTTTCTATTACTTGTGCCTGAAGGGAGGAGGTTACCAGAAGCAGAGAACTAGCGAGAAACTCTCTTCTGTTTTCGCCCTTCGGCTGGCTGACTGGTTGTTTTTTGTCTTGTTTGGCATAGGCAAACCGATAATGAATAGCGTTCTTCTTGCATTTCTCGATGCAATTCATGCAGACAACACAGCGGCTGCTGTCTACCTGATAGTTTGCGGTATCAATACATGAAGCCTTACAGTTGCGTGCACAGAGTGTACACTGGTTACATTTTTCTTTGTCAATGCAGATACGGAACAGTGAGTAACGTGATAAGAAGCCCAATATCGTACCTACAGGACATATTGTATTACAGTAAGTTCTGCCGTTTCTCCACGATAATACGACGACCAATACAGCCATTGCTATTGCAACTATAAAGGTTGGCAGGCTTTTGAGCCATACTTCAGTCTGGTAGAATGCATAACTGTCTGCCCGTTCTGCAATACTAGCCAGCAGATTATTCCCCCACATCCATACGGGTTGGAATAGATTGTTTGCCATGCGTCCATAGATTCCATAAGGGTCGAGCAGTGCTACAAATGCATGTATGCCGGCGACGAAAGCTACGACGAGCAAAATCAGCATGGTATACCGTAACCAGCTTTTAGGTTTGGAATAGGAGTAAGGCATTTTTTTTCTTTCTTCTGCCTATTCGTGCCACGATGTCCTGAAATATACCTAAAGGGCATATGACCGAGCAATAGATACGGCCGCTTACAAGAGTAAGCACAACTAAAAATAAGATAACTCCGGCGTTAAGTGCCAGCACTGCGGGAAGAAACTGTATTTTGGCGAGCCAGCCCAGCCAGGTGTGCAACATTCCCGTGAAATCGACGAACAGTAGTGTAATAAGCAGGATACATATCGTTGCCAGTATCGTTCTGATTTTCCGTAGCATGATTTTGAATTTTTAAGTTTACTTGTCAAAACTGTTTGAAAGCAAAAATACGAAAAAACTTGTATTGTTGAATATCATTCCCAGGGAAAAGTGAAGGATTATTACTGCTTGAAGCAGAATCGATAACTTTTGAAAAGCATTCGTATTATTTGATGAGTGTGCAGACGAAAAGTTATGAGCTCTTTTCATATCTCATATTTGGGCATTTATATGGCCATGAAAAACTCTTTTTTATCTTTTATTTAAAAACAATCTAAATAACTTGCACAACATGATTCAATGATTTATCTTTGCCGCAAAATAAAAACAAACATGAGATTATCGGAACTACAAACAGGAGAGAAGGGTGTGATAATAAAGGTAATGGGTCATGGAGGATTTCGCCGGCGCATTATTGAAATGGGCTTTATAAAGGGTAAGACAGTTGAGGTCCTTTTAAACGCTCCATTGAAAGACCCTATCAAATACAAAATTATGGGATATGAAATATCACTTCGCCGGCAGGAGGCTGCCATGATAGAAGTGATGAGTGAAGAAGAAGCACGTGAATCCATGCAGGAAACCCACTTCCATGATCCGATAGCGGAAGATATTCCTGTGTCTGAAGCAAAACTGAAGGAAATTGCCAGCGGGAAACGGCGTACTATCAATGTGGCCTTGGTGGGAAATCCGAACTGTGGAAAGACATCACTTTTTAATGTCGCTTCCGGTTCGCATGAACATGTAGGTAATTACAGTGGAGTGACAGTTGATGCCAAGGAAGGACACTTCGATTTTCAAGGTTATCATTTCCGTCTGGTTGATTTACCGGGTACCTACTCACTTTCGGCTTACAGCCCTGAAGAACTCTATGTGCGCAAGCATATCATTGACGAAACTCCTGATGTGATAATCAATGTGGTGGACGCAGGAAACCTGGAACGTAATTTATACTTGACTGCTCAGCTTATTGATATGAACGTCCGTATGGTTGTGGCGCTGAATATGTATGATGCGCTTCTTCATAGCGGAAATACGCTTGACCATAAAAAACTGGGACAGTTGTTTGGAGTGCCTATTGTTCCAACAGTAAGCCGTACAGGAAAGGGTATTGATAACTTGTTTCATGTAATTATCGGTCTTTATGAAGGCGCTGATTTTATTGGTCAGAAGGAAGAAATACAAGATGAGGCTATGCGCGAGTATCGTGAATGGCATGATAAGTATGTTCCCGATCATAAATATGGCAGTCATGATGAGGAAACTCATGATTTTGATGGAAAGAGTTATATTCGTCATATTCACATTAATCACGGGCCTGAACTGGAGCGGAGTATCGATGCGGTAAAGGAGGTGATATGTAAGAACGAAAATATCCGTTACAAGTACTCTACACGTTTTCTAGCCATTAAGTTGTTGGAAAATGATAAAGATATTGAGCAGCGTGTCATTTCTACTTTGCCCAATGGTGAGGAGGTGATAAGAGTTCGCGATAAGGAAGCTGAGAGAATACGTTTATCGATGAACGAAGACAGCGAACAGGCTATTACTGATGCTAAATATGGATTTATAACCGGGGCTTTAAAGGAAACATATACAGAGAAGAATCAGAATACGGAAATGTTTACGCGTATCGTAGACAGTATTGTGACACATAAAATATGGGGATTCCCTATTTTCTTTGTCTTTCTTTATCTGATGTTTGAATGTACTTTTGTATTTGGAGAATATCCGAAAGGATGGATAGAGTGGCTGGTTGAGCAGATAGCATCGTTGGCTGAAACATTTATGCCGGCAGGTCCGCTGAAAGATCTGATTGTAGATGGTATAATAGGAGGAGTAGGAGGGGTTATCGTGTTCTTGCCTAATATTTTGTTTCTCTATATTTTTATTTCGTTCATGGAAGACTCCGGATACATGGCGCGTGCAGCTTTTATCATGGATAAGATTATGCACAAAATGGGGCTGCATGGAAAATCGTTCATTCCGCTGATTATGGGTTTTGGATGTAATGTTCCTGCTATTATGGCTTCGCGTATTATCGAAAGTCGTAAATCTCGTCTGGTTACAATTCTGATAAATCCGCTTATTTCGTGTAGCGCACGTCTGCCTATTTATCTGGTGATGATCGGAGCATTCTTCCCTTCAAAGGCTAGTCTGGTACTTTTGTCGATTTATGTAACAGGTATTTTGCTGGCGGTGTTGATGGCACGTATCTTCAGCCGCTTTATTGTGAGGGGAGATGATGCTCCTTTTGTTATGGAACTTCCTCCTTATCGCATGCCGACTGCTAAATCTGTACTTCGACATACATGGGAAAAAGGAGCACAATATTTGAAGAAAATGGGAGGTATTATTATGATTGCTTCTGTCATTATCTGGTTCCTGGGGTATTATCCTAATCATGATGCTTATTCTACGACGGCAGAACAGCAGGAAAATTCGTATATCGGACAAATAGGAAAAGCTATTGAACCTGTAATAGAGCCATTGGGATTCGACTGGAAGATGGGTGTTGGTATTCTGTCGGGAATAGGTGCGAAAGAGCTTGTTGTAAGTACTTTGGGAGTGCTTTATACGAATGATGATGGTATCGAATCGGTCGACCTTGCTGATCGTATTCCGATTACTCCGCTGGTTGCCTATGGTTATATGCTGTTTGTTTTGATTTATTTCCCATGTATCGCAACAGTGGCAGCAATTAAAAATGAATCAGGCAGCTGGAAATGGGCTGCATTTACAATCTGTTATACTACTTTGCTGGCATGGATTGTTGCTTTCCTGGTTCATCAGGTAGGAGGTATATTTTTATAAAATAAGAAATATGAGTGTACAGGATATTATAGTTTATATCATAGTGCTTCTCTGTGTGATGTACACAGGGAAACACTTCTTTAAATTTTTCAGAAAAAGAAGAACTGGGGTAAGTGGCTGCGGTTGTGGCTGTTCGGGCTGTGCTATGTCGAATAAGCAAAGTTGTAAAGACATGGGAAAAGCAAAAAAATAGCCCTTAAGTATTGCAGATTCGAAAATTAGTTATACCTTTGCAGTGCAATCGGGAAAAAACGGTTACTTTTAGGAAATGGTTCCTTGGATGAGTGGCTTAGTCAGCGGTCTGCAAAACCGTGTACGGCGGTTCGAATCCGCCAGGAACCTCATAGGGAAGGTCGACTGATATATTCAGCCGACCTTTTTTCGTAATGGGAAAACTATTATTCATATAAAATCAATAAAACATGAAAACATTATTTTTTTCTGTATGCTTGTTTCTGGCATCAGTTTCTGCAACAGCACAGCAACGTTATTCGCAGGAAATGGCACAATCACAAGGTAAACAATGGACTCATGGAAAGTCATGGGATTATGTAAACGGTCTTGTAGCTAAATCTCTTCTTAATTTATGTGAGCAGTATCAATATGCTGACTGGACTGGTAACTATTATCAGTGGGCAAAAGAATATGCGGATAATGCCATTAATCCGGATGGTACGTTTAAGAATTTTAAAAAAGGAAATATAGACAATATAAATTCAGGAAAAGTTCTTTTTGCTTTGTATAAGCGGGAAAAAGAACTTGACAAGCAAAATGGAACGGATAATGCAAGCCGTTATAAGAAAGCTGCTGATTTCTTGCATGATTACTTGGTGAATGATTATTCTCGTATTCAGTCGGGCGATGCAAAAGGATGTTTTTTCCATAAAGATATTTATCCCGATCAGATGTGGCTGGATGGACTTTACATGGGGGCTGCTTTTTATGCTGAATGGCAAGCTAATTTTGAACCGGATAATGAGCAGGCTTGGACAGATATCGCTCACCAGTTTAAAACAATTGCTCGCCATACATATGATAAGGACAAACAGCTTTATTATCATGCCTGGTCAGCAAATCCGGAAGATAGCAATTCTTTCTGGGCGAATAAGACTGAACCATACAAAGGTTGCTCAAAAGAATTTTGGGGACGTGGTATGGGATGGGACTTTGCTGCTTTAGTAGATGTATTGGAAGTGATGCCGAAAACTCATGCTGACTACAAGGAATTAGTAACTATTACAAATACTGTAGCAAAAGGTTTAAAGCGCTGGCAGGATAAAACTAGCGGAGTTTGGTACCAACTTCTTCAATATGATAATTCGTATGTTGGAGAATGTGGTATTGCAAACTATCTGGAATCTTCTGCTTCTAGTATGTTCACTTATGCATATCTGAAGGGAGTTCGTCTGGGTATTCTTCCAAAATCATATGAAAAGGTTGCGGAAAAAGCATATCAGGGACTTCTGAAAACATTTGTTACATCAAATAATGACGGGACTATTAATTTAAATCAGAGTTGCCGTTCTGCTGGTTTAGGTCCGGCAAAAGATCCTTCTCGTGATGGTTCAGCTAGTTATTATTTGTGTGGTAAGGATGTAACAATTGTAAGTAATGAAGGTAAGGCGATAGGACCATTCATTATGGCAAGTTTGGAATATGAATTAAAAAAATGATATTTATCATATATCTGTAAGAATTGAACATGCTTCTTTTCTATTTATCGGCAGGTAAAATCTATATTATAGATGTAAGTTTTTTAAAACTCTTCTGATATCTGCTGGTAAGTGAAAAAGGAGCATGTATTTTGTTGATTCTTAATACTAAAGTCTGTAATGTTTAGATTCCAAAAATCTCTTTTTTATTTAAGATAATCCTTGTCTACTAAAAAAATAATATATTTCTTTTTAATATTTTTCAGTTAAAGTATTGTTTATTCCAAAAAATAGTTGTACCTTTGCATCGCAATTGAAAATAACGGTTGCTGAAAATAATGGTTCCTTGGATGAGTGGCTTAGTCAGCGGTCTGCAAAACCGTGTACGGCGGTTCGAATCCGCCAGGAACCTCTAAAATAAATGATGCACTCTTAGCTCAGTTGGTAGAGCAACTGACTCTTAATCAGTGGGTCCAGGGTTCGAATCCCTGAGGGTGTACTTCAGAAAACTAGCTTATTAGAATGTAATAAGCTAGTTTTTTATTTTTACTCAAATTCTTTCAAACCTCGAGTTCACGGGACAACGTAAAAGCTGAGGGTACGGCGAATAAATGGGGTCAGTAGAAATTTAGTGGGGATACGCATATAGCTTCGCAATGCGGAATAAAAAGAACTTCTTATCAGCTACTCCTCTTAGATTTGCTCTGAACAGTTTAATTTTTGCATTGAACGATTCTGCCATCGCATTTGAAGAACGATGGTTGTAGAAATTCAGTATTTCATCATAGTGCTCATAGAAAGTAGCAGCAATGACATTAAAAGAATGCATCCCTGCTTCTTCTACTTTATTATACCATCGTGCCATAGCCAGACGTGCAGCGTCCTTTATGGTATTCTTAGAGAAAATCATCCGCAGGGAATGGCACAAACCGTATGCCTTTTTGATGTCAGGGTATTCCTCAAATAGGATTGCTGCCCTTTGCTTCTGTTTTTCTGTCCATTTATCAGCTGACTTGAAAAGCAGATACCGGGAGCGTATAAGTAATTCCCTACGGGTATCGCCATTGGAATATCGGTATGGGACATAATCTTCGTTCTTCCGCTTAGCTTCTTCCATTTCCTCATTGGCCTGCTGTATGGCATCCCAACGGTGTTTGATGCGTAATTCCTGCACAGCATCACAAGCTAATCTCTGAATGTGAAAACGGTCTATCACACGGCTGGCTTCAGGAAATGCAGTCCGTACAATCTTGCGCATGGAGTCTGAAAGGTCAAGTATCACTTCTTTAACGGCATAACGGCTTTCCTCGTCAATTCGTTGCAGCACAGCTATTACATCCTCTGATTTAGTTCCTGCCACGACAGCTACCAGGGAGCACTCTCTCGTACAGGCATCACGGTTGGTTACAAAGGTGTAAAGTTCACCGTTGGAGAGTGAGGTCTCGTCAATCGCCAGATACGGTCCCATATTTTCCGGAAACAGCATCCATTCACCGGCATGGGATAACTGTTCCCAATTACGATATCCGCTGAGAACCTCCTTGTACTGTTTTTCAAATGTATGACCATCTATATGATAGAATTCCTCAAGCGTACGGCAGGTCACTGGGGATGTCTCCATACGTTTCTTTTAAAAAAGCCCCAAATTCTTTGGAGTATCTGGTTCCCTTGGCTACAACATCGAGGTCGATGGGAATACTGAAACTTTTACCTGTGCGCAAGTCCGTCCAACGACGACGTCTGATCTTGAGGATTACCTTATGGTCCCGTATGGGAAAGTCTGTCACATTAACAGCTTCCATAAAACCTTTGGATTCAAAATGTTCGTCATTGCTTAACTTGGAATTCATCTTTTCATCCAGACTAATATGAATCTCTTGAGAGGTTTGTTCAACTCCAGAGATAAGAAAGTAATCTAATATCTGAGCCGGCAACACGAGGCTGGCTAGCATATTCAAATAATCGTTTTTCATAATGCGAAGTAAGCAATACTTTACGAGTATAAAAAACAATACTTCGGTAAATTTTTACCGAAAAATTAAAAGTTAAACAATAGAACCGGCAAAAGCTGGTTCGGAAACACTAAAGAGGTCATTGAAATGTTGTCAAAAACGAATGGTTAAGCATGAAGAAATGTGCTGAAAAAGGAGAGCTAACATGCTGATAATAAAGGATGAAAGTATTGCATGATTCGTTATTTCTTAGTAAATTAGAAGTCTCTGAACTCTTCTGATTATGACTAAAGAAACACTCCTTATGCAATACCAATCCGAGTGCCTGTCGGCTCTCAAATCAGTAGCGAATATACACAAACCTTTTGAAAAAACGTTCATGGACACCATGAAATTATTCATGGCCATCCCGGATCGTATAAACTTCCTCCAATTGGGCAGATATGGCTGTTTCTCAGAACAGACTTATCGTAACCTTTTTGAGCATGAAACTTTCGACTGGTTTGCGTTCAACGGCTCTATCATCAGCAAGCATCTCACAGGCAAAAGAAAAGCCATCGCCATCGATCCTTCCTATATTCCCAAATCAGGCAAGAAGACACCTTGGATAGGTTACTTCTGGTCCGGTTGTGCAGGAGAATACAAGCGTGGACTGGAAATCATGGGCATCGGTGTCATTGACATCGACAATCATGAATGCATGACTTTAGGTTCCATTCAGACGCCGGATTGTAAGACCTTGGATAATATGGACAAGAGCCTCGTTGACTGGTACAGCAGCTATCTTATCAGTAGAAAAGACAAGCTACAGAGCCTGTCCAGAACGGTGGTTGCAGACGCATTCTTTTCCAAGGAAACATTCATAACACCTATGTGTGAGAACGATTTCCATGTCATCAGCCGCTTTCGGAATGACGTAATCCTGTACTATCCGACATTGGAGCAGAAAACAGGAAAACGTGGTCATCCCAAGTGGTTTGACGGCAGGATTGA
>NZ_DS981500.1 GCF_000154845.1 Phocaeicola coprocola DSM 17136 | reverse complement strand
ATGACAGGACGTTTCTCGTAAAGCACATAAAAACCGCGTTCGTAATGAAGTTTCTTAACGACCTTCCGGTTCCTGGACATGAACATATATACATTGGATGCATCGCTCGGGTCAAGTGACATCTCTTCCCTTATACTCTCACACAGGCGGAAGATTCCTTTCCGTAAATCCACATTACCGTTAAACAGGTAATAGTTCAGGTTAGCGCTAAGTCCAAGCATATCATCCTATCATTTTATTGAGCAACAGACTCAAATCAAGAACTGTGGTGTTTCTCAGGAACAGTGTGGCACCTGATGTCAATTGCAGTTTTACCCACTTAATCGGAGATTCACCTTCAGGTTGTTTCACCTCCAACTTTACGGTTGGACTGTTGCAAGGCTTGCCGGTTATCCGGACTTTGGCAACCTTGGGTTGCTCAACCTGAACTGTCTTGCCTAACTTTTCGCTCCATAGCTGATGACGCTGCCAGTTCATGAACTTGTCGTAATTTACTCCATAATCCGCACAGAACTCACGAAGCTCCTTGGTCTCACTGCATAACTGATAGAGGTCATATACCTCCTGGTAGTTTACTTTTTCTTTTGCCATAATCATTGTTGTTTAAGGGTTACGGCGCAAAGGTAGGTTTAGGGAACATGCGTGTCAAGGCGGAAAATAGAATGGTTACCATATATGCCGGAAGATAGAACCTGAATCCCTGTGGGGAAATATTGGCTATTTTATACGGTGCTGATTAATTTCTATATATATTCCCCAATAGTCCTTAGCATGGCGATACATGCGGATCTTGACGACTTTTCACTATAATTTTGAGTGCTCATATTAATTTATGACTTCTAACATTGAATTATTATCCTTTCTATAAAATTTAAATAGAATTTGATTTCTCATTGAATTATTTTGCTCACTAACAAACTGAATAATTGCACGATTATTATTATCCAATAAAGTAACTAATTTTCCATTGGCTTCAAAAAGCATATGAGTTTCATGTATTTCCGGCAATTCACTCAATATTGCTCCTTTTGCATTTATCATATTATTAATGCCATTCAAACGTGCCTTTCTATCAATATCTCTAAAACAATTAGTAAAATCTATCAACTCCTCACGTGGTCTTGTGAGTTCTAAAAATGCGTCTAAATCCTTATTCTTTAAAATAGCATGTATTTTGCGATACTCATTATACAATTCTTTATGCAACTTAGCCTGATCTTCCTTTTGTAAAGTTACAGAATTCTTCCATCCCATATTCCCAATAGGTAGTCCTGTAGCTTGAAAAGTTGCAGAAAATGAATATCTTTTCATATTTGATATGTCATTAACAACTTCTCCGGCTTCATTCAAAATGTATGACTTTACAGTTTTAAAAGAATCATAGCTATTAGCCATATCATTTTTAGGATAACGGTGAAAGGTAAGAATTACTTGTGCATCACCCAAGACATGTTTACCATGCAATGGATACATTTCAACCTCTACTGTATGCTCACCATTATTCAAAATGAATTGATTCAATTTGAATGTGGTGCTTCCTCCAGAACCTTGTTCCTGTTTAAAAGCCAGCACATCATCAACTTTGACAACAAATTCACAATCCATACTATTTACAGATAATGAATAGATCATTTTACTATAATCTCTTGGTTCATTGTTCTTGGAATAGGTCATATTATTACTATTTTTAGTTTGCCCAATGCAATATGTATAACTCACACATAAAAAAAATATACTAAGAAAAGATTTCATGATAGTTTATATTATTAATTCAAGTTTCGCAAGTACTCAAATAATGTAATAAAAAAGGCTAAAGAGTTTGATAATTCGATGATTATCACTATATTAATGTCGCCAAACAAACGATATAGCACCCTTTAGCCATGAACAAAAATAGATATATTATCGGTGAACTCCAAGAGTTTTTTGCAAAGAATGACTCTAGCAAGGCAATAAACAGCATATCAACCATTATGAACAGCATAAGGATACAAAGCAAAGTCATCGGGTCAGTTAAGAATCCGAATTGCAAATTCACCTGTCTTCAGGTGTTGCAGCTGCTTGTTCTGTTCCCGTTCTTTTCAATTAAGAATGCTGCCAACTATTCGTCTTCTGCCCTGGGCAAGATGTTTGTCTGCCACAAAGATATGTTCTATCGTTTCATGAACGACGGCAACATCAATTGGCGACGTATAATCTACTCGGTTTTCAGGCAGGTGTATTCACGTGTGAAACGTAGAACGACATTGAAGTCGGACATCAGGTGTGTCATCATCGATGATACAGACCTTCCGAAGACCGGATTCAAGACCGAGAAGATTGGCAAGGTATTCTCTCATACCCAAATGAAGCCTATACTTGGATTCAAGGCAATGTTCCTCTGTTTTACGGATGGTGTATCCCAGTTTCTCCTTGACTTTTCTCTTCATGGAGAGGAAGGAAAACGAAGCGATAAGCCACAGGGTTTATCCAAGAAACAGACGGAAGCTCGCTACTGCAAGGAACACTCAGAGGATAAGTGTATTGCCAGGCGTAGCGCTGAGTATTTTGCAAGTAAGATTGAGACGGCCATCAGTATGCTCAAACGCTCAATCATAGAGGGCGTACGTTTCGATTATCTTCTTGTTGACAGCTGGTTTACCTGCTTTGAGCTTTTGAAGTTCGTAGTCTCAAGGCACTTTGGATGCCACCTTATCGGAATGATAAAGATGGGCAAGACCAAGTATGAGACAGATCTTGGAAACAAGACAGCGCCTGAGCTTATCAAGGCTCTCCAGAAATCCAAGAGCGTAAAGTATAGCCGCTCAATCGGTTACTACACAGCAACTGTCTCTGCTAAAATCTCCGGCATTAAGGTCAGTCTGCTCTTCTACAGAAGAGGTAAGAACGGCAATTGGAATGCTCTGCTTACCTCTGATCTTAAACTTGATGCAAAAGAAGCCTTCAGACTTTATTCAAGAAGATGGGTTATCGAAGTGGCTCATAAAGAGATGAAGCAAAACCTCAAACTCGGAAAGAACCAGTGCAGAGACTTCGCCGGACAGATTGCAGGCATATCATTGTGCGTACTACAGTACAATATACTCAGTTATGTCAAACGCAATGAGTCATACGAAACTATCGGAGGACTCTTTGCTGAAATTTCAAAGAACTCTGTTGAACTTTCAGTAGCCGAAAAAATTTGGCTGCTGATCGTAGAAGTTATAAACGTCATTGCCGAGGTACTTAACTGTGATGCAATGGTTCTGACAGAACAAGTAATATCAAACGATAAACAAATCAAAGCAGTAAAGCAGGCTTTCGACAGGCTGACACCAGCCGCCTGAGGAGCTACACTTTACTTGCGAAACTTAAGTTATTAAGATATTATTTGTAATACAGTTTTTAAGCAAGGTATCTTTAATACTCATTCCCGGCCAAAACTCTTTGCCGTTATAAGTTATTTTATCGCCGTCGAAAATAAACAGATGCTCGGTGTTTACACCCATTTCTTCCAGTTCCGAGCGGCTGTAGTGTGTGCCATACAGACCGTCCGTTCTTTCTCCACAGGCTGTTAGCGTGAAGAACAATACTATAAGATACACTGACAGGTTGATTTGTATTTTCTTCATAATGACAATATTTTTAATTAACAGCAACTAAATATTTTGTTCCGAACGTTGGCATACCCCTGCTTCCTTATCATAGATATATATATTCTTCCCGATTTTCAGGCTTATATTTTTTAACTCACCGCTTTTATTCAACTGTATCACGAAATCGCCCGGTTGCGAACAATCACCACCGAATGATGAACTGAAAAAATCGAAAATCTCATTTGGCTTAAAATCCAAGCAGGTACTTTTATATCTGTTCTGCCATTCCAATCGAATATATTTAGGGCAGACCTGCATCTTATAATCGCAATCGGGAATTTGTTTTTGGGAAGTATTATCATATTCTCCGTTACAGAGAACCAACTCCATATCATGCAACTTATCATCCATCGATTCCGTTTCAACCACGATACGGTAATTATACCGGATATGGCTGTTATTAAAGAAGAGAGTGTCCGGCAATCCGTTCGCTTTTAGATTCTCCCAGACCTCGTTCCTAACTTTTTCTTTATCATATTTATAATAAAAGCCATCACAATCCATCTTGTACCCCCACAGGGCTTCCGATTCTTCTTTTCCCTTGAATGAGCACACTTCGGTACGCCGTCCTCCGTGTATATCACTACGCAGCCATATTTGAACGCTTCCATACGGAGCGCACCCGATAACCAATCCGTCATAACGTTGTTCTTCATTCCATCCATTCAACCACCGCTCATGATACAATTTATTAATTTTTTCTACGGGTAAATCCTCTTCCACATGGTACACTTTATCTTCCACATAAGACAAATAGCTTATATCAATATGCGAGGGAAGCGAATCGGAAAGAATATATATCTTTTCGCCTCCCCCTTTTCCCCATGCGTCGCCTTCTACCGCTATCAGTTTATCTACCTTTCTTCCAAGCCTATATGCGTCACCGCGTTCGGCAATGTTATTTTACAGTCACAAACAGTGATGGGATAAAGGCAAGGAGTATTTATTTCCACTATCAGATAATCAGAGATAGGTCGTACTTTTTGATTCCGGCTGGCAAAAACAAAGATGGCTATCCATAGCAGTATTAATCCACCATTGATACAAGCCGAAAGTAAAATGCTCCCTTTAAGAAGAAACTTTGCAATCAGCATGCTAACCACATAAACCACCGCAATCGCCAAAACTGTATAGACCAAAGTATTGAGTGCATCTTTCATACCTTGCCCCATCGCATCGCTTGTGGGCACTCTGGCACGGCCATGTTCAATAGCCCATTCCAACGCCTTAAGGTAAGCGAAAAAGGTTAGTAGATAAAGAAGTATATGCAATATGACCTTATATTTCGTTTCCATTTTGTGCGAAAAATTATTTTATAGTTCTGTATTCACGTGTATTTTTCCGAAAGTCCTTTATTCATCACGTACCCGGCACAGTTCCCGGTGCACCTTTTCCTTACAGGTTTGCAGGCTTTTGATTTCGTTACGCAATCGGTCGTTTTCTTCTTGTATGCGCCGAAATCCCTTCTCCTGTTGCTTCTCCTTTTTGCCGGAGTAAGAAGTAAACCAACTCAATATCACCATAGCGATAATCAGTATTTTCATGGTTCGTACATTTTTATATTCCGATAGCGGCAAAGACACCCCGTCACCTCATATTTTCTTTCGTGAGCCGTAGCGGAAAAGACAAAAAGCAAAGAAACCATTATCACGATCATAATTTACCATCCGTATTCCTTTAAATTTGAGTGTTCATTTAATAGAACATTTTAAGTTCGTTCTCTCCGTCAGGTATATAAAGCATGATGTTTTTACTTGTAATGGTATTTGCTTTTGCATCTTTATCTTCTTTCGATTTATAATAATCCACACGCAAGACTGTCTTCAAGTCAATTTTAGAACGCAATTGCACTAATTTATTATCATGACAAAGTACCATTTCATAATTTTGTATAGGAAGGACTTTTCTATCTAAAACTCCATCAATGTTAAAGAAAACTTTAGCCCCTTTTGAAAATTCAGGATAATCTTCCTTTTTTAAATATATCATTTCGGCTTCATGCAATGTAACATCAGCGGTCTCCCTTAAAAAAGTGTATAAATCGCAATCGATTATCCACTTTTGTACTTTATTGTAATAATCAACGACTTTTTGTTCCAAATCCGGAATAGCAGATAAATCTTGTGCGTTCTTTAATTTATCGCTATAATCGAAAGGCAGTTCTGCTGTAAAACAGGATTCTCCTTTAAAGACCTTCAATTTTTTCTCTCCTATATTTGCCGGTAAACGCAGGCTTTCTCCCAGTTGTTTAGCTTCGCTTAATGGCTGTTCTTTATCTTCCAAATAGTATATTTTCACATCAACCCATGCCTTATCGGTCAAATAAAGTTCATTTTTCTTAGGCAAGACTTCTATTCCGTAAGAAAATTCACCACTGCTTCTTAAATAGGCATTGATAGGAAGCAGCATTGTCTGCCCTTCATCTTTAACAAATTGGTGTCCTATCAATATGTCATTGACAGAAACAATAACCTTACATTCCTGCTTGTTTATTTGGATGTAATACATTGGTTTGACAGGATAGGACTTCATCAAGGAAGCCCGTTTCTCTAAAAATTCTTTAACTTTCATATCCATATTTTTATTTTCTGAATTATCAATAGCTTGTCCTTTACATAGAACAGGTAAAAGAAATGCTATAATAAATACGAATTGTTTCATACTGCTTTTCATATCTTTAATTATTAGTTGCTGTTTCAAAGTTATACTACCACCCCTAAACTCCCTTTTTCGTTTTCCAATTATTTTTTGCTAACCGTTCAAAGTAGGAATGAAGTAGCATCCCTTTTTTAAAACCTTGAGTGCTCATAAAATAGAATTTATATCATAAGAGGAATCAGCTTATCAGTTCCTTTTTTCATCCCAAGATGTAGCTCAATATATCCATATCTCAACCTGGTTCCATTGTCTATTTCCTTTATAAAAATCAAAGCACTCGGGTATCCGTTATATTTATTTGACCGTAAAGATACGCTTCGACCATTACTTGAAAACACGATACGATACTCTTCTATTGGTTGAAGGTCACTTGTTGAGTGCTTATTTATAAGTTTACAAGTTTCCCTCCAATCAGATTCTATTTCTTCTTTTGTTTGATATATAGTAATTGCAAATTCCTGATAAGATGGAATAAAATACTTCTTTAACTGCTCTAAATCTTTCTGTGCTATTAATTTTCTGACATATTCATACTCTTTGACGATTTTCTGTTCAATATCAGGTATTGTTCTTAAATCAACGCAATCATCCCAGTAAGTATATTGATAAGGTACATTTGCTTCGAACTCCCCCTTCATATCAATGTATGGCAACCCTTTTTCCGGTATTTCAATATCTGGAAGAGTAAAAACAGTATGCCAAGTCGCTTCTCCTGACTCATCTACTTCTTCTGTAGAATCATAATAACCAATTTCCAAACGAAACGGCTTTTTATTACTTATAACGTGTTCTCCTTCTATGGGAGATAAATGAATCTCAACAGTTTGCCTTCCTGATTTAAATATAGTAGGATTAATTGTTATCAATGCTTCTCCTATATTAGTCGGATAGGTTATTTCTGTCATCAATATATCATTTACTCTCAATTCAAATAAGCAACCCCGATTACCATATTTGGCATAGTACACAGGTCTGCTTTCATTTTTATAAACATAAGAGTCCACATTTTCTTTGGGTACATTACCAATCTCTTTGACATTCGAGTGCTCTTGCTTATTTTGAGCATTGGAGCATCCGCCAAGCCCAAAACTAAGTAATCCCATAATCAAAAGTGTTGTAATATCCATAATTGTTCTCATATTTGATATTTGAATTTTCGCAATATTTTTTAATTAACTCTCTCTATAAAAAGCTATGCATTACTCAGACGGTACTTCCGGAGTCGGGTCAAACTCCCTTTCCGCTTTTACCCACGGAAGAGGTTCTGTTCTTGCCTTAGCCACGGAGTATTCCGGAATACCGGAAGTCGTGGTGAAAAGCTGGTACCTTCCGTACATTTTCTTTAAGTCTTCTTTCTGTTCTCTGGTAAGTTCTGTTACACCCGGATTCACCCTGCCTTCCGCATGGTAGCCGCAAGATAAACAGACAAGTCCCATGATAACCAGTATTTTCAGTTTCATATTAAAATTCATTTTCATACGTAAATATTAAGCGTCCTACACACAAAGTAGGACAGGTTTATACTAAAATTGATATAAATCCGAGGTTTTGGATAAAAGAAAGATTAGCACTTATGAGAACACAAGTGCGGCTATTGTACAATAATAAATAGCAACAGCTAAGAATTTAAAAGTTTCATACACGTGTACATAAGTCACAATCTTTGGCGCTTAGCTGTTGAAACCAATTTCATTGTCGGGCTATGGTAATTCCAGTAAAAGTCGGCCTTTGGTCTATATTATTAGTTCAGTGTTACAGCTTGTGGAACTTTAGTAAGTGAGACATTGTATCCAAGCTTTTTAAGTTCAGAAGACAAATATACCTTGCGTTTCTGCTCTATCTTGGATTGCATATATTGTGCTCCAAGTTCATGGTAACGGGACCCTGTACTCAGTATCAGATAAACGGATATCAACTGAGAATGTCCCACTGCAATCAAGGCACGTTTCTTTCCTCTGCGGGCAGCTATACGATGGTATCTCTCACTAAAAAACGTATTCTTTGTACGGGTCGCAGCCCATGCGGCTTCTGTGATTACCGCCTTTACCTGTTTGTTTCCGTGAGTGATTCGTGCGCTTTTTTTTACCCGCACTCTCGTTGTTGCCCGGAGAAAGACCGGCCCAGGACGAAAGATGCTTTTCAGAAGGGAAGTGGGACATGTCAAGACCTATCTCAGAAACCAGATCCTCTACAACCTTGGTGCTAAAACCGGGAATCTCCCTGAGAAGTTCAAGGACATTCTCGTACTTGGACAACAGTCTCTTTATACGTTCGGACAAATCATCAACCAAAGTCTGAGTCTGGTCTATATCCTTTCGGATCATCTGAAGAAGATAAATGTGATGCTCTTCAACAAAACCGGTACACGCCTCAAGCAATTCTTCAGGACTGGCTGACAGTTTACCGTGATAAACTGAATTTATATCATCAAGAGTAAGGACTTTGCCTTCACAAAGCATATCAATAAGAGAAGTAGCTGTCGTACCGCTTGTATTACTTACTACACTTGAAAGCTTGATGTTGCAGTCTTCAAGAATACGCATCATACGGTTCTTCTCTGAAGCTATCTGCTGAATAAGCTTGTTCCGGTAACGCGTCAGGTCACGAAGCTGACGCTGCTCCTTGGGAGGAATATAGCTCGGTTTGAGAAGACCTGCCAGAAGAAGCTTGCAGATCCATTCGCTGTCCATCTTGTCTGTCTTGTGACCCGGAACATTCTTAATGTGACGGGCATTGACTATCCAGACATTGGGAATGGAATCTTCAAGAACCTTATAAACCGGCTTCCAGTAAACACCGGTACTCTCCATTCCCACATGCGTTACACCATTGGACAATAGCCATTCTTTCAATTCATTCAAAGAACTCGTGAAGGTTTTGAATGAGCGGGTCTCGCGTTGGATGCCTGCTCCGTCAATTGTCGCCACCACAACCTTCAGGTGGACGTCGATACCGCAAGCGCGCTGTATCAACTGAGGGAATGTCACTTCTGCCATAACTGATACATTTTAGGGTTACACTATACAAAGGTAACTTCAGCTTGACTATTTACATTCTCTTGGGCGTGATTTTTTATCTCATGGGTATTTCATTGTTTCATTTCTGTTGATTTTTAGTTTACTTGATATATTTTACTTCATCCGTTTCACTGTCGCATAAAAAACAGTCGGTCAATACCGTATTGTCCGGGATTACGATGTATTCTACATTTTCCGGAGCGAAGAGTTTGAACACAAACTGTTTTTTCCAAAGACCGATTAATACTAAATCGTTTGGATTTTCATATTCTATTTCATTCTTCTGACAATACCATGATACTCTTGTGTAACAATGTATTATTCCGTGCTTCATTTTTGTCAGTCTTTGCTTAAATTCATCCGTACCGTATATATATCCCATATAAGCGTCTGTTACAAGGGATATACTGGGATATATCGGTTTTGGGAAACCTGCCGCCTTTCTACGCAGGAAGTCCTTCTCGCGGTAGGGGTCGAACACTTCGCCTTGCGGCAGCGGGCGGTTCTTGTCCATATAGAGTACATAGAATGGCCACCAATCGGAATCATATTCTGCAAGAACAGGTATGGCTGCTTTAGTTCGCGGATGTAAAAAACAAAACCTAAATGCAAGGTTCATAGTACCTTTTGAATATCCCGGAATGACCTTCGAGAAAGGAACAGTACAACGAGGAAAGAACAAATGGCGTGGAAATGTTACAGTACCGTTCATCCTGTCCAGTACAAACCTACGTTTATGTGCAAATACTTGGCTGACCAGCAGAATAAATGGAGCTAAAATAAATGTTGCACTTGAAACAGGCAAATAAATTTCACTGTACGGGTTGTCTATTTCTTTGCAGAACAAGAATATCCCAGTACATAAAATAGCTGCTCCGATACCTATCAGAAATCCGCGTATTTGAGAAGGTGTAGTGAAAATAAGAAATTGGTCATCAGCCCTTTCAACCTTGTAGAAATCGGCAATTTCAGTTGTCAATACGGCAGGGAAAGGATATATGATATGTTTTACTTTTTCTCTTTTCCCACTCCATATTCTCACTGCTATTAATAAGAATATAGTTATAACTCCTAATAGTGCAAAAAAAATTGTTCCGGATATCAACACTATTAATAGTTTTCCCCATAAATATTCAAAAAACAGGAATTTCCGGGCAGGGTAATGCTCCATAAGATACTCTATTCCGGAAAAACATATTCCAGAAATTGGACATGAGCATAATAACACAACGATTCCGGCTATTATTCTGATTGTAGAGGGTCTGTTAATGTCTGTTTTTGGTTCCATATCTCATTCTGTTTTGTAGTTAAGACAATTATTCTAATTGTGTCTCTGCATTCATTTCCTGCTCTTTGCTTTCTCTTATCCCATCTATCTCTTTATAGGTGTCGTCCACAATTTGATGGGATTCTGTATTGAGTTTCTTTGCATATCCCTGAACAAGAGAATTTATTTCATGATAAATACATGCGGCTACAATCAGTATCGCAAAGACAGCCAATATTTTCTTTATCGGTTTGTAGCGGAGCAGATAGCCCAAGAAGGCAAACAGGATATAAGCGATATATATACACCCGGTATTGAGAGTCCTTCCAAAATATTCTTGTTTATGACGTTGCAGCTCGTTTGATGTTTCCCATGCACCGAATGCGTGCTGGTACAATTCTGTATGTGCTATGTACATCAGACTGTCTTCGCTGGCAGCAGGATGAACGGCGTATTGATACACAACTCCTATTCTTTTCAACCGATAGCAGTCATAGGCTTTCGATGCCAGAGTGTCCGGTAGTATGGAGAGCAGTAGTCCGCACGTGTCAATATCAGCCTGAAAAGATGTTTCAAGAGAATCTATCTGGGCTGTCAGCTTTGTCTTGGACATAGACATAGGCTTTTTGTTCAATATCTGCTCCATGCTTATACCGTACTTGTCTGCCAAAGAGTTGGGATAGGTCTGCTTCATTTCAACTATTTTTCCGACGGATACGACCATCATCTGCGGACGCACAAACCAGTCATAATAATAGGTCATTGCCGACAAAGGCAGGACAAGAACCAGCCCGATTGCCAATGTACGGAAAAAGCCAGTCCACTTTTCTCTGTCCATAGCCCAGAAGACCAGGAAGGTTGCAACACTCAGACTGTATGGAATCAGAGATGTAAATGCAGTCAGTCCCAACTGTACACAAAGGCCAAGTGCTTCTATTGTGTCCAGATCATAAAATGTGCCATGGAATCCACCACAGGCGAGC
>NZ_DS981501.1 GCF_000154845.1 Phocaeicola coprocola DSM 17136 | reverse complement strand
AGAAGAAGTAATAGATAAAGCGTTCGGCGTATTTGTCAGGATGAACTACGAGAAAGCAAGCATCATCACGCTTGCCAAAGCCTGCGGGGTGACAAAAACGGGTATCGTTTATTATTTTCCGCACAAGTTGGATTTATTCATGGCTGTGGCGGACAAATACGTGTTGCAAATGCACGAACCGGAAAACAAGTTTGCCGCTCCTGCCGATACGTTGACGGAGTTCATCGGGCAATACGTGGCGGGAGTAGCCGCTTCCATGAAAAGGATTGTTGAACTGATTGGCGATAATTGCAGCCCGCATGATTGTAGTCCTAACTTCTACTACTTTCATTTCCTGTCACAAGTGCGCATGTACTATCCGGGTATCAGGCAGAAAATTGAGAAAATCTACCGACAAGACTATGACCTATGGGAGAAAGTCATACAGAAGGCAAAAGAAAGCGGGGAAATCAGGAGCAACACGGACGTGAAGAAAACGGCTATCTTGTTCCGGCAAATGTTTTTAGGACTGTCATACGAACAAGCATTTCTGAACGGTCTGAACGTGGACGAACTGGCAGAAAATTTTCGCCATATCTATTCGCTGCTTAAAGCCTGATACTCTTTTGTTTTTTTAACCTCTATTATTTTTGAACAGATGTTCAAAAAGTGATATTTTTATCTTATCTTTGGAGCGAAGCAAAATTCAGCGACATGGATAAGGTTCAGAAACAGAGAGGAAGCATCGTTCTGTACAAGGAAGAAAGAAACGGTGCGGACTACATACGGATAGAGTATGTAAACAGTCAGGCTGTCGCCCTGCTGCTCGCCCAAGATACGGACGTGGAAAAGACAGGCAATAGTTCTGCCTACATACCTGCCACCGCTTTTAAACTGCCGGATTTCTATGACCGCTATTCGCCCCACGCCTATATTGATTACAGCCGGGTTTACGTGCGGCATCCCAAACCTAAAAGGGAATACATACTGCCGAGAGGCTACCTCGAACTGCTGGAACAGAAGCGGTACAGCCTTTCCACCATAAAAGCCTATAAAATCTATTTCAGCGACTTCATGGAATACCACAAGGGGCAAGACCTTGACCTGCTGACGGTCGAGGACATAAACAGCTATATGCTCCACATGGTAAAGGAAAAGCACATATCCGCCACCCAGCAGAACATGCGCATCAACGCTATCAAGTTCTATTACGAGAAAGTCCGGAAAGGCAAGCGGCAATATTATGGCGGGATAGCCCGTGCAAAAGAGTACAAGGCATTGCCCGAAGTATTAAGCCGGGAAGAAATGAAAAGCATCTTTGCACAGTTATCCAATCGGAAACACAGGTGCATGATTTCTCTTATTTACTCTGCCGGACTACGCCGAAGCGAACTTCTGAACCTGACACCCCAAGACATCATCAGCGAACGGATGCTAATCAGGATTGCCGGAAAAGGCAAGAAGTGCAGGTATTCCCTACTGTCGGAAAAGCTGCTCAACGAACTAAGGGCTTACTACCGGGAATACAGACCGCAAAAATGGCTTTTTGAGGGCGAACAGGCAGGCGAACAATACTCGCCCAGCGCATTGGTTAAGATATTGAAAGAAGCGGCAAGGAAAGCCGGAATAAAGCATCGGGTACACCTGCACATGCTCCGGCACACGTTCGCCACCCACCTGCTGGAACAAGGGACAGACCTAAGAACCATACAGGAACTTATGGGACATACCGATATAAAAACAACGGCAATTTATCTGCACGTATCGAACGCCTATAAAGCAAAAATCCCCAATCCGCTGGATTGTTTGGATGATGATTAGACAATGATTTAATAGTGAATAGGAACTACACCATAAGGTGCGTTTATCGAAAAATTAGCAAAAACAGAAAGTCTATGAACAAAGATTACCTTAAAAATGATAGAACGATGATAAAAGAACTTACTTCTTTTCCCAAGCGGGCACGTACCATCAACTGGGAAGACGGCAAACTGATTTTTGATGGCGATAACGTGATGCTCATGCCCGAGCTATCTGTGGAGGTGATGCAACAGATTGGCGCTTATCCTGCTTTGGTGGGATTTCATGTCAAGCATTACCCTTTGACGGACGAACAGATTCAACCGCTGGCAGGTGCCAAGAAAATGGTCAATGTAGGGATCGAATATGCGGAGCTTACCGACGCATGCTTTGCGGTATTTGCCACCATGCCCACTTTGGAGTATCTGCTCTTGGCAGGAAATTCTGCAATTACGGGAAAGGGGTTGTCCATGATGCAGGCAAGTAAGGTGGCTCTGTTGGACTTGAGTGCCACGTCGCTGGACGATGAGGGGTTGCATCGGGCTGCTCAGCTTCCTAAGCTGAATCATTTGCATGTTCGACAAACTCAGATCACTTATGAAGGGGTGCTTGGCATTGCTTTCAATAAACGCCTTTCCTTGCGTCCTGGCGACCTCTTTACCCAGGAGCAGATGGAGCTGTTCGCCTCGTTGCAACGAAGCCAGGCGAAGAAGAAGTTGGAGGTGGACGCTGATGCGGTTCATCAGGCGGAACAGGTGCTGTATGCTTTCTTTGCCGCCATGACTCAATGGGAGAAATATACCGACCAGACAGATTTTGATGCGCCGGATGTGCGACCGAAGTTGCAGCAGATCTGGCAGCAGTATGTATCCGAGAAGCCACGGATGGGGTATCGGCCGCTCGCTTTGTCGCTTTCTCCAGAGGGGACGTATGCCACCTTCCGCCTGGTTGATGCCGAACAGGTTTCCCGCAACAAACTTTACATCTATGCGCAGGATGAAAGAATCAATCTCGACTATCGTTTCTGTATGAAACGTGTGGGGGAAGCATGGAAAATCGATGCAGTACAGATGCGGACAGACGGGTGGAGGCGTTGTGGATTGTAAAAAGAGGAACTTGAACGAAATTGCATTCGGGAATGATATTTTCAATTTCGGATAATAAACGGTATTTTATTCATAGACCTAACCCAATATTAGAATGGGTATAATATTTTGCTAACAAACCGGGATAACGCTTACAGCGTTCCCCGCTAAACCATTAATGGTAATAAGGTATATGATAGACTATTTATATTATAGGTTTTATAGATTATGGCTTCATTCTTCTGTATCGGAAGGAGCCACATTTTTGGCAATGCTTTTGTTTTCGGTCATGTTAAGTACAAATGTATTAACCGCATGGGGTATATTAACCCAATACGGAATCATTGATTATCCGTCCGATACTCAATACTATATCATTGAAGGCAGTTTAATAGCATTGCTGTGTGGCAGATTTTTCTTCAAGAAAAGGTACAGAAGAATTATAACCAAGTATGAGGATGAAAACTCTGTGCAACGTAAAGTTGGAGTGTGGGCACTTACTGTATATATAGTGGCAACCTTTACTTGCTTTTTCATAGAGGCATTGCACAGACAGGGAAAAATATAATTTACCATTAACGAAGCAGGATAACGGACAAGCCGTTCCCTGCTGAACCATTAGCAATAAAATTTGAAATATGGATAAAGACGAGATAATATCAAAATTAGGATGGTTTACTCAAATGAAGTCTATACCACCCTTAACTGATAAATTCAAAACAGAGCAAATTATCTTTTTTGAAAATATCATCCATTTCTTACAAGATAATGGATTGACAACTAAAGAAATACTAAAAAAAGGAGAAAAGCCTACAGATAATACTGAAATAAAAATTGGAGATTTAACGGAAGAGGGATTAAAGTTTTATCTGTATGGCATTAGAAAATGGCGACAAAAATACGATAGAGCAAAAGACGGGATTAAAGCAATCAATGACTTTGCTTTTATTGAAAAGAAATTAAAAGAATTTAGAAGTAAAAATATTGCTAACAAAGCGTGATAACGCCTAACAGCGTTCCCCGCTTAGCCATTATGAACAATTAGAGTACACGATATGAGAAATGAAATTTTACAGTTGAAAGATTTAGGTCGTATGCCTAATGAAAGTATCAATGATTCTGATAGCATTGATGAGTTGATAAATGCTTATGATACTTTATTAGAACAAATACAATTCCCCATATCATTTGATGAAGCTATGGTGTTGGTACAAATCTTCCCTGAAAATGCTTTTTATGATTTGCAGTGGAGCTTACTAAGACTTGTAGAGTCCGTTTGTGTTGATGATGATAGGTATATTCAATTAATAAACTCTTGCCCAAGTCAAGAATGGCGGGACACTCTAAATGCTCGCTATGCAAATTATAAAAAGGCACAAGAGGTAAAGTAAGTTCATAACAAGCCGGGATAACGGACTAACGCCGTTCCCCGTCCAGCCATTAATGGTAATTAAGTATGATAGATTATTTATTTTTCAAATTTTATAGGCTATGGAAATACAGTTCTTATTCCGAAATAGCGGTTTATGCAGCTTTGTTAATTCTCGCTGTATTTCTGAATTGTAATATTCACACAATATGGGGAGTATTGGAACAATATAAAATATTGCCTTATCCAACGCGAACAATGTATAATGTGTCTTTAGGGCTGATATTCATTCTTTTATGTATTCGTTTCTGCTGGAAAAGAAGGTATAAAGCTGTCATAGAGAAGTTTAATGAAAAGCCTAATAAGAATAATCTATTGATACTTATATTATACATTTTCCTTTCGTTGTTTCTCTTTGTTTTAGAGGCTTTTTATAGTAAAGGGAAAATATAAATATACCATTAACAACGCAGGATAACGGCAAGCCGTTCCCTGCTGAACCATTAATAACAATAGTGCGAAACATGAAAATTATAAAAATAATATTGTATTACTTACTATTGGTAAGTACGCTTTATGCAGGTGTCAGTATTATAAGTCCCTTATACGGAACAGGGTGGCATTTTTCGCTTGCATCTATGTATTGGGCTGTCTTTTCAGTGCTATTTATCGGAAGCGATTTGTGGCTACATCATAAAATATCACGCCTAATCGCCTTATCTATATTGGCACTTGCCTACTTAATGAGTTTTGAATATTATTTGTTTTGTGATGAATATAGATCCGTGGTTCATCAAGGTTCAAGCGGAAAGATTTTTTTAGCAGACATAGGCAAATTTCATAAGTATTGGTTTTATCAAGGTTTACTGGTTGCCTATCTGCTTTTGACAATTGGAGTTTCGCATCTATTGAGAAGGAAAAAGTTATTAACAAATCGGGATAACGCTTAACAGCGTTCCCCGCTTAGCCATTACCAATAATATAGAACAGATATGGAAACAGAACTAAAAGAAACTATACAGAATTTATTGCTTCAATTCATGCAGAATATGCACGAGTGGGAAGTAATGTGTAATGATATTGCAAAGCAGAGTAAACTTTCATTTGAAGAACAGTTTAACAAGCAAAAAGAATTGGTATCAAAAATCTTTTTGACTTACTGCACTTCTCGTGAACGCAAGTATGGCAGACCTACTACTATATCTTATGGCAATGAAGGGTCGTATGAATATGATGTTAATGAAGAGAAAATTACCGATATTGTAGAAGAAGGGAAAAATAGAATTGCTGTTCACACATATAGGGAAGTGCCTTTACGACAAAAGAAGCAATATATATTCTTGTATTCAAAAGGCAAATGGCTTTTAGACTCTAAGAAAAGATATTCTGTATTGAAGCAAAAATGGTTATCTGATTCCCTCTAAATAATAATTGGTAACAAGCCAAGTTAGCTGCTGAACGCAGCTCCTTGTCAAACCATTATTGCTAACTTAATTAAGGAAGTATGGAATTTACATTAAATATAGTATATGGTGGAGAACTTAATGCATCTAAAGCCTTAAGTCCCTTTGTGCGCAATATGAGGAAAATTATAAAAGATACATTTACTTCATTTGAAAATGAAGCTGTTACCATGTTTAAGGTAACATTATTTTTTGATGGTGATATTTCATCCTATTATAACGGAACAGGAATATATCAACCAAGATATTACAATGTTAAAAAAGAATATGTGGTTAGTTTTTGCATTGACAGGACACAATGGACTGGGAATAAGGAAAAAGATTTAAACTATTTCATTTTTACAATAACAAGTTTGATGATTAAAAATGGAGATTTGATTTTGAATAAATTGGCTAAATATAAGTACGCATTTGATATTAATTCATACAAGCATTGTGTTGATATTTGCAGCAAAAAGATGAATGATATAGTGAATGAAATATAGCAATAACAAGCACCTGTTCCGCCTAACGGCGGCAAGCTGCAACCCATTAACATCAAAAAGCAGTGTACCATAATGGAAACAAGAGATAAACTTTTTACAGAAGAACAGTATTTGAAGCAACTGAAAATGTATGATGAAGATATTAGTTATTATGAACAAATGCATCTTTCAGGAAAACATATAGGTTACGATTCTTTGTTCAATTATAGGCTTCGTTATTTATTAGTACAGTATTCTATGGGACAGGATATTGATAAGCTGAAAAACAATTATGTGAAAGCCCTCAAAACAATGCCGAGATTTTGGACGGACAACGGATTTTATATTGAAATGTTGTGGCTTCTGTCAATAGGCATTATGTTGGATTACGAAGACGACCTTATACATGGTCTGGTGCAACTGATAAAAGACAGAGAAGCTAAAGACTATATTTATGATACATTGATTAGATACAGATTTCCTGATTGGGAAAGGACAACAAACCAAGTATTATATCCGTCACCCTATCGAATTGCTATCACTGTTACAGAGTTGGCTGAACAAGACAAAGCAGAAGCGGTGAAACGATTGGAAAAATACCTCAAAAAAGAATGGTATCGAGGACATTCTGATTTATCTTGGCATGACGACCATAAATATGGTATCAACCATGACGGTTATTGGTGTTTTGAAAGCGGTGCATTGGTCAAGGTCTTGGGGCTGGATGATAGCAGCCTGAAAGGGTTGCCCTACTATCCATACGACATGGTACACTGGAATGACAATATTAAATGAAGAAAAGGTATGAGTTACTCTGTTTGTGCATATTTGACAGAAGCCGATAAGGTAAAGTCTGTTTATGGAACTTGTGATAATCAGCTTATAAACCAATTAAAGGTTGCGTTGAAGCAGGAACTTGACACTCTGAACGATTATTTCAGCGATAGCCTGAACACGGATAAAGATGCTTATGCAGCGTTGGCAGATATAGTGAACGGAGAAATCCGTTATCCCGAAATTGCTTTCATGTACGGGTATGTATATGAAAAGATTTGCAACCATTATGGAACGCAAATCTACTGTGCGGAAAACCTTTGGCAATTGGATAGCCAAAGTACATTCATCCCTATTCCATTGAGCAGTGATTTTCCCTATATCATCAGCATACCCGTTTCAGATTTGGAGAGCAAGCGGACGGAATACACCTCACTACAAGAGGGTAACGGTATCGGAGATTATGATTACGAGCAGGAAATGGACGACTTGAATTTCATTTTCGATGAAGCCGTTGAAGCGCAAAAAGACCTTGTTATTATGGTGTATTGATATGGTACACTGGAATGAGAATAAAATATGATGTTAACGAAGCAGGATAACGGACAAGCCGTTCCCTGCTAAACCATTATCAGTAATTAAATAGTGTAACATTATGAATATATATGAAATTGGACAAGACTTTGATAATTACAAGTTCTTTGTATTCAAGGAAGAAGATAAATCAAATAAAGATG
>NZ_DS981502.1 GCF_000154845.1 Phocaeicola coprocola DSM 17136 | reverse complement strand
AGACATTGCTGTTGAGTCATGTTTTGAAGCTGTGGTTACTGTAAAAAAAGCCGGAACCTGAGCCTCAATGTCATAAAGGACATGTGCCTTGACTCCACCTTTTTTACTTCGAAATTTAGCCCAAGGAAATGTTGCCAAACATAACGGAATGGTGGTTGAATCAAAAGCGTACTTCTTTCCTTCGATATCCAGAATATGAGTAGCTCGTTTATCACTGGCTTCTTTCATCATGAAGAATGCAAAATCTTCAAAGATTCTGTAATCCCTATTTTGGTTAGCTGATGCAAGTGTGGTTTTGGCCAAGGGTTCACGACCCAATCCCAAATGATAACACTTGGCTTGATGTGCTTCCAATGCAACAATCAGGTCGCGTAGGCTCTCACGATTGCTTAGCTGTCCGAACATCATAGCAAGAAGCTGGTTCCAGCAAGTGAAATGTTTGACGTAACGATTTCCATCGTATTTGTCCACGATTCTTCTGAATTTATTGTTGTTCAAAAACTCTACCAATTGAGCGAAAACATATTTGTCTTGATTCATTTGAAGCCATTTGATTTGGTTTCAAAGGTACAATTTCAAATCGTCGCGCTTTACAAATAGAGTATAATAAGCTATATTTCAGTTATTTCAAAGAACTATTTATCCACTTTTACGGGACAGTAATGTCCTGAAGTATATCAAACATATCAGAATATTCAGGAAAATTATTTCGATATACAGCTATAGAACTTTCCAAATCTGGACATTGTATAGCGATTTTATTTAACTGTTCCAACACATCTTGTTCTAATTGAGATGAAACTTGAAACCCTTCTTGCTCAACACTTTCAACAACTTTATCCATTATAACAGATGTAGAACTATGCAATAAATTTTCATCTTCACTTAATAAATCTGATATAATCTTATTATGCAAATATCCCACTTTATTACTTGTCAAGGAAAGAGTTCGTACTTTTTCATATACAATAGGAACAGGATTAATATCAGTAATTTCTTCACCCAAACCGCGACTATTAATTTTGGGAGTCAACTGAACCATTGGGAAAGAGGCATAAGTTTTCTGTTGATTTTCCAAATCTTCAGAAATTCTTACAAATCCTATATGTAATTCCTCACCATACGTATATTCTTCTGTACAAAGAAATTCATCACCCATAGCCGCAAAAAGCAATGAGTTTCCAATACCTACTACAACAGCACCAACTCCACCAAAAGCTGAACCCAAACAAGCGCCTGCCGCATCTGCTCCAAATATGCTAGCTAATTTACGCCAAAATCCTCCTCTTCTAGTTTCCACATATTGAGGTGGAGCATAAATATCATTATACTGTTTCAATTCATAACGTAATTTCTCATAGGAATCTTGTTGAGAAACAGAGGTCTCATTCATATCTTCATGAGTGCAAGCATATACCAAAGATGTTCCCACTACTAATACAATCGCAGATAGAAAATAAAAAATAATTTTTTTCATAATATAATTTTAAGTTAAACATAAGTTTTCTATAAACAATCACAATACAAAATCTCCGGTAATTTCATTTCCCTCTTTACTTAAGTTTCGCAAGTGAATTTTAGCCCCGTTAGGCGGCGACCGCCAGCTTGTCAAAGGCCATTTTCACTGCTTTAATTTGTTTATCGTTTGATATTACCTGTTCGGTCAGAGCCATAGCGTCACAGTTGAGAGCCTCGGCAATGACGCTTATAACTTCTACGATCAGCAGCCAGATTTTTTCTGCTACTGAAAGTTCAACAGAGTTCTTTGTAATTTCAGCAAAGAGTCCTCCGATGGTCTCGTAAGACTCATTGCGTTTGACATAACTGAGTATATTGTACTGCAAGACGCATAATGATATGCCGGCGATCTGTCCGGCAAAGTCCCTACACTGGTTTTTACCGAGCTTTAGATTTTGCTTCATTTCCTTGTGAGCGACCTCAATAACCCATCTTCTTGAGTAAAGTCTGAAGGCTTCCTTGGCGTCCAACTTAAGATCGGAGGTTAGCAGGGCATTCCAGTTACCGTTCTTGCCTTTTCTATAGAAGAACAGGTTGACCTTGATGCCTGAGATCTTTGCAGAGATGGTAGCAGTATAATAACCGATTGATCGGCTGTACTTTAAGTTCTTTGTCTTCTGAAGAACCTTGATAAGTTCAGGTGCGGTCTTGGTTCCGAGAGCTGTCTCATACTTGATCTTGCCCATCTTTATCATTCCAATAAGATGGCAACCAAAGTGCCTTGAGACTATGAACTTCAGGAGTTCGGTGCAGGTGAACCAGCTGTCGACAAGAAGATAGTCGAAGCGTACACCCTCAATGATTGAGCGCTTCAGCATACTGATAGCAGTCTCAATCTTGCTTGCAAGATACTCAGAGCTACGTTTAGCAATACGCTCATCCTCAGAACGTTCCTTGGTATAACGTGAGTTTGCCTGCTTCTTGGATAAGCCCTGTGGCTTGTCGCTGCGCTTACCCTCTTCTCCATGAAGAGAGAAGTCAAGAATAGACTGAGATATACCGTCAGTAAAGCATAGGAACATTGCTTTGAAGCCCAGTATAGGCTTCATTTGAGTATGAGAGAAGACTTTACCGATCTTCTCTGTCTTGAATCCGGTCTTAGGAAGATCTGTATCATCGATAATGACGCATTTGACATCAGATTTTGCTGTTGTCTTGCGGCTCACACGAGAATACAGCTGTCTGAAAACCGAGTAGATTATACATCGCCAATTGACGTTGCCGTCATTCATGAAACGATAGAACATATCCTTATCGCATGTAAACAACTTGCAGAGTGCAGAGGACGAATAATTGGCAGCATTTTTCACCGAGAAGAACGGGAAGAGCACGAGCAACTGCAACACCTGAAGACAGGTGAACTTGCAGTTCGGATTCTTGACTGAACCGATGACTTTGCTCTGTATCCTAATGCTGTTCATTATGGTTGATATGCTGTTTATTGCCTTGCTGGCATCATTGTTTGCAAAAAACTCTTGGAGTTCACCGATAATATGTCTATTTTTGTTCATGGCTAAAGGGTTCTATGTTTTTTGTTTGACGACTTTAATATAGTGATAATTAACGAATTATCAAACACTTTAGCCTTTTTTATTACATCATTTTAGCACTTGCGAAACTTAAACTCTTTATCATAGAAATAAATATTATAATTCCCCGATTTATATTGGGATATATCTATTATTACAGTATCAAACGTCTTAACCGTAATCTCATTTTACCCTCTGCACCAGTAACGATAACCTTATATACAGCCCCTTTCAAAAATAAAATATCAATAGAACTGCGCAGTTTCTATAATTCTTATTTCAAAAAATTTCCCCAAAGCAGATTTCCTTTGGTATCTTTTATATAGATTGTATATTCACCACTACGGTATTGATTCAAATCTACATAAATCGACTTTGGAAATGGAGTGGTAACTTCTTTCTGATAAACAATTCCCTCCACACCAACAACTGTAATAGTGACCTGATCTACTTTATCTAAAAAATGAAGTCCTAATAAAGAATCATTAATATCAACATATATCGGTATTTCTTGTTGTTTTTTTCCTGAAATACTTTTGTCATTCCATATAGTTACATCTTCGGCTATTACATGTACACAGCATAACGCCAATCCAACTGAAAATAAAATACTTTTCATTCTTTCTATTTTTTAAGGTTATGACAAAATTAACCTTTCAAAAACATTTTCCATCGGACAAAAGGGGGACATTTTTCTGGAGTAAAAAACGTATAATAATCTAATATACAACATTATGCATATTACGCCTTACTTTTTTAAGGGGACATCACGTTCCAGAAGAAGAAAACAGTACACAAAAAGGCAGGAATCAATACGAACACAGGAAATCTTCCAGACTTATTTCCGCATCCCGAAGGTGAAGCTTGTCCGTCTTGATTCGGTATTTACGTTTCTTTAGCGCATCGTCGCTGATACCGAGCAAATAGCAGATATCCCTGTTTTTTATATGCATTCGGAGCAGGCAGCATATAGAAATCTCTATTTCCTTTAAGCCGGGAAATTCACTTTGCAGACGACTCACATAGTTGTTATGACAGGAGTTAAGCAATGATATCAGATGATCCCAATCGGCCCCTGAGAGTTTATACGAGGAAAACAAACGGTCCTTATCCAGCAGAGAAAGCTGGACAAAGGTATCGATATGCTTTACCAACGGGTCAGAAAGAAATACACTTTCCCTCCACTTACGTTCCTTACTCGCTAATTCCTGACGGATTCGTAACAATTCAGAATCCTTTGCCTGCAAACTCTGAATATTGGCCTCCATCAACTGGTGCTGACGACGGAGAAACGATTCTTTTCTTCGCTTGAAACGAAGATAGACAGCATAGAAGACAGGAACAAGAAGAAGCAGGACGATGATACACACAAGCGTCACGATATCCTTCTGCTGCGACTCTGTTTTCAGCCGCATGTTCTCATTCCGTACCAGCGAATAGTCGTATTTCTTCTGCCACTGCATCACCCTCTCGTTTTCCCGGCGGTGAGTCAGCGAATCGACATACAAGGAGTACTGCTCATGATATGCCAGAGCCTGACGGAAGTTGCCTTCCTGACGGCACAGCCGCGAACTCATCAGGTTGTATTCCAGCATCGCATCCAGGTCATCCTCTTGCCGGATACGTTCAATATAATAACGGGCAGAATCCAGTTGCTGAAGACCTGAGAAAGAACGGCCCTTCATCAGGTCCGCCCTTCTGCGTGGAGCACTTCCTTCCTCCCACGTTTCCTTGTTTAAGTGATACAAGGCCTCCCGATACTTCCCGTTCAAATAATAACATATCGCCAACCGGTGATGTAGCACCGATAGTTTATATGGATTCCGATCATACCGGTTCTCCAGTTCCAAGCCTTCCGACAGACAGTGGTATGCCGAATCATATTTCTCCAGAAGAATGTAGCTCCATCCCATCTCTGTTAAAGAGTATACCCTGCTTGCGGTATCGCCAAGAAGTCTTTTATAGAAATCTGATATCCAAAATTTACTGAGCCCCTCACTATAAGGCTTTTCTTCCTGAAGCAGACACCCCCAGTGATAATAAAGCAGACCGAGATACTTGTAGTCACGGCATCCCTCGGCAGACAGACCGGCCCGATGAAAACAGTCGAGGGAACGGCGGCGGTCACCCAGGTCACGGTAAACCTGTGCCAGATAAAAATAGCTCTGAGACTTACGTAAGGAATCGCTGCCGGAAGCATAATAATCGGCTGCTATACGAATCAGCGAATCATCTGTAACAGGAAGGTAGTTCTTGTAGTAAGCCTGAGTAAGAAGAAGGGCATAGTATGCACGGTTCCTGCCATGAAGACGGTCGGGAGAAGAAATTTTACGCAACAACGACAATGCGCTGTCGGGATGTGTGCCCATCACACGTTCCACAGCCTGAAGCTCACGGTAAATACGCCGATGTGCGTACTGCCAGCCGGAGAAGCCGCCAAAAACCAGCAGCAAAAGAACAATTATGATGATAACCCTACTTGACTTCATAATACTAAGCGATGTTTATTCTTCCCTACAAATATAAGAAGAATCCGCTTATCATGCGATGGCAAAACGGGAAATGGTATGAAAATAACAGTTCTCTCCATCATAGGGAAAGCATGTCTTCATACCATAAAGGAGAACTCAAGACTGCACAGCCAGGCAGTTTATCCCGCTATTATCCCCCGAATAATCTATTAGTAGTTTACCGACAAAACAATCAAATTATTTATATTTGTAATAGTCTTACAAACATTCAGTATGAAAAATAAAACACTCATCATCATTGTCATCATAACAGCAACCGCAGCCGCCCTTTCACTCGGCATTTACCAGAAAAGGACACACCAGATAAATGCTTCACTACTGCAAATTGAGCAACTGATGTATGAAAGACCCGACAGTGCCTGGAAGATACTACAACACATGCCATCCATTTCGCAATTACGTAAAGAGGAACAGGCACTCCATGCACTGCTATTCACACAGGCACAATATAAAAACTACATTCCGGTGAAAAGCGATTCACTGCTCCGGATAGCGGAAGCATACTACCGGACAAGCAGCGACTCCCTGCACAAGGCATGGACACTTTTCTATCTGGCACAGTATTACAGGGATTCGGATGAAAAGGAAAAAGCACTCTCATATTTTCAGCAGGCGAATATAGCAAGCCGGAATATAGAAAACAATCAATTCAAGTTCCTGCTCAACTTACACTGGGCAGGTCTATTAACTAACGAAGATGCCTACGAAAAGGGAATCGAAAAATATCAAACGGCAAACAGATACGCTATTTTACTGAAAGATACCTTAAAACAAATAAACCTATATGGAAAATGGGGATGGTGTTGTTTGCTAAAAGAAGAGGATGAACGTGCAGACAGCCTATTTAATGTCGGATTAACATTGTCCGCAACTACAAAAGACCGAATTTACGACAAATATCTATTAAACCGTTTATCTTTAACGGCAAGAGAAAGAAAAGATTACAAACGGGCACTGGAACTGGTAAACCGCAGTTTATCGCTCGCAAAGGATTCCACCGAGCTATATCCGTTATGGGGTAATAAGGGAAAAATCTTGCTGGAGATGAACCAATACGATTCGGCACACTTCTATTTAAGCAAGGATACGAGAGATTATGATCCATATTTCAGAGTATCCCGTTATTTAGACTGGAGTATATACGAAGAAAAAATAAAAAATCTTCCCAAAGCGCTGGAATACAGCAAGCGGTATGCCGAACTGCTGGATACCATCTATCAAGAACGGCTGGATTCTAAAGTGGCAAACCTCCAGCACAAATACGACTACTCCTTGATTCAGAGTGAAAACAAGCTGCTGAAAATCAAACGACAAAGACTGTATATATCACTGACAGCCATCTGCATGGCGGTACTGACCGTAGCTGTTATATTCTTCTATAAACGCAGGGAAGAGAAGCGTAAACTGGCAGAACAGATGCGATCAAAAGACGACCTGATGAAGGAAATGAGGCTGCAACTGCAAGAAAAGACCATCGACCTGCATGCTGCACAGGAAAAAATCATCGAAAAGGAAACAGCTCTGGACAAAGAACTTTCACAAAGGGAAAAGATGAGAAGCGAATACTCTTCAAAGGAGGCTGCCATGAGAAAGGAAATCCTGCGCCACAGCGAAATCATCAGAAAAATGGAACAGCTCAATAAAATGAGCCAGCAGGATAAAATACAAAGCCGGTCGGTAGTGCTCTCCGACGAGGAACAGGACAATCTGGCGGAAGTTATAAACATCTGCTACAATAACTTTACCGACCGGCTTTGGAAAAAGTTCCCGACACTGACAAAGGTGGACATCTCGCTTTGCTGCCTTATCAAAATCGGCATCTCAAACAGCAACATGCTTTACCTGCTCGACACCAGCAAGGTCGCCTTGAAGAAACGGAAAAACCGCCTCAAACACGACAAGATGGGTATGGACGAAAACGATTCGCTGGATGAGTTTATCATGGAATTCTGACAAGCATTATGCTCACTCTTTCACCCATACATGTTCTATCTCTACGACATACATTTTATGGAATCCGCCATGTCCTTCGCCGTACCAGCGACTTACCAGTGAGGCATCGATAAACTGCTCGGGCTTTATCATATCGGCATACAGTTTTCTGCATTCCAGTACCATACGTGCCTGCTCGTAGGCAATGTTTCCTTCGGGAGTGGCAAAAGGTTTCAGTCCGGTAGCCGCTACCTTATCAATGTCGCGCCCAGATTTGGAACCACAGATTTTATGTATATCTTTATGCTCTTCGCCCAGGAAAGACAGGGTAAGCGTTTCTCCCTCTTCAATAAACTGGTAGGTATAACGCTCGGGACGGATGAAAATAAAGGCTACGGGCTTTGCCCACAAAACACCGGTTCCGCCCCAGCTTGCCGTCATCATGTTAAACTTTTCCTGTGTTCCGGCCGTTACCAGCATCCATTCCTTACTGATAGCGTCGAACATGTTATCTTTCAGTTCCGATACATTTATTTCTTTCATACATGCATATATTTAATGATTCATTCAGACAAAACTACTAAAATTATCGGTATTCTCCGACAAAAGAGTTCTTAATACAAAAACATTTTCAAAACAAAAAAACTGTATTAAAATTCAGAAAAATAAATTATCTTTGCCATTGATTGGTTCCGGAAGGTTGTTTCGACCCGACGGATTAAAAGGGAATCGGGTGAAAGTCCCGAACAGTCCCGCTGCTGTGAAGCTCATCAAGCACGTTGACAATTACTCATTGCCACTGGATAAAACCGGGAAGGTGTCAAAGCGTGTGAGTCAGTCAGAAGACCTGCCATCGTTTTTATTAATTAACCGAACTCGGGGGATAGGACGGTTGAACGTTTTACATAATGCTTAATAAACTTTGCTATTCAGTAATGTTTACCCTGCTGGTGTGGGGTATAAACATGTGTGCACCCGTACATGCACAAAATAAGTTAGATAGTCTTCAACATCTGAACGAGGTTGTTGTGACGGCGCGTGCCGTACAGAAAGAGATTTTTCCGGTACAAGAGTTATCGGGCAGGCAGCTTTATCAGCTCAGTTCGCACAACGTGGCCGACGCATTGCGCTATTTTTCCGGCATACAGATCAAGGATTACGGAGGAGTAGGGGGACTGAAAACAGTGAATATCCGGAGTATGGGAACCAACCATGTAGGTGTGTTCTACGACGGCATCGAGCTGGGAAACGCACAAAACGGTACGGTCGATCTGGGAAGATTCTCGCTCGACAACATGGAGTCTGTCACGCTGTACAACGGGCAAAAGAGTGCCATCTTCCAGCCGGCAAAGGATTTCGGCTCGTCGGGTTCCATCTATTTACAGACACGGACGCCTCAGTTCGAAGAAGGAAAGAAGTATAACGTAAAGGCTTCGTTCAAGACGGGTTCGTTTGGTGTGGCAAATCCTTCCATACTGTGGGAGCAAAAGCTTGGAGAACAGATAAGCAGTTCGTTCAGTGCCGAGTATCTTCACTCGTCGGGCAAGTACAAGTTTACTTACCGCATGCAGGAGGGATATGATACGACAGCGGTACGGCAGAACGGTGACCTGAATGCTTTGCGCGTGGAAGGAGGGCTGTTCGGACGAATTAATCAGGGATACTGGAAAGCGAAAGCTTATCTGTACAACTCGGAACGGGGATATCCGGGAGCTATCGTCCGCAACAAGTTCTCGCACGAGGACCGCCAGTGGGATACGAATTTCTTTACTCAGGGTACATTCAAGAAGGACTTTACACAGTGGTACAGCCTGCTTGCCAATGCAAAATATGCATACGACTACCTGCATTACCTGGCCGATCCTAACAAAGACGAGTCGCTGATGTATGTCAACAATCATTATTACCAGCAGGAAGTGTACACATCGGTAGCCAACCGCTTTAATCTGTTTCCGTGGTGGAAGGCAAGCTTTTCGGCAGATTATCAGTTCAATCTGCTGAATGCCGACTTGCGTGACTTTGTGTATCCGCGCCGGCATACGCTGCTGGCGTCCATCGCTACGGCCTTGCGCTTCAAGCAAGTAGAACTTCAGGCCAGTCTGCTCGAAACGTACGTACACGATACGAGTTCGGGGACACCTGCTCCCGACAAGCAGAAGCTTACTCCTTCATTTTTCGTATCGTGGCGGCCTTTCCCGCAAAGCGGACTCAATCTGAGAGGTTTCTATAAACGTATCTTCCGGATGCCTACGCTGAACGACCTGTATTATACGTTTGTAGGAAATATCAATCTGGAACCGGAGTTCACTACGCAGTACGACTTAGGATTTACGTACAGCCGTACTTTCAACGGTACGTGGCTACGCGCGCTGGAAGTCCAGACGGACGTATATTACAATGAGGTGGAGAATAAAATCGTAGCCACTCCTACATCAAATTTCTTCCGCTGGACGATGGTCAATCTGGGAAATGTGGAAATCAGAGGGGTAGATGTTGCGCTTCAGACCGGCTGGAAGATCGGACGTGAGCTGACGGTAAGCAACCGGATCAATTATACCTACCAGCGGGCACAGGACTTTACCGACCCTAAAAGTGAGTTTTACGGAGGGCAGATTCCGTATATCCCCTGGCACAGCGGTTCGGCTGTGGTAAACCTGCAATGGCGCTCATGGGAAGCCAGCTACAGCTTTATCTATACCGGAGAGCGTTATTCTTCGCAGGCGAATATTCCTTATAACTATCAGTTGCCGTGGTACACCAGCGACTTCTCGGTTTCCAAAGGACTGAAGGTATGGAAGGGTGACCTGAAACTGACGCTGGAAGTAAACAACTTATTGAATCAGCAATATGAGGTAGTGACCTGCTATCCGATGCCCGGAACCAACTTCAAGCTGATTGCCCAATATAACTTTTAATCATTCGGACCATGAACAACTATCGTTTTTACCTGACCGTTTGCCTGATTTTATGCTTCCTGAGCGGATGCCGTCAGGAACTTCCGATGATTCGTTCGGAAGTGGAATATGTCACCATGCCTTCGGACCCGCAGTCTGTAGAAGGATTCTTTCTTGTCAACGAAGGGAATATGGGAAGCAACAAGTGTACAATCGATCATTTTGACGCACGTACAGGAAGTTATTTCCGCAATATTTATCCGGAACGGAACCCTGATGTGGTGAAGGAGCTTGGGGATGTGGGCAACGATATCGGCATTTACGGCAACCGGCTGTATGTCGTAGTGAACTGTTCCAACTTTGTGGAGGTGATGAATGTGCACACGGCAGAGCATATCGGCAGCGTGACTATTTCTAACTGCCGCTACATTGTTTTCAACGGCGACAAGGCATATGTCAGTTCGTATGCCGGTCCGGTACAGATAGATCCGAACGCACGCCCGGGAAAAGTAGTGGAAATAGACCTCGAAACACTTCAGATTACACGGGAAGTAGTGGTTGGCTATCAACCGGAAGAGATGGTTATCAACAACGGACGGCTGTATGTGGCAAATTCCGGTGGATATCGTTTCCCCAATTACGACCGTACGGTTTCGGTAGTCGATCTACAATCGTTTCAGGTAGTCAACACGATTGATGTGGCTATCAATCTGCACCGAATGGAAATAGACAAGCAGGGACGGATTTATGTCAGCTCACGCGGAGATTATTACGGTGTAGGATCTGACATCTATGTCATCGACTCTCATACGGAAAAAGTAACCGGCAAGCTGGGTATCGCCGCAAGCGAAATGTGCATGGACGATAACCGGCTGTACACCATCAGCACCGAATGGAACTACAACACAGGGAAGAACCAGATTTCGTATGCTGTCTACGATACGGAAAAACAGGAAATCGTATCACGCAGCTTCATAACTGACGGAACGGAAAAGGAAATCACATTGCCCTACGGACTTGCCGTCAATCCGGAAACCAAGGAAATATATGTATGCGATGCCACAAACTATGTCACTCCGGGATATCTCTACTGTTTTTCGCCGGCAGGCAAGTTCCAGTGGAAAGTCCGTACCGGCGACATTCCTGCACACATCGCTTTTTCGACAGAAAAGTTCTATTAATCAATAAATAACTTCAACGTTTTTAAAGATGAAAAAATTCACATTACAATCCATGTGGGCGATAAGCTTCTCGCTTATCATGTTTTCCGGAGTTTTTACATCTTGTAGTAATACAGATGATCCGGAAACTCCACCGACAACAGGTGAAAAATCACCTTATATAACCCGTGTACTCGATTTCCGTCCGGCTGTCGGACAGTTTGTCAACCAGCTTCCTGAATACAAGGAAGGAGATACTCAGGAGGATATGAACCGTAAAGTCCTCGAAGCTATCGGAAATAACAAGATGGGTATGGTTTCACTGGGAGGCTTCGGCGGATATATCGTTGTAGGATTCGACCATACCATTGAAAACAAGTCCGGTTTATGCGACTTCCGTGTATTGGGAAACGCGTTTTATGCCAACGGAGCATCGGATTATGGAAGTAGTGAACCCGGAGTCATCCAGGTATGCTATGATGCAAACGGAAACGGACTTCCCGACGACGGATGGTACGAAATTGCCGGAAGTTCTTACCCTGACGGAAAAGAAACCTGGATTGATCTGGCAACTCAGGCAGGAAACGATACCCAGACGATACTGGATTATGAAATAACTTACTACCGTCCGTCAGCAGAACCCGGAGCTCCTACCGAGCAGTATATCCGCTGGGAAGATAATCAGGGGGGAAGTGGCTACAAGGCTATGAACGCTACTCACTTGCAGTCTTATTTTCCACAATGGATAAAAGAAGACAAGATTACGTTTGCCGGAACACGTCTTCCTCAAAACGGAATAGACCAGAGTGGAAAAGGTACGTACTTCGCTCTTTACCGCTTTGGTTACGGCTATGCGGACAATGAACTGAACGACAAGGATGCATCGGCTATTGACATCGACTGGGCGGTAGACTCGAAAGGACAGCCGGCAAACCTTCCGGGAGTTGACTTCATCCGCATACATACAGGAGTGAATCAGGAAAACGGATGGCTGGGCGAATGTTCGACTGAAATCATGGGAGTAACAGACCTGCACCTGACCAATGTAAGCATAAAAAGCCAGACTATAAAGAATTAATAATCAACCTACTAAAAACTTTTGAAAAATGAAAAGAACTAAATTTATGAAGACCAATATCTTATTCGGGATATTGCTGCTGACTCTATGTCTTTTTACCGGCAGTTGTAGTAATGATGACAAAGCAGTCATCGAGCCGGCTCCGGAATTTGAACTGGTAACAGAAATCAGCGAAACAGAACCTCTGTTTATCGTACCCGATCAAACCTTCAAATTAGAGTATACGGCAAAAAACATCAAGTCTATCGCTACCAATACGCTGCCAGAAGGATGGACTGCGGAGGTAAAGGAAAGCGAAAACAGCATCAATATAAAAGCTACTTCTGAAGCTGCATCGAAAGCAACTCTTATCATTACCGCAACCAATGCAAGCGCACAAGAAGTATCGAAGGAAATAACTCTCCAATGCTTGAATTTCTTCGATGACACAAAAGGTACATTCATTCTGAATGAAGGTAACATGACAACCGAAAATGGCTCACTGACCTACATTACTGCGGATGGATATGTTTTCGACGATGCTTATAAGACAGTCAATGGCACAGAACTGGGTAATGTAGCTCAAGACATGGCTTTCTGTGACGGCAAAATTTATATAATCACTCAAAACGGTGACGAAAATGCCGTAGGTACAAAACTCGAAAACGACGGTATGCTTATTGTCGTAAATGCCAAGACACTTAAAAAGGAAATGGCTTTCAGCAGAAGTGATCTTTCTACTCTCGACTGGCCTACACATATTGCCGCACTAGATGCGGAACATGTATACATCCGCGACAATAAAGGAGTTTACCGCCTTAACACAAACACGAAAGAACTAACTTTCGTCAGCGGAACCGACAATGCTCCCAAAAGTCGTTTTGTAACAATGAACGGTAAAGTATACACATACAAAGCAGGTACGTTAAACGGTATTATAGAAATTTCTCCGGAAAACGACAATGCGACCAAAATAAATTTCCCATATAGAGTAGAGATCTCCATCAATGAAGTTTTGGGCATCCAGGCTGCCGAAAACGGAGATATCTGGGTAATGTCTTTTGGATTCGGAAAATCGACCATGAACAAATTCAATGTTGAAAGCAAAAAAATAATACAGCGCCAGATCAATGTAAAACCGAGTGTAGGAAGCTCTGGAGTAGCATTTGCAAGTTATGACAACAACATTTATTATGCAGATGGCACAACAATTTACCGCCTTAAATTCGATGAAGACGAATCACTTAATGCAGCATCAGGTCTTGATGCAGAAGAAACTTTAACCGACTTGTCTGCCATCGACAACAATGCAGGATTGCTTTATAATGGACTGGGAGTTCATCCTGTAACAGGAAATGTATATATCAACACGATCAAATCGTTTGCCCAGTATACTCAGAATACAATCTGGTCTTTCGATTTTAACAATAGCGCAGAAAATCCTGCTGCCAAATATGAGAACTATACGAACTTCCCTGCCGGATTCTTTTTTGCACCCGGCAAATAAAAACAGTAAACTTAAAAACATTGAATCATGAAACTCTTGAATAACCTCATCGTTCCGGCATTTTGCGGACTGCTGATTTTCTCAGGATCTCGGACAACCCGGAAGATCCGGGTACACAACCACCTTCGACCAATCCCGAACCTCCTGCATATCTGAGAGGATATGCTGATCCTGACGGAGTACTGATTCTCAATCAGGGAGCTGCAATAGAAAACAGTTCACTGACTTACATTACTCCCGAAGGAAATATCGAACAGAACGTATATCAGAAAGTCAACGGATCGGCTTTCGGTCATGGGGGACAAGACCTCTATATGCATAACGGGAAACTTTATATTCTCAGCACCAATAAGGATGTATATCAGAAACACGAAGGTGACGGCACACTGGTAATAGCCGATGCCGTGACACTGAAACGGGAGAAAGTATTTAAATTCGACGAACTAAAATACCCTCGTCCAGAAGGTTCATTAGACGAAAATGAATTTCTTCCACTAGTTACTCCACTAAGAAATATTGTAGTCATCGACGAAAAAAACATATTTTTCTCAGACCAGAAAGCACTTTTCCGATTTGACAGTACGACCGGAGAACTAAATATAGTAGAAGATTCCTACCATTTCGGTAATCAGGGAAATACAATTGAAGCTGTTGCCGGCACTCAAGGTATGGTTGTCATTGGCGACTATATATATACCGGTGGAGGAGGATTCTGGGCCAGTACAAGACTGCTGGAGTTTAAAAAAGGAGAAAACAAGGCAACCCGTATCTTGCCAGATCTCAAAGGAGAATTCATCAGTGGTGTATGCCAGACAGGAAAGCGTGAAATCATGATTGCCACATGCGGACGTTCGGAATCTACTAAGAGCTATTTTATATTTGTAAATCTTGATACCTGGGAAATCGTAAAGGAAAAACAAGTTTCGGCCGACATATCAGCCGAGTTCTTCGATACTCCGGGCATTGCTCTTGCGGGAGATTATGTTTATTTCTGTGCCGGAAAAACCAGCGTCAGCCGTATTTCACTCAAGACATGGAAAGTGGAGGAAAATATCATAGACCTGACAAAGGATGCTCCGAATGCCAAATATTTAAACTGCAATGCTATAGCCGATCCGATAAAGAAGTATCTTTATGTTGCCATTTCGGATGAATATTATGAAACAACTATTTCAAACGGAAACCTGCTGGTATACGACTGTAGCGGAGAAACTCCTGTACTAGTAAAAAACATCGAAAACAAGACAAGCTATCCTGTCGGAGTTTATCCGATGTCGAAATTCTATAAATAACGGCTGAATAGAACCTAAGACACAGCTTATATTCACCACAGATTGATTCTGCTATTAATGAAGTACTCAATCTGTGGTGATTTTTCTTTTTATATATCATGATGCAGTTTTAAATTATTCCATTCCTAGATTTCCTGACAAAGTATAGTTTTAAAAAAGCAATTCTCAGATTATAAAACAAAAAAGAGTTCCGAATAAATTCGGAACTCCTTCGCGGTGCGTACGGGACTCGAACCCGTGACCCCATGCGTGACAGGCATGTATTCTAACCAACTGAACTAACGCACCATTAAGTTTTTTGTCGCTTTCTCTCTCGATTGCGGTTGCAAAGGTACGACTTTTTTTGAAACCTCCAAACATTCTGCATAACTTTTTTTCAAATTTTCTTCATTTTTCTGTGATTTTCCTCCTTAACATACCATTTCATAGCCTCAAACCGCCTCCTTTTTTTATTCTTCTCGATCTTTTCACCAAAACATGCTGAAATCTTAAGCAAAATTCGTACAAAATATTTCTGAAGTTGTACAAAGTATCTCAGGATATTGTACAAAACTTTTCAAAATTTGTACAAAAAAAGGAGGAAACTTCAGCATCTTTTTACGAAAAGAAAAGGCTGCTGTCCGAAGACAACAGCCTTTACAATTTAGAATTTCAAATATGACTAACTTTTTTATTTGATACGCTTGTATCCATATACAGCCAGGTCACCCAGTTCTTCTTCGATACGCAACAACTGATTGTATTTTGCCATACGGTCTGAACGGCTCAATGAACCGGTTTTAATCTGACCACTGTTGGTAGCAACAGCTATATCGGCAATCGTAGCATCTTCAGTTTCTCCTGAGCGATGAGAGGTAACCGTAGTATATCCATGACGATGAGCCATTTCGATTGCATCCAGTGTTTCACTGAGTGAGCCGATCTGATTTACTTTAATAAGGATGGAATTGGCACATCCCAGCTCAATACCTTTCGAAAGGAATTCTACATTTGTAACGAACAGGTCATCGCCTACCAGCTGGCAGCGTCCACCGATACGTTCGGTAAGTTTTTTCCATCCCTCCCAGTCGTTTTCACTCATACCATCTTCGATGGAGTCGATAGGATATTTGTTGATAAGTTCTTCCAGATAGGCAATCTGTTCTTCTGATGTACGCTTCTTGCCCTTTTCACCTTCAAAAATTGTATAATCGTACAGTCCATCTCTATAAAACTCGGATGAAGCACAGTCCATACCGATCATCACATCTTTGCCCGGTTCGTAACCTGTCTGCCGGATAGCTGCAAGAATAGATTCCAGCGCATCTTCTGTTCCATTCAGTGCAGGAGCAAAACCTCCTTCATCACCTACAGCAGTGCTCAGACCTCTATCATGCAATACTTTCTTCAAAGCATGGAAAACTTCAGCCCCCATACGAAGACCTTCGCGGAAAGAAGGTGCTCCCACCGGACGGATCATAAATTCCTGAAAGGCAATAGGCGCATCACTGTGTGAACCTCCGTTGATAATATTCATCATCGGAACAGGCATTACAAATGTATTTACTCCACCTATATAACGGTATAAAGGTATATCCAGATAGTTTGCCGCAGCCTTTGCCACTGCAAGAGAAACTCCTAAAATAGCATTTGCACCTAAATTCGACTTGGTTGGCGTGCCATCCAGCTCAAGCATTTTCTTGTCGATAGCCCGCTGTTCCAGAACAGACCATCCAGTCAAAGCCGGAGCAATAACCTTATTTACGTTTTCAACAGCTTTCAACACACCTTTTCCACCGTAACGGTTAGAATCTTTATCACGAAGTTCGAGAGCTTCATGTTCACCGGTAGATGCTCCGGAAGGAACAGATGCACGTCCCATCACGCCAGATTCCAGTCTTACTTCAACCTCTACCGTAGGATTTCCTCGTGAATCGAGTATTTCACGACCTATAATTGATTTTATTTTCATATTCATTTTTATTTAAATGATTAGTATTTCTCAGTGTTACAAAAATCATAAATTCTGATAAACACCACAATACCTCAAAATAGGTATTTTTTACGTGTATAAAAAAGCGCAGAACTCATATTCGGAAGTTCTGCGCTTTAGTCATACATATCCAATATTAATAATTATTTTTCTTTACTTCGAAATATGCCTGTGGATGTAAACATGCCGGACAAGTTTCAGGAGCTTCCGTACCTACATATAAGTAACCACAGTTACGGCACTGCCATACTACCTCGGCGTCTTTCTTGAATACCTTTCCTTCTTCTACATTCTTTGCCAGAGCAAGGTATCTTTCTTCGTGTCCTTTTTCTGCAACAGCAATTTCACGATACATCTTCGCAATAGCAGGGAAACCTTCTTCATCTGCAATGTCTGCAAACTTAGGATAGTCGAGCGACCATTCTTCGTTTTCACCTGCAGCCGCAGCTTTCAAGTTTTCGAGTGTTGTTCCGATTACACCTGAAGGATAGCTGGCTGTAATTTCTACCATACCGCCTTCCAGCCACTTGAACATACGCTTTGCATGTTCTTTTTCCTGATCAGCAGTTTCAGCAAAGATGGCAGCAATCTGTTCGTAACCTTCTTTCTTTGCTGCACTAGCATAATATGTATAGCGCATTCTTGCCTGTGATTCACCAGCAAATGAAATGCCTAAGTTCTTCTCTGTTCTTGTTCCTTTGATACTTTTTCCCATAATCGTTAGTTATTTAATTGGTTAAACATGTATATTCTTAATTTGATATTGTAAAGGTAATACTTTTATTCAAATTTGTAATCATTACAACTTTTTATTTAAGTATTATTAATAAATTTCACTCATGCAATATAAATAATAACCTTATTATCAGCCTAAATATTCAAATAAATATATACTTTTGCACTTCTTTTTATAATTTATAACAAAACACATATATGGTAAAATTGGATTTTCAGCCTAAACTGTTTTCTACACTGAAAAATTATACGAAAACAGACTTTACTACCGACCTGATGGCAGGTATTATTGTAGGTATAGTAGCATTGCCTCTTGCCATCGCATTCGGTATAGCTTCAGGAGTAAGTCCTGAAAAGGGTATTATCACAGCGATTGTTGCAGGATTCATCATTTCGTTTCTTGGGGGAAGCAAGGTACAGATCGGAGGACCAACCGGTGCTTTTATCGTTATCATCTACGGTATCATCCAAGAATATGGCATCGAAGGCCTGATGGTTGCCACGATGATGGCTGGTGTACTCCTTATATTATTAGGAGTATTCAAGCTGGGGACAATCATTAAATTTATTCCTTATCCCATTATTGTAGGATTTACAAGCGGTATTGCAGTAACTATCTTTACTACTCAGATAGCAGATATCTTCGGACTACAGTTCGGAGGTGAAAAGATGCCGGGGGATTTTATAGGAAAATGGATTTTATACTTCCACCATTTTGACACTGTAAACTGGTGGAATGTAATAGTGAGCTTAGTAAGTATCTTTATCATTGCCATTACTCCTAAGTTTTCTAAAAAGATTCCAGGCTCTTTAATTGCTATCATACTGGTAACTGTAGGAGTATATCTGCTGAAAACGTATGGAGGAATCACTTGTATCGATACAATCGGCGACCGCTTCAGCATCAAGGCACAACTCCCCGCAGCTGCTGTACCCGCATTAGACTGGGAAGCTATCAAGAATCTTTTCCCGGTAGCCATTACCATTGCTGTACTGGGAGCTATCGAATCTTTGCTTTCGGCTACAGTAGCAGATGGTGTAATCGGCGACCGTCATGATTCGAATACAGAATTGATTGCACAGGGTATAGCCAATTTCGTATCACCTATTTTCGGAGGTATTCCGGCAACAGGTGCTATTGCGAGAACCATGACGAATATCAACAACGGAGGTAAATCGCCTGTTTCGGGTATCGTTCATGCGGTAGTTCTGTTACTCATCTTATTATTCCTGATGCCGCTTGCACAATATATTCCGATGGCATGTCTGGCCGGTGTTCTCGTTATCGTATCGTATAACATGAGTGGATGGCGTGTGTTCAAGGGACTGTTGAAAAACCCGAAATCGGATGTGACTGTCTTGTTGATAACCTTTTTCCTGACCGTTATCTTCGATTTGACTGTAGCTATCGAAGTCGGACTGGTTATAGCTTGTGTACTGTTTATGAAACGTGTTATGGAAACAACACAGATTTCTGTTATCACCGACGAGATAGATCCGAATAAAGAATCAGACCTGGAAGTACACGAAGAGCATCTTATCATTCCTAATGGGGTAGAGGTATACGAAATAAACGGTCCGTATTTCTTTGGTATTGCTACCAAATTTGAAGAAATAATGGCACGTTTGGGTGACCGACCGAAAATTCGTATCATCCGTATGCGTAAAGTTCCGTTCATCGATTCGACAGGTATTCATAACCTGACAACACTGTGTGAAATGTCACAAAAGGAAAATATACATATTATCCTTTCCGGAGTAAACGAACGTGTACATGCCGTACTCGAAAAATCCGGATTCTATGAACTGCTGGGTAAAGAAAATATCTGTAGTAACATTAATGAAGCACTGGAAGTCGCAACAAGAGAAATAGCAGAATTCGATGAAGGTAACAAATAGACCTTATATTGTTAAAACCTTTTAGCAAACGAGCGGAACTTATTAAAACATGTTATAAAGCATAGATTTTAATGAGTTTCGCTTGTTAGTTTCCAGAAAGTCCGTATCTTTGCACTGTGTTTTTCATAGTATTAGATTTAAGGTTAACAAAGGTTGGAGTACAGCGGTACTCCTTTTTTTATGCCTTCTTGTAAAGAATCGCTTATCAAATAAAAAAAAGCTATTCCAACTTTATTCATTGAAATAGCTTTCTTTCAACACAACTTATATCTTTTTTCAATAAGAGGCTGTAGCATTCAGACCTGCTTTCTTAAGCAGTTCCACGATACGGTCCAGTTCTTCGTGTGTAGCTTTTTGCAGAGACTGATCGGGAGTTTCACGGTCTATTGTGTAAATCATTACCTGACGGGGAGCAATCTGTTTAACAATCTCAATCCAGGGAAGTACAAAACGATCGGATGTATTATCAACATCTTTACCTTCGTCTGTTTTTCCCTTCATAAACATAGTCTGAATGATCAGCTTTCCTTTAAAAGCTTTCATCGTTTCAACAATCTTATTAACATCGTAAGCTCCCGACGGACGGTCTACCCGCTGAATATATTCTGCGTCAACCGTATCAAGTTTCAATATGTTGTTATCTATCTTATTCAGTGCATTAAACACTTTTTCCTTGTGAATAAAGGTGGAATTACTCAGCACACTGACTTTTGCATGAGGGAAATATTTATCGCGCAATGCTAATGTGTCATCTATTATTTCTGGAAAATGAGGATGCGCCGTAGGTTCTCCGTTACCTGCAAATGTCAGTACATCAGGAACAGGACCGTTTGCTTGCATATCAATTAAACGATGTTCCAACGCCTCGCACACTTCTTCGCGGGTAGGAAGTTTCTGTTTAGGACGATGATCTTTATTATATCCGCATTCACAATAGATACAGTCGAATGTGCAAAACTTACCATCGGCAGGAAGCAAGTTTATTCCCAACGAAACACCCAGTCGCCGGCTATGCACGGGACCAAATATAGGAGAAGGATAAATAACTGTTGACATAAGTCATATTAGTTTTAGTTCACAAGCAAAAGTACACAATATATTTCGATTACCACTTTACTTTCAACTGTAATTGTAAATCAGCTTTACGGTTTCCCTGAATTTCTTCAGTTCCGGAACTTATTTTATCACGGTCATTATAACAAGTTATCCCCCATTTCCCCTGAATAATAAACCGATCTTTATAACTATATTTTAAGTTGACTGCCCAACGGCTTCCCCTGCCATAAAAAGAGGACATAGAGAAGGCGTATAACAATCCTGGCTCATACATATAAATACGGGAATCATAACTTTGTGTATGAAACCAAGCCCCGCTACATGATATTTGCATAGGAATAAAAGACAGTTTTGCACCAAGTGTACCATTAACAAATCCTCCATTCGAACTGTTTATATTCTTATAATAAGAAGTACGCACATATTCTGCGGCAGTTTTTAACCAGAATATTTCACAAGGTTTATAAGAAAGTTGATAATGTATACGCTGACGGATATAAGGTAACACGTACTTTCCGTCACTGTCTGAAGTGTAATTCTTTGCCTTATTCTTATGACTATACTTTATTAACATCACCAGTGAATTAATAGGTGAATAACTTAATTGAAACAAACCATCAATACCGGATGTATGATCTCTATCAACCTGATATCTCCGATAGAAAAAATGAAAGAAATCGGCATAACATAAGATTTTCAATTTCCTTAAATAACTAGATTCCAACCCTATATAAACGCCTGTTTCATTTTGAAGCTGTGAGTTTTCTCCGAAAGCATTTGCGTGAATAGCCTGATAACGCTTGTCATAATATCGGTTAATAAGTAATAAACTAGTATGAACAGCCGGTGAATAACTCAACATATTTAATGTAGCAATCTTGCCTGATTTATCGAAAGCTGTCTCTCCTGAAAATATAAATTTGTGGAGAAAAAATTTGTAGTTTGTTCCTATGTTGAAAAAATATTTTCCTCGAGGATAATACAAATTATATGGACGTAAATCAGGATTCAACACCTTGTTGAAAACTGTATAAACACCTGTTAAACCCAATTCAACAGTTTTTCCATTATATGTTAAATTACTCCCAATCAATTGATTGTTTACCATATTTTTCTTTTCCATATCTTTCTTCAACCGATGAAACCCATCTGTTTTCAACGATCTTATAAACATATCTTCTACTCGTGCATCCTTTTTACGAAATGAGTAAAAAGCAGACAATGTCCAACGTTTTTTCAACTTATAAGTAGCAGCGATTCCTTGCAAATAATTATTTTCATCCGTAGAAGTATATTTAGCAATTCCCCGCCCAAACCGGTTCATGGTTCCTAATGAACCTGACTTACCAAAACTAAACCCTCCTGTGTTAATAACCAGTCCATACCCAAAACTTACCCGATAATTACCTATCGCCAACGACTTCAACTTCTTTACGTCCTGTAAAAAGAAATAAGCAGAATAGAAATCATATCCTTTTTTATTGTATTTACAAAAGAAAGGCTCTCCAGCATCTTTTTCAGCAGTCAGCCCCATATATAATTGATTTCGATACTGAAACCGATAACGTAAGTTATGATAAACCGGATTACCATAATACTTACGGTTAGGATATTTTTCTAAGACTTCTTCGCTATGATCAGCATATCCGGATTTCATGTACAAGGGGATATCCACACGTGTTAACAACTCCTGTTTATTATACTTCAACACATTTTTCCAATAAACTTTATCTTCCTCTTTATCAGACGCTCCAATATAAATAAAGTCCTCTAAAAATCTTCTGGTCTGCCAGTCCATACCTTCTATACCCAACAACTCTTTCTTACTCACCATGGGACCATATTTATATATATAATACAAGATATTTTCTATGATTTTATCGGAAAGGAAAGGTAGTTGCTCCAGTTGTTCTTTCGTTATTGTGTTAATATTAAAAGGATGTTCAGCCAGTTCACTCAAAAATTCGTATTGTTCTTGCCATCCACTCATTTCCTCTGCTTCAGAAACATCTTCTTTCCATTCAATCCAATTGGATTGAGCTTGCAGATTAACGACAGTATAACTTACTAATATACAAACAATAAACACTCTTATCAACATCCTATTCACAGCTTTTCAACGACCTTTATAAGTTAAAAATTCGTATTATCAGACATGACTTCATTATTATGCGTATTTTTGCGTTCATGAAAAATAGTGTATACATATTACTATTTCTGCTAACAGCTTTTGCACTGAAAGCCAACGCACAAAAGCATTCCCAATCGGAAACAAAGGGATATATGGTTCCCGTTTGTGTATATCAGGGAGATACTATACCTTGTATAACGCTGAGAAATATATATGTATACCCACGTCTGAGATTTAAAAGCAAAAAACAGGAGCGATATTATTATAAGCTTGTAAGGGACGTAAAGAAAACTCTCCCTCTGGCTAAAGAAATTAACAGAGCCGTTATAGAAACCTACGAGTATTTGCAAACCTTGCCTAATGACAAAGCCCGCACACGTCATATAAAAATGGTAGAGAAAGGACTGAAAGAACAATATACCCCCAGAATGAAGAAACTTACCTTCGCACAAGGTAAATTACTGATAAAACTGGTTAACAGAGAATGTAATCAGTCATCTTATCAGTTGGTAAAAGCATTTATGGGACCATTCAAAGCTGGATTTTACCAAGCTTTTGCAGCATTGTTTGGAGCCAGTCTGAAAAAAGAATATCATCCGGATGATGAAGACAAGATGATAGAAAAAATTGTTACTCTTGTTGAGAACGGACAATTATAACAACGCTGTAAATCAATAAATTAACAAGTTATCAATATGTTTATCAACAATAATACATCCTGGTTTTAACTGTCTGAAACCAGGATGTATCTTTTTATCTTTTCATCATTTTATTGGCAAACTCCCATAAAACAATACCAGTAGTAACAGATACATTCAGTGAATGCTTTGTACCGTACTGAGGTATTTCAATACATCCGTCACACATATCTACGACTTCCTGCTGTACGCCTTTTACCTCATTTCCCATAACAATGGCATATTTTTTATTGGGGTCTAAAACCAGATGATCGAGCATTGTGCTCCCTTCACACTGTTCAATAGCCAGTACAGTATATCCCTCTGCATGAAGTTCATTTACAGCTTCTTGTGTCTGTTTACAATATTTCCAATCAACAGTATATTCAGCTCCTAAGGCCGTCTTATGCATCTCTGGATGAGGAGGTGTAGCAGTAATGCCACATAAATAAATACAATTAACCAAAAAAGCATCTGAAGTACGGAATACAGCACCTATATTATGCAAGCTACGAACTTCATCCAGTACAACTACCAATGGAAGTTTTTCAGCTTCCTTAAATTCCTCCACCGACAAGCGGTTCATTTCAGTTATTTTCAGTTTTCTCAATTCAGACATAATTCAATCTTTATTCGTTCACAAAGATAGAAACTATATTTATAACCTTGTTGAAAACGGTGGAAAAGGTGTAAAAAACCTAAGCAAAGAAAATGAAAAATAAATCTTGTATTATCCGAAGAAAACATTATAGCTTTCACAAAACAAACATTCCAAGAAACTTAACAGAAAGTTTCATCACAAGTTTAAACATATTTTTTAGCCAAAAATCAGAAGTGAATAAGGGGAAAGTTTTTAACTTTGCGACATATCAACAAATAGTTAATAGAAGCGGTAAATCGTGTAATATCAAGACATAAGCTTGTTAATGGCTATTTAATATCTCATGCTCGGATATTTATAACCTAAAAAGCAAGAAATCCGGTATTCTTTTTACTAACACTATTAACGGGCTATTATAACTATCATATATTCTTTCAAAAAAAGAAGAAAAAATATAATCTAATAATGAATAAAGAAGAATGGTTGAAAAAGGGTTATGTTACTGAACCCGTAGATAAGACGCTTGATCTGAAAGCTGAGATAGACAAGTTGCGTAAAGAAAAGAATGCCGTAATTCTGGGGCACTACTACCAGGCTGACGAAATACAGGAAATTGCTGACTTTATTGGAGACAGTCTTGCGTTGGCACAATGGGCTGCTAAAACAGATGCAGATATAATTGTGATGTGTGGAGTACACTTCATGGGAGAAACTGCTAAAATATTGTGTCCGGATAAAAAAGTTCTGATTCCTGATTTCAATGCCGGATGTTCACTTGCCGACAGTTGTCCAGCTGATAAGTTTTCTCAGTTTGTCAAAGAGCATCCTGATCATACTGTTATTTCGTATGTCAATACCAGTGCTGCGGTAAAGGCAGTGACTGATGTAGTGGTTACATCTACTAATGCCAAGCAGATAGTAGAGAGTTTTGCAAAGGAACAAAAAATAATTTTTGGTCCTGATAAAAATTTGGGTAATTATATTAACTCTATTACTAACCGGAACATGTTACTTTGGGATGGTGCTTGTCATGTACATGAAAAATTTTCTGTTGAGAAAATTATCGAACTGAAAAAGCAATATCCTGATGCGGATGTGCTGGTGCATCCTGAATGTAAAGGTGCAGTGGCTAAACTTGCCGATAAGGTAGGATCAACAGCCGGTTTGTTGAAGCATGCTATTGCTAGTGACAAAAAGAACTTTATAGTGGCTACGGAGAGTGGAATTCTTTATGAAATGAGAAAGAAATGTCCGGAAAAGAATTTTATTCCGGCTCCTCCCGAAGACAGTACTTGTGCATGTAATGAATGTAACTTCATGCGTTTGAATACACTCGAAAAATTGTATAATACATTGAAGTATGAGTGGCCTGAAGTAATAGTTGATAATGAAATCGCCGATAAGGCAATCCGGCCTATTAAGAAAATGTTGGAAATTTCTGCAAAGCTTGGATTATAAACAAATTGTTAAAAAAGAGATGAGAAATTCATGCTTTTCTTAAAACGTGTTATAAAGCATATTTTTCTTATCTCTTTTTTTGTTAGTTTCCTATAAGTCCGTATCTTTGCACTGTGTTTTTCATAGTATTAGATTTAAGGTTAACAAAGGTTGGAGTACAGCGGTACTCCTTTTTTCATGTCCATACGTTACGAAATTCTTGCTGAATATCATTTATTCTACTTCTTTGGTCAGTTTTTACCTTTTCTTATTTTGCTTATAGCATAAATTTGCCCATATGAATTTTAAATCTTAAGTCAATGAAAAACAAATTAATCAAACATTTCAGTATTGTTAGTTTTATTCTGATGATACTTTGTGTGCAAAATATCATGGCACAGAAAAGAACCGTTTCTGGAATCGTCACTGATTCAAAGAATGAACCCTTGATTGGAGTTAATGTTACTATTAAAAATGCTTCTACAACAGGAACCATTACAGATATAGATGGTAAATATAGCTTAGAAATACCATCGGGTAATTCTGTTTTAGTATTTTCTTATATAGGATATTCTACTCAGGAAGTAAAGGTCAGTAATCGGTCGGTAGTAGATATCGTTTTAAAAGATGATATGCAAGCTTTGGAAGAAGTTGTAGTAGTAGGATATGGTACAATGAAAAAATCGGATTTAACAGGTTCTGTTTCCTCTATTACTAGTGATAATTTTAAATTAGGTACAGATTTAACTCCTCAGCAGTTAATGCAAGGAGCATTTTCAGGTGTGAATATCAGCCAGAATAGTGGTAAACCTGGAGGTTCTAATACGATTCGTGTTCGTGGAGGAACATCTATTACTGCTTCGAATGACCCTTTATATGTAATTGATGGAGTACCTATTTCAACTTCTGCCGGAGTAAACCAAAGTAATATAGGGTCCTCCACTACTGATTTTTTTGATCAAGAGCCTATAAATCCGCTATCTAATATTAATCCTAATGACATTGAATCTATAAATATATTGAAAGATGCTTCTGCTACTGCAATTTATGGTTCTAGAGGTGCTAATGGAGTAATTATGATTACTACCAAAAAAGGAAAAGCGGGAATGCGTCAACTAGATTATAGTTTTAATTTAGGTGTTTCTACTGTTGCAAAAAAGCTGGATGTTTTAACAGGTGATGAGTATCGTAAGACTGTATCTGAATTAGGTTTGACTTTGGATGATAAAGGACAAAATACGGATTGGCAAGATGTTATTTTCCGTACTGCGATTAGCCAAAATCATTATGTTTCTTTTATGAGTGGTAGTGAGAATACTAGCTATCGTGCTTCTGCTGGTTATAGTAATCAAAATGGTGTTATGGAGGGTTCAGGCATGAAAAGTGCTAATGCTCGTATGAATATCAATCATAAAGCATTAAATGATAAGTTGAAACTAAATATGAATATTAGTTATGGAGAAACAAATTCAGATCAGGCTCCTGTTTCAAATACTGTAGGTAGTGAAATGGGAAGTAGTATGCTGTATGAAGCTTATGTTTTCAATCCCACTTATCCAATTTATAATGAAGAAGGTGATTATTATGATGTGCCTCCATATCGTGTAAATCCAGCTTCATTCTCTAAAGAATTATTGGATGAACGTGCGACAAGTCAATTTTTAGGAAATCTTACTGCTGACTGGAATTTCTATAAGCCTTTTACCTTGCAGGTAAATGCAGGATATAATAAGAATACAATAAATCGTAATTCTTATATTTCAAAAAGTAATTTATTGGGAAACGGTAATAATGGATATGTGACTGTGCAGAAACTATCTGATTATTCAAAGCTATTGGAAACCATTTTAAAATATAATCAAAGTTTTGGAAAACATAATATTGATGCGATGGTAGGATATTCTTGGCAATATTTTTATAGCGAAGGACAGACTACAAAAGCTTATGGATTTTTATCTGATAATTTTAAGTGGTATAGTCTGGCAGCTGCACAGACAGTTGAATCTGTTAGCAGTTATGCTGAAAGTAATACCTTGATATCTATGTATGGACGTATAAATTATAACTATGCAGATAAATATTTGTTGACAGCAACAGTTCGTCGAGATGGATCTAGCCGATTTGGTTCTGGTAATAAATGGGGTATCTTTCCTTCTGTTGCTGCATCTTGGCGTATTTCACAAGAAGATTTTTTTCAGAACGATATAATGTCTGATTTGAAACTTCGTGCTAGTTTTGGTATCACAGGTAGTCAGGAAATAGGTAATTATAATTCTTTAAGTACTTTGGGAGCAAGTACCAATGGTTATTTAGTTGGAGGAGAAAAGATAACTATAGTACTACCTCAACAATATACAAATCCTGATTTGAAGTGGGAACAAACTGCTCAAACTGATATAGGTATTGATTTTGGATTTCTTAATGGAAAAATTAGAGGTAGTATAGATTATTATTATAAAAAGACAACGGACCTTCTTTTATCTGTAGCAGTTCCTTCTCCTTCATTAATTACTACACAAATAGCGAATGTTGGAACAGTTACTAATCAAGGTATTGAATTAGATTTGTCATTTGATTTAATGCGTACAAAAAATTTCGCTTGGGATGCAAACTTGAATTTAAGTCATAATAAAAATGAGGTGGTAAGTTTGTCTAATGGCCAGTGGACAGGAGATAATATGCAAGTTGCGCCGTGTCAAGGACAAGGATTATCTGGTACATATGCTCAATTGATTATGCCAGGACAACCGATAGGTACATTTTATGGTAAACGATTCATTGGTGTAGTAGATGGAGTAGAGCAATTTGCTAACGATGGAGAACCGGAGGTTATTGGGTGTGCTCAACCAGACTTGACATTTGGATTGGGAACAAATCTTCAATATAAAAATTGGACATTATCATTGAATTTCCGAGGAAGTATAGGTAATGATGTATATAATTGCACAGCCAATAACTTGGCATATTTAAGTAATCTTCCTGGTAGAAATGTATTAAAAGAAGCTGTAACCTCAGGTGTTAATCGTGATCAGGCAAAAGTTTATTCTTCACGATTTATTGAAGATGGTTCTTTTGTGCGTTTGGATAATCTTTCTTTGGGATATAATTTTAGTTTACCGAAATTATATATTTCAAATGCCAGAGTATTTGTTTCTGCACAAAATCTGTTTGTTATTACAGGTTATTCTGGTGCTGACCCTGAGGTCAATTCGGAAATATCACGTACAGGAGTTGCTCCATTGGGAGTTGATTATTTAAGTTATCCTAAAGCTAGAACATTTAGCATGGGTATTAATCTTTCTTTCTAATCATCTTTAAAATAAGTAAGCATATGAAAACAAAAAATATAATAAAACTAATATTCTTATCTTGTCTAGGAGTTGGTTCTTTAACTTCTTGTTTAGATCTTGATGAAGAATTATACGGTAGATTATCTCCTGAAACTTATTATCAAACAGAGGAAGAAGCATTGTCTTCGGTTGTTGGTGTTTATTCATATCTTTCGTATATGTCAAGAGCTGGTGGTGACGGATGGCGTATTGGAGAATTTGGTACAGATGAATTTTTCTGTCCAGGTAGAGCTAGTGGAGGATGGTATGATGAAGGTAATATGGAGATGATGTCGCATAAAGTAACACCTAATAATGAGCGTATAGCTACTTGTTGGGGAACTTATGTATTTCCGGGTATTGGTGCTGCAAATGCGGTTATGGCTAGTTTAGAAGCTTCTCCAATAGTTGAAAGCTTAAAACCACTTATTGCAGAAGTTCGTGCTTTACGTGCCTATGGGTATTACTATGCTATGGATTATTGGGGAAATGTTCCTGTTTTTACTGAGGCTCGTGTTGATCCCAATAATTTGCCTAAAACGACTCCTCGTGCAGAAGTTTTTAAATTTGTCGTGGATGAATTTACTGAAGCAGCAAAGGATTTACCTTCTATTAAAGAGGTTAATAAAACAGATTACTATCCTCGTTTGACAAAAGAAGCAGTTTATACAGCTTTAGCTTCATTATATTTGAATGCTGAAGTTTATTCTGGAACTGCACAATATGATAAGGTTGTAACTATGTGTGACAATGTTATTGAAACCAATAGTTATGAATTGGAAGATAGAGTTGGCGATTGTTTCTTGGCTACAAATGAAGCTAATTCGAAGGAAATTATTACAGCTTTCTCTGTAGATCCTTCCAAAGGAGTAGATGGTAATGAATTTATATTGTATGCGCAACATGCCTTAGACCAAAAAAAATATGATCTTCCTTTTGCACCGGCGAATGGTTATTGTTTCACGGATGAAGCTTTAAATAGATATGAGAAGGGTGATGAACGTTTGGAGTTATTAGAATATGGACCACAGTATTATCAAGATGGAGTAACACCTTTATGTGATGAAAATGGAAATCAGTTGGTTTTAACTACTATTAAAGATATGATTTCTGCACAAGAAAATGAGGGATATCGTGTTTTAAAATATTCTCCGGTTGGAGTTGTTTGGGCCGGAAGTAAAGGAGATAATGATTATGTATTGGAACGTTACTCTAATGTTCTTTTAATGAAAGCAGAAGCTTTGTTCCGGTTAAATCAGGATTTGGATGTTGCATTAGAATTAGTAAATCAAGTACGTCGTCGTAGTAATTGTCCTGAGTGGTCTGATTTGACTTTACAAAAAATAGAAGAAGAACGTGCTCGTGAATTTATTTGGGAAAATCAGCGTAGAAGAGATATGATTCGTTTCGGATCTTTCTTTAATAATACTTGGTTTTACAAAACAGAAAAAACTGAATCTTGGAGAGGTATATATCCTATACCAGCAATCCAAATAACAAATAATCCGAATTTGGAACAAAATCCTAATTATTAATTTATACAGCCAAGTTACATAGATACTGATGTGATATGTAACTTGGCATTTAATTTTTTGTATTATGAAGTTTATAGTGGGATTAATATGTATCTTTTTTTCTATAAAAGCTTTTCCTGAATCTATATATTATAAAGTTGTTGCTCAGGATGGCAGTGGTGATTATTTGACAATTCAAGAAGCCGTAAATTCAGTTCTTGTATACCAGGAGCAGCGTAGTGTCATAAAAGTAAAGCCTGGCATATATCGTGAAAAACTGGTTATTCCGGCTGCATGGTGTAATATAAGTCTGATAGGAGATGATCCGGCAAATACCATAATATCTTATGACGACAATGCTAATAAAAATAACATGGGGACATTCAGTTCGTACACTGTTTTGGTACATGGCGATGGTATTCGTTTAGAAAATCTGACAATTGAGAATGCTTCTCAAATGCAGGGACAAGCGGTAGCCTTACATTTAGAGGGAACAGAATCGGTTATTATAAATTGTCGTTTATTGGGAAATCAGGATACAGTATTTACAGGAAACAAATATGGACGTTTTTATTTTTACAATACTTATATCAATAGTTCGTTAAAAATTCGCCAAGCCTAAGCGGCTCTGGCAGTAAATAAAATGAGTTCTTTGAAAAGTTTGTCAATAACTTGCGGGTCTGGGTTAATCCCGAACACGCAAATAAATCGTTCAAGCATATAAGCATTGTGTATGAAAGACTTGCAAGAGGATATGGAATAGGCTATTCCGAGCCTCTTACATGCCGCTTTGGCCAAGTTGACAGCTGCGAGCGATGCATTGAAGTGAAAATCCAACTTCCTGAAGTCGGTTGACTGGCAGTTGGTGATTCCTGCATGCTGCTTGCCATCTCTAAAGCAAAATTCCAGTTGGAACCTGGTTCTGTAATAATCCAGCACCTCACGTCCATCCATGGAATCGTCTGTAGAGAAGTAAAGCTGCCACTTGTCTGTCCTCCCGTCCATCGGATACCAGACGGCTAAGGAAACATACCTTTTGAGAGCTTTTGCATATACCCTCAATCCGTATAGCTTTCCTTTGTTCACCTCGTATTCCTTGCACCGGGTCAAATCCAGATTGGCAAAGTCAATCCTGCCGTCAAACCACTTGGGATGACCACGTTTTCCTGTTTTCTGCTCCAATGTCGGATAGTACAGGATTACGTCATTCCGAAAGCGGCTGATGACATGGAAATCGTTCTCACACATAGGTGTTATGAATGTTTCCTTGGAAAAGAATGCGTCTGCAACCACCGTTCTGGACAGGCTCTGTAGCTTGTCTTTTCTACTGATAAGATAGCTGCTGTACCAGTCAACGAGGCTCTTGTCCATATTATCCAAGGTCTTACAATCCGGCGTCTGAATGGAACCTAAAGTCATGCATTCATGATTGTCGATGTCAATGACACCGATGCCCATGATTTCCAGTCCACGCTTGTATTCTCCTGCACAACCAGACCAGAAGTAACCTATCCAAGGTGTCTTCTTGCCTGATTTGGGAATATAGGAAGGATCGATGGCGATGGCTTTTCTTTTGCCTGTGAGATGCTTGCTGATGATAGAGCCGTTGAACGCAAACCAGTCGAAAGTTTCATGCTCAAAAAGGTTACGATAAGTCTGTTCTGAGAAACAGCCATATCTGCCCAATTGGAGGAAGTTTATACGATCCGGGATGGCCATGAATAATTTCATGGTGTCCATGAACGTTTTTTCAAAAGGTTTTTGTATATTCGCTACTGATTTGAGAGCCGACAGGCACTCGGATTGGTATTGCATAAGGAGTGTTTCTTTAGTCATAATCAGAAGAGTTCAGAGACTTCTAATTTACTAAGAAATAACGAATCATGCAATACTTTCATCCTTTATTATCAGCATGTTAGCTCTCCTTTTTCAGCACATTTCTTCATGCTTAACCATTCGTTTTTGACAACATTTCAATGACCTCTTTAGTGTTTCCGAACCAGCTTTTGCCGGTTCTGTTGTTTAACTTTTAATCTTTCGGTAAAAATTTACCGAAGTATTGCTTATATAGAAGGAACTACCGATTTTATTTTTGGTCCTGCTACTTGCTGGTTCGAACATTGTGTTATACACAGTAAGGCTGATTCTTATATTACGGCTGCATCTACTCCTGCTTCACATCCATTTGGATATATTTTTAATGAATGTAAGTTGACGGGAAAAGATGATTTGAAAGTTTACTTAGGGCGTCCCTGGCGTGAAGCAGCCTATACCTTGTTTATGAATTGTTATCTGGGAAAACATATCCGTCCTGAAGGGTGGCATAATTGGGGGAATCCTCAGAATGAACAGACTGCTCGTTATTTGGAATATAATAATAGAGGTGAAGGGGCTGATATTTCCAGACGCGTATCTTGGGCGAAAGTTTTGACTCGTGATGAAGCTGATCGTATAAAAATAGATGTTGTTTTTCCAGATTTAAAAGAATGGAGTTCTTATTATTCTGGAAAGTAAGAAATAATTTTTATACAGAAATACAGGTTTCAAATAATCAGCCTGTATTTCTGTATAAAGTCTAGTGATAATAAATATTACCTATCAATATTATTTTTATATTCGGTAGGAGATATGCCATAGGTTTGCTTGAAACATTTACTAAAGTAATGGGCGTCATTGAATCCTACCATATAAGCTATTTCTGAAATATTATATTCTTTATTTTCTATTAATTGTAAAGCTCGTTTCATTTTCATTTGTTTTAAGAAATCAATAGGTGATTGTCCTGTTATGCCTTTTAGTTTTCTGAAAAAGTTTGAACGGCTCATATCAACAGATAAAGCCATATTGTCCACAGAAAAATCACAATTATCCATGTTTTCTGTTATTGTTTGGATAAGTTTATCCATAAATTTCTGGTCTGATGCAGATAATACAGGCATATTTTCCTCTTTTACGGATTTCTTTTCTGATTTTGGAGAAAACAGTGTCTGACAATAAATTTGTTGCAAACGTTTGCGTTGTTCTACTAGGTTGTGTATTCGGGCTTTTAAGTAAGTTGCACTAAATGGCTTGGTTATATAGTCGTCTGCGCCATATTGCATCCCTTCTAGTTTACTTTCGATAGACGATTTAGCACTAAGTAAAATTATAGGAATGTGGCTGGTTGATATATTGTTTTTTAGTTCATTCAATAGTTCTATACCATTCTTTTGAGGCATCATGATATCACTAATGATAATATCGGGCAATTGCTCTAAAGCAATTTTTATACCTGTTTCTCCATTGTCTGCTTCTAAGATAGAATAAGATTCCGCTAATATTGTTTTAAGAAAGCGGCGAAGCTCATCATTATCTTCTACCAACAAAATTGAATCTTTGTTTTCTTCTGTTTTTTGTTCTGAATCTTCTGTGGTTGTAATAATCGTATTATTGGCCATTATTGGTTTTATGGTTTTATTCATAATATCATCGGATACTATGAATTCTGTATTAGGACTGAAATGACCGTTACCTTTTTGTAGATTTACAGTAAAACAACTTCCTTCGTTAGGTTGGCTTTCTACTGTAATAGTTCCATTATGCATTTCTACAAGTTCTTTGGTTAGCGATAATCCTATTCCTGTACTTTCTTGAGTATGGATATGTTGGTCGGAAAAGGTTTCAAAACGTATAAATAAGCGTTTTAGCTGATTTTTAGTCATTCCAATACCTTGGTCTATGATACTGATAGATATGATTTTTTCATTTTCTGTTACTTTTACTATAATATTTTTTTCTTTGGGAGTGTATTTAAAAGCATTTGATATTAAGTTGAAAATGATTTTTTCCAATTTGTCGATATCAGCCCATAAAATAACTGGGTGTTCAGGAGCATTTAATGATAAGTTAATATGTTGCTCATTTGCCAAATAATTAAAATTCTCCATGATTTGGCGTATGAAAGGAAGGAGATCAAATTGCTGTACATGCATTTTCATCTTTTTATTTTGTATTTTTCTGAAATCAAGAATTTGATTGACCAAACGAAGCATTCGATTGGCATTTCGTTCTATGATAAGTAATTGTTCACGAGCTTTATCTTCTATGGTTTTATTGTTTAGTAACTGTTCTACCGGTCCCGTTATTAGTGTAAGTGGAGTACGAAGTTCGTGAGATATATTTGTAAAAAAACGTAATTTGATATCAGATATTTCTTGTTCGATAGAAACCTTATGTTTTAGTCGATAGATAACAAATAAAATATAGGAAGTAATAAATATTATTACTGAAATAAGAAGTGTATATAGTAGATATGCCCATGGTGTTTCCCAAAATGAGGGTAAAACTGTTATGTCTATGCTTCGAGTATTATCTACCCAAATACCGTCACTGTTTGTAGAGCGGACTTTTAGAATATAATGACCTTTAGGGAGATTGGTGTAGTTGGCCGAACGTTCTTGTCCTATATAGTTCCAGTTTGTTTCGAATCCATCCAGTCTATAGGCATAAAACAGATTATCGTGATTTTTCATGTCTAATGCAGCAAACTGAATGTTGAATGCATTTTGGTGATATGGTAATGTTATTTGATAGATATCATCTATGTTTTTATGAATCAAGCTACTATCAGAAGGTGTTATGATTTTCTCTCCTGATTGAAATTGGGTAAATACAATAGGAGGAATATATTCACTATTTCGAATTGAGTCGGGGTGAAAATAGAGTGCACCTTTGAATGTATTGAATAGTAAATAGTTGTTTGGAGTATGTAATGCTTCTCCTTCATTAAATTTAAAATAAGTGGGAAGATCCCAGGATGAGTATGTTATAACTTCTTTAGTAGAAGGGTTGAATTTACATAATTCTTCTTCTGTAGCTAACCATAGGTTGCCTTTATTATCTTCCTCTATGGATAAAATAACATTTGCAGGTAAATGATTTTGGGTAGTATATGCTTGAAAAAGCAGGTTCCCATTATTATCTTGTATTGCTTTGTTTAGTCCTCCTCCAAAAGTTGCAAGATAAATATTTCCATTTATTTTACTAAATAAAATTTGGTGTATATTATTGTTGCTAAGACTATTGGGATTTGTATCATCGTATGTATAATGTTTGAAGGTTATATCTTCTGCACGAGTTGAGGTTACATCTGTAAGTAGTAATCCGTTGGTTGTTCCTATCCATATTCTTCCTATGCTATCGCTTATTACATATCGAGCACGACTGCAAAGATTTATTGGATATTTTTTTAGAGAGTTGGCAGAATGATAGAATATATAGTCATTAGTATTTAAATTTACATAATTGACTCCTCCTCCAAAAGTGGCTATCCACATACGTTTGTATTTATCCTCACACATGCTATATACATTGTTGTCACTTAAACTATGCAAATTTGTCGTTTCATGCATGTGATAATTTAATGCGTACTTATTTTTTTGCAGAGGAGTTGCTATAATTATTCCATCTCCTTTTGTTCCTATCCAGATACGCCCTTTATGGTCCTCTGTAAAACAATATGCTGTTCCAATTTTATCTTTTTGAAAAGGTGATATAGAACCATCTTTGGTGAGAAATCCTTTAAAATGTAAGTTATTGTCATATATTCGTATGGTTTGGTCCTTTATTCCCATCCATATATTTCCTTTGCTATCTTGGAAATTTGCACGTGTGTAATTTTCAAGTGATTCATTATCTGAAGGGACATTTTGATATAGATGAAATGGGTTAGTATTAAATGTGACTTTTTCTAATCCATTATTATAAGAGCCAAGCCAAAGATTTCCCTGTCTGTCAGAGAATATAGCTGTGACTTTATTTTCTGAATCCCATCCTGATTGGCGTTCAGTATTGAAAAATGGCTTAAGTATATTTGTTTTTCTTTCATAATATCCTAATCCTCCTCCTGAAGGATGTATCCATAGATTGTGATTTATGTCTTCACACACGTACATTTCAGGTCGGGAGTTGACTGTCTGCTCATTATACCTATCTTTAATGGTAAAGTGTTTCAGTTGTGGAACTGGATTAAAAGAAAGATGAGTTATTCCCAATGTATTTGCGGAACGTATCCAAACTTCATTCCTGCTATCTATAAAGACTTCTTTAATGTAGTTATTTTTAAGTTCTTTGTTTGTTTGAGCTGTGAAATGTGCAGTAGTTCCTTGGGATATTTCATATATTAATATTCCGTCGTCTTTTGTACCGAGAAATAATTTATTGGAACCTATGTTGCGTATAATGTTTATATTACTTTGGGTTGCAGTATAAAATAATGTAAATTTATTATTTTTCTTATTATACTGCCAGATGCGACCTTTGCTTCCAGAGAAGTAAATATCTGTATCTGTTTCAGTTGCATCGTACACAGAATTAGGTAATTTGTAGTAATGAATGGTATATAAATGATTCTTGTTGAATATTAATTTATAGATTCCTGCTTGTGAAAGAATCCATAAATTGTTTTTATCATCTTCCAATAAGTTATATACTTTGCTTTTGGATAAATGGTTTTTATCGAAAAAATTATAAGCACGTAATGTTTTTCTATCTGTAGAATTATAAGCTTCAATAAGGTCTCCTTTGTTTGTTATAATCCATGTATGGCCGTAGTGGGATGGATGAATTGATTCTGCCTGATAGTTAGAATATGGTAATGACAAGAAAATTTCGTTTTCCATATCGAAGCGGTATACTTGTAAATCGTAGCTTATCATCCATAGATATGACTGTTCTCCTTCCGCTAAATAGTCTATTCGGCTGTTATTGAATCCATTATTATTTCCTTTTCTGTTTTTGTAATTTTTAAAATGATAACCATCAAATTTATAAATTCCATCCCAAGTGGCAAACCAAATAAATCCTTTGGTGTCTTGGAGAATATGCATAATCGTTTTTTGATATAATCCATCGGATGTCTTATATTGTGTAAAAGTATGAGGAGGTTGTGCATCTATTTTACAAATAGTACAGCATAACAAAATTAAAAGATAGATAAATTTTATATTTTTCATGTGTTTTTATAGTGTTTGTGTTTATCATTGCAAAGTTAATTTTTTAATTAACATGAATGATATTTCTTGAATTTATTGATAATATGAAGATTTTTATCTTTTGTTTTTTATTGCGTGTTCGTCATGTTTATTTGTAGAATTCCGGTTTAGAGCGACACGAGATTCTTAAATACATACTTGTTTTTTTGCATATTCATCGGACATGAATGGTATATTTTTACTTGAAGAAACAGTGCCGCTTTGTGCATTTCCGTCGGTACTGATAATCAGTCTGTTCGTTATGCTGAAAAAAATATGCTGTAATTTTTAAAAAAGAAGGTGTATTTTTAGTGAAAAGATGCCGTTGTTTTGATGAAGAGAAGGCGTTGTTTTGGCGCCGTGTCGCTTTTTGCGGATAATGCGGTGTATTTTTCTTCGCGCGCATGCGCCCGCCCGCGCAATAAATATTATTGTGTATGTTTTCATCCTCCTTCTGCGAATGCTGAAAAAATATGCCGCATAACATACCTGTTTTCCAGCGTTTTACGAAAAAACTTTGAAAAACGGTCAAAAAAAAGTCGTGTAAAAGTTGGAGTTTGCGAAAAAGTGCGTAATTTTGCACCCGCTTTCGAGAGAGAAACGCAGTAAAGCATTGACAGAGTGAACGTGAGGTTTCCGGTTTTTCGGGTGTTGCCTTGTATCTTACCTTAGCGGTGCTAAGGGAGCGAGAAGGGCTTGCGGTTCCGGTTTCTGACCGCTGAAAAATTTTTTCGAAAAAAAACTTCGAAAAAATTTGGTGGTTAAGAAAAAACCTCTTACCTTTGCAAACGCTTTCGCTAACAAACGGAAGCTTAGAAATAAGAGATAGTTCTTTGAAAGACTTTAGATAAACAAACGAAATGTAGTACAAGCAGTAGTCATGTGATATAATAATGTGTATCCGTGATGAAGTGATAAAACCGTCAATCTGATTAAACAATCAAGAAACATTCGGTCACCTGAACAGAGACAAAAAGTACTCGCAAGAGTAAAAAGATATTTTACAATGAAGAGTTTGATCCTGGCTCAGGATGAACGCTAGCTACAGGCTTAACACATGCAAGTCGAGGGGCAGCATGAACTTAGCTTGCTAAGTTTGATGGCGACCGGCGCACGGGTGAGTAACACGTATCCAACCTTCCGTTTACTCAGGGATAGCCTTTCGAAAGAAAGATTAATACCTGATAGTATGGTGAGATTGCATGATGGCACCATTAAAGATTTATTGGTAAACGATGGGGATGCGTTCCATTAGGTAGTAGGCGGGGTAACGGCCCACCTAGCCTGCGATGGATAGGGGTTCTGAGAGGAAGGTCCCCCACATTGGAACTGAGACACGGTCCAAACTCCTACGGGAGGCAGCAGTGAGGAATATTGGTCAATGGGCGAGAGCCTGAACCAGCCAAGTAGCGTGAAGGATGAAGGTCCTACGGATTGTAAACTTCTTTTATACGGGAATAAAGTTTCCTACGTGTAGGATTTTGTATGTACCGTATGAATAAGCATCGGCTAACTCCGTGCCAGCAGCCGCGGTAATACGGAGGATGCGAGCGTTATCCGGATTTATTGGGTTTAAAGGGAGCGCAGACGGGAGATTAAGTCAGTTGTGAAAGTTTGCGGCTCAACCGTAAAATTGCAGTTGATACTGGTTTCCTTGAGTGCAGTTGAGGCAGGCGGAATTCGTGGTGTAGCGGTGAAATGCTTAGATATCACGAAGAACCCCGATTGCGAAGGCAGCTTGCTAAACTGTAACTGACGTTCATGCTCGAAAGTGTGGGTATCAAACAGGATTAGATACCCTGGTAGTCCACACGGTAAACGATGGATACTCGCTGTTGGCGATATACTGTCAGCGGCCAAGCGAAAGCATTAAGTATCCCACCTGGGGAGTACGCCGGCAACGGTGAAACTCAAAGGAATTGACGGGGGCCCGCACAAGCGGAGGAACATGTGGTTTAATTCGATGATACGCGAGGAACCTTACCCGGGCTTAAATTGCAGACGAATTACGAGGAAACTTGTAAGCCGCAAGGCGTCTGTGAAGGTGCTGCATGGTTGTCGTCAGCTCGTGCCGTGAGGTGTCGGCTTAAGTGCCATAACGAGCGCAACCCTCGTGGTCAGTTACTAACAGGTTAAGCTGAGGGCTCTGGCCAGACTGCCATCGTAGATGTGAGGAAGGTGGGGATGACGTCAAATCAGCACGCCTACGTCGGGCTACCACGTGTACATGGGAGTACAGAAGGCCGCTACCGGCACGGATGCCAATCCCCAAA
>NZ_DS981503.1 GCF_000154845.1 Phocaeicola coprocola DSM 17136 | reverse complement strand
TATTGAATTTGTTGGCATATTCATCCATGTACTTATCGAACTTGTCTAGGTATATGTTTGCCAAAATAGGGCTTATGATACCACCTTGCGGTGTCCCTGAATAAGTCTTGTTGAATTGCCACTCTTCCATGTACCCTGCATTGAGGAATTTCCGTATCAGACGAAGAAATCTGTCGTCTGCTATTCTGCCTTTCATTATTTCTATCAGCACATTATGGTCTATGTTGTCAAAGAAGCCTTTTATATCTCCCTCAATGAACCATTTTGCACCGTTGAAATTGTTTTGTAGACTTTTCAGTGCTGTGTGGCAGCTTCGGTTTGGTCTGAAACCGTGCGATGTCCACTCAAAGTGTCCCTCATATATGGCTTCAAGCACCATTCTTACTACCTCTTGAACCAATTTGTCTTCAAAAGACGGTATTCCTAGCGGACGCATCTTCCCATTCTTTTTCGGAATGTAAGTTCTCTTTGCAGGATTGGGACTATAAGTCTCATCCTTTATACTCTCTATGAGTTTGTTTATCCTGTCAATGCTCATCTCATCCTCAGTTTTGCCATCTGTGCCGGGTGTCATGTTGCCCGGCTTTGCATACATACGTTGGTAGGCGACAAAGAACATCTGTTCATTGAATAGAATACGGTAAAGCCTTTCGTATTTATACTCGGGCTCATTGCTGTGTCCAGCTAAAATGTTTAATACTTGCTCTGGATTTCTCATACGTCTCTCACGTTTTCCGTTGTTTGTATTAAAGTTACAGACTACTTCCCTTCGCCATGTACAAGGCTTTCCCTTGCTCAGACTACTACGGAAGTTCCGTTACCATATCGGATATTCAAAAGCTTTCTTTATAGCTGTTTGTTCCAGCGTTCCGACTTAGGTAATCCCCAGTTAGTTCTCTTAATAACTATTAGCACGACATACTGTCGGATGCGACTTTCGTTCTTGTCCGCTTATTGCGGCTGTGTCATAGTCGGTTCTTTATGCTCTGCACTAACGCACAAAATAGGCAGAGTACTATGAAACAACGTATGTATAATAGTCTTCCGTTGTTGCAAGATTTGGTACCACTGAACTATCATTCAACCAATCAAGGCTTCATCCTTATGTATGTCTTTTCGTCTTGCCCCTCAGTCGCCACCTGACTATTAGTGGACTTGGAGCTTTAATCAGTATGCTACACTCTCCATCGGGTTTCCCTTTTGGATAAACTGATTGACGATAGGACTATATCGAACCCAATCCTAACTTCTTGCTAAAGAAGTATTTATTAAGCGACCATTCTGGGCGCACGCGCGTAAATTTGCGTTGTGGTGATATTGGTATGCCCCAAAATCTTGCTCACGCTTTCTATCGGCATACCGTAATTGAGAGCCAAGACAGCGAAGGAGTGGCGGCTCAGGTGGAATGAAATCGGCTTTTCTATCCCGCATTTCTTCGCCACGGCCTTGATGCGCTTGTTCACCATGTCAAGCGAGCCGATATTGAAAAGCCGCTTGTCTCTTCTGAACGGCTCGTAACGCCTGATTATCTGCATAGGGATGTCCATCAGCTTGATTTGGAACGGTACGCCCGTCTTTTGGCGTTTCGACACAATCCATGGTGTGCCGTTCATTTCAACAATGTTGTCAGTGGTCAGGTTCTTGATGTCCGTGAACGAGATGCCCGTCCAACAACCGAACAGGAACAAATCCCTTGCCAATGCAAAGTTGGGATTGTCCAGCTTGATTGCACTTAATGCTTGAATTTCATTCTCCGTCAGAAAGCCACGTTCCTTGTGGTCGGGGTCAACGTGGTACATCGCAAACGGGTTTCTCGGTATCTTGCCGTTGTAGTGCGCCGTGGTGACGATGTGTTTCAACGGTATGGAGTATATCCACACGGATGACTGCGCCAGCCCGACCTCGTTTCGCAGGTACAGGCAGTAGTCACGGATGAAATCCTCCGTCAGTTCGTTCATCGCCATGTCCGTCCGCTTGTAGTGCCTTGTTATGAACTCTGCCACGTATTTGCGGACGGTCAGGTACTTTTGGTACGTGCGCTTGGAGCGGTCTTTGCCCACCCGTTTGGCAAACGCCTCGTTCTCCTTGTCAAAGGCACGCAACAATGTCTCATACTCCGTGCCGATGCCTTGGTAGGCATTGCGCACCATTTCTGCCGTGACAAACGCCTCACGGTCGGAAAGCCGCTGGTAGTGTTTCGTTATCTGCGCCTTGATATTATCAAGGGCGTAGTTTACTGCCACCGCCTCACGGCTCTTTCCTTTCGCCCTGTTGCCTTTGGCATCCCAAAGTTCCTTTGAAATGTGCTGTTTGCAACTGAACTGTGCGATAGTCCCGTTGATTGTAACCCGTCCCATGATGGGGACAATTCCGTTCTTTTCCTTGCTTCCGTTTACATAGAAGACTGTCTTGAAAGTGCTCCGCATAATCATTCTTTTTGTTTGGTGCAAAATTAGTTTATGGGAGTTGTAAGGGCAGAATGTAAACCTACGCAGAACGCAGAAATAGAGCCTGTTAGCGTTAAATGTGCAATTGGTGTCGGGTAATGGTTTGGAAGTGCATCTCTTACTGCAATCCGCCTAAATCCGTTTTTACGTCCTTATGTCATTCCGTGCCATCAGAAGCCAAACTCTCTGACCGTCAGTGAGAATGCTCAAATTCGCTTTATTCTGCGTTTTATCCTATTATTTTCCTTGAAAAAACATTCTATCAGAATCGGGCGGAATCAGCTCAAGAAGTTATTTCATCCGGACGACATGCGAAAACGAAAAAACACTGATCCACGAAGATTTTTTATTACAAAAGAAAAACAACAGCATAGTCTTAATAACATTCCCTCAAAAAAGTATAAATTCTTCAGCATCTTTTCCCGAAAATATCGAGATATCTTCGGGAAAAGAACATATACTTTTTCAAAGGCAGGTCCAAGACCACGTAAACAACTTATAATCAATGCAAAGAACAACAAAAAATCCCCAAAAGGAATATCCAATAAAATAATTTGTCAATACCCCGGATTTTGTTTCAGTACCCCATTCATCACTATTACCTTTTCAGGTATCGGGAAAACAGTTGTATAACCGTTTTCTTCACCGGGAAGCTGTGGACGGAAGCTATACGGACGAGTGAATTGACGGAAACGAATCAAGTCCTGACGCCTCCAGCCTTCCCACGCCAGCTCCATCTGCCTTTCATCCAGCAAGTTTTCAAGAGTTGCTTCACGATACGAAGCTCCTACTCTGCCACGGACTTCATTCAATTCTCCTGTTCCATTTTCGTTATTTCTCACTTTGGCCTCACTCATCATCAGCAACACGTCAGCATAACGGAACAAGACAATATCATTATCCATCAACTTTCCATCTTTTAATGCTGTATTATCCACTTCATATTTCTTCATACGTGCTCCAGCTGTTTGTTCATATACCGAATTGGAAACATCGAGGACTATTGCCTCTGGATAATATACCAGCGGAGTGCCGTCGTCGAGCAGAATAGGATTTCCCTGTAAATCGTACACCTCATCGGCGAAATAGCAGTAATCGAAACGAGGATCAACTTTGTCTGTGCCATACCCAAAAGTCTGCAAAACCTCAAGCGTTGCACTTGAACCATTTTCACCTCCTAATCCATAGGCCTTTGCATGATTATAGTGACGGGAGCGGAACAAATATTGCATCTGGTTGGTGTATAAAGTCTTGCTCATCGGTATTACAAAAATATTTTCCTGAGAAGACTCATTGAATATGGCAAAATTTGAAGAATAATCTTTTTCTAACTGATAACCCATCTGAGAAATCTGTGTACAGTAATATTGTGCAGCTTTCCAAGCATTGAGATCTTCTCCGTTTACAGTAAAGAAGATTTTTCTGCCATCCGGAAAGACATCATCTGTCCAGTCGGAATCCATATATACTTCAGCATTCAGCATCAGCTTAGCCAACAGAAAATAAGCAACAGGCTTTGTCATTCTGCCATAATATTCACCAGGAATATTACTTTTCTCTTCGCTCAGGAAAGGAACAGCCTCCTGCAATTCATTTACGATAAAAGTAAAAATCTTATCACGCTCTGCCTGTTTCATTTCCGCACCGGCCGCATCGGAAGTAACAAGCAGAGGAATGCGTCCGAATAAATCCATCGCATAATAATAAAACATAGCACGAAGGGCACGTACCTCTGCCTTATAAGCCGGAAGTTCTTTATCAGTATGTGTCGCTGAGAAATGTTCAATCTGCTCCAACGAATAATTACATAGCTTAATACTCTGGAACAAGTACTCCCAAGTATTCAATATGGCATCGCTATTTACTCCCCACTGATGCAGGTAGAGTCCTTGCCAGAATCCACCATCATACCAGTCACCTCCACGGGTGGGCATAATAGCCTCATCGGTCGTAAAAGTATTCAGGTCATAGATACCTCTCCCTGTTCCCTGCAATCCTTCACTATCTTTATAACTGCCTACACAGTTATAAAGCGATGCTACACAATTCCGATAGAGAGCCGGCAGTGTAGAATAAGCATTATCTCCCAATAAACCATCCCGAGGATCTTCTTCAAGGAAACTGCTGCACGATATACTGAACAATGAAGTGCAAGTCAAAAATAATATATATATTTTTTTCATGGCTAAACATTTAAAAATTAAGACTTAAACTAAGAGTATAGGTACGCGACAACGGATAAGTCCGTTTGTCATCAACTCCCAATGTAGAGTCTACGGTCATACTGTTTATAAGAGGGGTTAATCCCGAATAGCCGCTTATTGTTCCCAAGTTGTTGATAGTGAACGCCAGACGCATGTTATGTAAAAACTTCGTATTTTTCAGAGGAACATCATACCCTACTGTCAGATAATCGAAATTAATATAATCTCCATCCTCCAGCCAATAATCAGTTGCGGTCTGATCTTTTATCATTTGTCGGGGAGCTTCCTCCATTACATTATAGTCGGGAAGAATATTCATATTCATATAAGTCAGTGAAGTTCCATTATATATTTTATGTCCGAAAGCTCCGTTTATCTGCAACGATACATCAAAACGTTTATACCGGAAACTAATGTTTGAGCCAAGCAAGGTCTTAGGCATAGCCTGACCTGCCACATAACGGTCTTCTCCGTCTTCCAGATTTACACCTCCCCCATTCAAGTCGGCGATTTCATATTTATATCCACCATTACCATCGGGAACCAATCCGGTACAGTGAGGAAGATAAAAAACTCCCAAAGGCTGTCCTACAATCTGATATACAATATTATTATATCCTCCATGAAAACCTGCCCCGTCAAGTCCGGCTATAACAGTATACTCCGAGGCCGAAATATATTCGCCATTATACATACCATTCAGCGAAAGCAACTTGTTCTTCTGGAAAGTTATATTTGCATTGATATTCAGCTCCATATCCTTGGTCTTCAATGGAGTAATACCAACAGAGATTTCTGTACCGCTGTTACGCATAGAACCAATATTGGCGAGCAATGTATTGTAGGTAAAAGGAGGAACACTTACCCGATAATTATAAAGCATATCGGTTGTCTTAGAGTTGTAATAATTGACAGACAACAGCAAACGGTTGCCATAAAAGCCCACATCGAAACCGGCATTGAAAGTATGTTTTACTTCCCACTTCAGATCGGGATTGATATTGCGTAATGTTTCATAAGTCACTACAGGAGAATTTCCGACAGGTGCGACTCCATTGGGCCGGACTAGATTCATCGTCGTATACGAATCTATACCTCCCTGATTTCCAGCAAGTCCATAACCCAGGCGCAACTTCAAATTATCAATCCAGGTAATCTGCTTCATAAACTGTTCATTTGACACATTCCATGCAGCAGAAACAGATGGGAAAAAGCCCCATTTATGATTTGCTCCAAACTTTGAAGATGCATCCGTACGAGCATTGACTGTCAGTACATAACGGTCGTCATATGTATAATTCACTCGCCCCAGGAAAGATGCCAGATGAGGTTCCTCATAATATGAACCTGTTCCTTCCCAGGGACGCAGAGCTCCAGCCTGAAGATTGTCGAACCCCATAAGATCGGAAGAAAAGTTTGTTACCGTAGTATAAAATCCGGTATATGTATTTTTTTCCAACTCTGCCAAGCCCAATACATCTATGAAATGCTTTTTCAACTGTTTCCGATACGTAAGCATTGCATTTCCTAAGACAGATTCTGAACGGCGGTTTCCACGATACGCCTGTCCGTTTGCCCAGACTATAGTGGGCAAATACTGTGAGTTCTCTGTATCATTATAAGTATACGAGCCGAAAAGTATAAATTTCAGGTCGGGCGACAAATTAAAATTCAAACGGGCATGAGCACTGAAATAAGAAACATCATCACGATCATTGACCTCCATCCAAGCCAAAGGATTGGTTATCTGGCTGGCAGTAGTTATCTGGTCCCAAGCGTCGGTCGTATAATCTTTATGGTTAGGGAAAGTAGGGTTAAAAGCCGCTGCCGAATAAAAAGTTTTCTGATAATCGAACAAATTCCGGTTTTTCTTGACTGATCCAAACAGTCCAAGTTCGCATTGGATAAATTTATCGAATATATCTTGCGACATATTCATATTCGATGTAAAAAGCTTCATGCTTTCATTCTGTATCACTCCCTCACGGTTCAGATAGCCCAAAGAAACACGATAGTTGGAAGCATCTCCTCCACCATAAAAAGCAATGTTATGATTCTGCTGCAAGCCCAATTGTTCTATTTCTTTTTGAAAATCAGTATTACAGCCTTTATCCAGAATAGAAATTCCATTTTCGCTTGTTACTTTCCGATATTCATCGCCAGAGAGCATATCCAGATGACGATAAGCATGGGCAATGCCAAAGCTTCCGTTGTAATTAATACGCGTTTTACCAGAGATTCCTTTTTTTGTTGTAATATTAATCACACCCGAGGCACCACGAGAACCGTACTGCGCTGTTTCTGAGGCATCTTTCAAGATTGTAAAACTTTCTATATCGGTCGGATAAATCGAAGTCAGCATACTTAAATCGCCCAACACCCCATCTACAATTATCAATGGATCATTACCACTTGTCAACGAAGTGGTTCCTCGCATTCGGACAGATTCCAAAGCTGCTGTACCATTACTGCTTTTCATGATAGTCAATCCTGGTACTCGTCCCTGAATAGCTTCCAGCGGATTAGTTATTTGCTCTTTATTCATTTGCTGTTCGGTAATTTGTTCTACCGAACCGGATATGTTCTTCAGTGTACCCCGAGCGTATCCAACCGTTATCACACTATCCGGAAGAGTTGTAATCTCTATTTGTGCATTTACAGGCTGATATAACCATAAGGTTAACGAACAGACAGCAATATACTTCGATTTTGCTTTCCGATATTTCTTCATAAGAATCAGATTTTAAATTAAGGATAATTACGAAATTAAGCAAAAAGGAAGAGAAAAACAACCCTAAAGCCAAAAATAAACGTCCTGATGTTTTCTGAAAATACAGGTTTTCAGAATAAACATCAGGACGTCTACAAAAATATATAAACAAACTTATCTGCTCATCATTCTTCTGGAGCAAACATTGGGTCCCATGCCGGCAGACGGATTGGCTTCTGCTTCAAAATATTCAGTACCTTTTCTGGTACATATTTCTTTTCTACTACCAGACGGAACATATATTCGTCAAACCACTCATCGGTCATAATCAGATGTCCCTTATAACCAGCCTCTGCTCCCCAACTGTTTTCAACCATCCATTTCTTCGGCTTACCGTCTTTATCCAAATCTACAGCCATCAAAGTCATAGCATGGCTGGATCCACTGGCAAAGGTCTGGACACGCTGTTTCTTATTCATTCCGAACGTAGTACCCATCAGTGATTCATAATCAAAATTCTTTAAATCGAGAGTACCACGTTTACTGTCTAAGAATTTCGCGACGTCACAAGAGAAATACATCATTGTACTATCCTTTATTGATTCAATAGCCATTGCTTTTATATCCTCAACAGGTAAATTGACGTAAGTCCAGTTCTTTCCATCATAAACATGACGGTCAAAATCTATTTCGTAGCATTTATAATATTCACGACTGGGGTCATTCATCAGCATGACATAATTATTGGTTAAGTCATTTCCCAAATATTCCTGATAAAAAGACTGTGGAGTATACTCCTTCGTTTCACCGTTCATAGTCCACGTAAAACGTTCCACAGGTTCACCGAATGTTAAGGCAAGCATACGATAAACGGTAGAAAGCATTTCTGTTTTTTTAGCTTCAAGTGCAGAAACCTTTACTCCTTTTGCAGCCTCATCACGTAATTGCAGACCGAACTCTCTCAACTTCAAGCCAACCAGACGAGCTATCTGTGATGTGTTTTCACTACTATAGGTTTCTGGCATAACCGAAGATGGAACTACTCCATACTTACCTATAACATCTGAAATACCAGTAAATTGTCCTCCGTCGCTTATAGGATTGCGGAATAACCACTCTACCATCTTATCATCCATTGGTTTTTCACGCGTGTCAATAATTCCCTGCAAGAAAAGATTAGCTTTCTCTAGCTGGTCGTAGAAAAAGCAATAGTTCTGAGAGAACTCCATTTCGTCCAGACCATATTTAGCCATCATCTGAGCACGCAATACGTTCAATCCGGTAAAAAGCCAGCAACGTCCAGACTGCTGCTGGTCTGTTATGCCATGTGAAACAACTTTATTTGTGAAGTTAGTATCGAAATTTACCAGATTTTCATGATTTTTCGCAAGTACAGCTATACTGGTTTCAGCCATGGCATTATAAATAGCCTTATCTGCCGGCGTATGCTTATAGCTGCTTTTGATTTGGTTCAACATGTCTTGTGTAATCCCCCCCTGTTGAGCCTGTGCTCCCAATGCCATTGCCATCAGGCATGCTAACATTATGTTCTTCTTCATATACCTTAAATGTGTTAGTTTCTAAATAATGTGCCAAAAGTACGAATTTGTATTTTAAAAATAATAAAATAAGAAGGTAAAATATAGATTACTTCGAGCGATATTTGTAATTTTGATTAATTTTTGAGTCATACCCATGAGCAAGTTCAGAAGTATAAAACATATTGTCCGATCTACCATCATATTAGCTTTGGTATGCTATTTCGGAATTATCGCCGTTTTGAGTATTCCTTTTATTCAAAAACGGCTATCCGATTTTACGGCTCAAGAGCTCAGCCGTATCATGCAGACTGAGGTCAGAATCGGAAATATCGATTTAGGACTGCTGAACCGTGTCATTATACAGAATGTATATCTGGAAGACAAGTCTGGCAAGGAGCTGCTGAAAATAAACCGTTTATCTGCTAAGATGGAGTTATCGTCTTTATTACACGGCAAAATACGCATCAGCAGTGTACAGCTTTTTGGTCTGAACGCTCACCTCAACCGTCCGACCCCTGACAGTAAGACAAATTTCCAGTTTGTACTTGATGCATTTGCCTCAAAAGATACAATCAAGAAAAAATCAACCATCGATCTGCGTATTAATTCCGTATTGATTCGTCGCGGACAGGTCTACTATGACTTACTTTCCGAAGCTCAAACTCCTGGACGTTTCAATTCAAACCATTTAGGCATACAGAATCTTTCAGCAACACTTTCACTGAAAGCCTTAACGCCTGATTCTCTCAATGCGCAAATCAAACGTATAAGTTTCAACGAACAAAGTGGATTCAAATTAAAGAAACTGGCACTGAAAATTACAGCCAACCACCATGGATTACAGGCAAACAATATTGAAGTTTCTTTTCCTAACAGTGAACTGAATATAGATACGCTTGCTGCAACATACGACAGTGCCTCATCTGCTCCTGTAATAAACAATGACACACGGTATATGGCTCATATGAGAGCCCGTATTACGCTGGCTGACTTTGCCATGTTTGTACCTGCACTAGCTCATTTCAATGAAGCTGTAAACCTGCGCATGTCGTTGGACGGAAAAGGATATCAAACCAAGTGTACAGACATTTATATATCAAACAATACTCAAAGTCTTTTGCTGAAAGCAGAAGCTATGATAAACCACTGGAACGAAAAAAATAATATGTTCCTTTTCGGTAACCTGTCGCAACTGGAAGTAGATAAAGAAGGTATTAACTGGTTACTTTATAACCTAAGTGGCAAGAACAATGTTCCCGATATTCTGAAACGGATTGGGGACATAAGTTTCAACGGAGATATTTCCGGTTATCTGAATCAATTAACAACACATGGTACACTTCTTACAGATGTAGGAAGTATTCGGGCCAATGTAACCATGCATTCCGATACATTAACCCATCTACGTTCTTATTCTGGAAAAATAATCAGTCCGGAATTACAATTAGGAACCTTGTTAAACCAGGAAAAGACACTGGGAAGCACAACATTCGACATAGAATTGCAAGGTTTCAAATATCATGATGGCAAAGCTGAATCATATATTAAGGGAGTAATTTCTTCGTTTACATACAAGCAGTATGAGTACCGCAACATCATGCTTGACGGACAATATACTCCAGGAGGATTTAACGGAAAATTATCTTTGAACGACAGCAATGCAAACATTGAGATAAACGGACATGTTGCGACACGACAAGCTGTGCCTGATTTCAATCTAAAAGCTGTGGTACGTAACTTCCGCCCTAACGATCTGAATCTGACAGACCAATATAAAGATACAGATATGTCACTGAATCTGACTGCCGACTTCAGCGGACACTCCATTGATGACATGAAGGGAAAAATCAGTATTGACAGCGTACAGGTCAACGCTCCAGAAAAAGATCAATGTTATTTCTTAAAAAACTTAAGCATATTTGCCGGAAACGTAAGTAATAGTCAGGAAAAACAAATAGAAATCCGTTCTCCTTTCCTCAATGGCTTTGTCAAAGGGAACTATTCTTACCGTACTCTTCCAGCAAGTATATTGAAGACATTGCAACGGTACATTCCGTCATTACTCGTTCTCAACAAGGAATTACCTGAAACAAACAATGATTTTCAGTTCAATTTCCAGTTGGAAGATACAGAGTTATTCTCAAAGGTATTCAAAATCCCTGTTGAACTATACATGCCGGCTACATTAAACGGATATTTTGATGATAACCGTACACGGTTGCAAATTAGAGGTTATCTTCCAGCATTTGTTTACAACGACTCATATTTCGAATCAGGAACGTTATTGTGTAATAACACTTCAGATGAACTGCAATGCCAAGTGCGTATAAACAAACGTCTGCAAAAAGGTGCAATGATTAATTTGGCTGTAAATTCTCGGGTCAACGACGATAAATTAAAAACGACCATCCATTGGGGGAATAATGTTCCTTCCACTTTTAGCGGTATGGTAGAAGCTATTACAAGTTTCCGTAAGTCAGAAGAAAGTAATCGCTTATCAACGATGATAGACCTGCGTCCAAGCAAAATTATTTTAAATGATACGATATGGAAAATACATCCATCACAAATAACCATTGATAAAAACCTGATAGAAATCGACAACTTTCTATTTGAGCATCAAAACCAATATGTACGTGCAAACGGACGTATTGGAAAGGAAACAACAGACTCTTGTCTGGTGGATTTGAGCAATATCAACTTACAATATGTAATGGATATAATTCAGTTTCATGCAGTTAAATTCAATGGTCTAGTAACTGGACGTGTACACTTACATAATGTACTTGACAATCCGGTGATGTATACCCGACTCAACGTAAAAGACTTTTCGCTGAACGATGCGTTATTAGGTCAGGGAGATATAAGAGGTGAATGGGACAATGAATTAGGAGGAGTACGCTTACATGCCGACATAAAAGAGAATGATCATTACTTCACTAATGTAACCGGGTATGTTTCGCCTAAGGAAAAAGGATTAAACTTAAATATTCAGGCAGGAGGTACAAATCTTTCCTTCCTGCAGCCTTTTGTAGAGAATATATTTACAAATATGCAGGGAAGAGTCTTTGGACGTGTCCGATTATACGGTCCTTTCTCCGGACTTGACTTAGAGGGATGTGCTCAAGCAGATGCCAGCATGAAAGTAAATATCCTTAATACATCATTCACCGCTCATGCAGACTCATTCCGTATAAGCTCAGGGCACTTTGCCTTCGACAACATACAAGTAACAGACCCCGAAGGACATACCGGGTTAGTTAATGGCGCACTCAGACATACAAAACTAAAGAACCTGATGTATGATTTCCGGTTCAACACAAACAATATGCTGGTATATCACACGGAAAAGGAAACACCTGAATTCCCTTTCTATGGTAAAATATATACAACTGGAGAAGTGTTGCTGCGCGGGGGAAACAATACACTTACTGTGGACGGGACATTACGAACTGATCCACAAACAAAGTTTACATACGTAACCGCCACAGCAGCTGAAGCAACCAATACACAATTTATAAAATTTGTGGATAAGACTCCCCGAAGACAGCAAGAAAACATTCAGACTGAATTATATCATCATTTAAACAAAACAGATAATAAGGAGGAAGAAGACACTCCTACTGATACCCACATTAATCTCCAGATAGAAGCAACTCCGGCTGCTACCATGCGTATCGTCATGGATCCTATAGCAAGAGATAACATTTCTGCAAACGGAACCGGCAACCTGCGTATCAACTATTATAATAAAGGAGATTTCCAGATTTTCGGTAACTACAATATCGAAGAAGGAATATACAAAATGAGCATGCAGAATGTTATCCATAAAGATTTCATCCTGCAATCAGGAGGAACAGTTTCATTCAACGGAAATCCACGAGAAGCCAATCTGGATGTACAGGCTGTTTATACCGTTAACTCTGCTTCATTAAATGATTTAGTGGCTGATGCTTCAAATACCAAAGGAACTGTAAAGGTAAACTGTTTACTGAATCTGAGAGGTAACCTGACGGCTCCTACATTAAAATTCGACCTGGACTTGCCGACCGTTAGCGATGAAGACCGGGAATTGGTACGAAGTTTAACCAGTACAGAAGAGCAAATGAATACACAAATCATTTATTTGTTGAGTATTGGAAAGTTTTATACCTTTGATTATGCCAACAATGCCAATCAGTCGGATGCAACAAGTTCACTGGCTTTCAGCACACTTTCCGGACAGTTAAATAATATGCTTTCTCAAGTAATAGACAGCCAGAACTGGAACGTGGGAACCAATTTAAGTACAGGCGATAAAGGGTGGACTGACGTAGAGGCAGAAGCTATTCTTTCAGGAAGACTGCTTAACAACCGATTAATTATTAATGGTAATTTCGGTTACCGCGATAACCCTATGCGTAACACCAACTTCGTAGGAGATTTTGAAGCAATGTGGCTACTGACTAAAAACGGTGATTTCCGCTTGAAAGGATATAATCAGACCAACGACAGATACTTTACAAAATCTACTCTGACAACACAAGGAATAGGTTTAATGTATAAAAAAGATTTTACGAACTGGCGCGAATTATTTGACTGGATTCTATTAAAACGTCGCAGCAAGCGCAACAGCCAATAAGAAAAGAACAACAACATTATAAAACAAACTATCTCATTATGGAAAAGAATTATTTCTTACCCGCCGAATGGCATCCACAAAGCTACATCCAGCTGACGTGGCCGCATAGCGGAACCGACTGGAACTACATGTTAGATGAAGTAGAAACATGTTTTTTCAACCTCGCCAGTGAAATAGCTTCTCGGCAACCTCTTTTACTGATTGCCCCTGAATATCCAGAAAAATTAAAAGACTTCAAATATAAAGACAATATACATTTTGTAAAATGCCCGACCAACGATACTTGGGCACGCGATCACGGCTTTATCACATTGCTCCAAAATGACGGGACTCCCCTGCTGTTAGATTTCTGTTTTAATGGTTGGGGAATGAAGTTTGCAGCAAATAAAGATAATCTGATAAACTGGAATTTATATCAGAGCAATCTGTTAAAAGGGAGTTATACAAACTGTCGTAACTTTATACTTGAAGGAGGATCTATCGAAAGTGATGGTAAAGGAACCATGCTTACAACTTCTACCTGTCTCCTCGCTCCTAATCGGAACGACGTAATGACGCGTGAGGATATAGAGCTATACTTAAAAGAAAGATTTAATCTTCAACAAGTTTTATGGCTGGATCACGGATTCCTTGCAGGTGATGATACTGACAGCCACATAGATACATTGGCTAGACTTTGTCCGGACAACACTATTGTTTATGTACAATGTACAGATAGCGCAGATGAACATTATGATGAACTCATTAAAATGGAAGAACAGCTGAAAACGTTCCGCACACTGGAGAATACACCATACCGCTTGCTTCCTCTGCCTATGCCAACAGCTATTTATGATGAAGAAGGTGAACGTCTGCCTGCAACATATGCCAATTTCCTGATAATGAATGATGCCATATTGTATCCGACATACAACCAACCGGATAACGATCAAAAGGCTGCTCAGATATTAGCACAAGCTTTTCCTGAAAAAGATATTGTAGGAATAGATTGTTGCCCACTAATTAAGCAGCATGGCTCATTGCATTGCGTTACCATGCAATATCCGGAAAGTGTAAAAAACAGCAAACATTAAAATTTTAACCGATATGAAAAGAACCATTCGAGTAGGTATTGTACAACAAGCATGTACGAATGACCTGAAAATAAATTTGGAAAAATTGCACCGTAATATTGCTTCTGTTGCACAAGCCGGTGCACAACTTGTTGTTCTACAGGAATTACATAATACTCCCTATTTCTGTCAAACAGAAGATACATCTTTATTTGATCTGGCAGAGCCTATCCCCGGACCGTCAACCGGATTTTATAGTGAAATAGCAGCAGCTTATCATATAGTATTGGTTACTTCACTATTTGAGCGTCGTGCACCCGGACTTTATCACAATACAGCCGTTGTATTCGACACTGACGGAAGTATTGCGGGAAAATATCGTAAAATGCATATACCAGATGATCCTGCCTATTATGAAAAATTCTATTTCACTCCAGGTGATCTGGGATTTGAGCCAATAGAAACAAGTCTGGGTAAACTAGGTGTTCAAGTATGCTGGGATCAATGGTATCCAGAAGGAGCCAGACTGATGGCTTTAAAAGGTGCAGAACTACTTATTTATCCAACAGCAATCGGATGGGAAAGCAGTGATACACAAGATGAAAAGATGCGTCAGCTTGGAGCATGGGTAACAGTACAGCGCGGTCATGCTGTTGCAAACGGACTTCCTGTCATCGCCGTAAACCGAGTAGGACTTGAACCTGATCCTTCCGGACAAACCAATGGCATCCAATTTTGGGGAAATAGCTTCGTAGCCGGACCACAAGGAGAAATTCTTGCACAAGCAAGCAATCTGAAAGAAGAAAATCTCGTAGTAGAGATAGATATGAACCGAAGCGAAAATGTTCGTCGCTGGTGGCCATTCTTGCGTGATAGAAGAATAGACGAATTTGATGAGCTGACCAAACGCTTTATCGACTAACAAATTTTCGTTCTAGCTGTAAGCTTCCAAAATTGGCGTATTGACTAGCATGTTTCTTTCGCATACCTTCGTGCTAAACTTAAAACTCGAAAGATTATGTTTAGCGAAAAAGATTTTGAAAGACTGTGGTTCCTCTACAAAACCGAGGGTGAGCCCAATGGAGTTTCCATCAACTCGTTCTGCATTGGCAACAATATTCCATACACGGCATTCTATGACTGGTTCAAGAAGACACAGAAAAAGGTTGTACCTGTAGAAGTTGAAGGAATTCCGGAAGAGCTGATTCGGACAGGTAATGAAGAACGACAGGAGGTTGCTAAAGACAAGCCCAAACGTACAACTCCCCATAAAGGAAGCATTATGGTGACGATAAGAACTCGTGAGGGCTTGTGCATACAGAAGAAAGGCTTAGACTATCAGGGGCTGAAAACACTGGTAGGGAAACTGGAGGGCTTATGCTGAGCATCAACGGTCTTCACAACTTCTACTACCTTCCTGAGCTTCACGATATGAGATGCAAGGCTCAGCGTATATGCGAGATAATCCGAGGTCGATACCACCGTGATCCATTGAATGGTGATGTTTACATGTTCATGTCTAAAGACCGGCGCAAGGTTCGTATGATACACTATGAGCGCAATGCCTACTACCTTCATGAGAAGTCTTTCATTAAGGGCTATAAGTTCATGAAAATAGAGCGCAAGGACGATGTGACAGTATATAAAATAGACTGGAAAGACCTGGTCACGATACTTGAAACTCCAGTAATAACGAGTATAAGAATTTAAAGATAAAACTCTGACAATCAGCGATAGAAGTTCTCTAAATATTTGTATGTCTCATTGAAAATGAGTATCTTTACATAAAATATCAGAGAACATGGAACTGGAAGAACTCATAGAAAACACACTCAGACGCAAGCATCTTGAAGAGATGATGAACAGACCCGAAAAGGAGCATGCACCCCTTGAAGGTATGGATAATGAGCAGATAAAGAGGTTCGCCCTGTTCCTGTTTGAGGAGAATCAGAAAAAGAGCAGGCAGCTTGATGAAATGATAGCACGGCTTGATGAAATAGGAAAAGACCTGAAGGAAGTCAAACGTGAGAATGCCTCTCTTTTGAAAGCCTTGCTTGAGGCAAACAGCAAGGTTGAGAAGGCTGCTATTGAATACAAACTTCGCGACAAGGAATACAGAAAGCTTGAGAAGAAGCATAATGCCCTTGTTGAGCGTCTTTCCATTATGAATACCCAGGCCTATGCCTCTTCCGGAAGTCTCAAAGGTATTGACCGTAAAAGGGTCGTAAAAGGGAAGCATGATGACAAGGATGATTTTGACGGTACTCCTACTGCTCCATCAGGCGAGGTTCCACAGCCGGACTCTTCCGCATCATGCGGCACGCAGGATACTCCGAAGGCTTCCCTTTCCAAGGAAAGACCATACAGGAAAGGAATGACATACAATAAGGCTTGTGTAGGTACACCGATTATACACAAGTCCGATTATACAATGCTTACTGAGGGTTCTGTTGTAATATCGTCAAGCTACCGTAAAATAAGAAACATTGTGAGCCATATTGAGGAACATCACTTTGAGGTGCTTAAGGTGAAGCATGCCGACGGCAGGATTGAAAGCATGTTCCTTCCTATGAAGGATGACGTCCGGACCAGCCTTTATGACGAGATAGTACCGGGTACAAGCATTACGGCAAACATGCTCTCGTATCTGATGTTTAACCGCTTCCGGATGTCAACACCGGCATACAGGGAGGCGAAGAACCGTCTGTCGGATATGGACTGGAACACCTCTGTGCAGAACCTGCTGAACTGGGCCGACAAAGGCGCCATGCAGCTCAATAAGCTGATACCTGCCCTCAAGAAGATTGCCCTTCAGGACGGTGCCAACGTGAATGTGGACGAGACATGGCTCCGCTATCACGCATACAATAAGAAACGAAAGACCTATATGTGGTGTCTGGTAAACAGAAAAGCGCGTATAGTCATCTTCTTTTATGAGGATACAACGGATGATGAAGGTGTACAGAAACATGGAGGCAGGAACAGAAATGTGTTGAAGGAGTTCCTTGGTGATGCAAAAATCAAATCACTGCAGAGTGACGGTTATAACGTATATATGTATCTTGACAACGAACTTATGGATATAGATCATCTCTGCTGTCTGGCTCATGCAAGGGCAAAGTTCAAGTATGCCTTCGACCAGGGAAGCCTGCAGGCAAGAATCTTCCTTGAGCTGATAGCAAAGTTATACGGCATGGAAGATACTTATCGCCGGGAAAAATTTACCGCAGACGAGATTTACCGCAGAAGGAACAGTAAGGAAACGACGGAAATCATCGATAAGATAAGGACAGAGCTTTATGATCTGCCGGCAAATCCGGATGAGAACCGAAGCGAACTTATGGGCAAGGCCCTCAACTATCTGAAGAACTTCTGGAATCAGATCTTCGCCTACAGAAATGACGGTGAATACTCCATAGACAATATGGCAGCAGAAAGAGCGATAAGACCAATCACTGTCCAACGAAAGAACAGCCTGTTCTTCGGAAGCGTGAAAGGAATACAGAGCTCCGCAATCTATAATACCTTTATAGAAACCTGCAAACAGGCAGGAGTTTCCTTCAGGGATTACTTCTGCAAGCTGCTCAGAGAATTAAAAAAGGGAAGAACGGATTACGAAAACCTTCTTCCCATGACAATATGCAAATAATAATCGTTAAATTTGTAGATTTTTTTTAGACGGGTGCCGACTGGCGCCCGTCTAAAAGGGGATACCCTAAAATTGGAAGTTTACCCAACGTGGTCACATCGCCTCACTAAAGTAAAACGATATGTTCACTTCTGTGAAACATTCTCTTCGCCTTGGTGAAAAGATAAAATCCCTCTGTTCTTACCTTATACTGTCATGATTCAAGGTTGTAACAGAGGGATTCTTTTGCTATAATCTACAATAGCTTAAGGCATTTTTACATCTCATTACGAGAATCTGCCTCATTTATTTTTTGTGCGAAAGCCGGTCAAGCTTCTGCTAGCCCCGGATGTGTCAGAGATATACCCAATGCCTCTGCTATTCCCTTACCATAAATTGCATCAGCTTTCATACAATTACGGATATGACGCAGTTTTATTTCTTCAGGAATATTTCCCATAGCTCTTGCTGTATTTTCAAACAAAACTTGTTGCTGGGCTGGAGTCATCAAACGGAACAAATCGCCAGCTTGAAAGAAATAATCGGAGTCATCTTCACGATACTCCCACTGATATGCAGCTCCATCAAGTTCCAAAGGAGGTTCCTTGTATTCTGTCTGATGCTGCCATTCGCCATAACTGTTGGGCTCGTAACCTAATGTAGAGCCATGGTTGCCATCGACACGCATCTGTCCATCCCGATGATACATATTCAGGAACGGGCAACGGCTGCGGTTTACCGGAATCTGATGGTGATTTACTCCCAAACGGTAGCGCTGGGTATCGCCATAAGAGAAGAGGCGACCTTGAAGCATACGGTCGGGTGAGAAGCTGATACCCGGAACGACATTTGCCGGATTAAATGCAGCCTGTTCAACATCTGCAAAATAGTTTTCGGGATTACGGTTCAATTCCAACACACCCACTTCAATCAGCGGATATTGTTTCTGTGACCATACTTTAGTAAGATCGAACGGATTGAAAGGACACTCTTTGGCTTGTTCCTCAGTCATCAACTGGATGTACATTGTCCAGCGAGGGAAATCTCCCCTTTCGATGCTTTCATACAAATCCCGCTGATGGCTTTCACGGTCTTTGGCTATAATAGCTTCCGCTTCCTGATCGGTCAGATTTTTGATACCTTGCTGTGTGTGCAGATGGAACTTCACCCAGGTACGTTTTCCTTCAGCATTGATAAATGAAAACGTATGACTGCCATAACCGTGCATATGACGGTAGGAAGCCGGAATGCCTCGGTCGCTCATCGTAATGGTAACCTGATGAAGTGCTTCGGGCAACAATGTCCAGAAATCCCAGTTATTGCGGGCACTACGCATGTTGGTACGCGGATCACGCTTCACCGCATGGTTCAAATCCGGGAACTTTAATGGATCGCGCAAAAAGAATACCGGTGTATTATTTCCTACCAAATCCCAGTTTCCCTTTTCAGTATAAAATTTAATGGCAAATCCGCGAATATCACGCTCTGCATCGGCGGCTCCGCGCTCGCCCGCTACCGTAGAAAAACGGACAAAAACTTCTGTTTCTTTTCCAATCTCAGAAAAGATAGCAGCTTTGGTATACGGAGTAATATCATGAGTTACAGTAAACTTACCGAAGGCTCCTGAACCTTTGGCATGCATACGTCGTTCTGGAATCACTTCGCGATCGAAATGAGCCAGCTTCTCCAGAAACCAGACATCTTGTAAAAGCATCGGCCCACGGCGTCCAGCGGTGGCAACATTGTGATTGTCGGCTACAGGCGCACCTGAAGCAGTTGTAAGTTTTTTATTTTCCATACAATATTACATTATAAAATAGTTAATGAATAGAATACATAGCGATAAACTGGTCCAATTGTTTTTTATCCGATTCTGTCAGAAATCCGGTGCGGGATTTTAAGAAAGGGACTGAACACGAGGCAGGAACACCCATCGTACGCTTCATACAAGTATACATGCTACCCGTCCGAAACTTATAAGTGGTAAAGAAAAGCGTACGTTCTGCTTTTACAAGTCCACGAATTCGCCGGCTGAAAGCCTTCCAGCGCTTGTGGGGGTGCTGTCCAACCACAAACCATCCACAGGTCCAGCATCCGGAAACAAGGAAATCACAGTCTGACAGTTTTTCCGGAACAGCATCAGATACAGAACTCAGGCTGACATTCAGACCTTTCGACCAGAGATACATTGTTATTTCACGGGCATATCCGGCAGTCTTTCCTTTGTGACTATAATACAAAACGGCAGCTTTCATAGTAACTCGATATATAAAGTTTTTCGTTTATCCACTTTCAAACTCCTCATCATCGATAAGATAGTAATTGAATAACCCCAATCAGAACCAATTATCTTTTTCATCTTGTTTGTTTTTGTTTTGTATAAAGATAGCGGAATGAAAATTATTTGTATATATTTGCAAAATTCTATTTTCCGATAAGTCTTATAGATAAAAACGATTAATGCATGGAATTGCGACAACTGAAGTACTTCAAAGAAGCGTGTGAACGGCAGAATTTCTCGGAAGCTGCACGCATATTGCATATCTCCCAAAGTACACTTTCCCAGCAGATCAAGCAGTTGGAGGAAGAACTGGATGTTCTGCTTTTCGACCGTATCGGCAAACGTATCGTACTGACTGAAGCCGGACAAGCTTTCTTGCCTTATGCTGCACGAGCTATCTACGATGCTGAAGACGGGAAACAAATTATCCGTGATTTGAAAGGTATTGAAACCGGCGTGCTTCACATAGGCGTAACTTATAGCATGAGTCCCTTGCTGATAGCAGCATTACAACTTTTCAATCGGGCCTATCCCAAAATTAAAGTAGAAATCACTTTTGCAACTTCCGAAGAACTTTTGAAGCAACTGGATGGAAGTGGCCTTGATTTTGTATTGTCGTTTAAGCCTGAAGATCTCACCGATGATTTTGAAACAATTCCACTTTTTTCTTCTCGTCTACAGTTCATTGTTCGCAGTTCTCATCCTCTGGCAGGCTTATCTTCCATTACGCTGAAACGACTTTCAGAAACTCCTCTGATACTGCCCGAACGAGGATTTGCGACAAGAAAGAAAATCGAAGAACTCTGTCGTAAACATCAATTGGAACTGACTGTAGGTGTAGAAATGGACGACGTCCATACAATTATTCACGCACTGAAAAGTGGACAATGGGCAACCATACTGACACAGGCAGCTGTACGCGGAGAAGCCGGACTAGTACAAATACCCATTCTCTGCAATGACCATTTAACATCACGTGGATTTTTATTCTGGCCTCAAGGAAGTTACCGGAAAAAATCAGCATTGGCTTTTGCTGATTTTCTGCTTAAAATAACAGCAGGGAGCAAATAATTTTTCTCTTGTAAAAAAACAGTTAACCTTCTTTGCACTGAAGTCAATGTTGCAAAGAAGGTTAACATCAAATGAAACCCACAAAAAAATATCCCGGCAAACTATGGATACTTCCTGTTTGCCGGGATATTACTTTTTAAAAAGAATAATATTTTTAGCGTAAACGCTCGTATGCTTTTACTAGCATTTCATCCTTTCCGATAGCACGAATAGCCAACCAGTTCAGGATGATTGAAATCAGAGGCAGACATAAAGTCCATGATGGAGTAAAACTGCCACATTCTTTCAGTGTTCCCCACACAAACGCTGCCAGTGTTACGTAATATCCCACAAGAATAATGCTGCTGAACAATGTCAGACGGATCTGCAACATACGCTTTCTATACAGAAATATTGTAACAAGTGAAAGAATTGCTACAACCATAAGAATGGCAAACAATGCCCAGGGAGCATAATTCATAGTTCCATCCGGAGCAATAACAGCCAGATTTGTCATGTCTGACACGCTTGTTTCCGTATAAAAATGTCCCACAGAAAAAGACATCATCAGCACCATAAAAATGGCAACAATAAGCAAATAAACAGTCTGAATACGTTGTATCATAATCAAATAATATTAGAAATACGAGGATATAACAAAAAAAGAACACAGAAGCGCATCCTCACAGAGATATAAAATCACTTCCTGCAATTATGCGTTTCTGTGTTCAATTAATATTTTCTTACTGTAACTTTTCCTTTTCTTTAGCAGGGTTTCTGTAATATAACTTACCTTCAATATATTCCTGAGTAGCAATCAGAGTTGGTTTCGGCAATTTTTCATAATAGCGTGAAATCTCAATTTGCTCTCTGTTTTCGAAAACTTCTTCCAAATTATCATTGTAAGAAGCAAACTCTTGCAGTTTCTTTGACAAGTCATTCTTCATTTCTACCGCAATCTGATTTGCTCGCTTGCCGATGATTGCTACTGTTTCGTAGATATTACCAGTATCTTCACACAGTTCCATCAAGTCGCGAGTTACGGTATTGGTAGGAGCATTTGTCTTTTTGTAATCCATAATTTTTTATTTAATTATAAACCTTGATTAATTTTCTTCGTCTTTTACAAACTTACTTGCATCTTTAAATATTCGTTCCACTTCGCTTTTATATTTACTTTCAGGGAACTCATTGATAAATGCGTAATACTCATCTATCGTTTCACGCATACGATCTTCTTTCTTCTCAGGCACACTCTCTTTTGCCATATCATATTTTGCACGCAAAATCAGAATAGAAAGATCTTCACGTCTTTTGGTATAAGGATATTCACGCAAAATATTCTGTGCCGTTACTACCGCAGCCTGATAATTATTTCCGGTACTGCTATATACGGTGTTGCCGGTATACGATCCCAAATCATAATACAATAAAGCTGATAAGAATTCCTTTTCAACCAGTTTATCCTGTAATTCGAAAATCATATTCTGGGCCAGTTCCTTACGGTCGCTTTCGGGGAAGTATTCAATAAACATCTGCAACTCTTCGATAGCCTTATATGTACTGCTCTGATCCAAACGAGGTTCAGGAGTATCCAAATATAAAGCCTTGCCGCTATAAAAACGTGCCAGCTCGGTATAAGTTCCCCGGGGATAAGTTGTATAATAAGTATTGAAATAATGCGAAGCTGTAATATAGTCTCCTTGATTATAGTAAGTCATAGCTAACATATATGCAGACTCCTCCGCATTGCTCGTTCCTTTCATGATCAATGCCAAGTCTTCCAAAAGAGTAGCAGCCTTACTGTTTTGTCCCTTTGCAAAATAACTCTTTGCAGCTTCGTATTTATATTCGTTGTCTGTGCTCTTCAGCACTTTATTGTACTCTCCGCATGAAGATAATACTCCAGCAGAAAGGATGGCCATAACGATGTACTTTTTCATGTTTATCAATATAGATGTGCAAAAGTACTCTTTTCCACCGAATAATGCAATAACTCAATGTTTTTTAATATAAAATTTGCACTTGCAATATCTCTGACAAAAATATTGTGTATTTTTACACCTCATTTAATAAATGTGCAAAATGAATTTTGAACTTGTATCAGATTATCAGCCGACAGGAGATCAGCCGGAAGCAATCGCACAACTGACAGAAGGTGTAAAATCCGGAGTTCCTGCCCAAACATTATTGGGTGTAACAGGATCAGGTAAAACTTTTACAATTGCCAATGTCATAAAAAACATCAACAAGCCGACACTGATCCTAAGCCACAACAAAACACTGGCAGCACAATTATATGGTGAATTCAAGAATTTTTTTCCACATAATGCTGTAGAATACTACGTATCATACTACGACTATTATCAGCCCGAAGCTTATCTGCCGTCTACCGATACGTATATAGAAAAAGACTTAGCTATCAATGAGGAGATAGACAAGTTGCGTCTTGCCGCTACCTCTGCCCTACTTTCTGGTAGAAACGATGTGATAGTCATCTCATCCGTATCGTGTATTTACGGTATGGGAAATCCTGCTGACTTTTACAACAATGTCATAGAGATAAAAAAAGGCAAACTGCTGGACAGAAATGTATTTCTGCGGCGACTTGTTGACAGCTTGTATGTACGTAACGATATTGAGCTAAACCGAGGAAACTTCCGTGTTAAAGGTGATACTGTTGACATCTCACTGGCTTATACCGATCATTTACTCCGTGTCATATTTTGGGATGATGAAATCGATGCGATTGAAGAAATAGATCCTGTCAGCGGACACCGGACCGGCAGCTTTGACGAATATAAAATATATCCTGCCAATCTTTTCATGACTACCAAAGAGAGCACATTGAAAGCTATTCATCAGATTGAAGATGATTTGACCAAGCAAGTTGCTTTCTTTGAAGAACAAGGTAAGCCATATGAAGCTAAAAGACTGTACGAACGCGTCACATACGATATGGAGATGCTCCGGGAACTGGGACACTGCTCCGGTATAGAAAATTACTCCCGGTACTTTGATGGAAGAGAGCCAGGCAGCCGACCTTACTGTTTGCTGGATTTCTTTCCCAAAGACTTTTTGATTGTCATAGATGAAAGCCATGTGAGTGTACCACAAATACGTGCAATGTATGGAGGAGACCGTGCCCGTAAAGAGAATCTGGTAGAATATGGATTCCGTCTGCCGGCAGCCATGGATAACCGTCCGCTAAAGTTTGAAGAATTCCAAGAGATGGCCAAACAAGTAATTTATGTGAGTGCCACCCCTGCCGATTACGAACTAATTCAAAGTGAAGGAGTTGTTGTAGAACAAGTTATCCGTCCAACCGGATTGCTAGATCCTATTATTGAAGTTCGTCCAAGCTTGAATCAAGTAGACGATTTAATGGAAGAAATCCAGCAGCGCATTGAATTAAAGGAGCGAGTTCTTGTCACGACTTTAACAAAACGTATGGCTGAAGAACTTACAGAATATCTCCTTCGTCATAACATACGCTGCACATACATACACAGTGAAGTCGACACATTGGAACGTGTACAAATTATGGAGGATCTACGACAAGGCATATATGATGTTTTAGTCGGAGTTAACCTATTGCGTGAAGGATTGGACTTGCCTGAGGTTTCGCTTGTAGCTATCTTGGATGCTGATAAGGAAGGATTCTTGCGCTCACACCGTTCTCTTACCCAAACAGCCGGACGTGCAGCACGTAATGTCAATGGAAAAGTTATCATGTATGCCGACAAAATAACAGACAGCATGAAACAAACTATCGACGAAACTAACCGACGACGCGAAAAGCAGCTAGCTTACAATGAAGCTCACGGAATAACTCCTCAGCAAATCAAAAAGAACAGAAACAACGCCCTGCTGGAAACAACAGGAGAAACATCTTCCAAACAGCCCAAAGCATATGTGGAAAATACAGAGCACATACAAGCTGCAGCCGATCCGATTGTTCAATATATGTCAAAAGAGCAGTTGCAGAAAAGTATGGAACGTACACGCAAACTTATGCAGGAAGCCGCTAAAAAGCTCAATTTCATCGAAGCAGCACAATACAGAGATGAATTGCTCCGTCTGGAAGATATGCTGAAGGATAAATCATAAATGCAGCTGACAGAAATAAGATTCTGAGAAAAAGGAAATCAGATTCTAATAAATAGTTATCTGGCAGCTAAACGTATAAAAAACATTCAGTTATAGAAAGACTCCGCTATCGGACTCCTTCTATAACTGAATAATGTTTAGCTCTTCCTTTTTTTGGGGGACTTCAAAATAAATTTAAGACAACCTTTTTTACTTTATCATATAGTTACCCAATTAGCCTATAATAAAAAATCACCTCAGACAAAATGAAGTTTATTCTTTTTTCAAGAATACACTACACTTGTCCGAGGTGACTCTTTTATACCGCTTTGTATTATTATTTCTGGATATCAATACCTTTATTGCGTAACGTCAATGCCATCAAGCGCAGATAGTCGCTGTATTGTTTCTCAGTCAAAGTATTCTTCATCAGTTTCAGATTACCGTAAACTGCGTTACGCACTTTCTGATCGCTATTTTTCTTTGAACTGTTCGCAACTTTCATCTGTTCTTGAAAATAATCGCAAATGCTTGCTACCTGCTCATTCTGCTGAGAAGAAAGCTGCAAGTACTTTGTCAATTTTGCTTTGTTAATAGTACCATCCCATTTTCTAGCAACGTTAATCGTATCATTTGCGTTGTTAGCAAATGCAGAAACAGAAAATGCCAATGCTGCTACTAATGTAAATCCTAATTTTCTCATAATACCTAAATTTTAATGTTACCTAAAAACTTGTGTTACCTTAAAAATATTATCTTTAAACCTAGTCTAGTTTGAGCTCAATCTTTTTACCGCAACAAAGGTAGAAAATATATTGTACAACATACAAATGATTTACTAAAAAAGCGCATTACAACTATCATTTATTGATATAAATCAAATAAAGCATGTCATAACATATAAGATAGAATAATATTTGTAACATCAAGGTAATAAATACTACACATTAACGACAATCTGAAAGAGCAGAAACAAACATTGTTCTATTCTGTTTTAAATATCTCTTTAAGCAATGCTCTCTATTAAAATACTTGCAAAAAGCTTACATCTATATTTTTATCCTTCTATTTTTCCTATTATTGTGGAAGAAAAAACTATATTTGTCATACAGTAAAGACTTTTATTACCAAAAGCTGTAAAAGACAAATCACACCTTGTTTAAACGAAAAAAATCATAGGAAAAATGAATACAGATCCACACAACCTCATGAATCCATTACGAGAAAAATTTCCATACTTCATCCGCCATGAAAAATTATACCGAATGATTCATCTCCAGCTGATGAAAAAATGGTTTCAATACTTTGTACTGTTCTTCATCATTGGCTCCATTTGCTCCATCATATATGGTTCATTCGAGGAATCCGCTCCTTACCACAACTATTTATATACATTCAACTATCTTGCTTCCTTTATTTTCACCATTGAATACGGGCTACGAATCGCAGCGGCTCCAGTACAATATGCCAGTTGCAAACACGCATGGAAGGCACGCTTACGCTATATCATCTCTTTTTATGGAATCATAGACTGCGTAGCGATTCTGCCCTTTGTCGTTATTTATCTATATAAAGAAACGCCACACGTACATCTGGTTGTGCTGGCCTATGTACTGATCATTTTCAAACTGATACGCTATTCACGTTCTTTTCAGATGATTGGCACCGTACTAAAAACTGTCAGAGAAGAACTGATTACCGCTTATACAGCCTGCGGCATTATGTTAGGTTTTTCCGGTATCTTAATGTACTATATCGAACGGAATGCACAGCCTGAAGCTTTCGAGAATATAGGTGATGGCTTCTGGTGGGCTATCGTAGCATTCACAACTGTAGGATACGGTGACATTTATCCCATTACTCCCCTCGGCAGATTACTGAGCAGCATCATCAGCCTGATTGGCATAGCCATGATTGCCATACCTACAGGTATCATCAGTTCAGCCTTTATGAATATGCTGATTGAAAAAAAACAGAAAGAGAACAACGAATCTACTAAATAATATTAATATAAGCTACTTATCTAAACTCTTCGAATGGCCCAAGAGTTATAAAAAAATAAACCCCAAAGACCTAAGATGAAGAAGCATTTTATTCTATTAATGATGGTTATTCCAGTCCTTGGCTTGTCATCATGCATGAGTATTTTTTCAAGTACACAGCAACCTATCACCATTACGGGAGAAAATGGAACAAAACTTTACGACGCTGCAAACAATGTAAAATTAGCAGAAATCAAAGAAGGCGGATCTACTACCTTCAGACTAAAAAAGAAACTTTCCGACAGGACTGTGATCGCCAAGAAAGAAGGATATAAGAACACCCCGTTTGTTATCGAATCGGCATTTAATGCCAAAGCATTGTGGAATATATTATTCTGGCCAGGATTTCTGATTGATTTAGGAACAGGAAAAATCAACAAATACGATCCTGTTATTTATAACATAGAAATGGAAAAGGAATAAATTACAAAATCAGACAGATTAGAATATAAACTATAATAAAAAAGCCTTTGACTTACATCAAAGGCTTTTTTATTATAGTTTAGAAAACTCATTAAATTACCCACCGAAGTTATCATACATGATTGAAGAGCTTTCAACGCCCAGACTATCAAGCATGTTAACAACAGCTTTCGACATCGGACCAGGACCACACATGTAGTATTCGATATCTTCAGGAGCCTCATGATTCTTCAGATATGTTTCATACATTACCTGATGAACAAATCCAGCTGTATACTTCACGCCTGCAGCATCAGCAGCAGGATCCGGACGGTCAAGTGCCAGATGGAAGTGGAAGTTAGAGAAGTCTTTTTCAAGCTGCTGGAAGTCTTCCAGATAGAATACTTCGTTCAATGCACGAGCACCGTAGAAATAGTGCAATTCACGGTCAGTAGTATGCAATGTACGAGTCATATGCATAATCTGTGCACGAAGCGGAGCCATACCGGCACCACCACCTACCCAAATCATTTCTTTCTTAGAGTCGAAGATAGGATGGAAATCACCGTAAGGACCACTCATCAATACCTTGTCACCTGGTTTCAAAGTAAAGATATAAGATGAAGCGATACCTGGCATTACATCCATAAATCCACTGCGGTCTGGCTTAAACGGCGGAGTAGCGATACGTACTGTCAACATGAATACGTCACCTTCTGCCGGGTAGTTAGCCATAGAATAAGCACGGATTGTTTCTTCTTCATTTTTACATTTCAGATTAAACAAACCGAATTTTTCCCATGCTGGAAGATATTCATCACCAATAAGTGATTTATCGATATCTTTGTTATAATCCATTTCATATTTAGGAATCTTAATCTGAGCGTAAGAACCCGGAATGAAGTCCATGTGAGCTCCCTTAGGCAACTGTACCTTAAATTCTTTAATAAAGGTAGCCACGTTCTTGTTAGAGATAACTGTACATTCGTATTCTTTTACACCCATTACAGATTCAGGAACCTTGATAGACAAGTCACCTTTCACTTTCACCTGACAACCCAAACGCCAGTGATCTTTCTGTTGTTTACGGCTGAAATGGCTCACTTCAGAAGGCAATATTTCACCACCACCTTCAACAACCTGACATTTACACTGTCCGCAAGAACCCTTACCACCACAAGCAGAAGGCAAGAATACACCATTTACAGCCAATGTATTCAACAATGTAGAACCTGATTCAACTTCTAATTGGTTCTCGCCATTGATAGTCAACTTTACATTTCCTGAAGCAACCAAGAATTTCTTAGCTACCAGCAGAATAACTACCAGCACAAGAATAGTCACAAGGAATACTCCAATGCTTGCTAAAATAAAATTCATATCCATTGTTTATTCCTTTCTTTATTAGATGTTCAAACCAGAGAAACACATAAACGCCATTGCCATCAGGCCTACAGTGATAAATGTGATGCCCAATCCTCTCAAAGGAGCAGGAACATCTGAATATGCCATTTTTTCACGAATAGCTGCCAGACCTACAATAGCAAGCAACCAACCAATACCTGATCCGAGTGCATATGAGATTGAATCCCAGATATCACCGATAAACTTAGAATCAGACGGAGTAAGGTTGATACGCTGCTGCATGAACAATGAAGCACCCATAATCGCACAGTTTACAGCAATCAAAGGCAAGAAAATACCCAGTGAGGCATACAACGAAGGGCTGAAACGTTCAACGATCATTTCTACCAACTGTACAATTGCGGCAATTACGGCAATAAAGAGGATAAAGCTCAAGAAGCTCAAATCGATACCCAAAATACCATCAGCAGCCAACACTTTAGTCTGGAGCAGATAGTTGACAGGCAATGTTACCACCAGCACAAAGGTAACAGCGATACCCAGTCCCAGTGCAGTCTTTACATTCTTCGAAACAGCCAAGTAAGAGCACATACCCAGGAAGAATGCAAAAATCATATTGTCCACAAAGATAGAGCGGACTAATAAACTTATAAAATGTTCCATAATCTTGTTTTAGTTAAGAACTTCTATGGCAAACGGGATTACCATTTTCCAATATCCGTTCTTCAATGAATTATTACTCTTTTTCTTGCAATTCTTTGTGTTTAGCACGCTGATACCAGATAATACATGCTACAATAATCAATGCCATAGGAGGCATCAGCATCAAACCATTGTTTACATAGCCTGCGCTCTTTATTGCATCGTAGTTCAGAATGTTAAAACCAAGCAATGTACCAGAACCCAACAGTTCACGGATGAATGCAACCATTACCAAAATCTTTGCATATCCCAAACCGTTACCAATACCATCCAAACAAGATTCCCATGGACCGTTTGCCATAGCAAATGCTTCCAGACGTCCCATCAGAATACAGTTAGTGATGATCAGACCAACATATACAGACAACTGTACGCTTACATCATAGGCAAATGCTTTCAGCAACTCACTTACGATAGTAACCAAAGCAGCAACAACAACCAACTGTACGATAATACGGATACGGTTAGGAATTGTCTTACGGATCAAAGAAATTACAACATTAGAGAAAGCTGTAATAATGGTAACAGAAAGTCCCATTACAATAGCAGGCTCCAACTTAGATGTAACCGCCAATGCAGAACAAATGCCCAAAACCTGAACGGTCACCGGGTTATTCAAACCCAACGGAGTAGAAAATACTTCTTTGTTTTTAGCTGAAAATAAACTTCCCATATTATTATCTCCTCCTTAATTATTCTTTAGTAGTTAAAAACTTGGTATATTGTCCCATACAATCTTTCAGCATCTTATCTACGGCAAGAGAAGTAATTGTACCTCCTGAAATACCGTCAACTTGATATTCAGGTTTTTCAATCTTACCATTCTTTACAACACCCAATGCAATAGCACCTTCTTCCAGTACGTTCTTGTCTTTGAACTCATTCTGGAAATGGTCGGTAGCAATTTCAGCTCCCAAACCCGGAGTTTCTGATGCATGAGAGAAATAAGTTCCATAAACAGTATTCTTGTCTTCATTCAGTGCAACATAGCCCCAAATAGCGCCCCAAAGACCAGCACCGTAAACAGGAATAACATACTTAGTCTGACCGTCTATTTCGCAAACAAACAAGTGAGCGCGACCGTTTTCCTTGTATTCTTTTTCATATCCGGTAACAAAAGTACCTTCATACGGAGTCAATGTTCCGTCTTCGGCTACAACCATATCAGACTTCACAACTTTTGCAAATTCAGCTTCTGCATCCTGAACCTCTTTAATACCCAAAGAAGAAAGAATCTGTTTCTTAGTATCAAGTTCTACATTCTTTCCCTGAATATCACGCAAAGAAGAGTTCACGAAAGCCAATAAGAATGCTACGATAACAACCATTACCGAAGCATAAATGATAGTATAAGAGTTACTATTAGTATTCATTGTATATTCGGTTTTTATTTGTTAGACATAGCACGTTTAGCACGACGAGAGATATTATTCTGAACTACAACGTAGTCGATCAGCGGTGCAAAGATATTCATCAGCAAGATAGCCAACATCATACCTTCTGGATAACCCGGATTCAACACACGAATAATGATTGCCATAGCACCAATCAGGAAGCCATATACAAACTTACCGTTTTCTGTACGTGAAGAAGTTACCGGATCAGTTGCCATAAATACAGCACCAAAGCAGAAACCACCCAAGCACAAGTGTTCGTACCAAGGCATTTGAGCTACACCTGTATCAGGACCAATTGTATTGAAAATCCATCCCATGACAGCTCCACCTACAAATACAGACAACATTGTCTTCCAGCTTGCTACACCAGTCCATAAAAGGATAACAGCACCAATTGCAATAGCAATTACACTGGTTTCACCGATAGAACCCGGAATCAGACCAGTAACCATATCCCAAGAGAATTCAGGACATTCAGCAACCTTGGCAACACCCAGCGGAGTTGCAGCAGTCAAACCGTCAACAGTCTTACCCAATCCGAAAATGCTGTCACCTGATACCCAAACGGCATCACCAGACATCTTAGTAGGATAAGCAAAGAACAAGAATGCACGAGTAATCAATGCAGGGTTGAAGATGTTCATACCTGTACCACCGAATACTTCCTTTGCAAAGATTACAGAGAAAGCAGTTGCTACAGCAAGCATCCATAACGGACAGTCAACAGGTACAATCATCGGAATCAACATACCAGAAACCAGGAAACCTTCCTGAATTTCTTCTTTCTTCCATTGTGCAACAACGAATTCGATTCCCAAACCTACAACATAAGAAACAATGATTTTAGGCAATACAGCCAGAAAACCGTAGCCAAACATTTCAATAAAACTACCGCTGATGCCTGCATGCAGATAATGCTGATAGCCCACATTATACATACCGAACAACAAAGCCGGTATTAATGCAATAACCACGAGTAACATGATACGTTTGCTATCAATCGCATCGTGGATGTGCGTACCTGTCTTCGAAGTAGTATTCGGAACAAACAAGAATGTTTCGAAACCATCGAATACAGAACGAAAAGCATGATATTTGCCTCCCTCTTCAAAGTTAGGCTTTATCTTATCTAGATAATTTCTTAACGCTTTCATTTATTCTATTAATTCTTTTGGTTAGTATTAGCACATTTCACGACGGAGCATATCCAATCCTTCACGAACGATACGCTGTAATTCCATCTTAGAAGAGCAAACGAATTCACACAAAGCAAAGTCTTCAGGAGCAACTTCATAGATACCTAACTGTTCCATGCGGTCGATATCTCCGGCGATTATTGCTTTGATCAAATATTCAGGCATGATATCCATCGGCAACACCTTGTCATACTCGTTCGACATAATCATGTGGCGTTCACCACCTTTTACACGAGCATCCAGTGTATATTCTTTCTTGCCCATCAGCCAGCTAAAATATGAACGGCTAGTACTGAACTGATTGAAACGAGGCATAATCCATCCCAGCATTTCATGAACATCACTACCTTCAGGAATTACAGTTACCTGACTGTGGAATGCTCCCAAGAAGCCGTTAGCTGTAATTTGCTTACCAGTCAACACATTACCGCTGATATAGCGTAATTCTTTTTCCTTGTTTACATTACCTGCAAACACATTTGTCAGGCATGCACCTACTTTCAACTTGCAATAAGCAGGTTTCTTTACTTCAGAACCTGTCACTGCTACCATGCGAGTCAGATCCACACGTCCGGTATTCAGCAGACGACCAATAAAGATTACAGCCTGTGCATCGATTGTCCAAACAGTTTCACCTTTATTAATAGGAGAAATGTGGTTAATCTGTACACCAACGTTTCCTGCCGGATGAGGTCCGTCGAATACAGTTACAGTAACATTCTTAGCCTGTGTCAGAGCAGCAGCTTTCTGATTTACACTAATACTTAAATAAGTCTTGGCTATTTTTGCCAGTGCATCAAGTCCTGCCTGGAAATTTGCTTCTTCACCTTTCAAGGCAAATTCAAACTCCGGAGCAAGCGGATTGCTGTCGAATGAAGACACAAAGATTGCTTTCGGAGCAATTGTCGGATCTGCTATAACATCGTAAGGACGCTGCTTGATGAAGGCAAACATACCACTTGCCAGCAGCAATTCCTTTACAGCAGCAGCATCCATCTTGGCAACATCTTTCTTGCCAAATTCTTCATAGTCCTGTCCTGCTGCAGCTTCTACCGTAATACTCATTACTTTACGGCGAGCTCCACGCTCCACACTAGTTACTACGCCACTTACAGGCGAAACAAATTTCACTTCAGGATGATTCTTGTCGATAAACAAGGGTCCTCCGGCCATAACATATTCCTGTTCTTTCACTACCACTTTAGGAGTTACACCTGTAAAATCATCGGGTACTAATGCATAGAATCCCGGCTCTTTTACAGCTACTACCTCAGCAGCCGCCTTGCCTTTCAGGTTAATGTCAAGACCTTTACGCAATTTTATTAAATTAGCCATATTGGGTTATAAAAAATGGTTTTATAAATTTGACTGCAAAATTAAATAAAAAAGAATGGAAATAAACAATTTCAAGCGGGTTATTACGGAAAAAATTCTTTATATAATTGAGTACAAGTGACAAAAACGAACAAAATGTCTTCATTTTGCAATATGTAGAAAGCAATTTTTACTATTTCGCACTTACCTCTTAGAGGGAGATTTCGGGGCTCTCCTGCCAGTTTTTTCCCCGAAAAGACGATATTTTAATAGGAATATATTAAAAATAAGCGGCTTATGAGTTCTTTACAAAGAGTAAGGTAATGACTTGGCGACAGTCGTAAATTCTGCAATTTGCAGGACGCTTCTGTCAAACAACTCCTGATAATGCAAAGGTACTAAAAATTTTGAAAATAAAAAGATGATTTTCTTATTTAATACCTTATTCGTAAATACCATTTTGGTAATCCTGTAAAAATTGCGTGAACGTCTTTCCCGTCTGTTGTTTGAAGAAACGCATCAGGTGGCTGGGGTCGGAGAAATGGAAATCATCTGCCAGTTGGCTGACGGTACGGTTGGAAAACAGAAATTCGTTTTTTAATTCTTCCAGCAGGCGCTGTTTCAACAAATGGGTGGCAGACACTCCGAATTGTGCCATGACGGAAGCATTCAGCGTGATGCGGCTAATATGAAGCTTGTCAGCATATTCCTGCACCCGTTGCAGGGTACGGATATGCTGCTCCAGCAAATCCTTGAACTGAAAGGCATAATTGTTCTTCGCGATTTCTACGGGCAAGCGGTAGGCGGCGGCGTAGGCCCGATTGATAATCAGCAAGAGGTAATAAAGCACGGACACGATGAGATTGTATGTGTCGGCAAGGGGATGCAGCAGTTCTTGTTTTATCTTCCCGAGCAGGCGCATATACTCTGCCAATTCCTCGGGCGAGGCATATAGGTAAGGTGGCGTATCGGTCTGATAATAATACAGCAGGCGATAGACGAAGAATTTGTCGGTGATGAATGTACGCATGAAGTCTTCTCGGAAGATGAGGAAGGTGTAGTCCAATGCCGGTTCGTCCACGTGCCACTCCTGTTGCTGGTGTGGCGAGAGAAGCAGCACCATGCCGTCGTGCAATTCTATCTTGCGAAAGTTCAGCAACAGGTAACCATTTGCTTTGCGAAAGAAGTAGAAGCTGAAGAAGTCCGTCTTGAACCTCCTGTATTCGGTCAGCACGGAGCCAATATCCTTATTTGTAGCGGTATTGATGTAAAAATCCACACCGCAATCCGTCTTGCTGAACGGAACGCTGACCAACTTTTCGGGGTTGATAATCTCTTTCATACGCTTGCCGTTTGTGCAAAAGTAATGTTTTTATTTATCAAGATGGCATATATTTGCAATTTTTTGGCATAAAACTATTGAATGATATTACTGAACTTTGTAACCGGAAAAATGGAAACATACGATATGGTTGCAAAAGAAAAAATAGACTTGTTAAAGAAGAAAATAGACGAAGCTGATGCCATTGTAGTGGGCGGTGCATCGGGAATGTCTGCCGCTTCCGGATTCGTTTTTTATTATCAAGATGATGACGTCTATAAAATGTTGGCAGGAGGATTGGCTGAGAAATATAATATCCATAATTATTTCGACTTATTTTATGACAGGCGTCTCAGCCGCGGAGAACTTTGGGCAAGCATGTTACGTGCCACCCGTTATATTTATGAGTGTTATACAGGTGAAACTTACAAAGATTTGGCAAAACTTCTTCAAGGAAAAAATTATTATATAGCCACAACCAATCAGGATGCACAGTTTTTCCGGGTATTCCCGGATGAAAAGATTACTCGGATTCAAGGAGATAACCGTTACTGGCAATGCAGCCGTCCGTGTCACGATGAAATATATTATAATAAGGAGAAAGTTTTCGAGTTAAGCGATAAGATTGTGGGAGATGTATTGCCTGACGAACTGATTCCCCGTTGCCCGCATTGCGGCGAAGAACTGGCTCCGTGGGTACGCTCGCACACATTCCTTGAAGGTGAATACTATCAGCGCGAAATGAAAAGGTACCTCGATTTCCTGCGTGCCAACTCACGGCGCAAGGTACTGTTCCTCGAACTCGGTGTAGGTATGATGACCCCGATGTTCATTAAGGAACCGTTTATGAACATGACTTATCAGTTCCCCGATGCCTTTTATGCCACCGTCAATCCGCAACACGCCATTGTGCCGAAAGAGATTGCGAAGAAAAGTCTTGCCATCAGTGATGATATTGCCGTTACGTTGAAGAAACTGCTTGGCAAGTCCACGGCAGGCATGAAAGAATTTAATGCAAAGGAAGCATTCAATCCCTCACGTATTTATTAAAATAATATAAATGACTATGGAGATAACAAAGTTTTCAGAAAAAGATATGAATGCTGCAATAAGCATGGCACGGCAAACTTGGCACGGATATTACGATGAGTTCCGGGCTGAATATATCCGTTGCATTGCAGAATGTATCGTCCGTCATAATTACACGGACGAGGATTTGGCATTCAAAATCACCTGTAACGGAGAAGTGAAAGGCATCATCTTCGGCACACGGAAAGGCAAGATGGCAGACCTGTCCGTATGGGTCGGCGAGCAATGCAAGACGATGAACCCGCAGGAGAAGGAGTTGCTGGAACGGCTCAACGACTATATGGACGAAGCCGACCGGAACACCATCGCGCAAATGGGCGATGGCGACGTAAAACTCTCCCTATTCATTAGCATACAGAAGGGATGCGGCAGGGAACTGCTACGCGCAATGATGCAGGAGTTCAGCGCAATGGGCGCTAAACGGATGTTCCTATGGACAGACACTTCGTGCGACCACGATTATTATCCTGCCCACGGTTTTGCCTTGGCTTCCCGGTATCGTGATACGCATTACTCTACCGAGGAAGCAGATTACATGACCTATATCTATTGGAAACCCTTAGCATAAAGGTCATGAACGAAATACAACAAGCTGCCCAGGCCATCGTCCGGGCCGATGCCCTGCTGATAGGAGCCAGCAACGGGCTTTCTATCGCTGAAGGCTATCACGTCTTTGCCAACAACGAGATGTTCCGTTGCCAGTTTGGGGATTTCCAACAGCAGTATGGCATACGGAATGTCATTGAAGGTTGTTTCTTTCACTACCCTACGGAAAACGTACGGGCAGAGTTTCTGCAATGCCTTGTGCAGCACTGGGTCAAAGAGTACCGTCCCTCGCAGGTGATGAAAGACCTGCTTGCCGTTGTGAATCATAGGGATTACTTTATCCTTACTTCGAATGCCGATACGCATCTGGAACTGTCCGGCTTCGATGCGGAAAAGGTCTTTGAGGTAGAAGGTACTTTCGAAGATTTATTGGAACACCGCCCACTTAAGGATAAAAGTTGTCAGGCAAACGAATTCCTTCGGCGTTATCATAATAGGAACGTAGTTATCTTTGAGTTGGGTATCGGTCGGTACAATCGACTTATCAAACAGCCCTTGATGCAACTGGCAAATAGCGAGCCTCATGCTATCTACATCACGCTGAACTTGGCATCGGAATTGTACATTCCCGATGCCATTGTCCACAAGTCCATCGGACTGGCAGGCGACATAGCCGTGACGCTCCAAGAATTGAAGAATGAACTTTATCAAAATGGTACATATTCCCATGTTTAAGGCATAGAGTCACGGGAAGATTCTTCCGAACTTTGCAACCGTAAACGATAAAACAATTAAAAATAGTAGAATGATGAAAAAGACAACGACTATCCGCTTGGTGCGCAATGCCACTTTGAGAATCAATTATGCAGGACACAACATCCTTGTTGACCCGTTCTTTGCCGACAAGGGAACCATCCAGTCGGCACTTGGTGTGTATAAAAGTCCCCGTGTGTATCTCGTAATGCCCGTCAGTGAGATAACAGAAGGGGTGAACTTTGTATTGCAAACGCACATTCACCCCGACCATTACGATGAAACAGTAAAGCGGCATCTGTCGAAGGACATCCTTTATTATACCCAACCGCAGGACAAGGCGACGGTGGAACAGGATGGCTTCACACGGGTGGAAGTAATCGAAGACAAGACAACAATGGGTGGAATGACCATCCATCGTGTAAGCGGTCATCACGGTTTCGGCAAGATTGGCGAGATAATGGGACCTGTGTCGGGCTATGTCCTGACATCAGAGGACTGTCCTACGGTTTATATTATGGGCGATTGCAAATGGGAAGCGTGCATCCGCGAAACGGTGGAACGGTTCAATCCCGACTACATCGTGGTGAACAGCGGCGGTGCAGTCTTTCCGGAGTTTTCCAAAGTGGACGGCTGCATCATCCCAGATGAAGCTGAGGTAATGCAAATGTTGGATGAACTGCCCACGCATATCAAGCTGATAGCCGTCCACATGGATGCTATTGACCATTGCCAGACCACCCGTGAAATCTTGCGCAACGAAGCGTGGCATCACGGAGCGGACATGAACCGCCTGATTATCCCGGAAGACGGAGAAACCATCAAATTATAAGCCCTATAAAAATTGCAGAGATGAAAGAAATCAAAAAAATAGCAGCAGCCGAAAATTTCAGTGTAATAAGCGTTGGCAAGCTAAGTGAACTGAGTGAGTATGTGATAGAACTTTCACCCGAAGTAAAGATTCCGGGAAAGGTGTTCGGAGGTGCGGCACTTCAGGCAACGGGCAGTGAATTTTCCTTCCAGATGTTCCAACCCAACACGGAAACGGGCTTCCTCCACACCCATAAGAACCACGAGGAGCTTTACTTCTTCCTTGCAGGAAAGGGCGAGTTCCAGGTGGACGGACAGGTGTTTCCCGTTGAAGAAGGCAGCATAGTGCGCGTGGCTCCCAACGGAAAACGCAGCGTACGCAACAACGGAACGGCTTCGCTTGTAATGCTCTGCGTACAGTATCGTGGCAACACGTTCACCGCAGAAGATGCTACCGATGGCGTGATTTTGGACGAACCGGTGAAATGGTAATATAATACAAATTGCTGATTAACGGGGGAGAGCGGCAAGCGGTTTTGGTCTGCCCAAAACACAAACTTGCTACCCTCCCGTTGGCATTGTTTATAATCCCATGCCCTTGCCTCTCCTAAGCGGCTCGACAGTCCTCCTAATGGACGAGAATAGCCTATCGAATTGTTCCTTGAACCATTCGCCAATCGGTTGCCCGTTAATGGCAAGTGCAAGTTTGGATTTGTCTATTGGGTCTTTCACCACTTGGAAGCCCGCCCTTTCGGTCGTGAACTTCCGCCTGTGTTCCTCCGAGTAGAGTTCACCCTCGTAGAACAACGGCTTGCCGCTGATAAGCGTGGCGGTCTGCCGCTCGTTGAAGCCGACTTTGAGGCAGAACTTCTCCATGTACACCAACTCTTGGAACAGCGGAAACCATTTCTTGGCTTTTTGGATGATGGATTTCAAGAATGACACTTCCTTTTGGTGTTCCGCTTCCTTGTCCGACATCTCCCTGCGGTGCTTGACTTGCAGTTCCATAAGCTGCCGTTGGTGTTCCTCCTGTTGCCGCTCCATCTGTTGCTGCAACAGTTCTATGCTTTCATCACGGGCGGCAACCTCGCCTTGCAGGGTACGGTTGTCGGCTTCCAGTCCTTTCAGCTTGCCGCTGCCCAAAAGAGAACCTACCTTTGCCACAAGTGCCGTTTTCACTTCGGCCTTGGCGGCTTCCAGCTTCTCCGATTTGATTTCTTTCCGTACTTCGTCAAGTTCCTGCTTCGCCTGTTGGCGTTCGGTCTGCAACTGCCGGACATTGGTTTCAAGCTCTCCCGTCTGCCGTTTCAGGTCACGGTAATATTGGGCGGTGGTGGTGTGCCGTGCCTCCGAACCACGGATGCCACGCTGCAAGCCGTATTTCGCCATTGTTGCGGCGTAGCTGTCGTGGTAGGCTACCAGCTTCTCACGTGTCAGCAGGTCATCGGCGCACAGGCGCACGGCGTTGGATTTCTTGCGGTAGGTGCGTCTGCCCTCCGCCTGCTTCTTCGCTTTCCTGCGCTCGCCCGTCACTATCGGCACTACCGTGGCGTGGATGTGCGGTGCGTGCTCGTCCATGTGCAGCACTGCCGAAACGGTGTTCTCTTTTCCGAACGTGCGGTGCAGCCATTGCAGGTTGTCACCGCACCATTCGTCCAGCCTGCCTCGTCCTGCACCCTCACCATGTCCTCGTGCGTGCCCGAAAGCACGATGCGGATTGCCCGTACTTGGTCGGGTGTTATCTTCCGCCTGATGCCAGCCGTGCGGATGCGGTGGTTTATCGCCTCGGTGCGGTCTGCCACACCGTCGGGGAATTGCACCAGCTCACGGTTGAGATGGGTGCGTGTAGGGTCTGCGTTCTTGGGCGTGGTCTTGCGTTCGATGTGGTCGGATGCGCCCGTGTCAGCCGACCCTTTCGCCTTGTTGATTTGGATGCTTATGTATCCCATGTTCGTTTCTTGTTTTGTTAGGTTCTACAAACTTGCTTGTCGGTATCCGTCTGTCTGCGGTTCGTACCGCACGGGCAAACGGGGGTGTCCAGAGGGGTGTAACCCCGTTGGCTCATTGGGGTGTTTTTAGCATGAGCGAAGCGGTGCGTGAAGAAAACGCCCTAATGAGCTATGGCTTTTTGTTTTCCAAAAGCCTGCGGCGGTGTCGGCGGTTTTCGGATGCTGTTCTCTTTTCGCTTGTAACATCGGCTTTCCCCTGTCGGTCGGCAGGATGGAAGTCCGTCCGACCAGCCTGCGGATGGCGGTGTTCACCTCTGTTGCTTTCCCGTTGGACTTGATGAGGGGTGAAAATCTGATGAAATGATGAATGGATAACATAACACACTGACCACCAGATGGATGTTCTCTCAACATCTTTTCATCAAACCGCTCGCCAAAAGAAAAGTGATGTATGGGGCTGCGTCCGCTTTCTCTTTTCATCAGCCAAATACTTTTGTTGAGCGTTTGATGAGTATGTAAGTTGCTGTTATTCTTTATGTTTATATATGCTTTCATCATTTCATCAAAATATCAGAGTGTTTCCAATTGCGCTTTGCTTACCGTGTAGTAGCGTCCAATCCTCCTTACGGGTGAGTAAAGACATTCACGGTTGTAGTCGTATTGGTAGGTGGTGTAGGAAAGCGAGTTGGATGCAGGTGTCAGCTTCCAGCACTCCTGCACCACTTTCCGAACCTGCGACTTCTCCACCTTGACTTGCGAGCAGACGAGCAACGGAACAATATCATTCAGACAGAACGAGACAGATTCAACGCCGACACTTGCCATGATGTCGAGCAACAGTTCAGCCATCTCAATCTCCAACCTGTTGCGGTTGCTTCGGATTATCTTCCGCAGGGCATCCGTTTCCAGCAGCTTCGGGTTGAACCACATACGACTTTCTTTCCCGGTGGATAGCTGCCTGTGTTGCAGGAAATGGAGAAAAGCGGGTATTTCCGTTTTCAGCTTTTGCAGGAAGTCAGTGTCGTCACTCTTGAGCGGCACAATCTTCCGCACCCAATAGCGTGTTTCCCCTGCGTCGATGATGACGGGCAGGTGCTCGTTGTTGGAGCAAAGCACGAACTTGGCAAAGAAGCCTATCTCGTCACGGTCTTTGCCTTTCGCCTCCACCTTGTAGGATAACGTGGTACTTAGGTTCTTCAACCGCTCGCTGTCCTCACGGCGGTTAAGCAGCACCTCGTCCACCATGATGAGCAGTTTGCCCGCCCAGTCGGAATTGAACTGGCTGCGGAAGTCCTCGTTGGTGTTGAACGTCACGTTGTTTTGGTAGATGGCTTTCAGAAAGTTCAGGAACGTGCTCTTGCCCGTATTCCTTTCTTCGGACACGAGCAACAGGATGGGTTGCTTCTGAATGGGATAGAGGTAGAGCAGTTGCAGGTAGTCCATGCCCTGCTCGTACTGTTCGCCGAAGATGTGTTCCACCAACGAGCGGATGCAGGGGAAATCCCCCTCCTGCGGTCGGTGGCTTATCGGCTCATATAGGTTGAGGAACTTGCCGACTACGGGCTTGTAGTCCACATGGTCGGGTACGGTGCAGAAGCCGTCATACTTGGGGATGCCCGCCATGTAGTCCTTGCCGTAGTCCTGCCGCAGGGTCTCGGAGTTCCATGCGATGCGCTTCCTCACATAGCCGCCGTCGATGCGGGGCTGGTCCACAATCTTGTAGAGCGTGGTGCCTACTCGGATGAATTCTTCTTTTTTCTCCATGTTTTCAATAAGATTTTAGTGCTGCCGACGCCTTGTCGGCAAGCGGATCAAACATGGGCACAAAGCTACGGAAGGACGGCTAAAACCTTGATACGTAAAACGATGCAGAACGGCGCAAAAGAAACAGACAAACAAGAAAATGCAGCGGAACGGGTAATATCAGCCTTAAGTATCACATTCCCGTTGAAGTATCTGCGCACTGTTCCGTTACTGTTTCTCTTTGTGGCATAGTCTTTACGGACATATATTTCGTAACCCAAAAATTTTGCGCTGTCTTGTGCATTTGTAATCAAAGTCTTTTCCTGTGACATCTCCAGTCTTAACTTTTCCTGCATAAACTTAGTGATGTCAGCTTTGATTCTCTCACATTCGTTTTTCGTTCCGATAACTCCGATAAGGAAATCATCGGCATAGCGCACGTATTTCAACCTGCGAAAGTTTACATCCATATCATTGCCACTTGGCATTGTAAGTATCAGCTTCTGCTTTTCGTGCAGTTCTTCTACCATCCTTGTTCTTACGTTTACATCCTCTACTTCATTTATCCTACGTTTTAGGTAGTGTACTCTGCTGTTGAGTTTGCAAATATCCTTGTTGCGGCTTCTTGCTGTCCCTTTATTGAATTTGTTGGCATATTCATCCATGTACTTATCGAACTTGTCTAGGTATATGTTTGCCAAAATAGGGCTTATGATACCCCCTTGCGGTGTCCCTGAATAAGTCTTGTTGAAT
>NZ_DS981504.1 GCF_000154845.1 Phocaeicola coprocola DSM 17136 | reverse complement strand
GATGAATTCTTCAGGCATACTGAAGTCATATTTCAGACAAAGCAGACGGCAGCAATCAGGGAAAAGATCTCAGTTTTCAGGGATGCTCATCGTGTTAGTGAAAGTGCCGTCTGCAAGCTTTACCCTTGCACCTGTACACATGCTGCACGTTATGAGCACGCACATGTTCTATAAACCTGTATTCCCACACATCAGCCATTCCGTTACGCTTCATAAGCCTTGCACCATCCGGGAGTTGGTAATAGTCTTCTATTTCATGAACAATTACCTTATCCACCTTCAGCCTGGTCTTTGCTGCACGGGGAGCAGTTTCCTTTTTCCTTGAAGGCCTGCAGTTCTGTGCAGGTACGTTACCGGAAGAGGTATTGCTGCCGGTACCGTTACCATCGGTCTTATTATCATCATCACCTTTCTTGCCAGAACCGTCGTACTCGGACTTCTCCATTGCAGACTTGTCAATGTTACGGTTGTTCAGCAGCCTTCTTTGCTCTGAGGTACGGCCGAAACGGTGTTTCCTGCTGTCCTCAAGTTGAAGCCTGAGATTGGATATCTCATTTGCAAGCATCATGTTCACCTCGTCTTTTGTCTCAAGCTGCTTTCTCATAAGTTCCATTTCCTTTCGATTATTCTCGACTGTTGTGGACAACTCATTGATTGTATCAACCAGAGCCTTGGAGTTCTCTTTGTTTGATTCTTCAATAGCCTTAAGCCTCGCAATCAGTTCGTTTACCTGTTTGCGAAGCCCCGCCTTTTCCTCATTCGCCAGACCCAGTTGGCAGCAAAGTAACTCGTATGCCCTTTCATCAATCATGATATAAAGGTACGAAAAATCAGGCAGTTACGCAAACTTTTTATCGTTTATTCTTATATTATTTTTATTGATAATCAATGTATTAATATTAATCTTTCGGACTGACGTACATCTTGTCAACTACTATACTTTCCGTAAGATAGGCCATGTCCGACCATTGTATCCGGTAGCATTTGGAGACTTCATCAAACACAGGTTTCTTGAATCTCCCCATGACAGGACGTTTCTCGTAAAGCACATAAAATCCGCGTTCATAATGAAGTATTTTCACAACTTTTCGGTTCCTGGACATGAACATATATACATTGGATGCATCGCTCGGGTCAAGTGACATCTCTTCCCTTATACTCTCACACAGGCGGAAGATTCCTTTCCGCAAATCCACATTACCGTTGAACAGGTAATAGTTCAGGTTAGCGCTAAGTCCAAGCATATCATCCTATCATTTTATTAAGCAACAGACTCAAATCAAGAACTGTGGTATTTCTTAGGAACAATGTGGCACCTGATGTCAATTGCAGTTTTACCCACTTAATCGGAGATTCACCTTCAGGTTGTTTCACCTCCAACTTTACGGTTGGACTGTTGCAAGGCTTGCCGGTTATCCGGACTTTGGCAACCTTGGGCTGCTCAACCTGGACTGTCTTGCCTAACTTTTCGCTCCATAGCTGATGACGCTGCCAGTTCATGAACTTGTCGTAATTTACTCCATAATCCGCACAGAACTCACGAAGATCCTTGGTCTCACTGCATAACTGATAGAGGTCATATACCTCCTGGTAGTTTACTTTTTCTTTTGCCATAATCATTGTTGTTTAAGGGTTACGGCGCAAAGGTAGGTTTAGGGAACATGCGTGTCAAGGCGGAAAATAGAATGGTTACTCGCCAGTTTCAAGCGTTTGTGTAGTTTCATAGTGTCGTGTGTTATTGTGTCTGAATGTTTCTTTTTATCTCATCAGTGTTTTGGTTACTTCACCGATGTACATCGTATATTGTTTTGATGTATCTGCATTCTGGTTCAGCGATTTCAGCTCTTCAGCAGTCATCTTTTGTGACATTGCTTTTTTGCATTCTATTACAACGCTGGCCTTGCTGTTGTCATCTGTATAGAATGAGATTTTATAGGTGTCACTTTGTTCCATCAATGCTGTAGCAGCAATACGACTTTGATCTATCAGCAGGTAAGATACGTTCTTATTGAACATTTTTCCGAAACCACTCCAGTTGTCTGCTTTAATCTCAATTTCTTCACCATTTGAAGCTGTCAGAGTGATACGTCCTAGCGCTGCTATTTCGTTTAAATTGCTTGGTAACTGTTCCAGTCCAACCTCTTTCAGTTCGGCAGATGCGTTTATTTTTATTGCAGGCTGTAATTTCTGCATCGGAACACTTTGTGGAGCTGCTTCTGGAGTAGTATCTAAGAATTTTTGTCCTAATGCAGAAGCTGCCGACTGGAATAATTCATCTTTTAGATCGATAGTTTCTCGTCTGAACTTACCACAAATAGGGGCCAGTTTGGTCTTCTTTTTGTTCAGAGCCATATCATCTGTAATCCATTCTTCAGCTGAATATTTTTCTCCACCGTCTCTTGCTTCGTCGTACCAATAGCGGATGCGGGTCATCATCAAATCACATTTACCGTCTTTTGTATTAATTAAAAGCTGGTAGTAAATACGTGTGCGGTCAAGGGATAAGGCTGAAGAAGAAAATATAATGTATTCTTCTGCGGATGCGGCTATAACTCCTTCTTCTTCATTTGAATATGAAACATGGCTATACAACTTACCATCGGGTTTGAAACGACCTTTTGCCCAGTCTAGCATTTGATTGAAAATGTCTGTTTTTGATAATCCAGGAGCATTGATTTCTTTGGTAAAAGCTACTCTGCCATCGATTGTTGTAACGGCTCCTGTCAGATATTTCGGGTTGGAATTATCTTTTTTATCTTTTGCCATACTAATTATCGGCAAACACATCAGTAGGATAAATAAAATTTTTTTCATGGTAAATCTCTATTTGTTTTTCTAATTTTTACTGTAAGCAAATATACAGATAAAAAATATAGGAAGACAAGAGATACCTGCTAAAAAAAAGAAATGGCTGATAAATAAAAAATATTCACTACAATTCATACATGCTTAGAAATAGGTTCTAATTTAAAGCATTGTATGAACTATAGTGAATATATATTTAATTCCTTTTATTTAAAAGAAATATTTATTTTACTGGAATTTTGTCAATTCTTGCTTGATGGCGTCCACCTTCAAAGTCTGTAGTGAAGAATTCTGACATGATTTTATCAGCCATTTCTGTGTTGATAAAACGTCCTGGCATAACGAGTACATTTGCATCATTGTGCTGGCGAGCCAGATGTGCAATTTCTGGAATCCAGCAAAGTGCAGCGCGGATACCTTGATGTTTGTTCAAGGTCATTCCTATGCCTTCTCCACTTCCACAAATGGCTATACCTGGATAACACTCTCCAGCTTCTACTGCAAGAGCCAGAGGATGAGCGAAATCCGGATAATCACAACTGTCGGTACTATATGTTCCGAAATCTTTGTACTCCCAGCCTTTTGCTTCCAGCCATTGCTTAACATATTGTTTTAGTTCAAATCCGGCATGGTCAGAAGCTAGTCCTATTACTTTCATTATAACATTGCTTTTACTTGGTTGTATACATTTTCTGCAGTGAATCCCAGTTTTTCGTCCAAAACTTTGTAAGGAGCAGAGAAGCCGAATGATTCCAGTCCCCAAACCTTACCGTTGTGTCCTACTAATCCTTGCAAGTTTACAGGCAATCCGGCTGTTAATCCGAATACCTTTGCACCTGTTGGGATAATACTTTCCTGATATTCTTTGCTTTGGCTGCGGAACAGACCTTCTGAAGGAACAGAAACAATACGAAGTTTTACTCCGTCTTTGCGCAACAATTCAGCACCAGCTACCAGTGTAGATACTTCTGAACCTGAAGCTACTAATATTACATCTTGATTTTCATCTGCACCAGCTACGATATAAGCACCTTTTGCTGTTTGAGTATAGTCTGTACCTGCAGGAAGATTTGCAATATTCTGGCGAGAGAAAATCAATGCAGTAGGAGTTGCTGTATTTTCCATTGCCAGTTTCCATGCTTGAGTTGTTTCTTCAACATCAGCAGGGCGGAGAACCAACATAGAATTGTGTCCTTTATGGTTCTTCAGTTTTTCCATCAGACGAATTTGAGCTTCTTGTTCTACTGGTTCGTGAGTAGGACCGTCCTCACCTACACGGAATGCATCGTGAGTCCAGATGAACTTCACAGGCATTTCCATCAAAGCAGCCATACGTACTGCTGGTTTCATATAATCAGAGAATACAAAGAAGGTTCCACAAGCAGGGATTACACCTCCATGCAGTGCCATACCGATACAGCAACAAGCCATAGTCAATTCAGCTACACCAGCCTGCAAGAAAGCACCGGTAAAGTCACCTTTCGTAAAGGCATGTGTTTTCTTTAAGAAACCATCAGTCTTGTCTGAGTTTGAAAGGTCAGCCGAAGCTACTATCATATTTTCTACCTGAGTAGCCAATACTCCCAAAACGGTAGCCGAAGCAGCACGTGTTGCAGCACCAGCCTTTTGTTCGATAGCTTCCCAGTTTATCTTTGGAGCCTGATTTGAGAACCAGAATTCCATTTTGGCAGCCAGTTCAGGATGTGCTTTTGCCCATTCTGTTTTTGCTGCATAGCGTTCTGCTACGATAGCTTTAAGTTCTTCGCGACGAGCAGCATACAATTCTGCCACTTCAGGGAATATTTGGAATGGGTTTTCAGGATCTCCTCCTAAATTGTTGATTGTATTGATATAAGCGTCACCTCCTAATGGAGCACCATGAGTTGCACAATTGCGTTCATAGCTTGATTTGTCTGCTTTCAAAGCGCCTTTACCCATTACGGTCTTACCGATGATCAAAGTCGGCTGATCTTTTACAGCTTTTGCTGCTGTCAATGCTTCACGGATTTCATCGGCATCATTTCCGTTGATAGTAAAAACTTTCCATCCCCATGCTTCGTATTTTTTTGCTACGTCTTCGTCTGTAACAGCATTACATTCGGTAGAAAGCTGGATATCATTTGAGTCGTAGAACATGATAAGATTATCAAGTCCCAGGTGTCCGGCTAAACGTCCGGCTCCTTGAGAAATTTCTTCCTGTATACCGCCGTCTGAGATATAAGCATAGATTGTCTGATTCATTACATCTCCCAAACGTGCTTTCAAGAATTTAGCTGCAATGGCTGCACCTACAGCAAATGTATGACCTTGTCCCAATGGACCAGAAGTGTTTTCAATGCCACGCATAATATCTACTTCTGGATGTCCAGGAGTAGGGCTTCCCCATTGACGGAATTGAGCCAGTTCTTCTAATGTGAATTTTCCGCTCAGGGCCAATACTGAGTATAGCATTGGTGACATATGTCCCGGATCGAGGAAGAAACGGTCGCGACCTTCCCAACGTGGATTTTCGGGATCATAAACGAGAAATTCAGAAAACAGTACATTTACAAAGTCTGCACCACCCATTGCGCCACCCGGATGACCGGAATTAGCTTTTTCTACCATAGAAGCAGCCAAAATACGAATGTTGTCGGCTGCACGGTTCATTAGTTCTTTATCGTTTTTCATTATTGGATATGTTAGTTTATGCAAAGATAGTAATATTCTTTAAAATGTAACTATTTTTATTTTTAAAAGCTGGTAAACTCAAGGGTTGCGTAATCTGATTCAAGGGTAAGATGCTTGCCATCTGCTTTTATGACATTGAATGTCGTTTCCAGACTATTTATGCCATACGGCTGAAGTTTGCTTATCGGATATATGATTTCACCCTTTTCGTTTTTATCTATTCCTACTCGTATACCGTCATCTCCTGTAGAGTAGCGATGTACAAAGTCTTTCATTACAACTTTTTGTTTGTTGTTTTCGTAAGAAAATCTGCCAATGAATGTACCATAGCTATGTGTACATTGCTTTTCTGCTACTTCTACGACCCATAGCTGGATGCTGAAAAACATTCGTTGACAGTCTTTATGGACGACGCTGTCTTCGTGTGTAGTGAACTGTTCCAGCCTCCACATGCCTTCTATATTTCGGTCTATCGGCTCTTTTTGGCATCCGCTAAATGTTATGCAAAGCAGTAGTATAGTTATATAAAATATACTTTTCATTGTTCTATATATAAATGAATATTATTCTTCGACTTTATAATATGCTTCCTGTTTTCTTTATGCTAAGCATTCCTCCGGTAGAGTTGCCGAGGTAATTACCGCGGTCCAGTCCCATGCTGACTGATGTACTCCATCCTTTTGCCCACTGAGGGCTGTACGTTACTTCATACAGTGAACTGAACTGTTTTCGTTGCTTGTCAAGAGGAGTACTGTAAGTTCCCCAGTGGCGGGCAAAAGAAACTAAAATGCGATAATTCCATTCGTCACTCGGATTACCTTCTATGCCTAGATGATTTGCTCGTACTCGGTTGCTTTTAAAGGTTATTTTCCCATCTTTATTATATATAGGTCCGGGTAGGAGAGGGTTTCCCATACCTTGTCCCCAGTGCTGCCATGCTTGATAGCAGTAATTATTGTAATAATTGTCTCCTGCACTGATTTGATAACCTAAACTGCCTGCAAATGAGTCATATAAAATTGGTCCGGTCTGATCTTTTGTAGACATACCTTCCCATAATATAGAACTTACCCACCGGTTCTTTGGCAATGTAATTTCTATGCCTATCTGTCCGTCTTTCCAGCGTCCATATTGCCAGAACATTTGTGAGTGGTCATCGAAGAAATGTTCCAGATAGGCACGAAACTTCCAGTCTTTCAAATAATAGTTTATAGCAAAGTTCCAGCTACCCAGATGATTGCCTTCTACATTTACCTGATCTCCCCAAGGTGTATCACTTCCACCGCTCATTGGAACAAAAGCTTTGAAAAAACTCTTTAAACCATCAGGCATGTCGGTAATCAGCTCACTTGTACCGTCACTCTTCTTTTTTAGCTGGTCGCCTGCAAATTGGGTTGCCATGAGTAGACCAAACTCAAATTCAGCAGGAAGTTTTTTTCGGTTACCGATTCGGAACATCAGGGACTTGCTATGATAATAAATATTTTTACCATAGGTGTTTCCTGCTGACACGAAACTTTCCTGCCATCCGTTATCGGTAAACATTCCGTATGCTAAATGTCCTTTCAGCGAGAGCCATCCTTTGGTTCCGGGAATAGCTACATATTCTGCTATTTCTCCACGGACTTGAGGTACTGGGCGTGCATTGGCGCCTTCTACCATCATACCACTACTCAGGCGTTCATTCTTTGTCAGAGGAAATCCCAGACGTTCTTTGCTTCCAACACTTAGTCGGAGAAATTTCCATGAGAAATCAGCAAAAGCTTGCTGAATAACAAAATCAGCTGTCTGATTAGCTGTCGCTGCTACATCCAGTCCTGCCTGTATCTGCCAGTTATGGCGTAATTCTTTATCAAAATTTATTCCTGCACGGACATAGCCGCTATTAGGTTCTACACTTGAAAGTCCGTAACGGTTTGAGGTTAGCCACAATGGGGCATACGTGCCATTTGACACATTTCCGCTTGCTTCCACCCGATAGGTTAGTATGGAGTCTGCTGTCTGTGCATGCATAGTTCCACTCAGACATAACATCGCAAGCCATGTACTGATACATTTGTAAGTCATTGATAATTGATTTGATAAATGTGAATGCAAAGTTAAAACTTTTCTGTCAGTAAACCAAACACGGGATTTGCTGGGCTGTTTGAAACTAACAGAAGCGTTATTATTAAGAACAAACAACTATAGGCTATTGTTGTACTGAGTGTAAAATTTGATATGAGTATAAATAAAATCTCCTCCATGTTTGATACGTGGAGGAGATTTCTTGACTCTATCTACGAATAAAAGTCTTCGTATAAGATTTAATAAAATTCTATTCTGCGTAAAAGATTACTCGAATAATTCATTAGCAGATTTTGCGAGCTCCATTGCTGATTACTACATCATATACTTTAGGGCTGCGGCCGAATTTTTCTTTGAAGCGTTCTTTGGCTGTGATGATGAATGTTTCGTAAAGTTCATTTTTCACCAAGTTGATAGTACAACCTCCGAAACCACCTCCCATAACGCGAGAGCCTGTTACACCACAATCGAATGCTACATCGTTCAAGAAATCCAGTTCTTCGCAGCTTACTTCATACAATTTACTCATACCGTGGTGAGTTTCATACATTTTCTGACCTACGGTTTCATAATCATTGCGTTCAAGAGCTTCGCATACATCAAGTACGCGCTGAATTTCTTCGATTACATATTCTGCTCGTTTATAATCTTCTTCGCTTACTTCTGCTTTTACCTCTGCAAGCATTTCGAGAGTAGCGTCACGCAAGAATTCAACGTTCGGATATTTTTTCTTTAGTGCAGCTACTACGTTTTCGCAACTCTGGCGGCGTTTGTTGTAAGCTGATGAGGCAAGTTCGTGCTTAACAACAGAATCAACCAAAACCAGACGATAGCCTTCCGGACGGAATGGGAAATATTGATATTCCAATGAACGACAGTCAAGACGCATCAAGCTGCCTTCTTTACCGAATACAGATGCAAACTGGTCCATAATTCCGCAGTTTACTCCGCAGTAGTTGTGTTCTGTAGCCTGACCTACTTTCGCAAGTTCAAATTTATCTATTTTGTTGTCGCCGAATAAATCATTCAGAGCAAAGGCAAAAGTAGATTCGAGTGCAGCAGAAGAAGACATACCAGCTCCCAGAGGAACATCGCCTGCAAATGCTGTATTGAAACCTTTTACATCTACTCCTCTCTTTATCATTTCGCGGCATACGCCAAAAATATAACGTGCCCAGCTAGCTTTAGGTGCATCTTCTTCATTCAAACCAAATTCTACATAGTCTTTCAGGTCAATAGAGTAAGCACATACTTTATTGGTGCCGTTTGGTTTAATTTCTGCCATAATACCTTTGTCTACAGCTCCCGGGAAAACAAATCCTCCATTATAGTCTGTGTGTTCTCCTATCAGGTTGATGCGTCCGGGTGATGCATAAATACTTCCGGTTGTACCATCGAAATGCTTGATGAAACGGCTTCTTACAAATTCTATATCCATAGTGGTAAAAGCTTAAAAGGTTAATATTGTTTTAGTGAGAAACTAAAAAATGATGAATGAAGACTTCTTTAACAAATAGTGATAATCTTCATCCATCATTTTCGTCTATCATCTTATTATTCAACAGGGATATCTTTATTTACATTTTTGCAACCTACTAATCCGTAGAACAACAGATAAGCTAACATTGCAATGATAAGCCAGTAACTATTCATGTAACCAGCTGAGTCTGAGATGAACTGCTGTATCAATGGCAGGATTCCACCACCTACAACCATCATCATGAAAATTCCTGATGCCTGTGCTGTATATTTACCCAATCCTTCTACAGCGAGGTTGAAAATACCTCCCCACATGATTGATGTGCAAAGTCCGCACAATACAAGGAACAGAGCGCTCAGAGGTACAGATGCCATCTGGAAACCATTGTCGGCGCTATAGCCCGGCATAGATACTGTAACTTCTTTCGGAGTAAAGATAGCGATAAGGATAAAACAGATAGCAACTATTGATACTGTGATAAGCTGTACACGGCTTGATACTTTACCGCTGATGACACTACTTGCCAAACGTCCAACCAGCATCAATAACCAGTAAATTGCAGCGATAGCTCCACCGATAGCGGCACCGTCTGTAAGCAGACCAGCTCCTTTTTCTGTAGAGTCTGCTAAATAGAAGTTAAGTGTTCCCGGGATACCAATTTCGATACCTACATAAATAAAGATACCGATAACACCTAGTACAGTGTGACGGAAGCTCCATGGGCTGTGAAGGTGTTGTTCTTTTTGAACTTTACCTTTACGCAAGTGAGGTTCTGGAATGCTGACCAAAGAAATAATGATGAATGTGAAGATAAATACACCCATTGCGATGAAAAGCAACGGAGCTACATCCGACATTGCAGTCTGAGGAGTTACACTGCCGATCAATACACCTACGAAAAGCGGAGTAAGAGTACCTGACAATGAGTTCAGTGCACCACCTGCCTGGATTAACTGGTTTCCTTTGTTACCACCTCCACCTAACAGGTTCAACATCGGGTTTACTACAGTATTTAACATACATACGCAGAAACCACAGATGAATGCTCCCAGCAGATAAATGATAAAGTTTAATTTAATAGTGTATTCACCCATTGAGAACACTGAAACATCAGCGCCTACCAAGCTTGAAATATACTGGGTGAGCAAGCCGAAGAAACCTACTGCCATTGCAATCAGGGCAGTTTTCTTATAACCAATTTTTACAAGCATATTTCCTGCCGGAATACCCATGAACAAGTATGCAAGGAAGTTCATCATGTTTCCCATCATACCCAGGGTGTTTGCACCGGCATATTGGTTTTTCCAAATCGTTCCGAAAGGTGCTGCAAGATTAGTGACGAAAGAGATCATCGCAAAAAGAAAGAACATCGTAATAATTGCGATGAGATTGCCATTCTGTTTTTGTTGATTCATGGTTTTGTTGATAATATAGGGTTAATAAATTAGGTTAGTTCTGTTTCATTAAATTATTGCTCTATTCCGAATTTGTATACGGTAACTTGATGGTATACTTCTCCAGGATTAAGGGCTGCAGAAGGGAAATGACCTTTATTTGGTGTATCGGGGAAATGTTGTGCCTCGAAACAGATTGCACTACGTGCGGGGAATGTAGCTCCATGCCATCCAGCGAAACCACTGTGCCAGTTGGCTGTGTATACTTGTACGCCTGGTTCGGTGGTATAAACTTCAAGAGTACGACCGCTGATTGGTTCTACGCATTTGGCAGCAAATGTCAGTGTTCCTGCTTCTTGCTTATTGATTACATAATTATGATCGTATCCAGCTCCATAAACAAGTTGTTGGAACGGTTCGTTGATACGGCTTCCTATAGTATGTGGAGTGCGGAAATCCATTGGCGTTCCTTCTACTTTTAGTATTTCTCCGGTAGTAATAGAAACTTCATCAATCGGAGTATAAAAATCAGCGTTGATAGTAACTATATTGTTTTCTACACTGGCGGTCGGTGTTGCCAGACCAGAAAGGCTGAAAAATGCGTGGTGAGTAAGATTGACAATTGTACGTTTGTCTGTTGTTGCTGTATAAGTAAGAACTAATTCGTTCTGATTGGTAAAAGTGTAAACAACTGTTATATCAAGGTTGCCTGGGAATCCTTCTTCTCCATCCTCTGAAAGATAATGAAGTGTTACACTTTGTTTGCTTGTTTGCTGGGCATCCCAAACGCGTGCATGGTAGCCAGTCGGTCCTCCGTGAAGTGAATTCGGACCATTGTTGATTGTAAGTTTGTATTCTTTACCGTCAAGCTGGAATTTTCCTTTGGCTATACGGTTTCCGTAGCGTCCGATTAATGTACTTAAGAAAACTTCCGGGCTATTGATTACACTTTCTATATTGTCATGTCCTTGTACGACATTGGCTAGTTTCCCATTTTTATCAGGAACCATAATGGCTAAGATAGCACCTCCATAGTTGGTGATTGCCATTTCAGCACCGTTGTCGTTTGTCAAGATAAATAAATCAGTTTCTTTGCCTCCGATATTTTTCTGGAAATCGGTTCGCTTTAAGCCGCAAAGGTTATTTTCGTAATAAAATGTGTTATTCATAATTTTTTATATCTGTCGTTATCTTTTTATGACTTGTAAATGTATGCAAATAAAAAGATTTTATTCAAGATACACAAACAAATCTGTTATTTTATTCTTTAGGTAGGCAAGTCGAAAGCAAATCGGCAACGATAAAACTACTTCCCCCTACAAATATAAAGTCATCTGTTTCTGCATCTTTTTGCGCAGAGGCTAATGCTGTTTTTACATCGGGATAAGCTTCACCTTTCAGGCCAAATGGAATTGCCAGTTCTTTTACTTTATCGGCTGGTAGAGCACGTTGTACACTTGCTTGAGTAAAATAGTAAATGGCGTTTTTAGGAAGCATTGCCAGTACTCCAGTAATGTCTTTATCATTTACCATTCCGATTACAATACGTAGTTGTTTATATTTTTGGCAGGATAATTGTTTTACAATGTATTGTATCCCTCCTACATTATGTCCTGTATCGCATATTACAGTAGGATGTTCCGATAATTTTTGCCAGCGTCCCATTAATCCGGTCAATTCACAGACATGAGCAAATCCGTTCCGAATATCTGTTTCGGAAATATGGTAATTCAATTTTTCTAGCTGATGAATAGCCGAAAGTAAAGTATTGGTGTTCTTCTTCTGACAAAATCCTCCCAGTTCACCTTTTAAGTCTTTAAGAGAGCTTGTCTGGTAAGTATATTTTCCATCTTCGTCTTGGAATATATCTGTTAGCAGATGCTCTTCTTCAGCAAAAATGATTGGGGCGTTAACTTCTGCTGCCTTATGTTGGAAAACTGATTTTGTTTCGGGAGTTGTTTCACCAATTACTACTGGTACGGATGACTTGATAATTCCTGCTTTTTCGCCTGCTATTTTTTCTAGCGTATTACCAAGAAATTGCACATGATCGAAACTGATATTGGTAATCAGACATAAATCTGGATGAATGATATTAGTGCAGTCCAGTCGTCCTCCCAATCCTACTTCTATAACAGCTACATCTACTTGCTGGCATGCAAAATAATGAAATGCCATTGCGGTAGTCAGTTCGAAAAAAGAAGGGTGAAGCGGTTCGAAGAAAGAACGATGTTTTTCCACGAAGTCAATAACGAAGTCTTGTGAAACAGGAATCCCGTTTATGCGGATACGTTCACGGAAATCGACCAGATGAGGAGATGTATATAGTCCCACACGGTAACCTGCGGACTGAAGGATTGCTGCTAATGTATGCGAACATGAGCCTTTGCCGTTTGTTCCAGCTACGTGGATAGACCGGAACTTCTTGTGTGGATGTCCGAAATATTCGTCGAGTGCCAGTGTGTTTTCTAATCCTTCTTTGTATGCTGCCTTTCCTATATGTTGAAATAAAGGAGCGCTATTATATAAATATGCTAGAGTTTCCTGATAAGTCATTTATGTCTGTTGTTTTTTGTCGTGCAAAGATAAATCATTTATTGACATAATATATCAGTACCACCATGGATAATCATTTTTTCTTCCCTCTATACCTATACTGAAAGAGCTGCTTTCGCCTACCTTAAAATTAATCATGCCTCCGATACGGTCGGGTGCATAGTTTGGCAGAGGATAATAATAAGGTGGACGTTGAGGTGTGAAGGATTTGTTCCCATAGGCGTAAATACTGATTCTGTCGGTCAGTTTATATGCTGCTACTCCTGCAATTCCTACCGTATGATATCGGAGAAATCCCCAGTCCATATTGCTGGCATAAAGTCCTCCTGCCACGCTGAGGCGTTCGGTGATAGGAACAGCATACATAAATGCTGCATCTTGTCCGAATCCTACTCCAGATGGAGCATATTTGCTGGGGCTGAATGTCAGATTCAAGCCAATGGAAGCATTGAAGCCTTTGTGCAGTTGCCATGTGGCATAACCATAATCGAATGGGGTGATACCATACATACCAAAGGGCTGTATATATCCTGTTTGAGGAATAGGGGATACCAACGGTACATCAAGGCTGTCTTTTATCATTGTAGTTTGCGTAGCTTCAGGAGAAGGAGCAATGTCTTTTTCCTTTTCTGTCTGTGAAAAGATTTTGAAAGGGAATAACAAGATGAGTAGTATCAGGTATATTTGTTTCATGTCAGCGTTTTTTACATTTATCTTTTACCAAAGATACGGATATTCTTGTATGTCGCATGACAGGAGCAACAGAGATTAACGCAGATTAACGCAGATTTATATGAAAAAAGGTGCAACATAGCCTTTCTCATTATACAATGAATGCTATGTTGCACCTTTTTGTTGTATGTGAAATATTAATCGAACAAGCTTCTGAACTTTTTGAATATCTTTTCTTTTAAGCTCATATCTGGTTTAAAGCTTTCCGATTCCTGCCATTTTTCCAAAGCTTGTCGTTCTTCTTTGGTCAGACTTTCAGGAATATATACACTTACATTTACCAGTAAATCTCCAGTTCCGGTACTGTATCCATAACTGTTAATGTTAGGTAATCCTTTTCCTCGCAGGCGAAGCACCTTTCCGGGCTGTGTACCCGGCTCGATTTTAATTTTAGCTTTTCCGTCGATAGTCGGAATCTCTACGGTTCCTCCCAGTGCGGCAGTAGGTACACTTAACAACAGGTTGTATATCAGGTCGCTTTCATCACGAATTAGTTCCGGATGTTTTTCTTCTTCGATAAGAACTAACAAGTCTCCGGCTACTCCGTTGTGCTTTCCTGCATTACCTTTACCGTTCATGGTAACTTGCATTCCTTCGGCTACACCTGCTGGAATTTTTACAGTAACTACCTCTTCGCCATATACGATACCTTCACCGCCACATTCCTTACATTTATTTTTGATGATTTTACCTTCACCGCCACACTGAGGACATACGGTTTGGGTTTGCATCATACCAAATATGCTTTGTTGTGTACGGGTAACGCTTCCTGTACCGTGACATGTAGGACAAGTTTCTACACCACCGTCACCTTCTGCTCCTGTTCCATGACAATGTGAACATTGAACATATTTCTTAAGCTTGAATTTCTTTTCAACTCCAGTTGAGATTTCTTTTAAGTTTAGCTTGACCTTTACACGTAAGTCTGATCCCCGGAATTTACGCTGGCGGGTTTGTCCGCCACCGCCTCCAAAGCCGCCGAAACCTCCATGTCCACCGAAGATATCGCCAAACATAGAGAAAATGTCATCCATAGACATACCCTGTCCGCCAAAACCGCCAAAGCCTCCAGCTCCAGCAGCTCCATCTACTCCAGCATGTCCGAACTGGTCATAACGTGCACGCTTGTCTGGATTGCTTAGTACTTCATAAGCTTCTGCAGCTTCTTTAAATTTTTCTTCTGCTTCTTTATCTCCTGGATTTTTATCAGGATGATATTGGATTGCTTTCTTACGGTATGCTTTTTTTATCTCGTCTGCTGAAGCTGATTTGTCTACGCCCAGCACTTCGTAATAATCTCTTTTTGCCATAATGATAAAAACAAGGATTAGGAAATTACTGTGCTACAACAACTTTTGCATGGCGAATAACTTTGTCGTTTAGCTTGTATCCTGTTTGGACACAATCTAGAACTTTACCCTTCTGTGTTTCGTCCGGAGCAGGAACCAATGCTATTGCTTCATGAAAGTCGGTGTCGAATGTTTCTCCTACCGGTTCCATCTTTTGCAGACCTTCTTGTGCGAGAACTTTCAGGAATTTCTGTGAAATAAGGTCTATACCTTCATACATAGCCTGTACATTGTCGGCTTTCTGCATGTTTTGTAAGGCACGTTCTAAATCATCAAGAATAGGAAGAATTGCGCTGATTGCTTTTTCTCCACCATTCTTAATTAATTCAGCTTTTTCTTTCATTGTACGTTTGCGGTAGTTGTCGAACTCTGCAGAAAGTCTTAAATATTTATCTTTTTGGTCTTCGATAGTTTGCTTAGCTTCCTCTAATTCTTTTTCCAGCTTTTGTTCAGCAGATGGCTCTTCGCACTGTTCTTCTGTGTTAGAAGTTTCTTCTGTTTGAGTTTCGGTTTGTTCCGATGCTTCTTCTTGTTGAGCCTTCAATACCTCTTCTTCTTGCGGATGATGATTTTTTGTAGTCATGATAATATCTATTTTTATTTATTTCTTAATACAAACGTTGCATATAATTATTCTTCGACTTTCTTACAAATTTCGTGCCTGAATGAATAAAAACATAAAACAGCTGCAAAAATACATTTTTTTTGTCATACTGTCAGTCAAAAAAATGTGCTTCATGCCTTTCACCTGAAAAGAGTTCCTTATGAAAGGATGAAAGGGAGAATGCGTAAAAACTTTGTAGGGGAGAAAAATTCTCGATCTTTTAGTGAATTTTACTTGAAGTTTTTGGAAAATATGTACAATCTTTTTTGAGATTTTAGTGATGAATATATATCCTGTTTATGATAAATAGATGTTGAAGGAGTAGGGGAAGCTGCAATATATAATAAAAGCCGGTTTTATGCTTGTTTCACTTAGAAACGTTAAGCATAAAGCCGGCTTTTTCGGATTGCAGATTATTTTTATTTTTTCAAAACCTCTTTCATACGGTTTACGACCTCAGGGGTTGGTAAATCTTTTTTCTCTACTATCATAAAAGCAAAGTTATCTGCCAGTACCTCTTCGGGGTTGATGACATAATCTGTGTTTTTACCTATTTTTTCGTATAAGTCTTCAGCTTGTTCGATAGGTATGATTATTGTTTCTCCGTTCTCTTGTATTGGAATGAACTGTTCATTCAGAGGAATAAGTCCGATTTTTATGTAATCAAAAAAATCGCCGTCCTCATATGGACGATCTGTATAGATCATCATTGTATAGTTTTGAGTTCTACCATTTACGGTAAGCGGAGTATAGCTGTCATAACGGCTGATGTCAGGATTGGAAATACGTTTTTCCAGAATATCTGTTGGAAACAATATTTCGTGATCCATAACCGTGAAACCTATTGTCTGATATACTGACTTCTTAAAATTCAAGTCGTGACGGGTCAGAATATGAAACAACTCGTGTGCCAGCAATAATTGCATTTGTGCATCTTGCGTATTGTTCAGAACATTTTCTCCTATAGCAATCCAGTTCTTGCGAGTATAGGCACTTGCTCCTCCTTCTTCCTGCATTGATGTCTTTATTAAAATGATTTCATCAGGAAAACTAAGAGCCAGTTTTTGTTTTTTGATGGATGCAACTATTGCATTGAAGGCATTTGTTACCTTTTTTTTCTCCGTATCACTCCAGTTCTGTACGCTGCTCATCGCTAGAGTAAGCAATTGTGACTTTCGTCCTTCTTTATTCTGTAAGCGTGAACAAATATCGAACTGATTCCATCCATTGGTGTACTCGTCGATATCTGTAATAAGCATCTGCGCTTCAGCTTTTGTTGCAAAACGGAAAAAAGGATTGTTTGTTGCTTTTTGGGCAAACCCTGCCACCGCAACCATACATAAACAGATTGCGATGATTGTACGTGTTAGTTTCATAATCGTAGCCTTTTTTCTATTTATTCTTTGTCTTTCAGGGCTGTAAAGATAAGTCCTTCCAGCTCTTCTGCCAGTTCAGGGTTGTCCTGAATGCACTGTTTAGCTGCATCCCGTCCCTGTCCCAGTTTGGTTTCATTGTAGCTGTACCACGAACCGCTTTTTTTGATTATACCCAGTTCGGCACCTAAATCAATAATTTCTCCACTTCTGGAAATTCCTTCACCAAACATAATGTCGAATTCCGCTTTTCTGAATGGAGGGGCAACTTTGTTCTTTACGATTTTTACGCGAGTCTGGTTTCCGATAATGTCTTCTCCATCTTTGATAGGTTGACCTTTGCGAATATCCAGACGTACAGATGCATAGAATTTCAGTGCATTACCTCCTGTTGTTGTTTCCGGATTTCCAAACATGACACCGATTTTTTCACGCAGCTGGTTGATGAAAATACATGTTGTATTTGTCTTGCTGATGGCAGATGTCAGTTTGCGCAGAGCTTGTGACATGAGTCGTGCCTGCAATCCTACGCGGTTATCTCCCATATCTCCTTCTATTTCAGCTTTAGGAGTTAATGCGGCAACAGAGTCGATAACGATGATGTCAATAGCAGATGAGCGGATCAACTGCTCAGCTATTTCTAATGCTTGCTCTCCGTTGTCAGGCTGTGAAATCCACAAATTATCGATATCTACACCTAATTTTGCTGCATAAAAACGGTCGAAAGCATGTTCTGCATCAATAAAAGCTGCGATACCACCTGCTTTCTGTGCTTCTGCAATGGCATGGATTGCCAAGGTTGTTTTACCTGATGATTCCGGACCATATATTTCAATGATACGTCCTTTAGGATAACCTCCAACACCCAAAGCTGCATTCAGTGCGATAGAACCAGTAGGAATGACTTCTACTTCTTGTACATGGTTGTCACCCATTTTCATGATAGAGCCTTTTCCGAAGCTTTTTTCTATCTTATCCATTGCAGCCTGAAGTGCTTTCAGTTTTTCGCTGTTATTTGGTTGGGGGCTTTCTACTCCTCCTTCGAATGCTAATTCATCTTTTTTCGCCATATCGGATATTTTTATATTTTCGAAAATACTTGTTTTGATATAGTCAGGAATAAAGAGTTATCCCAAGATCTGCGCAGCATGATCTTTTGTCTTTATTTCCTTCGGAGAGATGATACGTTCTATTATTCCTTCTTCATTAATGATAAAGGTTGTTCGGAATGTACCCATATATTTTCTTCCGTACATGCTTTTCTCTCCCCATACGCCGAATTCCTGAACTAATTTTTGTTCGGTATCTGCAATCAATGTAAACGGAAGTGTATTTTTCTCTATAAATTTTTGATGTGATTTCTGGTCGTTTATACTAACGCCAATAACTTCATATCCAGCTTCGCGAAGTGCTGCATAGTTGTCACGCAAGTTGCATGCCTGTGCCGTACATCCGGAAGTCATGTCTTTGGGATAAAAGTATAAAACAACTTTTTTCCCTTTGTAATCGCTCAGGCGTATTTCTTCACCTTTTTCGTTAAGTCCCAATATTTCAGGGGCTTTATCTCCTACGTTCATAAATAAAGATTGAAAAATGAAGAGCCTGTTTAAATTTCACAATATGTCGTTGGGGGAAATGACAAGCCCCAACAAAATTTAAACAGGCTCTATTGGTATAATGGTATTATAATTCTAAATCGCCATCGAATACCTCATGCCATGGTAAACCATATTTGTTGAGAGCATCCATAAATGGATCTGGATCGAATTCTTCTACATTCCATACTCCCGGACGTTTCCATAAGCCTTTTAAGAACATCATGGCTCCAATCATGGCAGGAACACCTGTTGTGTAGCTTACTCCCTGCATGCCTGTTTCCTGATAAGCAGCCTGGTGTGAGCAGTTATTGTATACATAGTAAGTATGTTCCTTACCGTCTTTCAGACCACGGATACGGCAACCGATAGATGTTTCTCCTTCGTAGTTTTCTCCTAGATCTTGAGGATTAGGTAAAACGGCTTTCAAGAACTGCAAAGGAACAATTTCCATACCGTTATAATTAATAGGCTCAATGCTTGCCATACCGATATTCTGGATTACACGCAAGTGAGTAAGATACTCTTGTCCGAAAGTCATCCAGAAGCGTGCACGTTTGATTGTCGGGAAATTCTTAACCAACGATTCCAATTCTTCGTGATACAGCAAATATGAATCACGCGGACCAATGTTAGGATAAGTCAGATCTTTATGGAATTCCAGCGGTTTAGTTGTAACCCATTTTCCGTCTTCGTAATAACGTCCGTTCTGAGTGATTTCTCGGATGTTGATTTCCGGATTGAAATTAGTAGCAAATGCTTTGTGGTGATTACCTGCATTGCAGTCTACGATATCCAGATAATGGATTTCGTCAAAATGATGTTTTGCTGCGTATGCTGTGTATACACCACTTACTCCCGGGTCGAATCCGCATCCCAAGATAGCAGTCAGACCAGCTTCTTCGAAACGTTTTTTGTATGCCCATTGCCAGCTGTATTCAAAGTGAGCTTCATCTTTCGGTTCGTAGTTTGCTGTATCCAGATAGTTGACTCCGGCTTTCAGACAAGCTTCCATGATGGTCAGATCCTGATAAGGAAGTGCTACGTTAATAACGATTTCGGGTTTAAAACCATTGAATAAAGCCACCAGTTCGTCTACATTGTCTGCATCTACCTTAGCGGTTTTGATGTTAGGGTTACCGATTGCCTTTACAATCGCGTCACATTTTGACTGGGTGCGGCTAGCAATCATCACCTCACTGAATACTTCGGGATGTTGAGCCACCTTGTGTGCAACAACGGTACCTACACCGCCTGCACCGATAATCAATACTTTACTCATTTATCTTAAATAATAATCTTAAATGCCCGGTAAACGTTACCGTTCAATATGCAAAGATAGAAAATTTTCTCAAACGTCATGCAGTATTCCAATTATATCCGTATTTTTGTATTGTAATATGTACAAATCCATAAACTATTTACTGTTTGTGATTGTTTATGTAGCGTAAATGTAAAATAAGTAACAAATATTTGTTCTAATATAAAATTTGATATGAAGAAGATTTTTTTTGGAGTAGCTGCAGTATGTGCAGGAGCATTAATGATGACAACAGCCGGATGCAGCAGTAGTAAAAACGTGACTAAGATTGATTTGGCTGGAGAGTGGAATATTGTTGCTGTAAATGGCGAAAAGATAAATGTAGACAATATGCCGTACATCGGTCTGGATGTAGACGGAAAACGTATTTATGGGAATGCTGGATGCAACAGAATGATGGGAGGTCTTGAACTGGATTCATTGAAGCCCGGTGTGATACATTTCACTCAAGTGGGTGCTACACGTATGATGTGCCCGGATATGGATGTAGAAACCAAAGTTCTTGGTGTATTGGATAAGGTGAATGGTTATGTTGAAACTCCGGAAGGTATCGCTTTGACTGATGCCGATGGTAAAACACTTATGAATCTGGAAAAACGTCAGCTTCCTGAGTACTCTGTAAATGATTTGGCTGGAGAGTGGATTATTTCTACTGTCAACGGTACAGAACTTGAAAAACAGGAAAATGTTCCTTTCCTTGCATTCAATATTGAAGAAAAACGTGTGCATGGAAATGCTAGCTGCAATGTTGTAAATGGTGGATTCATGCAGGAAGAAGGTAAAGAAAATTCTTTAAAATTCTCTCAGATGATTTCTACCATGATGGCATGTCCGAATATGGATACTGAAAGACTTGTTTTGGAAGCTCTTAATAAAGTAGCTAGTTTTACATTGGATCAAGATAAGTCTAAGTTATCACTGTTAGACGAAAATGGTACAGAAGTTATGTCTTTGACAAAGAATACAGGCGAAGCCTTGTCTAAATAAGTATAATTTAATAGTACGATAAAAGCGATATTGTTTCTTCTTGTCTGGAAGAGGCAATATCGCTTTCTTATTAGATTTCATGGTGATATCAGTTCATGTTATTCAATTCATATTTTAGAGATACCATAAAATAGCCTTTCAGTTGCCGTTCATAATATTCGTAGAATCCGGTAGAAGTGGCACTTCGTGATAAATTTTTTCGCTGACTTAATATATCAGCCCAGTAGACAGATAGCTCTGCCTGTTTTTCTTTTAAGAATTTCCATGAGAGCTTCATATTCCACAGTATCTCATTTTCATCATCTCCTGATATTCCTGTACCATTCCGGAAACGATAATTGGCATCTGTCTTGAAGATAAAGTCCCAGGGCAGATTGATGGAACTATCTAGCCCTAATGTATATATGCGAGTATAGGTATTACGGTTTTGCAGGGAATTTTTTGACTGGTAAAATGTCCATTTCCCGTTTAATTCAATATTTCCCCACGAAGGCAGGTAAGATAATCTCAAATCGCTGTTTAAGCCTGTGGTATGTGTCTTGCTTTGTTGAGGCATTTGGTTGTCATATCCTTCATTTATCAGGCTGACATTTTGGTTGAAATTACCCGCTCCTGTGAGATAAATCCGGAAAAAGTTAAAGCGCTTGTCATATGAAGCATTGCCTGACAGTCCCCAGTTGCCATTAATGTTGACAGGAAAAGTTTCTCTACCTCCTGTCTCTGTATTATATATTGTAGCACGGGTTACAGAGTTTATTTGCTGATTCCAACTCATTCCCACCATAATCCCTTTACGGAAGTTATTGAACATTGCATATATATAGTTACTATACGAAGCACGAAGGTTCGGGTTACTCCGTGTAATATTCAAAGGTGAACTATAATCGGTAGGCGCAATAAGATCTCTCAGCATGGGTTGTGAAGTTCCTCCATTGTAACTTATCATTGCATAATTGTCACCCTTATGGTATGTGAGGGTCAGATTAGGCTGCCATTCAATCGAATTTATTGTTGTGTCTGCCTGATGCCTGCCTGTATATTCATTGATTGATCGTTTTTGAAAGGTCGTAGTCAGACTGCTTCTTATTCCCCATACTTCTCCGTTATATGTGAACTGTAGTGCCAGATTATGTCCTGAAGTCAAGCTGTTGCTGCGATTGGCAAGACTGTCGATATTCCCCGCTTCATATCCTTCCGGCAAAATGCCGATAGGAATATTTTTATCATCCGGCGCTCCCAAGTTGTATGTATTACTGTTCAGATGTTCCTTATTGGCATTGAAACCATAAGATATCTGTAGGCGACTTTCCTTGGTTAAGACTTGTGTGTAAGCCAGATTCAGTGTATAGTTTTGCTCTTTTCCCGGTGCATACTGATATTGATTGAGAGATAACACAGAATCTTTTCCTGCTATATCCGACAGGCGGAAATAGCGTGTGGATGACAATGTGTAAGTTTTGCTCTTATTCTGGTTTTGTGCCGTGGAAAAGCTAAAACTGATATTATTTCCTTTCTTGTTTATTCTTCGGGTAATGCTTGTGTTTATATTATAATTGCTATATTGGCTCTGTTCTTTCGACTGTCTTTTACTGTCATTAATGTAAGTAGCCGGATCTATTTCTTCAAATCTGTCGAACGGATTTTGGGTGCTGACTTCCGGATTAGTATCAAATGTTGCTTCCCGGTTGTGGTCATCACTGTTGTTGCGGTTGGAATTGAACCAACCGGAAATGTTGAACATGGTTAGCGAATCAATATCCCATTTAAAATCAACGTTTCCATTGAATCTGTTTCCCTTACTTAATCTGTTTGATTCGGAAATGGCATACTGGTTGCCGGTCGTCATGTATTGTTCACTATAAGAACTTGATTCATTTCCAACCCTGTCATTTGAAAAACTGACATTTCCTGAAATTTCAAACTGATCTTTTACTTTCGTGATATTAGCTCCAATCGTATTCGAAATATTTTTATCATATGGTGTAGTATAATGGCGGTTTGTAGACTGCCCGTTTATCATGAAATTATCTCCGGCTTCATTAAAACGCATTATTTTTCCGTTTATATCCCGTCGTTTATGAGTTCCATAACCACCTTCTGCTGATAAAAGTATGGCGTTGTTCACTTCTTTTTTAGTCTGAAGATCGAGCACATAGTTTTTTTCTGCCGATTTCATACCTGTAGCTTCTTCCTGTTTGGTTGGCTTGTCGTACACTTTTAGCTGACTGACAAACTTGACAGGAAGGTTTTCCAAAACGACCTGCTGGTTACCTTTAAAAAAGTCTTTGCCATTTACGGTTATTTCTTTGATGGTATGTCCGTTGTAAGTGATGGTTTTTTCTTTGGGATCGTATGTTAATCCTGGAATGCGTTTAACCAATTCTTGCAAATAGGATCCTTCTGGTGTAGGGTAGGCATCTACATTATATATAGTAGTATCACCCTTCTGCTCCATGGCCTTCAGTGGAGCAACGACTACAATTTCTTTCAGGTGCAGTGCATTTTCTTTTAGCTTGATTGTACCCAGACGCACTGTGTCCGACTGTGATGTGATGGTTTTAAATACCGGACTACATCCTGTATAGGATACTTTGAAAAGATAGCTGTGATTCTTTTTGCGTGAGAACGAACAAGTAAACTTGCCCTGTTCGTCACTTACAGCTCCTGTTACAAACGTAGAGTCAGGTAACTGTATAAGTGCGATATTAGCATAGGGTAGAGCTTCAGTTTGCCGGAGAGCATTACATAAAACAACACGCCCTTTTACCACTTGCTTTTGTGCCAATATCTTGACCGGCATCAACAGTAGTAACACAATGCTTACTATGAACAGGTTCAGTATTTTCATTACAAACACAAAAGTAAGAAAATACTTTTCAATGTCTTATATAAAAAACATAGATATAGGAGTTTTAACTATTAAGCCACATTTTTAATAAAGACACTTTTTCGCGACTGATATATATGGTTTCGCTATAAGGAGGAATTACGCTTACTACGGCTTTGCCATTGAAATGGTTTTGTATACTTTTAATAGCATCTGCCGATAAAATAAACTGTCTGTTGGCACGGAAGAACATTCTATCATCCAGCTGCTCCTCCAGTTTATTCAGCGGAAAATCGATGACGTGGGTTTTTGCATCTTTCGTTACGGCAAAAGTTATTTTATCTTCTGAGTAAAAATAGGCAATGTCACTTACCTGGACTGTATATAGGTGCTTGGGGCCGGAAATGAGAAAGCGAGTACGAAATTGTTTTTCCTTTTTTTCGGCAAACGACTTAAGCAGTTGCTCTATGTTTGATAAATTATACGTATGTTCCGAGCTTAAAGCGAAAAGGCGTTCAAATTTTAGGATTGCTTCAAGTAGTCTTTCTTCGTGTATCGGTTTTAGCAGATAGTCGATACTGTTTACGGTAAAAGCACGTACAGCATATTCATCGTATGCGGTTGTAAATACAATCATACTTTGTGGCTGTGCCTGTTCGATAAAGATAAATGATATGCCGTCATTCAGTTGAATATCAAGGAATATGATGTCCGGATGAGGATTTTCATTAAACCAGCTTACTGCTCCTTCGATTGTTCCTGGAAGCACCGTTACCTCCCATTCCGGACGTACTTTTTGTATCATCTTGTTCAGCAGTCGAGCTGCCGGAAACTCATCTTCTATGATTACGGCTTTTATTTTATTCGTAACCATTCTATTTTCCGCCTTGACACGCATGTTCCCTAAACCTACCTTTGCGCCGTAACCCTTAAACAACAATGATTATGGCAAAAGAAAAAGTAAACTACCAGGAGGTATATGACCTCTATCAGTTATGCAGTGAGACCAAGGATCTTCGTGAGTTCTGTGCGGATTATGGAGTAAATTACGACAAGTTCATGAACTGGCAGCGTCATCAGCTATGGAGCGAAAAGTTAGGCAAGACAGTCCAGGTTGAGCAGCCCAAGGTTGCCAAAGTCCGGATAACCGGCAAGCCTTGCAACAGTCCAACCGTAAAGTTGGAGGTGAAACAACCTGAAGGTGAATCTCCGATTAAGTGGGTAAAACTGCAATTGACATCAGGTGCCACATTGTTCCTAAGAAATACCACAGTTCTTGATTTGAGTCTGTTGCTTAATAAAATGATAGGATGATATGCTTGGACTTAGCGCTAACCTGAACTATTACCTGTTCAACGGTAATGTGGATTTGCGGAAAGGAATCTTCCGCCTGTGTGAGAGTATAAGGGAAGAGATGTCACTTGACCCGAGCGATGCATCCAATGTATATATGTTCATGTCCAGGAACCGAAAAGTTGTGAAAATACTTCATTATGAACGCGGATTTTATGTGCTTTACGAGAAACGTCCTGTCATGGGGAGATTCAAGAAACCTGTGTTTGATGAAGTCTCCAAATGCTACCGGATACAATGGTCGGACATGGCCTATCTTACGGAAAGTATAGTAGTTGACAAGATGTACGTCAGTCCGAAAGATTAATATTAATACATTGATTATCAATAAAAATAATATAAGAATAAACGATAAAAAGTTTGCGTAACTGCCTGATTTTTCGTACCTTTATATCATGATTGATGA
>NZ_DS981505.1 GCF_000154845.1 Phocaeicola coprocola DSM 17136 | reverse complement strand
ATACGATCCGGGATGGCCATGAATAATTTCATGGTGTCCATGAACGTTTTTTCAAAAGGTTTTTGTATATTCGCTACTGATTTGAGAGCCGACAGGCACTCGGATTGGTATTGCATAAGGAGTGTTTCTTTAGTCATAATCAGAAGAGTTGAGAGACTTCTAATTTACTAAAAAACCAGCGAATTATGCAATACTTTTTTACCTTTATTATCAGCAGGTTAGCACATTTTTTTCAGCACATTTCTTCATGCTTAACCATTCGTTTTAGACAACATTTCAATGACCTCTTTAGTGTTTCCGAACCGACTTTTGCCGGTTTTATTGTTTAACTTTTAATTTTTCGGTAAAAATTTACCGAAGTATTGAGATATGGATGAACAAATTAAGCAGATAGCCGAACGCTTGAAAGGTTTGCGCGACGCTTTGGATTTGAGTGTAGAGGAAGTTGCAGCCGACTGTAACTTTACGGTAGAGGAGTACCAGGCTATTGAGTCGGGTGAGTGCGACTTCTCTGTAAGTGTTTTGCAGCGGATAGCACGAAAATACGGTATTACACTAGACGAACTGATGTTTGGTGAAGAACCTAAGATGAAATCTTATTTTCTTACCCGTCGTGGAACAGGTGTATCCGTAGAACGTACTAAGGCATATAAATATCAGTCGCTTGCTTCTGGTTTTAAGGGACGTAAGGCTGATCCGTTTATTGTAACGGTAGGACCGAAGCCGGAAAATACACCGGTATATTTCAATACCCACGAAGGACAGGAGTTCAACCTGGTGATAGAGGGACGTATGCTGTTGAATATCAATGGTAAGGAATTGATATTGAATCCGGGAGACAGCCTGTATTTTGATTCAAGCAAGCCTCACGGAATGTTGGCTCTGGATGGAAAAACTGTAAAATTCCTGGCTGTAGTAATGCAATAACAATACAAACAACTAGTAAAAAACAAGCAAAAGATATATGTTAGAACGATTTATAGATCAAACTAGCTTTACCTCACAAGAGGATTTTATAAAGCGCTTCAAAATAAAAGTGCCCGAAAACTTTAACTTCGGTTATGATGTAGTAGATGCATGGGCTGCCGAGCGTCCGGATAAAAACGCTCTTCTCTGGACAAACGATAAAGGAGAACATATTCAGTTTACTTATGCCGATTTGAAAAAATATACCGATATGACGGCTTCTTACTTCCAGAGTCTGGGTATCGGACATGGCGACAAGGTGATGTTGATTCTGAAACGCCGTTATGAATTCTGGTTCTCTATCATTGCCCTTCACAAGATAGGGGCAGTAGTGATTCCGGCTACCCACCTGCTGACTAAGAAAGATATCGTTTACCGCTGCAAGGCCGCTACTATCAAAATGATTGTTGCTGCGGGAGAAGAAGTCATTACCAAACATATTCTGGATGCAATGCCTGAATGTCCGAGCGTAGAGAAGCTTGTCAGTGTAGGTCCTGAATATCCGGAAGGATTTGAAGATTTCCATAAAGGAATGGAAAGTGCAGCTCCTTTTGTCCGTCCTGAACATGCAAATACCAACGATGATATTATGCTGATGTATTTTACTTCAGGAACTACCGGAGAACCTAAGATGGTGGCACACGATTTTACTTATCCGTTGGGACACATTGCTACCGGAAGTTTCTGGCATAATCTTCATGAAAACAGTCTGCATCTTACTATTGCCGACACCGGATGGGGAAAAGCTGTATGGGGTAAGCTGTATGGACAGATGATTGCCGGAGCAAATATCTTTGTGTACGACCATGAGAAATTTACTCCTGCCGATATCTTGCAGAAGATTCACGATTATCATATTACCTCATTGTGCGCACCTCCTACTATTTACCGCTTCCTGATTCGTGAGGATCTGAGCAAATTTGATTTGTCTTCACTGGAATATTGTACTACGGCGGGAGAAGCATTGAATTACTCTGTTTACGAAACATTCAAGAAAATCACAGGTATCCGCCTGATGGAAGGTTTCGGACAGACAGAAACAGCTCTTACACTTGCTACTTTCCCATGGATGGATCCGAAACCAGGCAGTATGGGTGTTCCTAATCCGCAGTACGATATCGACCTGCTTACACCCGACGGACGTTCGGCCGAAGATGGTGAACAGGGACAAATCGTTGTACGTACCGATAAGGGAAAACCGCTGGGATTGTTTAAAGAGTATTATCGTGATGCAGAACTGACTCGCGAAGCATGGCACGACGGAGTTTATTATACCGGTGACGTCGCATGGCGTGACGAAGATGGTTATTACTGGTTCGTAGGCCGTGCGGATGATGTAATCAAGAGTTCCGGTTATCGTATTGGCCCGTTCGAAGTAGAAAGTGCTTTGATGACCCATCCGGCAGTAGTAGAGTGTGCCATAACAGGTGTACCCGATGAAATTCGCGGTCAGGTAGTAAAAGCTACGATTGTATTGGCAAAGGATTACAAGCAGAAAGCCGGTCCGGAGCTGATAAAGGAATTGCAGGATCATGTAAAACGTGTGACAGCTCCTTACAAATATCCACGTGTTATCGAGTTTGTAGATGAACTTCCGAAGACAATCAGCGGTAAGATTCGTCGTGTAGAAATACGTGCAAAGGATACTAAGTAATATTTGCTGTAAATCTTATATTTTCATGTTCGGGTATTGTTGAGGCCGTTCGTTCGGATGGTTTCGGCAATACCTGATTTGTTTTTAAGGGGTATGGATAGAGAGGATAATCTCTAAGAATTTAGCGGCTTCCTTTAAGGCTTGCTGGTAAAGCCGGGAGGTATTGAAAAAACGTCAGCAAGTTTTGTGGAATATTTGTACGAATTTTACAGAAAACTTCAGCATGTTTTTCTCAAAATATGCTGAAGTTTTTGATATGATATGCTGATAAGTTGTGTGACGGTAAAAATAAAATCGGGCGTTCCTCACGTGAAAGAAACGCCCGATTTTATATTTCTGCAAGTAATGATTACTTCTTGATGCGGTTGTAGCGGCTCATGAACTTATCAACACGTCCTGCAGTGTCTACCAATTTAGACTTACCTGTGTAGAACGGGTGAGAGCTGCTAGAGATTTCCAACTTAACACAAGGATAAGTTTCGCCTTCGAATTCTACTGTGTCTTTTGTTGCACAAGTTGAACGTGACAAGAACATGTCACCGTTTGACATGTCTTTAAATACTACCGGACGGTAGTTTTCAGGATGAATGCCTTTTTTCATTTCAGTATATACTTTTATTGTTATTATTTGCTATATGTGGTAACACTGCAAAATATATAGTGTGTAATGGTCTGTTTCGGGTTGCAAAGATACTGCTTTTCTTTGAAATAGAAAATGATTTGCATAATTTTTTATTTAACTTGCTGTAGTTTTGAAAGATGACCACTGGCTGCATTGTTCTGTTATTATATAATATAAGGTGTAAGAAGCTGGCGGATGGCCAAAAAAATGGATGTTGATTTTCTGGAAGAGAAAGCAGAATGAGTCTGTAAAATTTGTAATATACACTTTACATCCAATGCTTTTTAAGTGAAATGACCGATGATTTAGGTCAAAATGTTCATGAGTGGAGCACTTTTTTCATGCAATGAAAGGAAGATTTGTTACAATTCTTTGTAACTTTGCCTATGGAATTTAATCACTAACAATTATAAAATTTACAACAATGGTTAATTACAAAGAATTAGGCTTGGTAAACACTAGAGATATGTTTGCCAGAGCAATCAAAGGTGGATACGCTATCCCTGCATTCAACTTCAATAATATGGAACAGTTGCAGGCTATCATCAAAGCAGCTGTTGAAACAAAATCTCCGGTTATTCTTCAGGTATCTAAAGGTGCTCGTAACTATGCAAACCAGACTTTGTTGCGTTACATGGCAGAAGGTGCTGTAGCTTACGCTAAAGAATTAGGCTGCGAACATCCTGAAATCGTTCTTCACCTTGACCACGGAGATTCATTCGAATTGTGCAAATCTTGCATCGACTTAGGTTTCTCTTCAGTTATGATCGACGGTTCTCACTTGCCATACGAAGAAAACGTAGCTTTGACTAAGAAAGTTGTTGAATACGCTCATCAGTTCGATGTAACAGTAGAAGGCGAACTTGGTGTATTGGCTGGTGTAGAAGATGAAGTTTGCGCTGAACACCACACTTATACTAACCCTGAAGAAGTTATCGACTTCGCTACTCGTACAGGTTGCGATTCTTTGGCTATCTCAATCGGTACTTCTCACGGTGCTTACAAGTTCAAACCAGAACAGTGCCACGTTGATCCAGCTACAGGTCGTTTGGTTCCTCCTCCTTTGGCATTCGAAGTATTGGATGCAGTTATGGAAAAACTTCCTGGATTTCCTATCGTTCTTCACGGATCTTCTTCAGTTCCTCAGGAAGAAGTTGATACTATCAACAAGTTCGGTGGTAAATTGGATGCTGCAATCGGTATTCCTGAAGAAGAATTGCGTAAAGCTGCTAAATCAGCTGTTTGCAAGATCAACATCGACTCTGACTCTCGTTTGGCAATGACTGCTGCTATCCGTCAGGTATTTGCTGAAAAACCAGCAGAATTCGACCCACGTAAATATCTTGGTCCTGCTCGTGATAACATGGAAAAGATGTACAAGCATAAAATCTTGAACGTATTGGGTTCAGACGGTAAATTGGCTCAGTGCTAATGACAAGCAGATAATAAAGACTTTATACACCTAAATTATAATAACGAAGCAGCTTCTCCGTGGTGGAGAGGCTGCTTTTATTTTTTTGTATGAGATGCTGATAGAGCTGGACAGAGTATGTTTTGGCCGGTTGGCTTCATGTCTGTTGCCTGAAGTCTGTGGGGCATAAAAAATAACGCAGAACTTATCTTTATGATAGTTCTGCGTTTTTGTTATGATTTTGCTTCTTTTGGAAGTTATCTTGCTGCAAAGAATAATGAATTGTTTTGAGCTGCTCTCGCAACTGACATACCCATCATATCAGGAGTAACGGTCATCGGAGTGCCGTCTTTCTGCTTAAATGTAATAGTGCCGTCTTCATTCATGGTTATCAGTTCGAATGTCTGTCCGTCGGCAACGGCGTTCCATGTACGTTTTTCTTTGTTGTAAACCAAATCTAAAGGTTTGTCTTCTTCACCTTTCTTGATGATGGTATAGCCATCGGCATTTGTACGTACCAGGTATTCTCCGTTTTCTCCTTGTACTGTCTTTTCGGTGCCTACCTGTGCTATAGGGTTAGAACCTGACCAGAATTCAATAGAGTTCAAAACCAGTACATCGGCAAAATAAGCAACTTCGTACACCGGAACGATGTGGAAAGCCAAAAATACGATTTCGTTTACAAATTTATTGCCAAGTCCTTGATTCCAATCTTTCAATTTGCTCCACAGTCCGAAAGAACCGATGCAGGAAGAAAATAATAGGCTTCCGCTCATTATGGCGCAGAGAACCGTAAGTTTTGTTTTTTTCATGGTTGATTTTATTAGTTGGTAAATTAAAATTGTAATGAACCTTGCACGCGTTTTACTTATATAATGTGTGTTACGTTCTGTTACAAAGTTAGAATATATTTTGAAAAATGAAATAGAAACGATGAAAAAAAACGTATCTTTGTCGCATTTTTAAGAAATATATAAAAAATAGATAAAAAATAGATGAAAGAACAGAATCTTAAAAAACTGAATGATTCCCGGGCTATTCGCTGGGGAGCGCTGGCAATTGTTGCCTTCACGATGATGGCGGCATATTATGTGAACGATGTGGTTGCACCGCTGAAGACGATGCTTGAAACCGATTTGAAGTGGGATAGTAGTGAGTTCGGACTTTTTACCGGAGCTTATAGCTTCCTGAATGTTTTCTTTTTGATGCTGATATGGGGTGGGCTGATTCTTGACCGTTTTGGTATTCGGTTTACCGGAAAGCTGGCTACTATTCTGATGGTATTGGGTACAGGACTGGAGTATTATGCTATGACGGGTATGGCAGATGCTACAGGCACAATTTTGGGATATAAAGTAAGCGTGTTTGTTGCATCGGCTGGTTATTCTGTCTTTGGTGTAGGAGCTGAAGTAGCAGGTATCACAGTAACGAAGATGATTGCCAAATGGTTCCGCGGAAAAGAAATGGCAACAGCCATGGGAGTACAGGTTGCGCTGGCACGTGTAGGTTCGCAGGCCGCTTATGCAGTTGCTATTCCGATGGCACGTGCGTACGAGATTACAACTCCGGTGCTGGTAGGTCTGATCTGTCTGATCGGTGGATTGATAGCTTTCTTTGCTTTCTCTGTTCTTGATAAGAAACTGGATCGCCAGATTGAAGCTGAAGTTGATAATTCTCCGGAAGAAAAATTCTCATTCAAGGATGTTGCCAAGATTCTTTCTAATCCGGGATTCTGGCTGATAGCCTTGCTTTGCGTATTGTTTTACTCATGCGTATTCCCGTTCCAGAAATTTGCTTCCGAGCTGATGATCAGTAAATATGGTATTGATGAAAGTGTTGCCGGATTCTTTGCCGGACTTCCTGCTTTAGGAGCTTTGTTCCTTACTCCGGTGTTTGGTGGTATGGTAGACAAGCGAGGAAAAGCTGCTTCTATCATGATGCTTGGTGCGGCTATGCTGATTGCTGTACACTGTATATATGCGTTGCCTTTCATTACAAGCTCTTGGATTGCTATTGTATTGATGATTGCGCTGGGTATTGCCTTCTCGCTGGTACCTTCTGCTATGTGGCCTTCGGTTGCTAAAATATTCCCTGCTCACCAGTTGGGTACTGCGTATGCGTTGATATTCTTTATTCAGAATATCGGATTGTGGGGAATACCGACATTGATTGGTATCGTATTGGATAAGTATTGCGTGGTAGGAAAGGCAAATGGAGCTAATCTGTATGACTATACATTACCGATGTGTATATTTACAGGTATCGCAGTATTGTCGTTGATTATTGCTTTCGCTTTGAAGGTAGCCGACAAGAAATTTGGATATAAGCTGGAAGAAGCTAATATCAAGTAACGATCAGGGTAGTTAACAGACTGAAATAAATAAAACCGGCAGGATTTCTGAATGAACAGAATCCTGCCGGTTTTATTTATTTCAGGATAACGACTGCTAGTTAGTCTTTATCTATTTTCAGAATTGCTCCGGTTTCGGGGTTAAACACTACTCGTGTGTTTATTTTCTTGTTGAAAAGCTCATTTACCAAAACCTCTGTAGAACCAAACTGAGTAATAGGAAGGTCTTTTTCGAAATATTTTTTTCCTTGGTAGCTTACAGAAACATTTCCTTTGCCCGGAATGTTATAGATAGCTCCCTCTGGTTTCTTTTTCTTCTTGCTGTCATCGGTCGGAGCTGGTATAGGAGCTGTACTGCTCATGCTGATATATATAGGATCACCAGCCAGATTGTCGGTAGACAAGGCTCCTAACAGGCGTGAGAAACGCAATACGATTTTATCTTTTGTATTGTCTTCCGGAGTAACAAGTAAGGTAAATACCTTGTCTTCGCGATCGGTTGTTCCGGCGAACATTTGTGTAAGTGCCTTTTCCTGTTTGTCAAGATTGTCCATTATCAGCTTGAGTGAAGCTCCGTCTTTAGGCATGGTGTCAGCTTGTCCTCGCAAGATCAAATTCTTGCTTTCGCGGATATTGTAAATTTCCTTAGCTGTCAGTTCCGCCATTTTCGCTGTCGAACCTGCCATCAGGATCTCTTCTGTCATGTACTTGCGTGTACTTTCATGTGGAAGAGATTTCTCCAGTTCGTATCCTTGCTGCTGTTCGTATTCTTTAGGAAAAGTGGTATTTATAGCCTTGGCTATCCCGTTTTCTGTCAGCTCAATATTTGATAAGGTGCTTTTATCTTTCAGCTTGATGATATATGCTTTTGTAGAATCGGGAACTCCGATAGAGCGAACATCAATCTGTTTGATTTTCCAGTATGTTTCCGGTTGAGGATTTACATTGTTCATGCGCAGGTAACGATTGGCATATTGGCATAGCTCTCCCGGTTGATAGCTTATGCGTGTGGCTATAATATTTACTTCCAGAGCTGTTTTAGGCAGAAAGTATACGATGCCTTCGTCTGTGCCCGGTGTGTATATATTTACATCCTGTGCTGCAATGTGTGTTGAGCATGCCAACAATCCCAATGCAATAATCGTTCTGTTCATAATGGTTTGTTATTTAGTTTCTGTAATGTTTTTCCATGCTTCGGGTAGGGCTTCAATGATATCGCCTGCTGTCAGGCTGATTTCTCCTACACGGTTGCGGGCAATATCACCTGCCAGACCATGTACGTATACGGCTATACGGCAAGCGTTTTCCTGTGAATATCCTTGCGACAGCAGGGCGAGGATGATACCGGTCAGTACGTCACCACTTCCTCCTGTTGCCATACCCGGATTACCTGTCTGATTGAAGTAGTAGTTGCCTTCGGGGGTAATAACTACAGTGTAAGCTCCTTTCAGTACAATGTAACATTGCAGATAGGCAGAAAGCTCTTTGGCTTTGGTCAGACGTTCGAAACTGTTGTTGCATCTTCCGATAATACGTTCCAGTTCTCCGATATGCGGTGTCAGGATTGTCCGTTTCGGAATCCGGTTCAGGTAATTACGGTGTGTACTGAATACGTTCAGTGCGTCAGCGTCGAGAACCAGAGGAATGAAACATTCTTTCAGCTGGTCGAATGTAGCGAGTGCGGTTTCTTCTTCCTGACCGATTCCCGGACCGATAGCCAGTGCCTGGAAGTTATCCAAGTCTACGGGCTCGGCAAAATAGAGTTCGTGTACATCGTTTTGTACCATTGCTTCGGGTACACTGGTCTGTACAATGTCATGGTTGCGGACAGGAGTATGAACTGTCAGTAAGCCTATACCCGAACGCAGACATGCACGGGCCGCTAATATGGAAGCTCCTGCCATACCGTATGAGCCGGCAATCAGCAGGCCGTGTCCGAAATTGCCTTTATGTGCGAAACGGCTGCGAGGCTTGATCAGCTGGCGTATTTCATTTGCTTCAGTGATGAAGTACGGAGTAGAGGCTTCTTCTATGAAGTTTTTGCTGATGCCTATATCCAGTACTTTCCATTCGCCTACGATGTCTTCATTTTCGGCAAACAGGAAAGACAGTTTCGGCAACTGGATACTTAATGTCAGGTCAGCCCGTATGATGTTCTGGCGGATATTGTTTGAGTTGTCTTCTCCCATCAATCCGGAAGGCAGGTCGATGGATACAACCGTAGCTTGTGAAGCATTGATGTATTTCACTACCGATGCGAATCCACCACTTAACGGTTTGTTCAGTCCTGAACCGAAAAGTCCGTCTATCACGATGTCATCTTTTGTCAGCTGAGGTGGGTCGAAGCTGTTACTGATTTCGTGATAGTTAGGGAATCCGCATTCTTGCAGGCGCTGTACATTCTTCATGCAATCGTCCGACAAGACTCCGGTGATATTGAACAGATATACTTCTACTGTATAATTTTTCAGGAACAGCATGCGTGCTACGGCAACGGCATCTCCTCCGTTGTTTCCAGAGCCTGCAAATATGATTATTCGGTGAGATTTATCCCAACGACGGCAAATTTCATCAGTTAGCAGCGAGGCTGCTTTTTCCATCAGATTGATGGAAAGTATGTTTTCTTGGGTGATTGTATATGCGTCCGCCTGTTTTTGCTGAGTGCAACTAAGTATTTTCATCTTTTTTCTAAATAGCTATTTGTCGGTAAAAGTACGAAAAAAGTATAGAAGTTTGAGGGATAATTCGTATTTTTGTCCCAATTTTATAAACTTATATATTATGAGTGTAATTCAGATCAAAGATAAACGCTTTAAGACTTTTATTCCTGAGGAGCAAATAATGAAGGAAGTGGCTCGTGTAGCAGATGAAATCAATCGTGATTTGCCGGGAACCAATCCGCTTTTCATAAGTGTGTTGAATGGTTCATTCATGTTTACGGCTGATCTGATGAAGCACTTGACTATGCCTTGTGAGGTTTCTTTCGTAAAACTGGCTTCGTATGAAGGTACTTCTTCTACCGGTAAAGTGAAAGAACTGGTTGGTTTGGGTGATGATATCACGGGACGTACAGTGGTGATTGTAGAAGATATTGTCGATACGGGACTGACTATGAAGCAGCTGGTAGAAACATTGCGTGCCCGCGGTCCGAAAGACATTAAAATTGCTACATTGCTGGTTAAGCCGGATAAGCTGAAGGTTGAGCTTGACATTAACTATGTGGCAATGAACATTCCTAATGACTTTATCGTAGGATATGGACTTGACTACGACGGACTGGGACGAAACTATCGTGATATTTATACTGTGATAGAATAATTATTCATAATTAAAATAAAAGGTAATAAAGATGTTGAACATTGTAATTTTCGGCGCACCGGGTTCAGGTAAAGGAACTCAGAGTGCTCGTATCGTAGAGAAATATGGTTTGAACCACATCTCTACTGGTGACGTTTTGCGTGCAGAAATCAAGAATGGTACAGAACTGGGTAAAACTGCCAAAGGATATATCGATAACGGTCAGTTGATTCCAGATGCTTTGATGATAGATATCCTGGCTAGCGTATTCGATAGCTTCAAGGATAGCAAAGGTGTTATTTTCGATGGTTTTCCACGTACAATCGCTCAGGCAGAAGCTTTGAAAGAAATGTTGAAAGTACGCGGTCAGGAAGTTTCTATCATGCTTGACCTGGAAGTTCCGGAAGATGAACTGATGACTCGTCTGATCAAACGTGGACAGGAATCTGGTCGTGCTGACGATAATGAAGAAACTATCAAGAAACGTTTGGTAGTTTATCATTCTCAGACTGCTCCTCTGATTGACTGGTACAAGAATGATGGCAAATATTGCCACATCAATGGCTTGGGTTCTATGGATGGTATCTTTGCAGATATTTGCTCTGCTATCGATAAACTCTAATTGAAGATATGAAAAACGGAGAATGAGAAAACTTCCGTTTGGAGGTTTCTCGTTCTCTTTTTTGTAACAGACAGTGCAATCTCGATTGCATTAAGTAAAACCGTCAGACAGGCGGTTGACTCATTTAATTTTTCAAAGAAATATTATGGCTGAATCGAATTTTGTTGATTATGTAAAAATCTACTGCCGCTCCGGTAAGGGAGGGCGCGGATCGGTACACATGCGCCGTGAAAAGTATATGCCCAACGGAGGTCCTGACGGTGGCGACGGTGGTAGAGGAGGTCATGTTATCTTGCGGGGAAACCGCAATTACTGGACTTTGCTACACCTGAAGTACGAGCGTCACGTGTTTGCTGAACATGGTGGTAATGGCTCGAAGAACAAAAGTTTCGGTAAAGATGGTGCAGACAAGGTTATTGAAGTGCCGTGCGGTACTGTCGTTTACAATGCAGAAACAGGCGAATATGTATGCGATATTACTGACGACGGACAAGAAGTCATTCTGCTGAAAGGTGGTCGTGGAGGCTTAGGAAACTGGCATTTCCGTACGGCAACCCGTCAGGCTCCACGCTTTGCACAGCCTGGTGAGCCGATGCAGGAAATGACTGTTATTTTGGAATTGAAACTATTGGCAGATGTTGGTCTGGTCGGTTTTCCGAATGCCGGAAAATCCACTCTTCTATCTACAGTTTCGGCTGCGCGTCCGAAAATAGCCAATTATCCGTTTACTACACTGGAACCGAACCTGGGTATCGTTTCTTATCGTGAAGGCAAGTCTTTTGTGATGGCAGATATACCGGGTATTATAGAAGGTGCAAGTGAAGGTAAGGGGCTCGGACTTCGTTTCCTGCGGCATATTGAACGTAACTCGTTGTTGCTCTTTATGGTTCCCGGTGATGCTGATGATATTCGCCGTGAATATGATATCTTGCTGAACGAGCTGGCTAAGTTCAATCCGGAGATGCTTGACAAGCAGCGGGTACTTGCTATCACTAAATGTGATATGCTGGATGAAGAGCTGATAGAAATGCTGACACCTACATTGCCTGAAAATATACCTTATGTATTTATTTCTTCTGTTGCCAATATCGGAATTCAGCAGTTGAAAGATATATTGTGGGAGGAATTGAATAAAGACAGTAACCGCCTGGAAGGACTTCGTCAGGCGTCTATTGTGCATCGTGCAAAAGATGTTACTAAGCTTCAGCAGGAATTGAAGGATATGGGTGAAGATGAAGACTTCGATTTCGAATATGAAGATGCTGACGACGATGAAGATTTCGACTACGAATACGAGGAAATAGATTGGGACGACGAACCACAGAAGTAATGATTCACTATTCAGAAGATAAAAGAATGTTGGAGTATGGTTTAATGAAATCGTACCCCGGCATTTTTTGTTTCTCTACAACTCGCCACGGAGGATATAGTACAGGAGAATATGCTTCGTTTAATTGCAACAACTATTGCGGCGATGTTATGGAGAACATATTGAAAAACAGAAGTCTGCTGTGCTCTTTATTACCTGGTACAGAGAAAGAACTGGTTATTCCACATCAGGTACATCGTGCAGAGGTTCGGGTTGTTGATAGAGAATTCTGTAAACAGCCGGAGAGTTTGCGGGCTTCTTTGCTGGAAGGTGTGGATGCGTTGGTTACTGACGTTCCTGGCAAGTGTATCTGTGTGTCGACTGCCGATTGTGTTCCGGTAATGTGTTTCGATACAAAGCAGGGTGTGGTTGCTGCCATACATGCAGGATGGAGAGGTACGGTAGCACGTATCATAACCGAAACGTTGCAGGTAATGAACCGTACGTATGGAACACAGGGGAAGGATGTTGTAGCCTGTATAGGTCCTAGCATATCACTGGAAGCTTTTGAGGTAGGTGATGAGGTCTATACTTGCTTCGAACAGCAGGGATTCGATATGCAGCGTATAGCATCGCGTCAGGAAAAGTGGCATATTGATTTGTGGGAAGCAAACCGTATGCAGCTGCTTGATTTTGGTGTACTCCCATCAAATATAGAGCTAAGTGGTATTTGTACGTGGAAAGAAAATGCCGATTTTTTCTCGGCACGCAGGCAAGGTATAGCTTCGGGACGTATTTTGTCAGGCATTATGTTGAAATCGGTTTAATCCTGACTTATATTTGTCTGGAGGCTTTTGTTTTTAGAAATAATAAATCAGTATACAATGAAGAATTTAGTGATAGAAGTATCTGAAGAGCTGAAACAGGCTTGGCCGCAGTTTCGGGGAGCAGCTGTTTTTGCAACTGTAAAAAATACTGCCTATAATGAGGAATTGTGGAAACGTATTGACGAGTTTACTGTGTTATACCGTTCTAAATATACCACCGACTCCATCAAAGAAATGCCGGCCATTCAGGCAACCCGGCAGGCTTATAAAAAATGTGGAAAAGATCCCAGTCGCTATCGTCCTTCTTCAGAAGCCTTGTGTCGCCGTATATTGAGGGGTATTCCTTTGTATCAGATAGATACCCTGGTCGATTTGATTAATCTGGCTTCCATATACAGTGGACATTCCATTGGCGGATTTGATCTGGATAAAATACAAGGTGACCGTCTGGTATTAGGTATAGGAAAAGCGGGAGAACCTTACGAAGGAATAGGCCGAGGAGAACTGAATATCGAAGGCATGCCTGTATATCGTGATGCTGTAGGTGGTGTAGGTACTCCTACCAGCGATAACGAACGGACCAAAATAAGCGAAGGTACTACACACCTGCTTGCTATAATGAATGGATATAGTGGAAGCGAAGGACTGGAAGAAAATGTAACTTATATGGTCGATTTACTAAAAGAATTTGCTGAGGCTCAGGAAGTGAAAATTGTATATTTCGAATGATGAAACTAAGAATACACGTCGTTTTATTGCTTTTGGGATGGATAGGGTGTATGTCATTGATGTATGCGTCCGATCCGATTGTACGATCTTTTTCGGTAATGGAGCGTAATCACATTCGTGTAAAGACTCCGGAGCTTTTTGCAAACGGAAATAGTTTTGAGATTCATCTGGAAAACTTGTCCGATTCGATGTGGTGTTTCCCTCTTCCGAAAGGAAAGGTTATATCGGCATACGGTGCTCGTAGAGGACATAGTGGTTCGGATATTAAAACCTGTGCCAACGATACTATCCGTTGTGTCTTCGATGGTGTTGTGCGTATGGCTAAACATTATGGTGGATATGGCAAAGTGATAGTTGTACGCCATGACAATGGAATCGAAACCATTTATAGTCATAATTCAAAGAATATGGTGGCAGCGGGAGATACTGTAAAGGCTGGCCAACCTATTGCCCTAACGGGACGTACAGGGCGGGCTACAACCGAACATTTGCATTTTGAGATCAGAATAAATGGACAGCACCTTAATCCGGGACTTCTTTTTGATATGAAAACCGGTAACTTGCTGAAGCGCACACTGGTCTGTACAAAGACTGGAAATCATGTGAGATTAGTTCCTAAAAAATAAATTAAGAATCAATTTAGAAAATCATTGTATGGATATAGAAAAGATATTGACCGAAGGAATTGTCTTTAAAGGCAGCAAGCCTTCTACCGCTAAAAAAGAAGATAAGGTAAAGACAAAGGCAAAGAAGAAAACGTATATCACCGGATTGCATGGCTCAGGCTCTGCAAAGATGAAAGCTGAATACCGTCGTCGACGTGCTAACCGTCATAAGAATGGATAAAACTAAGAAAACGGAAACTTGACATATTATTTAATAACTAACTAATTTATGTAATTATGAAAAAGATTTTAATGATTGTAGTTGTAATGATGGCCGCTTTGTCATCATATGCACAGGAGATGTATTTGGGTGGTGGTATCAGCCTTTGGAGAGACTGTGATGCCGATGTAACCTCATTCTCTATCTCACCCGATTTTGGCTATAATTTGAATGAGCGTTGGGCTGTAGGTGGCGAAGTTGTTTTTTCTCATGAAGGAACACATTATGATGTGGGAGATGAAAAGGTTTCGTCTCATATTAACAGTTTTGCCATAGCTCCATATGCTCGTTATTCTTTCTATGAAAATAAGATAGTACGTCTGTTTATAGATATGGGAATGGGCTTCTCTACATCAAAACCTAAGCATGGAGATTCTGTAAATGGATTTGAAATAGGTTTGAAACCAGGGCTCGCTATTAAGTTGAATGATAGCTTCAGCTTCATTACCAAAGTAGGTTTTGCCGGTTATCGTGATGATTATTTCAGAGGAGCTGATGGCTTTGGTGTTACTTTGGATGGAGAAAATATCTCAATCGGTATCGATTATGAGTTTTAATCAGAACGGTTGAATAAAATTCTATGAATATACTGAAAGCCTCTCGCATGAACTAGCATGCGGGAGGCTTTTTTATTGTATTATAAAAACAGACAGATGTAAAAATGTCGGATATTTTAGCCATTATCGTTGTTTTTCAATTCTTTTTCCCTTCTTTTGATTGCAATATTTAGTTATATTCCTATATTTGTTTTTAGGAGTTTGCACTGAATCCTTTATTGGGATGCGCTGCTGGCAGAATAGATGTGATTTCTTAACAAAAAAGTCTGAAATATGAAAAAACTGTATCTTTTAGTGTTGTGTATGATATCGGCTATGCTTGTTAATGCTCAAGCACCGGTATGGAACGTGAAAGTTGGTTTGGGGGCCTCTTCATGGATGGGAGATGGATTCGGGTCTGCAAAAGCTTTGTTTAATCAGCGGATAGGTGTAGGTGTAGATATCCCTCTTACAGGTTGGGTGTCTTTTCAGACTGGTCTTAACTGGACTTCCAAAGGTGCAAAATATTCATTGGTAAACGATACCAAACAAACCGTTAATCAGAATTATTTTGAAATGCCGTTATTGGCAGCTTTCCATATCGGAACCCCAAAGAATTTTGATGTGATTATTTCTGGAGGTGGATATATTGGTTGTGGAATAGTGGGTAAAACCGAACAGAAAGCAGATGATGTTACTTCATCGTGGGGTACGTTTAATGATGCGTGTGTGGGAGATATCAAAATCTGGGACGGTCTCCGTCGTTTCGATGCAGGTATACAGGCTGGTATAAATTTGGATTTCCGTCATTATATTGTAGGTGTAGAAGGTGAATTCGGATTGGCCCGTATGTGGGAAAAAGGACCTCGCAACTTGGGAATCTTTGCAACTTTTGGATATAAATTTTAGGTACTTATAAAAATAAAAGGAGCGGACAGCTATAGGGGGGAATGAAGACCTTATGCTGTCCGCTTATTGTTTTTAATATTCTATGGACTGTGCAATTAATGATGGAAGAGACGGATACCTGTAAATGCCATAGCTATGCCATATTTATCGCATGTAGCTATTACATGGTCATCACGCACTGAACCACCAGCTTGTGCAATGTATTCTACTCCGCTCTTGTGGGCACGTTCTATGTTATCACCGAAGGGGAAGAAAGCATCCGATCCCAAAGCCACACCTTTCAGTGTATCCAGCCATGCACGTTTTTCTTCGCGAGTCAGCACTTCCGGCTTTTCTGTAAAGAACTGCTGCCATACACCGTCGGCAAGTACGTCATCGTGTTCATCGCTGATATAGACATCGATTGTATTATCACGGTCGGCACGGCGTATTTTTTCAACCCAAGGCAGATTCAATACTTTCGGGTGCTGGCGTAGATACCAGATATCAGCTTTATTTCCTGCAAGACGAGTACAGTGAATACGGCTCTGCTGTCCGGCTCCGATACCGATAGCTTGTCCGTCTTTTACATAACATACAGAGTTCGACTGTGTATATTTTAATGTAATCAGTGCAATCATCAAGTCGCGGCGTGCTGATTCCGGGAAATTCTTGTTTTGAGTAGGAATGTTTGCGAATAAATCGTCGCCGTTCAGTTTGATTTCATTACGTCCTTGTTCGAAAGTGATTCCGAATACATCTTTACGTTCTATCGGAGCAGGGCGATATTCCGGATCTATCTTGATAACATTATATGTTCCTTTACGTTTATTCTTCAGAATTTCCAGTGCTTCGTCTGTATATCCCGGAGCAATGACTCCGTCAGAAACTTCGCGGTTGATAAAACGTGCTGTAGCTTCGTCGCATACATCACTCAGCGCAATGAAGTCGCCGTAAGACGACATACGGTCAGCACCACGCGCACGAATATACGCATTTGCCAAAGGAGAAAGAGGAAGGTTGTCTACGAAATAAATTTTCTTCATTGTATCATCCAGCTCCAGCCCGATAGCTGCTCCTGCAGGGCTGACATGCTTGAATGATGTTGCAGCCGGCAGGCCGGTAGCTTCTTTCAGTTCTTTTACTAACTGCCATCCATTCAGGGCATCCAGAAAATTGATATATCCGGGACGTCCGTTCAATACCTCAATTGGCAGCTCTCCTTCTTGCATAAAGATACGTGCCGGTTTCTGGTTAGGATTACAGCCGTACTTCAATTCGAGTTCTTTTGCCATAATTTATATGTTTATAGTTGCTTGTCTACAAAAATACAGAATATTTTCGGCTTATTGAAAAAACTTTTTACCTTTGTGGCGCATTGGTTCAAGAGATTATCTGTTTTTAGAAGATAATCTGGTGATTAAAAGGGAATCAGGTGAGAGTCCTGAACAGTCCCGCTGCTGTAAATTCCATATTATATAAATGTCGCAAACAGTCGTTCAGACCACTGGAGAAATGTTTGTTTCCGGGAAGGTAGTTTGCGACTAGGAATAAGTCAGAAGACCTGCCATGCATATTTCTTCACAGCTTTCGAGGAAAAAGCGTGGGATGACTTTTCGGTGCATATTCTATCTGTTCACCCCATTGCTTTATTTTTCGCAGGCAATGCAAAGGCTGTTCCTTTGCTGTTACATTAAGTATTGAGAAAATATGAAGTATATTGTATGTAGTTGGATGATGCTGATTGGATGTGCCGTTCAATGTTATGGCAGTCAGGAAATAGATACAACGAAAGTCTATTCCATACCGGAGGTTGTGGTTTCCGACCGCTACCAGACGCGTGAAGTTCGTTCGGCTGTTCCTCTTCAGATCTTTTCTCACGAAGAGCTGAAAAACCTGAATGTGATGCAGGTATCCGATGCTGTCAAACACTTCTCTGGTGTGACAGTGAAAGATTATGGAGGAATAGGAGGACTGAAAACAGTTTCTATACGCAGTCTGGGAGCACAGCATACAGTAGTGGGATACGATGGAATAGCTGTTACCGACTGTCAGACCGGACAGGTGGATATCGGTCGCTTTTCATTGGAAAATGTAGACCGTCTGATGTTAAGCAACGGGCAAAGTGACCAGATTTTTCAGCCTGCACGTTTTTTCGCTTCAGCTGGAATTTTGAATATCCAGACACTTACTCCTGTTTTTCAGAATAACAAGTCTGTTAATCTGAACGCATCTGTGAAATCGGGTTCATGGGGACTGGTGAATCCTTCAGTTTTGTATGAACAGAAACTGGGTGAAAAATGGGCATTGACAGCAGATGCGGAATGGATGTCATCCGATGGGCATTATCCTTATACATTATATTACGGCGAGGAAGGTGATCAGTCGAGTCGTGAAAAACGCAAGAATACGGAAGTGCAGACATTCCGTGCCGAGGCAGGTCTGTTCGGTAATTTTTCTGATACGGAACAATGGAAGCTGAAAGCTTATTATTGTCAGTCGTTACGCGGGCTTCCCAATGCAACAACTTTGTACTACGATTATTCCTCACAACATTTGTGGGATAAAAATATTTTCATCCAGAGCCAGTATAAAAAAGAGTTCAGCCGTAAATGGGTGTTTCAGGCTTCGGGCAAATGGAACTGGACCTACCAGCATTATCTGGACCCAGATTATAAAGGAACTACCGGACAAAGTGAGAACAGTTATTTTCAGCAGGAATATTATCTTTCTACGGCAGTGTTGTTCCGGGCGCTGGACTGTCTTTCTTTTTCTCTTTCAACCGACGGAATCGTTAACCGTATGAACTGCGACTTGAAAGATTTTGCCAAGCCAGTGCGTTACTCATGGCTTACTGCGCTGGCTGGGAAATATGTCAACGACTGGATGACGCTTTCAGCTTCTGTTTTGTCTACAGTTATTTATGAAGATGTAGCAAAAGGCAACAGTGCCGGGGGACACCGGAAACTTTCTCCGTATGCCAGTGTATCATTTAAGCCATTTGCTTCAGAGGAGTTTCGTATCCGTTTCTTTTATAAAGATATTTTCCGCTTGCCGAGTTTTAATGATTTGTATTACGGACAGACCGGTAATATTCGTCTGAAGCCGGAAAATGCCAGCCAGCTGAATGTCGGACTGACATATAGTAAACGCATTTCTGACTGGCTTCCTTATGTATCGGCAACAGTGGATGCTTATTCCAACCGGATAACCGACAAGATAGTAGCGATACCGACCAAGAACCTGTTTATCTGGAGTATGGTAAATCTGGGCAAAGTCGATATAAAAGGAATAGACTTTACAGCAAGTGTTAGTGTACAGCCGGCAGAAAAATATGTGTTGAGCCTATCGGGTAATTACACTTATCAGCGTGCGCTGGATGTTACGAACTCAGATCCTTCTACTCTTGAAGGAAAAACGTATAAGCATCAGATAGCCTATACACCGCGTGTGTCAGGTTCCGGACAGGCAGTACTCGAAACACCGTGGGTAGACTTGTCGTATTCCATGCTGTTTTCCGGCAAACGCTATGCGTTGGGACAGAATATAGCCAAGAACAGGCTGGACGGATATACTGATCATAGCGTTTCTGTACGTCGGGGGTTCCGTTGGAAAAAGACAAACCTCTCGCTGGCACTTGAGATGCTGAATCTGGCAGATAAAAATTATGAAATAGTGAAAAACTTTCCGATGCCCGGACGGTCTTTCCGGATAACAGTCGGAGTGAAATATTGATGAATATGAGGAAACTGGTAGTTATTATATATTCGTTGGTTTTGCTGTTTGCCGGTTGCGATGATTTGGAAGACAAGCCTTATACACCCGGTGAAGCAAATGGGGTAGTCGAAGACTATGGAACGGCAGAAATGTATATCTTGAATGAAGGGTTGTTTAATTTGAACAACAGTACACTGGCAAGATATTCCTTCCTGACGAATAGCTGTTCGTATGATTATTTCCGTGCGCTGAATCATCGCGGATTGGGAGATACCGCTAACGACATGGATATTTACGGTAGTAAATTATATGTTGTGGTAAATGTTTCCAGTACAGTAGAGGTAATAGACCTTCAGTCTGGGCTTTCCGTAAAGCAGATTCCGATGCTGACCGATAATGGCAGTTCCCGTCAGCCTCGTGCCATTACTTTTGATTCGGGAAAAGCTTATGTCTGTTCGTATGATGGAACCGTAGCTCGTATCGATACTGCTTCTCTGGAGATAGACGGAGTTGCGGAAGTCGGACGTAATCCGGAAGATCTTTGTGCGCAGGATGGAAAACTTTATGTGTCCAATTCAGGTGGATTAGACTGGGCTGGAGTGGGAGTTGACCGTACGGTATCTGTTGTCGACCTGTCAACTTTTGCAGAAACGAAAAAAATTGAAGTCGGTCCTAATCCGGGAAAGATACTTGCCGGTCCCGATCATAGTGTATGGGTAGCTACACAAGGAGAACAGATAGAGCAGGGTGACTATAAACTGGTAAAAATAAACTCACAGTCGGATGTTGTAGAAAAAGTTTATGACGAACCGGTAATGGATTTTGCTTTCGATTATAATATCGCCTACCTTTATAATTACGATTATTCGACCGGACAGGCTGCATTCAAGGTGTTCGATCTTACTTCAGGTACGGTGTTACGGAGTCAGTTTATTACCGATGGAACAAATATAGAACGCCCGTTCTCCATTCAGGTAAATCCTTATAGCAGCAATGTGTATATAACCGAAGCGTACAATTATCAGGTAGATGGTGATTTGTTATGCTTTACTCCTGAAGGTACACTTATGTTTCGCCTGAGTGGAATCGGGTTAAATCCGAATACCGTGCTGTTCCGTGATGAGGCTGCCGGTGTAGATACTCCGGATAATCCCGATGAATCGGATGAAATGGCTGCTTATGCCGATAAAGTGTTCGATTATGTTCCGGCTCCTACACAATATATGAATACGGTTACGACTGCTTATGCTGAGGGCTTTACAACCAAGCAACAGGTACTGGACTATGCTGCCGAACGACTTCGGAAAAAATCATTGTTGTCGTTAGGGGCATACGGGGGCTATATTGTGTTAGGCTTTTCTCAACCCGTGCCAAATGTTCCGGGAGAATACGATTTTAAAATTTACGGTAATGCCAACTATAATCCGAACGCTTGGCAGGACCGTCCTGGTGGTAGTGCAGAACCGGGTATTGTACTAGTTTCGAAAGATGAAAACAGTAATGGGCTGCCCGATGATGAATGGTACGAACTGGCCGGCAGTGAGTATGAAACAGATACCGAAATACGTGATTATGAGATTACTTATTATCGCCCTGTACCTGAAAATGCTGATGTGCGTTGGACAGATAATCAGGGAAATGAAGGGTATGTGTATCGGAATACTTTTCATCAGCAGTCATCGTATTATCCGCTTTGGGAAGAGAGTGATTGCCTGATTTTCCGTGGAACACGCCTGAAAGATAATGCGGTTCAAGAAAACGGAGTGTGGGTAGGTTATGCTTACGACTGGGGATATGCCGATAATCATCCCAACAGTACGGAGATGTCGAAGTTTAAGATAGATTGGGCTGTAGATGCTCAAGGTAATAAAGTCGCTCTCGATCAGATTGATTTTGTGAAGATATATACGGCTGTCAATCAGTATTGTACTCAGATAGGAGAACTTTCGACAGAGATTACCGGAGTGGAGAATTTACATTATGAGAAATAATCAGTAAACTATATTTTAATCATTTAATTAATTAACGACAGATGAAAAAGTTATTTTTTGTTTTGTACGCATGTTTATGCGTGGGATTGTGGAGTTGTAGTAACGATGATGAACCGACAGTACCTGCAAAGCAGGAAGTGGCAGTTAGCTTCGAAGACAAATTAACGGAACCTAATACATCATTTGCCCCTACTGAAGGTGAAGATTACGGGGACTGGGGATATAAGCTTACATCATTTACTGATAGCAAATCGCTGATAGAATGTAACAGCTACTTTAGTGATTGGGGCTTTGGTGGCGGATTTACCTATACCAATACTACCGATGTAACTACTCCGGGATATTCTAATCTCAGCGCGATAACCGGAAAGGGTAAGGATGGCAGTGTATATCTTACTGTAGCTTTGTCGAATCCTACTAAATTGACTAACTTGCAGGCTGGTACATATCAGTTCAAGGGAGCTTATATAACTAATACTACTTATGCTTATTTAGCTGTGAAGGATGGTAATGATGGAGGCGGATATGTAAAAGGTCCTTTCGAAGATGGTGATTATTTTACTGTAACTGCAATCGGTCATGCAGCTTCTGGCGAAGAAGTTGGAAGAAGCACTTTCTATCTGGCCGACTATCGTGATGGAAAGAGTTCTGTTGTGAATACTTGGGAATGGTTCGACTGGACTCCGCTGGCTAATGCTGCATATGTGACTTTCGAAATGGAATCTACCGATACAGGTGATTATGGTATGAATACTCCGAACTATTTCTGTCTGGATGGCATTACATTAGTTGAAAAATAAGGTTTTATTTTTCTTAATCATAATGAGGAGGGTAATATTATAAGTGTATTAAGACTCATTTTGAGAAAAGATGTTTTTGTGTTTAATACGCAGGCGACTTATAACACCCAAAGAAAGGATAAGTCAGAATAAAATAATCCTCCGGGAAATTATGGTTTATAACTACAGGGCCTGAAAGGGACGGTTAAGTAACAATCGTATAGATTGAAACTTAAAAGTAAAAAATCTCCTGCTTTTAGTCATATAAATAAATGAAGACTAAAGCAGGAGATTTGTCTGTTGTAACTTATAGGTTATAAGTACGTTTATCTAATTTCTCTATTTTGAATCTTTTTTGCCTTTAAGGGTGTACCATTCTTTGTTCGGTTGGTAGAACAACTGACTTTTAATCAGATTTTCTTTGGCTTTTAAGCTTCAGGTCAAGTTTATTCATGCTAGAATGAAGTCTTGACATCGTTTCTTTTCCGTTTGATTATTGTCATTTGTTGTTTTCAGGCAAATCATCTTCTGGAAAGCGGTTCTGCATAAATATAAGCTATAGGCCAACTGTCATCAATCCGAAGCTGTACGATGCGTGTCTGGTCGGTTTCCCAAATAGCCAGAGGAGTCGCATGGTCATGATGATAATCAAAATCGGCAGTATATGCTTCTGCCAGATCAGGAGAGTTTTTGTCGATGGACGGAGCACCGTATATTCCTGTTATGTAGCGGTAAAGTACATCGGATGATTTTTCGTAGAATACCTGCTCGTCTTCTCCGGCAGAATTAAATATATAGAGGTTCCACCCAGGGACACCATTGTCGGACAGATGGTTATAATATGTCAATTCAAAGTCGCTGTTGAACAGGTTTACGGTACCCGTTCTCTTCTGGTCTGGCTCATCAGGAAATTCGTTCCATTTCCAGCCTAAAAAGTCTTTTGTAACAACTTGCAGATTGATAGTTTCACTTCTGAAAGTTTCTTCTTTGTCTTTATATCCTGACAGGTATGTCTTATACTCGCCGGGATAATAAAAGCAGTGACTCCATAAAAAGGTTTTTTCCTGCTGTTCCATGATACGGAATGAGTGAAGATTTTTATCCTTGTCTTCTACTATCCATACTATTGAATCAAACTGATTGGAGATGTCCCACATGGAAACGGTACGATTGAACGAAATAGAGAAAGTAGTCAAATCCAGTAAGTTGCAGGTTGTCTTATCTGCATTCAACTGAAAGGTCAGGCTTCCGTTTTCCGGCGTTTCTGTTTCAGGATTTCCGGTAATTTCGGATAATTCAGTGCTCTTTTCACATCCACATAAGGCGATGAGGCACAGCATAGGTAGTAATATTGCTTTCTTCATACTCATAATGTTGTTACAAATTCATATCTTGTATATTCTGTAAATGAGTTGTCTTTGCTTAGTTCCAGATAAACCTTTTCAGAATCTTTTGAATAATAAAAACGAAAATAGAGGAACAGAGGATCACTGCCATCGGCTGGATTTATTAATAAAGCTCTGTTGGGAAGCAAGATAGACATCGGACCTTGGAAGCTGGCGTATTTGTTATCTTTCTCATAGTAGACAAAGTAATCATCATCGGTTCTTTGGTAAAGTTCGATGGTGGAAAAATTCTCATCTTTTTCGTCGATGATGCCGTCCTGTGAATAGACAGACTTCCATTTGCCATAGAACGGACTGGTATGACTGAATTCTCCGTCGCCTTGTATCGTCAATTTTTCTGCATCCGCCTCACAGATGAGGTTTTTGGTAGCCATATTAGATAGCAGTTGGATACCGTCTTGAGTCCTGAGCCAGGAGTATTTTTGACTTTCCCAAATGCCGGAAGTATTGAAGGTGAAACACTCGGCATTGCCATCAGCGGCAAAAGTATAATAGAAGGTGGAGCCGGTAAAATGGTTGTGTGCGTTGGTTGCAAGCCAGGAACCGATAAAAGGACAATCGAGGATATATGACAGTTGAGGACTCTTCAACTGAAGAGTTGCCCCATAAAACAGATAGTCACAATCTTTGATGGATTTGCCGTTGTCGAAATCAATGTACAAATGATTGTTGGAACAGTACCATTCCAGCGTACCGTCGTCATAAGAGCCTTTACCGTCTTTCTCGAAAACAAGTGTTCGGGAGAAATCATTGCCATTATTCGATGCATATTCCCACTTACCTTCCAGTTGCCAATCGTAACTTTTGATCACTTCTTCTACTTCCTCTCCGTCAGGAGTGTTGGCGGGAGTTTCATTGTCGTTGCAGCTTGGCAGACAAAATAGACTGAAACATAGTAGAATACTGCTTAATGCATATTTCATGTTCATACTGTGTGCTTATTAAATTTAGAAATAGGTTAAAGCTAGTTGTGTGATGTTTCTTTTGATTTTTATGGGTTTTACGTGAATATTCTTTTCGGTACTACTTCGTTCTTGAATTAGTAAAGAATATTTCGTGATTAAATTGCTTCAATAACAAAGTTAGCGAAAAATGTTCTTTCAAAGAAATTATTTATGGTGTTTGTTGCAGAATCATTTGAAAGGAAATACAGAGAATAATTTATGAATTATATTGGCTGTTTCTATTTTTTATTCAGGTCGTTTACGAAGAATAAATAAAACTGTAATTTTGCACTCCTTAAAAAAATATAGGTTTGAAATAATGATTTTATAGTGACAGAAAAATGAAAAAGAGTCTGATAGCTTTGGCTTTTGGTACACTAGGGCTGGGTATTGCCGAGTTTACCATGATGGGTATTTTACCTTATGTAGCCCAAGATTTGGGTATTAGTATTCCAGTGGCTGGTCATCTTATTTCTGCGTATGCATTGGGTGTCTGCTGTGGTGCTCCGATGCTGATTCTGGCACGCAAACGACCGTTGAAGCAAACATTGCTGGCCTTGGTGCTGCTTATGATTATCGGAAATCTCTGTGCTTCTGCTGCTCCCAATTATTGGGTGTTAATGGCTGGTCGTTTTATATCCGGTCTTCCGCACGGCGCTTATTTCGGTGTGGCATCCATTGTAGCTGGTAAGCTGGCAGATGAAGGAAAAGGGTCGGAGGCTGTGTCTATCATGATAGCAGGCATGACAGTTGCCAATTTGTTTGGTGTTCCTTTGGGTACTTCCTTGAGTCATACGATTTCGTGGCGTGTTGCTTTCTTGCTTGTGGTATTCTGGGGACTGATTACCTTATATTATATATATCGTTGGGTTCCACAGGTAGAAAATTTGAAGGATAACGGGTTTAAGGGGCAGTTCCGTTTCCTCAAGTCGCCTGCGCCCTGGCTGATTCTCGGAGCAACCGCATTGGGTAACGGAGGCGTGTTCTGCTGGTACAGTTATGTCAATCCGATGCTTACTGAGATATCCGGTTTCCAGACCAGTAGTATGACGGCTCTTATGGTACTGGCGGGCTTTGGTATGGTAGTAGGTAATCTGGTCGGTGGGCGTATGTCAGATCGTTATACGCCCGGAAAGGTTGGAACAGTAGTTCAGGGTATGATTGGTGTGGTTTTGTTACTGCTGTTTTTCTTTTCGCCTAATCCATGGTGTGCAGCTATACTCATGACGTTGTGTACTGCCGGCTTGTTTGCCGTTTCCAGTCCGGAACAAGTACTGATTATTCGTGTAGCTCCTGGAGGAGAGATGTTAGGAGGTGCATGCGTACAGATTGCCTTCAATTTAGGTAATGCGGTTGGTGCTTATGCTGGTGGACTGGCTGTCAGCGAAGGATATCGCTACCCTGCATTATGTGGAGTTCCATTTGCGTTTATAGGATTACTACTTTTCCTGATTTTTTATAAAAAATATCAGCATAAGTTTTAAGGAACTATGTGTGGCAATTGGTATATGAATGATTCCTCTTACCGGTAATTTATGAGGGATCATCATATACATTTGATGTTTTTTATGTTGATTCAATGCACCCCTCAGCTTGTTCAGACTAGCTAAAATTTATGCTTAACCAACAGATCCCTCAGATTATTACGTTGATCCTATTTTATTTTTATTCTTGTAGGCAAAGATAATATTTATTGAATTAACCCCTCAGATTATTACGTTGATCCTTTATGGTCGGGCAGTTTTTTCATCGGAATATATAAAAAGAAAAACCACCGATAATTTAGTTATCGATGGTTTCCTTTTGGTGATCCGCCTGGGGCTCGAACCCAGGACCCCAACATTAAAAGTGTTGTGCTCTACCTGCTGAGCTAGCGAATCAAACCTGTGTTGCATTCATTTCCTGATTGCGAGTGCAAAGGTAGGTGTTTATTTTTAATCTGCCAAATATTTTAGAAGAAAATGTGAAAATAATCTTTTGCTTAATTTTTAATCCATTGATTATCTGTGTGTTAGTCAGAGGGATTTTTTTAAAAGAATATTTAAGAACATACTTAATAATCGTCAAAAGCCTGGAAAGGTTTGTAAGATTCTTGTTTTTTTACTTACTTTTGGCAAAGTATTTGTATGATTTTAAATTGAATAGAAACACATAAAGTATAATTATATGTATTGGATTTTATTTATTGGCATTGCACTCATCAGTTATTTAGTACAGTCGAATTTGCAGAGTAAGTTTGATAAATACTCTCGCATGGCATTGAGCAACGGTATGACGGGTAGGGAGATTGCAGAAAAAATGTTGCGTGATAACGGTATTTACGATGTGAAAGTAACCAGCACTCCCGGAATGTTGACAGACCATTATAATCCGACAAACAAAACTGTCAATCTGAGTGAAGGAGTTTATAATACATGTAGCGTGGCTGCTGCGGCAGTTGCTGCGCACGAATGTGGACATGCTGTTCAGCACGCCAGAGCATATGCTCCCTTGCAGATGCGTTCGGCTTTAGTTCCGGTTGTTCAGTTCTCCTCTTCTATCGTACAGTGGGTACTGCTGGCCGGTATGTTTATGATTAATACTTTTCCGCAGTTGCTGCTGATTGGTATCTGTCTGTTTGCTATGACTACCTTATTTAGTTTTATTACGTTACCGGTAGAAATAGACGCCAGCCGTCGTGCTTTGGTATGGTTAAGCAGTGCAGGGGTAACAAATATGTCGAACCACCGTCAGGCACAGGATGCGTTGAAGTCGGCTGCATATACATATGTTGTTGCTGCATTGAGTTCACTGGCTACCTTGGTTTATTACATTATGATATTTACCAACCGCCGCGACTGATAACAGCAGTTTAATAATATAAAGCAGGCGCAGAAGTATGTAGGCCTACTACGGCTGACATGCTTTTGCGCTTTTTTATTGTCTGTATCAGGAAATATCTTCTTCTGTATCAGCTTTCAAATTCAAATATTTCATGTATTTTTGCAACGAAATAAATAAACTTTGATTCATTATGGCAACAAAACCAGGTATACCAAAAGGAACAAGAGATTTTTCGCCTGTTGAAATGGCGAAACGTAACTATATATTCAATACCATTCGCGAAGTATTCTATTTGTATGGATTTCAGCAGATAGAAACTCCTTCTATGGAAAACCTGTCTACCCTGATGGGAAAGTATGGTGAGGAAGGAGATAAATTGTTGTTCAAGATACAGAATTCCGGAGATTATTTTTCAGGACTTACTGATGAAGAGTTGTTAAGCCGTAATGCAGCCAAGCTGGCAAGTAAGTTCTGTGAAAAAGGTTTGCGCTATGACTTGACAGTACCTTTTGCCCGTTATGTGGTGATGCACCGTGATGAAATAAGCTTTCCTTTCAAGCGTTTTCAGATACAGCCCGTATGGCGTGCCGACCGTCCTCAGAAAGGCCGTTATCGTGAATTTTATCAGTGCGATGCCGATGTCGTAGGCAGCAATTCGTTGCTTAATGAAGTAGAGCTGGTACAGATGATTGACGCAGTATTCAGCAAGTTCGGTATCCGGGTGTCTATTAAGATTAATAATCGTAAGATCCTGACAGGTATTGCAGAAATCATCGGTGAAGCTGATAAGATTGTCGATATCACCGTAGCTATTGATAAGCTTGATAAGATTGGTCTGGAAAATGTCAATGCCGAACTGGCTTCGAAAGGCATTCCGCAGGAAGCTATCGACAAGTTGCAGCCAATAATCTTGTTAAGCGGTTCGAACGAAGAGAAGCTTGAAACACTGAAATCTGTACTTGCTGCCAGCGAAACAGGCTTGAAGGGAGTAGAAGAAAGTGAATTCATTTTGAAAACAATCTCTACACTTGGAATCAAGTCGGAAGTTGAACTGGATTTGACTTTGGCACGTGGACTGAACTATTATACTGGAGCTATTTTCGAAGTTAAGGCGCTCGATGTGCAGATTGGTAGTATCAGTGGCGGTGGACGATATGACAACTTGACAGGTGTATTCGGTATGGATGGAATGTCGGGAGTGGGTATCTCTTTCGGTGCCGACCGTATATACGATGTGTTGAATCAGCTTGATTTGTATCCGGAAGATGCATCATTCGGTACTCAGCTTTTGTTTGTCAACTTTGGAGAGGCGGAAGCGGCCTATGTACTTCCGGTATTGGCTAAAGTACGTGCGGCCGGTATTCGTGCCGAAATCTATCCTGACAGTGCGAAAATGAAGAAGCAGATGAGTTATGCAAATGCGAAAGCTATTCCGTTTGTTGCTATAGTGGGAGAGAATGAAATGAACGAAGGCAAGGTCATGCTGAAAAACATGGCTACTGGCGAACAGAACTTGCTGGCTCCCGAAGAATTGATCGCTGCTATACGCTGATAGAAAGAAAATTTTTATTTGTTATTTCTCACCCCCTTCACATGCTTAATGCAATGTGAAGGGGGTGAATTGTATATATAGATCGAGTATTCAAGCAAACCAAATCATAGGCTGAATTTATCTGGAAAAGTGATTTCTATATGTGCATTAAATTATCAGCTTGTTTGCCGGAATTTATCCTGATGTTTTTTTTTATTTTGTACAAAAAAATAAAAAATATCATCATGTTTTTACTAAAAGAAGCTGATAAATTTTGAAGGGTAAATGAATATTCTTGATTAGATCTTATTTTAAACTATAAATTGGAATTTTCCTCCAGTAAGATATTTCAGTAATACAAACGTAATTGGCTTGTAAGTAAATCATCAAAAGGATGCAATCGGCACGAAATATCACCGCTCTATTTTTGCATCAGAAAAAATTAGTAGCGAAGGATGATTAAAACTAACAAGATGTTTCTTACAGCTTCGGCGATGATTTTAAGTGTCAGTGCCCAGGCTTTTACTTTAAAAGGTGTGGTTGTTGATAACTCAACGAAAGAGCCGCTTATCGGAGCAACTGTTCAAGTAGGTGGAACCACGACAGGAGTTATTACTGATATCGACGGACGGTTCGAAATTAAAGATATAAAAGGCAAAACATGTACGCTGATTGTACAGTATGTTTCGTATAAGACACAGGAAATTGTCGTAGAAAAAGGGCAGAAGGATGAGTTGGTTATAGCACTTGCTCCCGATAATCAGCAGCTTGATGAGGTTACGGTGGTAGCCAGGAAGAATCTGGAGAATGAACGTTCGTTGATGATGGAGCGTCAGAGGTCGAGTGTAGCTATCGAAAATATCGGGGCGAAGGAAATGAGTACAAAGGGAATTTCCAATGTAGAAGAAGGCGTGAAGAAGATTACCGGTGTGTCGGTTGCTTCGGCTGGACAAATCATTGTACGCGGACTGGGTGACCGTTACAGCACGACGACATTGAACGGGTTGCCTATTGCTTCTCCCAATCCTGACCATAAGTTGATACCGCTTGACTTGTTCCCGTCTTCTACCGTGAAGAATATTACCGTAAGTAAAGTCTATGAGGCCAATTCGTTTGCCGATTATTCAGGTGCACATATCGACATAGGTACAAAAGAGCAGACTGGTGAAGATTTTTTCAGCCTTTCGTTTAATACCGGGGGCAAGTTCAATACTTTAGGAAAAGATACTTATCAGATGGATCGTGATGGAACTTTGTTTAAAACTCCGTCACTCGACAATAAGTTACGTGATATGTCGCTAGTGGATTTTGAGGAATATGCCGGAAAAAATCAGTTGTTCAATACCAGTTTTGATGTATCTCGCAGTAAGTCTTTACCTGAATTTGGTGGAAACGTAGGGTTCGGAAAGAATTTTGATATAAACGGGAATACTCTTAGCTTGCTGGCTTCAATGGGGGTAAGCAATGAACAGCAAACGATGCTTGATGCCAGTGTACGTACGCTGGAGGCTACCGGAACCACATTGAATGATTTCAGTTATGACAGTTATTCCAGTGAATTGAAGATTGCCGGATTAGGTAGTCTGGGATATAGTTTCCGTAAGCAAGACCAGTTGAATTATACTTTTTTCTATGCCCGCAATGCTATAGACAATTACATGCTTCGTGAAGGATATGATTATGAAGATCATAACTTGATTGGTAGCAATAACGTAACGCATGTCTATACACTGCAAAACCATCAGTTGGGTGGAAAACACTTTTTCGGTGACAAATGGAGTATGAACTGGAGTGGTTCGTATAGCAAGACTTCGAGTGATGAACCCGACCGCCGGCAGATTATGTTTATCAGAGAAGGTAGTGAAATCAATTTGTTTAAGCTGAACCGTCAGGAAACCATGCGTTATTTTGGTGTACTTGATGAAAAAGAATGGGTAGGAAATCTGTCGGGTGACTATAAATTTGGAAACCAGAACAAGTTGCAGGCTGAATTTACTTACAAGGACAAGACACGCGACTATAGCTCAACTCGCTTTTATTATAATTTGAATAAGTTGAATCCGGTGATTGGAGGTGAAGAGGATATTTATACACCTTCCGGTTTCCTGAATCAGGAGGCTATAGAAAGTGGACTTGTTTCTATCTCACGCTCTCAGCAGCCCAAAGATAGTTATACAGCTGGAAATAAAATTTATGCAGGATATATTTTAGCTGATATTTATCCGGTAGAAGCTCTATTGGTAAATGTAGGAATACGCTATGAAAGCAGTAAACAATGGGTGAATTATGCAGAAGACGGAGGAAAATTGCAGCGCCGTGACTTAAACAGCAACGATCTGTTTCCTGCCATGAACTTACGTTATCAGCTGGATAAAAGAAACAGTTTCAGGTTTTCATTCTCGCGTACAGTGACACGTCCTTCATTTATCGAAATGGCTCCTTTCCTTTATCAGGAATCGTATGGTTCGGCACAGATCCGAGGTAATGCAGATTTGAAGAACGGTTATAACTATAACCTCGATTTGCGCTATGAGTTCTTTGGAGAAAACGGTGATATGTTCTCGGCAACAGCTTATTATAAATATCTGGAAGACCCTATTGAGCAGATCCAGCAATTGTCGGGAGGAGCTACTATCCATTCGTTCCAGAATGCCAATAATGGTATGGCTGCCGGTCTGGAGGTTGAATTCCGTAAAGAACTGATACGTGATTTACGTTTGGGAGCCAACGCTTCGTTTATGTATACTGACGTAAAGCTTCCCGAAGGAGGAGCATATACCAATACTCAGCGTGCTTTGCAAGGAGCATCTCCTTATCTGGTGAATGCTGATATCACTTATACTCCGCGTCTGGACGATGTGAAACAGTTGAGTGCAGCTTTGGTCTATAACCTGCAAGGTCCTCGTATTCAGTCGGTCGGTATTTCCGGACTGGGAGATGTCAAGCAGCAGCCGGTACATACTATGAATTTTGTAAGTAGCTTTAAATTCAATGAAAAAGTTTCATTGAAACTACAGATAAACGACTTGCTTAATCAGCCTGTTGTCTTCAAACAGGAAGTTCCCTCTACAGGAGAAAAGGTAGAAGTTGAGCGCTTCAAACGTGGAAGCAGTTTTGAAATCGGTGTGACATATAACTTATAATCAAAATAAATTCTAAACAACTAACTTAAACAAAACATTTTGAGTATGAAAAAGAATTGGAAGTTTGCAACAATGGCATTGATAGCTGGCGTATCTCTTTTTGCAACCTCTTGCAGCAGTGATGAAGATCCTGTCAATAATCCGGGTGATGGAGGAGAAGATACCTATGTTCTTAACAGTGACATTACCGAAAATGTAACGTTGGAAACTGGAAAAACCTATACACTTAGCGGAGGTGTTCATGTTAAATCGGGAGCAACTCTTACTATCAAGCCGGGAGTTACTATCGTAGCACAGCACGATGAAACAGTAGATTATATTCTTATCGAACAGGGTGCTAAGATTGATGCGCAGGGTACAGCTGCACAGCCTATTGTTATGACTTCTGAAAAGAAAGAAGCAGGAGCTTGGGGAGGTTTGCATATCTGCGGTTATGCTCATACAAATAATGGATCGGGAAAATCAGAAATAGGTAATGCACCTTATGGAGGAAACAATGATGCTGACAACTCTGGTACATTGAAATATATCCGTTTGGAATATACCGGATATGCTTTTGATGAAGAACATGAAGCAAACGGAGTTTCTTTCTATGGTGTTGGTAATGGAACTACTGTAGAACATTTGCAGGCTTATCAGGGATCGGACGATGGATTTGAATTCTTTGGAGGTTCTGTCAATGTAAAATATATGGTTGTGACAAGCTGTAGTGACGACTCTTTCGACTGGACTGAAGGATGGAACGGGAAAGCACAGTTCCTGGTTGCTTATCAGGAAGGTGAATCTTCACTGGGATATGCTTGCGACTGCCTGATGGAATGTGACAATAATGGTACTAACAATGCGGCAACTCCGGTTGCACATCCGACAATTGCCAATGCTACTTTGATTGGAAACGGTGGAGATGCTCAGGGAGTACGCTTGCGTGCCGGAACTCAGGTAGAACTTTACAATACAATCATAACAGGCAAAGGCAAACCGCTGACTGTAGAAACAAATGAAACAGAGAATGCTTTAAAAGATGGTACTTCAAAACTGGAGTATGTTGCTATCAGTGGTGAATTGTCATCTAAGCAGGGAATCTATACAAATGCAGACTTTGCTCAGGCTACTGGCAATCTGACAAATCAGGAATTCTCATGGACAGGCAAATATGTAGGTACTCTTGACGGAGGAAAAGATTTGTCTGCAGACAGCTTCTTTACTAAAACCGACTATAAAGGTGCTGTAAAGAGCGGTGACGACTGGACTTCTGGTTGGACACTATAATATCAAGTCTTGCCAAGAGGCATACGAACTTCTGCTTTTTATCCGGAACCGGTTGCTGATGACCGGTTTCGGATTAATTTCCCCCTGACTCCGGCTTGTCCGAACTCTCCAGCCTCGAGGAAGCTGTCGCCAACTTTTCTTCCGAATGTGTGCGCAAGCTCCGTATGCAGCATAGCTGTTGCACGGAAATAACAGTCTTTGCCTATACCAGTCGTTTCCGTCTGGATCTTCCGTAGCACTGCATCAACCGCACCATCCACTTGCAGGTACCGACCAACGACCTCCAGGAGCTTGTAAGCACCGCAGTCCGGGCACTCCGTATGGATTTCCGTAAAGAGGGGGGATATTTATATAAAAAGCCGGTGTCATTGTCTGGAACATAGTTCCTGACTCTGCCGTCCAGACCAACCTTTTTGATACCATAGACCGTGAGAAGCAGTCACGTCTGGCCGCTGCCATAGATGCCATCAACCGCAAGAACGGCCACAATACCATTAAGGTAGCTGTCCAGGGCACTACGGACAAGTCGTGGCATCTCAAATGCGAACACATCAGCAAGCAGTACACCACCAATCTGGATGATATTATAATGATTTATTGTAATGGTGATAAAAGAGAAAAGGAGGCAAAATAACCTCTTTTCCTTTTAAAAGGTAGGACTATAATACAAGTACTGTCAGCCTTCAAAACTTGTTTCATAATTTCTCCTTATCTATTTCGTTCCTACTTCAGACAAGTTATAATACATGCTATATAGCATGTAAAATACCTTTTTTGCAGATGTTCTCAATCTTTATGTTTTGTTAATGTTCTTTATGTCAGTAAAATACCAGTTACTAACTAATAAAAGGGACCGTTTAAATGTAAGCATACCAGTCTTTTCAGCGACATTTTGACAGACAGTCATGTGTTTTTAGGCAGATATAAGAAAATTCTTTCTGCGTTAAACCTAGCATCCGATTTTTCCATCTTAAAATATTTATCTACATTACGACCAAATCTAATACTATTAAATTATGAAACTGAAAGTACTCATTTTATTATTTGTACCTTTCATGCTTGCAGCATGCAGGGACGACGATAACCCACGTAGTAGGCCAAACTTTGTAGAGACCTCATTTACCGATATCAGCGGAGAGTTGACAAATGATTATGGAGAAGAAGTTCTGACAGACAGAAACACACTCTACGGAATATCTGTACGGCTGGATAATCTTCATACATACTCTTATGGATTATTTGACGACTTAAGCAAGGCAGTAGTACGCCGAGATGCAAATCAAGAATATTGGTTTAAACTGACAGTAGTACCTAACGGAAAAACATTATGCACACAAGATGAACAAGGAAACTATGGAGACCTGTTTACAATATATGATGACGGTAAACTGCAAAACTGCCCACTCAGTAACACCTTTATCTACTGTGATACTACTATTGCGCGTAACGGATTCCAGGAAGATATTCAACCACGAAAAAGTTATCCATACGACATTTACGTAGACATGGATAGAGTTTTCAATACTGCCACAGAACAAAGATTTGTCTGCTACAAATACAATGGCCACATCCGCTTCTTTGCCTATAATCTTTCACAAGGCAGATTTGAAATACACATGAACGAGATGGACAAACAGTTCTTCCTTACCCCAGAGAAACAAGAGTGCATCCTTCCCTTTACCCTACTAAACAGATTCCCATTTCCTACAGCGATGTGCAGAGATTATGCCAGTGAAGCTACATTCCAAGTGAGATACATAGATGAAGAACGACAAATCGACCGATGGATGAATAAATCCGTAATTGTACACAGAGACGAACAGAATATCTTTTTGTTGGATGTAAATGAATTTACAAACTGATTGTTTAATCATAATTTATACGACTATGAAAATAACAGGTAATTTTAATCCCAAAACCGGAACAGAAGAAGAGTATACCGTTGATTTCGAACAAGAACTAACACAAGATACAATTTTTAATTGTAATATTTGGGATGAAGTAAAAGGAGAAGCAGGATTCTTTTCTGCTACCATAGATAAAAAACTACCTTCTAACTTTTACCAAGTATCTTATAGAAAAGGGACTAAATCTTTTAAATTTAAAATTTTTTGGGTTGAAGAATGTAAAGACGCCCAAATTTCTATTAATGGAATAAAAGGTACAATACTCAATTATGTAACTAAGTTGTTTGCTGTCACAACCCCTACCTTGACCTTACAAACAATTCCCCCGGAAATTAAATTAGGTATGAATATATCTTGTGAAACCTTATTGGGAAAAGACTATAGCGATGAAAAACAATATCAAATTGAGCAAATATGGGATATACCCAATCAACTTTTTAAAAAAATTGGAACCCCAGGAGTTAATCGCAACCATCTTTATCAAACCTTGCAAGCCATAGAATTAGGACAAGGACTCATCAATTTATCTGTCAAAGTCCAATATTTAAACAAAAACATGATAAAAGCTACTGTAGGCAAAGGATGCCTGAATGTAGAAGTAAAGAATCCCTATACATTAACAGCCAACAAATCTTCGACCTGCATTGGTAGCTATGTAACATATACTATCAATGGCTTACAAGGTGGAGAAAAGATTGTATGGAAAGCTGTACAACATGCGAAACTTTACAGTGGGCAAGGAACAGGTACTGCTGTATTTCAAGCAACAGAACAAGGTTATTTAAATGTGAATGTTACTATTCAATATGAACAAGCAAGTATTCCATTAAACTCGAATGAAGTCTGGTCGGGAAAACCAACTATCAATACCAGCCTTGAAACATCCCACGTAATGACAGAACGAACCCCGGTTATCATAGACGCAAGCAATGAGTTCTTCCATTACAAAGGAGGCATATCCTATGCCATAGAGAGCGAAGATGCAGAATACGTTACCGTTACAGAAACGGATAAGAAGTTTAAAGTAGAAACCACCATCCCCGGAACCCAACGAGGAGAAATCAAACTGCGCCTGAAGGTATCGAACGACTGCGGAGAAGTATCGAATCTGCATACCATCGCGTATGATACATTGCCCGGCTTGGAACCTGCCAAAGCCATTGATTTATTTTCGGCCAAGGAGCATGAATTTTCATGTGTCAGAACATATGATATGGTGAAATATGTAGGGAATCTGCAAACTTTCCAAATGTTCTTTTCTTTTACATTGGAGCGTAAAGCTACGATTAAGTATATACGCCCATTCTGCACAGAAGAAAAATATTTAGGATTCCGCATATTCGACAGAAAGGATGAAGACCTTGAAATACCATTATATACGCACGAAGCATCGGATACCTACATGACCATAGATAATATGCCATCAGGAGAATACATGATGGCATTGGATGTAGTACGTAATCATTCCGACAAGCTTGAAATTCTATTCAGTGGCTTTATTGGCGGCAGTAGCCCAACTCATCCTTATGTAATAAAACCGAATGAAAACGGTTTTAATTTCAGCGACTGTAGAAGCACAGAAACGTATGATGCCAATTTCTACTATAAGAATGAGCAAGGAGAATCTGTAGGTTCGGTAGCCGGAACACATAATACTTACTACATTCTTACATTGGAAAAGCCCATGAAGCTGATAATCCATACAGCCGATTCGAAGGTTAGCACAGAATTTCACATCATGCAAGGAGAACCTTATGACTGGAAAGTGCTGTATCACGAAACTGGAGGAAATTATCGTATGGAAGAAATACAAGCCGATCCGGAAGTATCGGAGGAATTGAAATCCATGCTATTGAACTCCCTTTCGGCTGGACAGACTTATGTAAAACGGCTTTTCCCCGCTGGTGAATACCGCTTTGTATTGAATGGGATCAAGAAATCGAACGGAGGACTATACAACGGATCCCTTAATTTTAATGTCATAGGATTACCTATCACCGGAAAATCTTTTGATACAGCTTTTGATTTGGGAACTTTTAAAGAACATGAATTCCATTTTAGCCAGATTTTCAGTGATGTACAAGCACACAAAGAATTGGGTATACAAAAACTGTATTACCAGTTCCACATGGAAAAGAATGTCAATTTTATGTTGAATGCCAAAAGTAAATCCTCTTTTCTGCCCATTGTTCTTTATAACTCAAATAAGGAGCCAATGTCAACTTCTGAAACAGAAGAGGGAATCTGCATTAATGATATGCTGGGAGGCAGATTCTATTTTACTATAGATATTGCTTCTGTGGCAGAAGATGAACTGGAAATAGTAGGAAAAGGTATGTTCCGGGGACGAGATCCTTACTTCTCCTATAATTTAGGTACACATGATAAAGATTTCACTATTTCGGACACAATCAACACAGCTGTTGGAGCATTTTATGAAACATTCATTTATACAGATGAAAGCGGAAATCTGGTCTATCCAAATGAACCAGAAGCGCGTCATGTGTATTATAAAATCACACTACAAAAAGAAATGCAGCTTATTATACATACGACATATTCTGAAATCCCTCTCACCGAGTTGCATATTATGATAGGGGAACCCATTGGATGGAATGTTTTGTATTACAAGGATTATGGTTGTGAAGGTATTGAGAATGACCCGGATATTCCGGAAGAAATAAAACAGAACATTACATTCGGACAGATTTGTGTAAAAATCAACCTACCTGCAGGAGAATATAAATTAGTAGTAAATGGAACCAAACGGACAAACGCAGGCTCCAGAAATGGAGTACTGGTTACAAATATAATAGGTAAGGTTATCTAAAAAGTGGAAAGCTTTCGAAAAAGTTTGTGAGAGGGTTTCTGTTTTCGTCTGGATAAGGTAGTCTTTAAGTAATCCTTCACATATTACGTGAGTTTGAAATAGAATTATAATACCCGCCATTGACAAAATATACATCAATGGCGGGCTTCTTCTCAGAGAAACGGTATTCAGAGATAGCTGACAATGAATTGGCAATGAAATAGCGTGAAAAAGATAACGCGAGTGTTATTATCTGTGTGCTACCAATTTGGATGATATTATAATGATTTGTTGTAATGGTGACATGACAAATCAGGAATTCTCATGGACAGGCAAATATGTAGGTACTCTTGACGGAGGAAAAGATTTGTCTGCAGACAGCTTCTTTACTAAAACCGACTATAAAGGTGCGGTGAAGAGCGGTGACGACTGGACTTCTGGTTGGACACTATAATATCAAGTCTTGCCAAGAGGCATACGAACTTCTGCTTTTTATCCGGAACCGGTTGCTGATGACCGGTTTCGGATTATTTTTGCCGGTTATTCGCTTTCGTCCTTGTCTTCATCCTGACTGATCAGGCGTGAAGATAGTTTCTTTTTAGGGGTAATTCCCAGTTCTTTCAGCATTTCTGCCTGACGGATCACATTGCCTTTTCCTGCCGATAATTGTCCGAGTGCAGTATCGTAAGCTGCTGAGGCAGTCTTTAATGTTTCACCTATACGTTCGAATGTTTCGGTAAAGCTTACCAGTTTTTCGTATAAGGCAGTACCCCTTTTTACTATTTCCTGGGTGTTTTTTCCTGATATTCTCGTTTCCACAGATCGAGTGCCAGCCTGAGTGCCGCGATCAGGTTGGTAGGACTCATCAGCACGACCTTTTTCTTGTAGGCATAGTTCCAGAGATTCGGATCTGTTTGCAGGGCCAGTACATAGGCTGGCTCGTTAGGAATGAACATCATTACGAAATCGAGCGAGGAGATATTATATCGGGAGTAGTCTTTCTGACTTAGTTCGTCGATATGAGCTTTTACGGAAGATAAATGAGCTCTCAGGTATTGCTCCTGTTCACTACGTTCAGAGCTGTTTACATAATTGGCATAGGCTGTGAGTGAAACCTTTGAGTCGATGATTACCTGACGGTTGTCGGGATACTTTACCAGAACATCTGGTTGCAGGCGTTGGCCGTTTTCGTTACGTAAAGGTTCTCCATGTTCATCTTTTAAAAATTCCTGACGGAAATACTCTTCTCCTTCCCGCAGTCCGGAGTTTTCGAGAATCGATTCCAGAATCATTTCTCCCCAGTTTCCTTGTGTCTTGGAATCACCTTTCAGCGCACGGGTCAAGTTATTGGCTTCGTCACTTATCTGCTTGTTCAGTTGTACCAGTTCCTTAATCTTGTCTTCCAGTGAAAAACGCTGCTTCGATTCTTTGTCGTACACCTCGGCTACCTGATGCTTGAATTCGTTCAGATTTTCTCTGAAAGGATTTAATAAGTTGCTGAGGCTTTCGGCACTTAGTTTATTGAATGATTCTGCCTTCTGTTGGAATATTTTGTTGGCGATGTTTTCAAATTCCAGGTTGAACTGTTTATGCAGATTTACGATTTCTTGTTTTTGATGGTCGAGTTTTTCTTCGAGTGCACGCTTTTCCGCCTGTAGGGCAGCTACCTGCCGGTTTGCTTCTACGACCAGTTTTATGTTATTTTCTGCCTGATTTTGTATGCGCAGATTCTCTTCTCTGTATCTTTCTGTTTCGGTTGCATGTTGCTTTTTTTCTGCTTCCAGCAAGTCTTCATGATGCTTTGTTTGTAAATATAGCTGAGTCTTTAATGAATTTAACTGGCGTGAAGCTATGAAATATCCGATAAGTCCTCCGATAAGGAGCGTAATGATAAGGTAAAGTATTTCCATTTTCTGTAGATGTTGTTATGTTTGGAATGTAAAGATACAGTTAAAGTTTTAATCGAAGCTAGTCTTGATTTGATATTTTAGAGGAACGCTGAGATTCTGTTTGGCAAGTATGTCAGTAGAAAAAGTGGATTTTGTCAGAAAAACCATGTCAGAATGTCATGAAAGAAGTCTGGCACGTTTTTCGTAACAAGTCAAATGTCCGTTTCAAGGATATAAATAAAATGTATATATAAATAAGTAAAAATATAAAGACTATGAACATTAAACCATTAGCAGACAGAGTCCTGATTCTTCCGGCTCCTGCAGAAGAAAAAACGATTGGTGGTATTATCATTCCTGATACAGCAAAAGAAAAACCATTGCAGGGTGAAGTTGTGGCAGTAGGAAATGGCACAAAGGATGAAGAAATGATATTGAAAGTTGGCGATACAGTATTGTATGGAAAATATTCAGGTACTGAAATCGAACACGACGGAGTAAAATATCTGATGATGCGTCAGAGTGACGTTCTCGCAGTTTTGGGATAATTCATAAGTTGAACTTTTAAAACATTAAGATTATTATGGCAAAAGATATTCTCTTCAACATTGATGCTCGCGATCAGTTGAAAAAAGGTGTAGACGAATTGGCTAACGCTGTTAAAGTAACTCTCGGTCCGAAAGGTCGTAATGTTATCATCGAAAAGAAATTCGGTGCTCCTCATATTACAAAAGACGGTGTAACAGTTGCTAAGGAAGTAGAATTGAGCGATCCGTTCCAGAATACAGGTGCACAGTTGGTTAAGTCTGTAGCTTCGAAGACTGGTGATGATGCTGGTGACGGTACTACAACTGCTACTGTATTGGCTCAGTCTATCGTGGGTGTAGGCTTGAAGAACGTTACTGCCGGTGCAAATCCGATGGATTTGAAACGTGGTATCGACAAGGCTGTTGCTAAAGTTGTAGAATCAATCAAGGCACAGGCTGAAACAGTTGGTGATAACTACGATAAGATTGAACAGGTTGCAACTATTTCTGCAAACAATGATCCGGTTATCGGTAAACTGATTGCTGATGCAATGCGTAAGGTTTCTAAAGATGGTGTAATCACTATCGAAGAAGCAAAAGGTACTGATACTACTATCGGTGTAGTAGAAGGTATGCAGTTCGACCGTGGTTATTTGTCAGCTTACTTCGTAACTGATACAGAAAAGATGGAATGTGTGATGGAACACCCATACATCTTGATTTACGATAAGAAGATTTCTAACCTGAAAGATTTCTTGCCTATCCTTGAACCGGCAGTTCAGAGCGGACGTCCTTTGTTGGTTATTGCCGAAGATGTTGACAGTGAAGCATTGACAACATTGGTTGTAAACCGTCTGCGTGGCCAGTTGAAGATTTGTGCAGTGAAGGCTCCGGGCTTCGGCGACCGTCGTAAGGCTATGCTGGAAGATATCGCAGTATTGACTGGTGGTGTAGTTATCAGCGAAGAAAAAGGTTTGAAACTGGAACAGGCTACTATTGAAATGCTGGGTACTTGCGATAAGGTAACTGTTTCTAAGGAAAATACTACTATCGTAAACGGTGCTGGTCAGAAAGAGTTGATTCAGGAACGTATCAACCAGATTAAGGCTGAAATGAAGAATTCTACTTCTGATTATGATAAAGAAAAACTTCAGGAACGTCTGGCTAAATTGTCAGGTGGTGTAGCTGTTCTTTATGTAGGTGCTGCCAGCGAAGTAGAAATGAAAGAAAAGAAAGACCGTGTAGACGATGCGTTGTGTGCTACTCGTGCTGCTATCGAAGAAGGTATTGTACCGGGCGGTGGCGTAACTTACATCCGTGCTATTGACGCATTGGAAGGCATGAAGGGTGACAATGCAGATGAAACAACTGGTATCGAAATAATCAAGCGTGCTATTGAAGAGCCGCTTCGTCAGATTGTAGCCAATGCCGGAAAAGAAGGAGCAGTGGTTGTACAGAAAGTACGTGAAGGTAAAGGTGATTTCGGATACAATGCACGTACCGATGTTTACGAACACTTGCATGCAGCCGGTGTTGTAGATCCTGCTAAAGTAACTCGTGTTGCACTTGAAAACGCAGCTTCTATTGCAGGAATGTTCTTGACTACAGAGTGTGTCATCGTAGAAAAGAAAGAAGAAAAACCTGAAATGCCGATGGCTGCTCCGGGTATGGGCGGTATGGGTGGCATGATGTAATCTTCCCCCCTTTTCTATAATAAAAAACGGAAACCTCTCGTTCTGGGAAATCTAGACGGGAGGTTTTCTTGTTTTTGGAGATATTGTTTTTTAATTGATAATGCTTTTTTCTGACTCTGACTCTATTTTGTGCCTTCGGAAGTAAAAAGGTTTATGTAGAAAGAGATTAATTGGCTTTCAGTTTCTATTTTCTGATTTTTTTTGTATCTTTCCAAATAGAGATAAAATGTTAGGAGGAATTGATATGACAAAAGAAGAACTGATGCGTAAAGCCATAGAACTTTCAGTACAAAATGTAGCTGAGGGAGGAGGACCGTTTGGCGCAGTTATTGCTAAAAATGGTGAGATTATTGCGATGGGAGTAAATCGTGTAACTCCAGATTGTGACCCTACGGCACATGCTGAAGTTAGTGCTATCCGTACGGCTGCAAAGATATTAGGGACTTTCGATTTGAGCGGGTGTGAGATTTACACTTCCTGTGAACCCTGTCCGATGTGTCTGGGAGCTATTTACTGGGCACATTTAGATAGAATGTATTATGGAAATAGCAAGAATGATGCTGCTGATATAGGTTTTGATGACGCCTTTATATATGAAGAACTTGATTTGAAACCGGCAGACCGTAAGCTGAAGTCTGAAGTGTTATTGCCTGAGGAGGCTATTAAAGCTTTCCGTGATTGGGAAAATAAAACTGATAAAGTAGAATATTGATATCGTTTAAAATTAGAAAGCACCACGGATTACGCTGATCTCGGAAATCTGTTATCGGTTTTTGAACAGTGTAATCTGTGGTGCTTTTTTGACACACAGCTTAATTTCTTATTTGCTTGTAATTTACATTTTCATTGCTTTTTCAGACATGCTGATTAATCAGTGCTGTTATCGTGTCATCGTTTTCCAAATCTTCACATGGTTTTCTTCCATGATGAGGAAACTTTTTACGAATAGTTTTTTAAGCTTCTCAATTATCTAGAGTAGTCTTGTTTTATGTTTTGCAGCACAAAATTACATCTTTTGAGTATATGTTGTTATGTTGTATAGCATATTTTGACCTCTCTTTGTATAATTCTTGATGTAAATCAATTTTACAAGCGAAAAATGAATAATAATTGGGTACTGTCAAATAATGATTGCTTAGAACTTTAATCTTGCAAATTCACTTTCGAAGTTGGGGGTAAATACTCCCTTTCCTAAATTGTTTTTTATTTCTTCTATTGACCAGAAACGCCCTCCGTCAAGTTCGTTGCTGGGAGAGATTTCTCCGTTATAAATAGTACGATGGCAGAATACCAGTTCTTTTTCTCTGTCCGACTCAAAAACATAATGTGTAAGCAGTTCGAAAGTAAAGTCGGAAATGCCAAGTTCTTCTTGAGCCTCTCTTTTTAAGGCCATTTCCACACTCTCACCTAAGTCAATATGTCCTCCAACCGAAGTGTCCCATTTATTGGGCTGAATATCTTTCCATGCAGGACGTTTTTGTAAATATAGCTCACCCTTATCGTTGAAAACATGCAGATGAACTACCGGATGGAGTAATTTACTACCACTATGACATTCTTTTCGTGTAGCAGCTCCTGTGATATTTCCTTCCTCATCTACTATCGGAAACATTTCTTCATTGTTGTCGAACATAATTATTGTCTGTTAAATGTTAGTGCTTTATTTATTGTTGCAAAGATACTAATTTTAGTGAGACAAGATTGGATAAGGCAAGAAGGAAAGGTATATAGAAGAGGCTGAATTCTATCGGGGATACGGATCAGAATTCAGCCTCAGGCTAGTGATTTCTTAATCAGAAATTTGTATTGTTATTCTATTGAAAACTTTTTAACTTAATTATTTACCTATTGTCAATTATTGTCTATTGGATATTCTGAAAAAATCTTTTTACTTTAAGTTGGTATGTGAAGAAGGAATCAGTTCGAAAATACTTTTGATTCGTTTCATGTCAAATTTAGGAGTACGGTCATAATAATAAATACCGTTTTTCTCTTGCTCAACATCTGTCAGCTGAGTGTAACAGAATCCCATTACATGCTTAGCTCCTTTCAGTGCTTCTACCTGTCCTTGCAAACGTGTATAAAACTCTTCTTCTGTCTGTGGAAGATTACCATATCCCCATGAGTTTTTACGTTCTTCGGGAGCCATCCATCCTATACCTCCAAATTCATCAACCATATAAGGTTGTCCTTCATATACGGCCAAATATTTTTTATCGCGGCTGTTGCGATAAGGTTCTTCTCCTTCCTTAAATATTAACTGTTCTGATAAACGCGTACCATCTTGTTCATAATTGTGGACACTCCAAATATCAGTCAATACATGATCATCTCCACTTGCATCGTTGATAGGACGAGTAGAATCCATAGCTTTTGTCATGTGGTAGATGTCACGGATTAAGCGCGGATAAGAACCGTCACGGCTTCCCCATGTTTCATTGAAAGGAGTCCAGGTTACTAATGATGGGTGGTTACGGTCGCGTACCACAATTTCACTCCATTCACTGATAAAGTTACGTGCCGCAATTTCATCGTTCACATCCATTACCCAGCTTGCACTTTCTCCCCAGGTAATGTATCCCAGTTTGTCTGCCCAATAATAATAACGTTCTTCGAATACCTTCTGATGTAAACGTGCGCCATTGAATCCTGCATTTTTACCTAAAATAATATCATTTTTAAGCGCTTCGTCTGATGGAGCAGTCCATATTCCGTCGGGGTAATATCCCTGATCTAATACCAGTCTTTGGAAATAAGGCTGGTTGTTCAGGTAGAATATTCCATCAGAAATATGTATCTTACGCATGCCGGTATATGATTCGACTTTATCAAGCACTTTTCCTGATTTGTCTTTAACCAGATAAGTCAGTTCATACAAGAATGGTGATTCCGGCGACCATAATTTCATGTTCTTGACCGGAAGTACAATGCATGTGTTGTTAGAGCATGTTGCCTGCTTTTTACTGATAACCTTATCACCGTCTTTCAGTATGATTTCTAATATGTTATCCGATTCCTTGTAAAAGCTGGGGGTAGCTACTAATTGTTTCTGGTCGATATCTGTGCGTATAACCATATCTTTTAAACCTTCTGAAGCAACGGCTTCCATCCAGACAGTTTGCCAGATACCTGTGACACGGGTATAAGAACAACCTCCTGAGAAAAAGTTTGTACATTGTTTTCCACCGGTTTGTTTTCCTCCTCTTAAATCATCTTTTACTTGAATAACCAGGTTATGAGTGTTTCCTGCCTGTACAAATCGTGTAATATCTATTGCAAAAGATGAGCTTCCTCCCCAGTGTTGCTGAATTTTCTTTCCGTCAATGTATATTTCGCACCAGTAGTCTACGGCACCGAAATTCAGGAATATTTTCTTTCCGTTCCAGTTAGCTGGTATGGAAATTTTTCTTTGATACCACATACAGTTTATAAAGTCTGTATGTTTCACTCCAGACAATTCACTTTCCGGACAAAATGGAACTATAATGTTCTTGCTGAATTTTTCCGAATTCTGAAGCTGACGGTCAACACCGGACTGTCCGAAATCAAAATCGAAGGTCCATGTACCATTCAGGTTAATCCAGTCTTCCCGTTCAAATTGCGGACGTGGATATTCTTTGCGAGGCAAATCATTAGCTTTAACATTAAATGCTAATGCCAGAAAAAGCGCAGCTGTTGTAATTAGTTTTTTCATCGTTTATTTAGTTTGGGTTAATTATTCGTAAGTATTGGGAAAAGCACTGATACGCAAACGTGCTGCTCCCATAGGTATAAGAGTTATGTTTTCTTTTTCTCCTTTAGGCGCATTCGTTTCTGGTAGTTCATGACAAAGTCCATACTGATCTACCTTCCATGAAGGTACTTTACGGCCTATTGCTTTGATTTCTATTGGACAACTTTCCTGAGTAAATGGGAAGTTGTTATCAGGCCAGTTTTTCCGAATAACTTCAAAATTCTTTAAAGCATTTTCTTTATCCAGAACAAGAGAATAATTCCAGGCTGATGCAGGGAATATCTCAAATGAAGGCCAGTTTTCTGCATCTGCATCGTTTTGCCATTGTGAATCTCCGATAGCAGTCTGACGGCTGTCACGCTTAATGTATTTTTCTTGTATCTTTAGCGAGAAGGTCAGGGGGCCGTAATCGATACTCACACTGTTTTTATTGACTTGCCATGTGCGTAAGTTTAGATGCATCGGCACATTCAGCTCTATGACATCATCGTTGCTCCATGTTCGTTGGATACGGACATATTGTCCTGCTATTAATGAAGTCTTTACCTTTTTACCATTAATTTTGATGGAAGCGTCTGGACTCCATGATGGAATTCGCAGATAAAGAGGGAAATCTACATTTTTTTCTGTCTGGACTAATAGTTGTATAGACTCTTCGAAAGGATAATTGGTCTTTTCTATAAGTTTTATTTTCTGATTATTCCCAACTGTAATATCTGCCTGGCAGGATGCATATAGGGCGAGTGCTGCTCCGTTGTCGGGAGTTGCCAATACAAGGTGTTCGGCATAATAAGGCCATCCTTGGGTATGATTATGCTGACAACAACGACAACTGAAAGGATTCATTGCTAAAAATGGTCCAGAGTTGTCAATTCCGGGGTGGTGGTTTTGCGCATCGCTGGTAACCTGGTTAGGACTAGTTATATAACGCAGTGCTTTAAAGTCGGGCATTGTTGCAGCCGGATAGGTATTGAATGCAACATCTTCACAGTTTTCAGCCCAAAAAGGATCACCTGTAATTTTTAGCATGATTTCATCAGAGGCCATTTGTTCTACCATACCACAGGTTTCAACTCCTTGTCGTGGATCAATATATCCCATGCGAGCATTTTCGTCAGCTCCAAACATGCCTCCCGGAACTTGTCCAAAGGTACGTCTGATCAGATGATGTACATTATAACTAGCTGCCAGCATAGCAGAATCTTTACTTAGTAAGTAATAGGTAGCTGGCTCTCTGAAGCATTGAGCTATATTTACGTTATGCCAGTTGGGCAATGATGAAGGTTTTGTCCAGTCGGCTGTATTACGGTGTATTTTCTCAGCAAGTTCAAGGAGAAAAGCTTCACCTGTATGATTATATAACCAATATACACTCAGCAGATTATCTCCTCCGCGGCTGTTTTCCCAGTAATCTTCCAGAAATTTTTCATCAGCCAGATTAAGCTGCCATTTAAAATAGTTGGTCATTAAGTCAAGTACCCGGGAATCATTGGAATATTCGTAATATGACTGCAAGCACCAGAGCATAATCATCTGTGCCCAAAGTTCAGGCTTGTCACCTCTCATATTAATAGGACCGAATGAACCATCAGGACGCTGACTTTTTAAGGTTGCTTCAATCCAGATTTTAGCTTCATCAATCATTTTTTTGTCTTTTAGGATATACGCAAGATTGCCATATCCTTTGAGCCAGTAAGGAACCTCTTCCCATCCGTGATCTCCTTGTGTGGTAAGCCATGCATTATTATTTTTTTCCAACCATGCACTGATTTCATTCAGGTGGCCGGTTAATCCGTCTCTCTGACGTATCAGATACTCTTTCAACCAACCTTCGGGTTGAATACTTCCGACGGGTAGTTTTATGAAGTGTTGGGGCAATAACGGCAAACGATTATTGACATAATTAGAGGTGGAATTACCAAGAACTGGTTTTTCTACCATTGTAATGCTTTCATCCTGATGGGGCGCTTTTATCTGTCCACAAGAAGATAGCAGTATGATTACCGTGGAATAAATAGCTGTTTTGATATTCATATTTCTCATAGCTAATCGATTTTTTTCTCTGTTGCAAAAATTGTGTTTTTAAGAAAGAATCAACAAAAAAAATAAGTACATTAATGAAAAAAACTGACCATTTTTGTTTTACTGACAATAAAATTTGAATCTTTGGAGTGAAAAAGATAAATTTTACGTACTTTTGACAAAAAAGTTGGCATTTATTTTCTAATGTTCTGTATTATTTTTGTTTCTCTAGATATTTTTAGTTTATGAAATTGAATATAATTTTCTTTTTAGGGATAGTTGTCTTGGGGGGATTATCATGTACGGATTCGGGGAAAAATCAGTTAAAAGTAGAGGATGACTATTTTATTAATCCTATTTTTTCTTCTGGAAGTAATCCTAATGCTTTATTTTATGGAGGAAAGTATTATTATACTCATGAAACAAATGATATGATTCTACTTTGGGAAACTAATGATATAACAGATATGGGTAGTGCTGTTTGTAAAGAAGTTTGGCGACCTACTGATCCCAAGAGTATGCATAACTTGTGGGCTCCGGAGATACATCGGATTAATGATAAATGGTATATTTATTATGCTGCTGATGACGGAAATACGGACAATCATCAAATATATGTATTAGAAAATGATGCACGAACTCCGATGGAGGGAACTTTTAAACAGAAAGGTCCCATTATGACTAATCAGGAATGGAACTGGGGAATACATGCATCTACTTTTGTGCATAAAGGTGTGCAGTATCTTATTTGGTCAGGATGGCCTAAGCGACGCATTATGGAAGAAACCCAATGTATTTACATTGCAAAAATGAAAAATCCATGGACTTTAGACGGAGAACGTATTATGTTATCTTCGCCGGAATATAACTGGGAACGGCAGTGGGTTAATCCTGATGGAAGTCGTACTGCCTATCCGATTTATGTAAACGAAGCTCCTACATTTTTATATTCTAAGGATAAGAAAAATTTGATTATATATTATTCAGCTAGTGGATGCTGGTCTCCTTATTATTGTATCGGAATGTTAAGCTGTAGTGCTGATGCTGATTTATTGGATCCGAAGTCTTGGAAAAAAACAACAGATCCGGTATTTTATCAATCTCCGCAAGACAGTGTGTGGGGACCAGGCAGTCCCTCATTTATCCCTTCTCCAGATAGTACAGAATGGTATATGCTTTATAATGCAAGAAATATACCTAATGGAATTACCGGAGAAAGTGAGAGTAGAACACCACGCTTACAGAAGATTTCATGGGATAAGAATAATATGCCGATATTAGGTAAGCCTGTCCGTTTAGGAAAGCCATTACCTAAGCCTTCGGGTATCGTTAAAAAGTGATTTAGAGATATAAAAAGACAACCTAGAAACTTTTAAGGTTGTCTTTTTTTGTGTAAATATGATAGTAGTCTGTTAGTAATCTTGTTGATTTGTTTAAATATTTTGCCTAAACCATAATCATCTGAATATTGCTAGTTTGAAGTATTCTTTAATTCTGGTACAGTTTGATACTGCTTTCTGAATGTACTTTTTGGGAGAGTTGCATGGTGTATCTCTTTGCCGTATATGGACTCTTGTCAGCCGTAAGTGAAGTTGGCATGTGTTATTATTAGATGTGATATTTGTTTTTGAGGATTATATTTTGTTTATTCAAATTACTATTTCTATGTGTATTCGAATCTCCTGTTTGTTTAGATGTCAGGAGGTATTCTTGATAAAGAAGGCAAAAATATAATAATTTTAATTCATTTTCTGTGCAAAAAAATTTTCTTTCCTCTCTTTAACTTACAAAGAATCTTATGTGGCAATAGCGGGAAGACCGATTTGCGGCTTTCTGTTATGAATCTGCCTAAATATATGGAATTCAGAACGTAACCGGAGGTTATCAAACCCGGACAGGAAGCAGATATCGTGATAAGCGTCGACGCTTCGAAACTTGTCGGAAAGCCTGAAAAGTTTCATGCTCCGCTGATTCTGGATGGAGTAACAGGACGTCCAAGCGACAGGACACTCAGTATTGAGATTAATTTAATCGATAAATGAAATAGTAAAAATATAATTGATAAGATATTATGAAAAGTAAAATAGTTAAGATTTTGATGTTGCTTGTCATTTCGCTGACAACCTTCTCATGTAGCGAAGACGAAGTATTGGAGCCTTCTCTTGAAGTAACACCTATTACACTTCAGGGCACATGGAAGCTGGCAGAACTGAATGGCGAACAGTTGCCCGAAGATTTCTATATCTATATAGAGTTCGACCGCAAAGGAAACTTTGAAATGTATCAGAAGCATGACAGCATGTATCCACGTTATATCACAGGTACTTATTCGGTTGAGAAAGATGGCCATTATGGATACGTTCTCAGCGGAAAGTATGATTATGAAAACGGCGACTGGAACAACGAATATATCGTAACAGATTTGATGCAGTCAGGCTCAATGGTATGGACAGTAAAAGAAGGTACTGAAGTATCTAAATACGTACGCGTAGACAAAGTTCCTGATGAAATAGTAGAAGAAGCAAAGGTTGATGCTGACGAAGAATAATAAAGCTGCACAACGATAAAGCATAAAAAAAAGAGAGAACGTCAAATCGGCGTTCTCTCTTTTTTTGTCATGTCAAGATATAATAAATTTTATTCTTGTTTCATTTTCCGCGATCTGTCATCCGGTCCTTTCGGGTGGATGACTTTTTCTAAACGAAGGTCGAATATCAGCGTAGAATATGCAGGAATAACATCACGCTCTACCGATCCATATCCCATACCATTAGGGATATACAGTTCGACATGCTGTCCTTCTTTCATCTTCAACAGAGCAGTTGTCCAGCCTGTAATTACACCTGAAGCCGCAAATGATCTGGGTTCGTTTACCATTCCATTCCATTCTCCAGAGAAACTTTCATCGAAGACCGTTCCGTTTATTAATTTTCCGCGATAGTGGACACTTACCATATCAGTCGACATAGGAGAAATTCCCAGAGGTTCGATATTATCTTCCGGAAAGAGCTTCATATACACATAATCGTTTTTCCCCGGAGTGTAGTCCTGATAGCCCAGATCCTCTGAAGCATCGCTCTGTAACTTATAGTTCAATACTTTTTCCCAATGTTCTCCGGCAGGAGGATTCGCGCAAACGGAGGCGATAGAGTCGATATAGGCATCGTTGCGCACTGCCCAGTCACTATACGGATCGGCCGTTTGTGTATCTTCACTGCAAGAAGTAAAGCCTGCACTCAGTGAAACAAGGATGCCTAACAACCATAATATATTTTTATTCATGCACATTCAAAATTTTTATTGCAAAGTCTTCAACAGACTAGTGATACTAACCTTATCGGCAATAATACTATTCAGATCGGCAATAGCCACGCGTTCTTGTTCCATTGTATCACGGTTACGCAGAGTTACGCAGTTGTCTTCCAGTGTCTGGTGGTCGATAGTGATACAATACGGAGTACCGATGGCATCCTGACGGCGGTAACGCTTACCGATACTGTCTTTTTCATCATACTGGCAGTGGAAGTGGAACTTCAGATCGTCCATGATTTCACGAGCCTTTTCAGGCAGACCGTCTTTCTTTACCAGCGGCATGATAGCCAGTTTTACTGGAGCCAGTGCAGCAGGCAATTTCAGTACGACACGAGTTTCTCCGTTTTCCAGCGTTTCTTCGTGGTAAGCAGCGCTCATGATACTCAGGAACATACGGTCTACACCGATAGATGTTTCGATAACGTACGGAGTATATGATTCGTTGATTTCCGGATCGAAGTACTTGATGCTCTTGCCAGAATATTTTTCATGCTGGCTCAAGTCGAAGTTAGTACGGCTGTGAATACCTTCTACTTCCTTGAATCCGAATGGCATCAGGAATTCGATATCGGTAGCGGCATTAGCGTAGTGAGCCAGTTTTTCGTGGTCGTGGTAACGGTAGTGGTCGTCGCCGAATCCCAGTGCCTTATGCCATTTCAAACGAGTTTCTTTCCATTTCTGGAACCATTCAAGTTCAGTTCCCGGTTTTACAAAGAACTGCATTTCCATCTGTTCGAACTCACGCATACGGAAGATGAACTGACGTGCAACGATTTCGTTACGGAAAGCCTTACCAATCTGAGCGATACCGAAAGGAACTTTCATACGTCCTGTTTTCTGAACATTCAGGTAGTTTACGAAAATACCCTGAGCAGTTTCCGGACGCAGATATACTTTCATAGCACCGTCGGCAGTAGATCCCATTTCGGTAGAGAACATCAGGTTGAACTGACGTACTTCAGTCCAGTTTTTAGTTCCTGAAATCGGGCAAACGATTTCTTCGTCCAGGATGATCTGACGCAATTCGTTCAAGTCTGGTCCTGCATTCATTGCCTTTGAGTAGCGTTCGTGCAAAGCATCACGTTTAGCCTGATGTTCCAGTACACGTGCGTTAGTGCTGCGGAACTGAGCTTCATCGAATGCGTCACCGAATTTCTTTGCGGCTTTTGCAACTTCCTTATTGATCTTTTCGTCGTATTTAGCAATCTGGTCTTCAATCAGCACATCGGCACGATAACGTTTCTTCGAGTCGCGGTTATCGATCAAAGGATCGTTGAACGCATCCACGTGTCCCGAAGCCTTCCAGATAGTAGGATGCATGAAGATAGCCGAATCAATACCTACGATATTTTCATGCAGCAATACCATGCTCTGCCACCAGTACTGTTTGATGTTGTTTTTCAGTTCCACACCCATTTGTCCGTAGTCATATACGGCTCCCAGTCCATCGTAAATTTCACTTGAAGGAAATACGAAACCATATTCTTTACAGTGTGAAACAAGTTTCTTGAAAACGTCTTCTTGTGCCATTTTTCTTTCTTATTTTTTTTGATGTATGTTATTTTCATTACATAGTAGGTCACAAAGATAGGTATTTATAAGCAAAAAAGAAGAATAGCTGTCTTAATTTATCTTATGAATGGAGGGAATCTGTAAGGAAAGGTGGTTATTTTTTTCTACTTTTGCAGAAACATCCGTGAAAAAACAATGAGTACGAAAGATAAATATACACTTATGACCACAGCTCCGATTCCCCGTCTTATCGGTTCACTGGCTGTGCCTACCATCATCAGCATGCTGGTTACTTCTTTTTATGTCATGGCTGATACTTATTTTGTGGGGCAGATTAACACACAGTCGACGGCTGCGGTCGGAATTTCGTTCTCTGTTATGGCTATCATTCAGGCTTTTGGATTCTTTTTCGGGCATGGGTCGGGTAATTATATTTCTCGTAAGCTGGGAGCCAAAGATTACGAAAGTGCAGAAAAAATGGCATCTACAGGCTTTTTCTATGCTTTCATGTCGGGAGCCATCATAGCCTTGTTCGGGCATTTGTATCTTTCTCAAATCTGTGTTGCTCTGGGATCTACGCCTACTATCCTCCCTTATGCAGAGGAGTATTTGGGGACTATTTTGCTGGGTGCACCTTTTATGGCTTCTTCGCTGGTGCTGAATAACCAGATGCGTTTTCAGGGGAATGCGGTATACGCCATGGTGGGTATCATTGTAGGAGCGGTTCTGAATATCGGGCTCGATCCGCTGTTGATCTTTGTATTCGATATGGGTGTTTCGGGAGCTGCGTGGGCTACCTTGCTGAGCCAGATATGCAGTTTTCTGGTGTTGCTCGTAATGGACAGCCGAGGTACAAATATCCGCATCCGTTTCAAAAATTTTACCTTGAAACCGGCATATTTGAAAGAAATCGTATTCGGTGGAAGCCCTTCGCTTTGTCGTCAGGGACTTGCCAGCCTTTCTACCATTCTGCTGAACGTGGCAGCCGGAGCTTATGGAGATGCAGCCATTGCCGGAATGTCTATCGTTACCCGTATCTGTATGTTTATCAACTCTTTTGTGATTGGTTTCGGACAAGGTTTCCAGCCGGTGTGCGGATTCAATTACGGAGCAGGCATTTACCGTCGTGTACGCGAAGGCTTCTGGTTCTGTGTCAAGACAGGAGTTGTGTTTCTGGCTGTCTGTTCGGTTATCGGTTACATTTTCTCTCCCGAGATCGTATCGTGGTTCCGCGATGATCCGCATGTTATCGAAACCGGAACACGTGCCTTACGCTGGCAGCTCATTACTTTACCTTTAGGAGCATGGGTCATTTTGTGTAACATGATGTTGCAGACTATCCGCAAGCCTGTACGTGCCGTCACCTTGTCTTCTGCGCGGCAGGGACTGTTTTTCATCCCTTTCATCCTGATTCTCCCTCATTTCTTCGGTTTGCAGGGGGTGGAAATGTGTCAGGCGGTGTCCGATCTTTGTTCGTTCCTGCTTGCTATTCCGCTTACCATTCCTGTTTTGAATGAGATGAAAAAATAAAATTCTCATTGCCGGATGGTGCAGGGAAGCCTTTGCGGCCCACTGTCCGTACACTGATTTTCTGTACAAATTTTCCTGAAAATATGCTGATGTTTTTAGGAAAAGAAGCTGATATTTTCTTGAAAACAATAGCATCCGTATGAAAGATTCGTTCGACTAAATACAGGTTTATTTTCAGCAATATATATAATAGGAATATTTTTTTTCGTATTTTTGTCTGTTGTTTTTCCACTAAATCACTTATATGAGCGAAGATATTTTCGATAAAAACGATATCCAATCAAGCGATAAAGAAGCACATTCTGACTATAAGCCTGTCGACCAGGGCGACGAAACTGTAAAACACCAATTGAGCGGTATGTACCAGAACTGGTTTCTGGACTATGCTTCGTATGTTATTCTGGAACGTGCGGTTCCTCATATCAACGATGGACTGAAGCCTGTTCAGCGACGTATCCTGCACTCTATGAAGCGCCTGGACGACGGACGCTACAACAAGGTGGCAAATATCGTAGGACATACCATGCAGTTCCATCCTCATGGTGATGCGTCCATCGGCGATGCACTGGTACAGCTGGGACAGAAAGATCTGCTTATCGACTGTCAGGGAAACTGGGGAAATATTCTTACCGGTGATGATGCCGCTGCTCCCCGATACATTGAAGCACGTCTTTCGAAGTTTGCGCTCGATGTGGTGTTCAATCCGAAGACAACCGAATGGCAGGCTTCTTACGACGGACGAAACCGTGAACCGGTGACGCTTCCTGTCAAGTTTCCGCTGCTGCTGGCTCAGGGAGTGGAAGGTATTGCCGTAGGTCTTTCATCGAAAATATTGCCGCACAACTTCAATGAGCTGTGTGATGCGGCCATTGCTTACCTGCACGGAGAGGAGTTTCATCTGTATCCCGATTTCCAGACAGGAGGTTCCATCGATGTGTCGCGCTATAACGACGGTGAGCGTGGGGGAGTAGTGCGTGTACGTGCCAAAATCTCCAAGATAGATAATAAAACTCTTTGCATCAGTGAAATACCGTACGGAAAAACAACTTCTTCACTGATTGATTCTATCCTGAAAGCTATCGAAAAGGGTAAGATCAAGGTACGGAAGGTGGACGACAATACCGCCGACAAGGTGGAGATTCTGGTACATCTGGCTCCGGGCGTTTCGTCGGACAAGACACTCGACGCCCTGTATGCCTTTACCGACTGTGAGGTGAATATTTCGCCCAACTGTTGTGTCATCGACAACAAGAAGCCGCATTTCCTTTCTGTCAGTGTGGTACTCCGTAAGTCGGTAGACAATACACTTTCGCTGCTTCGTCAGGAACTGAACATCCAGCGCAACGAAACGCTGGAAACCTTGCATTTCGCTTCGCTGGAGAAAATCTTCATCGAAGAGCGTATCTACAAGGACAAGCAGTTCGAACAGGCTGAGAATATGGATGCCGCATGCGAACATATCGACGAACGGCTGACACCTTTCTATCCGCAGTTTGTACGCGAAGTGACTAAGGAGGATATCCTCAAGCTTATGGAGATAAAGATGGCGCGTATCCTGAAGTTCAACAAGGATAAGGCGGACGAGTTTATTACCAAGTTGAAAGCGGATATCGAAGAAATAGACAATCATCTGGCTCATATTACTGAATATACCATCGACTGGTATACACGCATCAAGGAGAAATACGGAAAGAATTTCCCGCGGCGTACGGAGATACGAAACTTCGATACGATTGTGGCAACCAAGGTGGCCGAGGCCAACGAGAAACTGTATATCAACCGCGAGGAAGGATTTATCGGTACGGGACTGAAGAAAGACGAGTATATCTGCAACTGTTCCGATATCGACGACGTGATTATCTTCTATAAAGATGGAAAATATAAAATCGTGCGTGTTTCGGACAAGCTGTTCGTAGGCAAGAACATTCTCTACGTGAATATCTTCAAGAAGAACGACAAGCGTACGATCTATAACGTGATTTATCGTGACGGGAAAGAAGGATTCCACTATATCAAGCGTTTCAATGTAACGTCGATGATACGCGACCGTGAATACGATGTGACACAGGGAACTCCCGGATCGAAAATTGTATATTTCACAGCCAATCCGAACGGGGAAGCTGAGGTTATCAAGGTGACACTCCGCCCGAATCCGCGTATCAAGAAGCTGATATTCGAAAAAGACTTCAGTACCATTAACATCAAGGGACGACAGTCGATGGGTAATCTGCTGACCAAATATGAAGTGCATAAAATCAGTCTGAAACAGCGTGGAGGCTCTACACTGGGAGGCAGAAAGGTATGGTTCGACCATGATGTGCTTCGTCTGAATTACGACGGTCGCGGACAGTATCTCGGAGAATTCCAGAGTGGGGAAAGCATTCTGGTTGTGCATAAGAACGGTGAATTCTATACAACCGATTTCGACTTGAATAACCACTACGATGCCGATATACAGTTTATTGAGAAATTTGATGCTGAGAAGGTCTGGACAGCAGTGCTCTATGATGCCGACCAGCAGAATTATCCATATCTGAAACGCTTTACGTTCGAGCAGACAGCCAAACGGTTGAACTATCTGGGCGAAAACAAACACAACCAGTTGATTCTGCTTTCGGGTGAAGTTTATCCCCGTTTGCAGGTTGTGTTCGGCGGACACGACAGCTTCAGGGAAGCGTTGATTATAGAGGCAAGCGACTTTGTAGGTGTCAAGAGCTTCAAGGCAAAAGGCAAGCGCCTGACTACATTTACGGTAGACCGCATCGAGGAGCTGGAGCCTACCCGTCGTCCGGAACCACAGGAAGATATGGAAGATGCAGATACACCAGAAACGGAAAATGATAATGTTGCGGAAGAAGACAATGAACAAATGACATTATTTTAAAACCGGAACAATGAAACGAAAGCTTATTACGCTGTTCATCGCACTCGGGGCCGTTTTTTCTTTGTATGCGCAGGAAGACAGCTTGCGGGCCACGCGCTACGTAATGCGCTCTACAATGGCAGGAGTGGGACACAGCAACGTATTCGAAACATATCTTTCTCCGCTGGAATATAGCGGAACGGAAGTCAGGTTTATGCACGAAAGCATGCGTATGACACGTATGCTGGGAGGAAACGTATCCGGGCAAAGTCTGTTTCAGATCAATGCCTCGTATAACAAGAATATTTCTCAGACTGCTGAGATGTATGCCGGACTGGTAAACTGGAGCTATGCCCTGCATTATCAGTTCCGCATGAACGATGATAAGCTGAAGATTCTTGTAGGACCGATGCTCGACCTGAACGGCGGTGTGGTTTATAACCGGCGTAATTCCAACAATCCGGCTCAGGCTAAGGCATACGGAGGGTTGGGAGCATCGGGTATGGTTATCTACAAATTTCACATCGCACGCTATCCGCTGACGGTGCGTTATCAGGCAAATCTTCCGCTGCTGGGCGTTATGTTCTCGCCCGAATACGGTGAGTCGTATTATGAAATCTTTTCGTTAGGCAATGGAGGACGGAATGTACTGTTTACTTCGCTGCACAATAATCCTTCGCTGCGACAGATGGTTACGCTGGACTTTCCGATACGCAATGTCGTGATGCGTGTAGGATATGTGTGCGACATTCAGCAGGCAAAGGTCAACAACCTGAAAAGCCATACCTATTCACACGATTTTATGATAGGCTTCGTGCGCAACCTGTATTTGCTTCGCGGGAAGAAACGTATCAGCATGCCACTTAAAGTAACTCCCTTTTAGCTTATGAAACGATTTGCGTGTATTGTATATATTGCTTTGTCCGGACTTCTGATTTTTAATTCCTGTATACGGGAAGATATTTCCGGCAATACGCCTGAAGATAACTTTGAGGCACTGTGGAAGATTATAGATGAACAGTATTGCTTTCTCGATTATAAGAACCAGGAGTATGGACTCGACTGGAATGAAGTGCACGAACGGTATGCCCGTCGTATCACGTCGGATATGACTTGGGAAAACCTGTTCGAGGTCTTGTCGGATATGGTAAACGAGTTACGCGACGGTCATGTGAATCTTTCCAGTTCACTTGCTACGTCACAGTATCGGGAATGGTTCGACAGTTATCCGCGCAATTTCAGCGACAGTATTCAGAGTATTTATCTGGGGAAAGACTATACGAATTCTTCCGGACTGACTTACAGCATTCTGGAGAACAACATCGGGTATATTTATTGCTCCAGTTTCTCCAACGGGATAGGCGATGGTAATCTGGATCAGACGCTGAACAAGCTTGCTATTTGCGACGGGCTGATTATTGATGTGAGGAATAACGGAGGAGGTAACCTGACGACAGCACAGAAGTTGGCTGCACGGTTTACAAACGAGAAAATGCTTGTGGGATACATGTGTCACAAGACAGGTCCCGGACACAGTGACCTTTCCGAACCAAAGCCTGTTTACATAGAACCGTCCGACGGTATACGCTGGCAGAAAAAGGTAGTAGTGCTCACCAACCGGCGCTCTTATAGTGCGACAAACGATTTTGTCAACAGCATGAACCAGTTTCCGAATGTTACAATCGTAGGCGATAAGACCGGAGGAGGCTCAGGGTTGCCGTTCAGCTCTGAAATACCTAACGGCTGGTCTATCCGCTTTTCTGCCAGTCCGATGTTCGATCCGGAAATGAATCAGCTGGAGTTTGGCATCGATCCGGACGTGAAAGTAGACATGACAAGCGAAGATGTGCAGCAAGGAAAAGATACTATTATAGAAACAGCATGTAAAATATTAAAGAATTAGCTCTAATATTTTGCAAATTCAAAAATATAGTCTATCTTTGCAACCGCAAAAAGGAAATATATACTGATTTAAGTTATATTTTACTTCGCGCCTGTGGCGTAATTGGTAGCCGCGCCAGACTTAGGATCTGGTGCCGTGAGGCGTGTAGGTTCGAGTCCTATCAGGCGCACGAAAAATGGATTTAATAGATTTCTCTAAGCAGAATTTATTAAATCCATTTTTTTTTGTGCATTGGGGAATTGATTCTGCAAGATTGAATTAAATTCTTTCTATTCAGATCAGCAATTTATGGGTCAGTAGAAATTTAGTGGGGATTATTTTTTATACTCGTAAAGTATTGCTTACTTCGCATTATGAAAAACGATTATTTGAATATGCTAGCCAGCCTCGTGTTGCCGGCTCAGATATTAGATTACTTTCTTATCTCTGGAGTTGAACAAACCTCTCAAGAGATTCATATTAGTCTGGATGAAAAGATGAATTCCAAGTTAAGCAATGACGAACATTTTGAATCCAAAGGTTTTATGGAAGCTGTTAATGTGACAGACTTTCCCATACGGGACCATAAGGTAATCCTCAAGATCAGACGTCGTCGTTGGACGGACTTGCGCACAGGTAAAAGTTTCAGTATTCCCATCGACCTCGATGTTGTAGCCAAGGGAACCAGATACTCCAAAGAATTTGGGGCTTTTTTAAAGAAACGTATGGAGACATCCCCAGTGACCTGCCGTACGCTTGAGGAATTCTATCATATAGATGGTCATACATTTGAAAAACAGTACAAGGAGGTTCTCAGCGGATATCGTAATTGGGAACAGTTATCCCATGCCGGTGAATGGATGCTGTTTCCGGAAAATATGGGACCGTATCTGGCGATTGACGAGACCTCACTCTCCAACGGTGAACTTTACACCTTTGTAACCAACCGTGATGCCTGTACGAGAGAGTGCTCCCTGGTAGCTGTCGTGGCAGGAACTAAATCAGAGGATGTAATAGCTGTGCTGCAACGAATTGACGAGGAAAGCCGTTATGCCGTTAAAGAAGTGACACTTGACCTTTCAGACTCCATGCGCAAGATTGTACGGACTGCATTTCCTGAAGCCAGCCGTGTGATAGACCGTTTTCACATTCAGAGATTAGCTTGTGATGCTGTGCAGGAATTACGCATCAAACACCGTTGGGATGCCATACAGCAGGCCAATGAGGAAATGGAAGAAGCTAAGCGGAAGAACGAAGATTATGTCCCATACCGATATTCCAATGGCGATACCCGTAGGGAATTACTTATACGCTCCCGGTATCTGCTTTTCAAGTCAGCTGATAAATGGACAGAAAAACAGAAGCAAAGGGCAGCAATCCTATTTGAGGAATACCCTGACATCAAAAAGGCATACGGTTTGTGCCATTCCCTGCGGATGATTTTCTCTAAGAATACCATAAAGGACGCTGCACGTTTGGCTATGGCACGATGGTATAATAAAGTAGAAGAAGCAGGGATGCATTCTTTTAATGTCATTGCTGCTACTTTCTATGAGCACTATGATGAAATACTGAATTTCTACAACCATCGTTCTTCAAATGCGATGGCAGAATCGTTCAATGCAAAAATTAAACTGTTCAGAGCAAATCTAAGAGGAGTAGCTGATAAGAAGTTCTTTTTATTCCGCATTGCGAAGCTATATGCGTATCCCCACTAAATTTCTACTGACCCCAATTTATATTTAGCCAGCGAATTACTCAGGTTTTATGTGGAGTTATCAAATACGGTTGACGTTGTGGTTTACGCGAAGAGTTAATCATAGTGTCAAATAGTTCTAATTTGTTTTACTAAGCGACACTTTCTAGAACTGAAAAAGCCAACTTATCCGTATGATTGGGTAGGTTGGCTTTTGTGTTAGTTATGGTTCACAAGACTATTCCCATTTGAAAGTAAAAATGGTTGTACTTGTATTAGAATTATTCGATAGATTCTTTTCAGTCCTTACCATTGTACAACTTTCCACATATCCATCTTCATCAAATATATAACTATATTCAAATTCTATTTGGCTGTCTTTGTATTTATAGAACTCTCGTTCTGGTAATTGTAAATTACGTAAACCTATTAATTCGGGATGAGCATAAAAAATATCATCATAATAATTGTATAAAGGGAAATATCCTTTACAGGTTTTTCCACTATATATGATATTTGAATAAGAATCATTTGAATTAATTTTTGATATTTCATCATTCTCCCAAGTATATTTATTGGAATAAGTACCATTATCTGCCACTAACAATTGATTAGATGAATTGTATGAGAATTGTGCATTGCTCCAATCTGTTTCTTTATCGCTACGAATTGTTTTTACTAGGTTATTCTCATCAAGCGTGTAGGTTCGAGTTTGATAATCACTTTCAGCAATAATAGTGAAGCTACGCCAAGTATAATGAGTTACTTGCTGCTGTCTATTACTACCACCATATAAATCAAATGAATATATAATAGACGAAAGTTTTCCTTCTGAATCATACGAAAACTCCCAAATATATGTATTATCACCTTCCGTTTCTTTCATCCCTATAAGTTTTTTGGACTTAGCGATAATTTCATTATCAGTGAGTATATCAGTATCTTTGCTACAAGAAGCAAAATTCACACACATTACTATAGCGAATAAAGCTATTCCAATTAATCTAAATGTTTTCATTGCTATTTTTTTTATTCGTTTAATCTGGTAAATAATTTTTCTTTTTGTCTTTAGCTATTCTTTACATCGATTATAAGCATTTCGTTCAGCTTCCTTTGCTTGCTCTACAAGTCCTTTTAACTTTTCATCCTGCATTATATCTTGCATATTCTTTAGAGAATAATCACCGCTTTCTTGCAATTTATTAACTTCATCCTCCAGCATTTCACCTTTTCTTTCAAACTCCTCCTTTAAGATTTTTACTTCTTCTTTTGATTTTGCATTGTCTAATGCATTAGTATAATCCTCTAATAAATCAGTTGCTTTATTCTTTACTTGAGTAGATTTTGATTCACAGCCACAAAGTAATAACAGGACACTCCATAGAACAAGTTTCTTCATAATAAAATAGTATAAACCTTTCTCAATTCCCCAAAGAAAGCTATTAATAAAATAAGGTGTGGGAAAACTATTAATTTTACCCTACATTCAGGTCTTCGCATTACCTTTGGAATGGATAAAACAATAGCCCCACACCAAACGGTATATAGAAACCTTACAAATATAAGGTAGGTATATATCAAGTGTGGGTGCTATTGCCATCATCTTCATTCCAATATCAAAGTTGCGAAGTTTGAATGTAGAAGATAATATCAATAACACCTCTCGTTAATTATGTCCTTCCAGCGTCCTAACTCGATAGGTCACTGAAATTGCTGCAAAGTTAGCGAAAGGTTTTTTAATATTCAAAATAAAGCTTTTATTATTACACATTTAACTATATATCTAATACAGTTCGGTGGGATTATACTGGCTATTATATTAATATTTATATCTAGTCGTAATTGACCTACATTTTCTTCAATTTCTGTATTGGGTATAGCAGAACAAAAAATCACAGTAATGTTGGTAGATTTTCAGAGTGTCCCCATTAAAGAGAACTTTTTCCGAAAAATCTACCTGACTATTATTTAGAAGCTTAAAGATTCATAAGTCTGTAAGATTTCTTCCTGCCTTAATCCCAAGTATCTTTTAGTAATGGCAACAGAACTATGATTGAACAGTTCCATCAGCTTTACTAATGCCAGCTCTGAATTCTCACTGTTCATATTGTAGACCTGTCTACCAAAGGTCTTTCTAAGTGAATGGCAGGAAAAGTTTTTAATCTTTAGCCTGTACTTCTTCTTCACCTCTTTAAGAATGATATTTATTCTCTGTTCGTTCAAAGTCCCAATGTTTTGCTGCAACAGATATTTTAAGACTTTTGTAGGTGCTTTTCCCATTCTGTGCAATTCTCAACATTAAAGGGTGCTCCCCATTTGCTAGGGTTTTACTTTTGTAGCAAATCACTGAAATTGTAGCGTCCATAAGAATTCGGTTTAATTCTTGGTTTAATTGCTGGTTTAATTTGCTCGATTAAGCCGCCGCTTACAGCAATATGCATAAAAGCAAAAAAAGCATCGACAATCATCAGATTATCAATGCTTTTTACCAGTCGGGGTGACTGGATTCGAACCAGCGACCACACGCCCCCCAGACTTTGAGAATTATAGATTGATAATATCTGATTATCAATAGTTAAGCTTTTTCTTTGTTCTCCGGTTTACACTATGGTTTACAATAGTATAAATTGCTGCTGTTAATATTAAAATTGATTATTCACTCAAAATTACCAAAGAACTACCTTTCCCAATGTACCTAAGTCAAGATTGGCTGAATTTACTCCCATAGCCTTAAATGCCCTGATTATTGTTGAGAAAGTAATGCTCTTTCCGCTTTCTATTTTGGATATTTGCGCTCTTTTCACTCCCATTAATTCTCCAAGTTCCTCCTGAGTCAAGTTTTTTGCTTCTCTGGTTTGCTTGATGGCTTCACCTATGAGGAAATTGTTAATATCATCTTCATATTTGTTGCGTGCCGGGGTGCCTTTTGCGCCAATAACTCTATTTAATGTTTCTTCTTCCGTATAGAATTTCATTTCTTCCATATCCTTTTATTTTTTAGAATTGAAGTATGCTTTTCTTATCATTTTGGCTTTTTCAATCTCTTTAGGTGGTGTCTTTTGGGTTTTCTTTACTATTCCATGTGTCGTAATTACCAATGTTTCTTTTTCTGTGTCCCAAAAAGCAAATAGCCGATATGAAATGCCATTATATAAAGTTCTGAATTCCCATATATCATCGGCATCGTCCAATTTCTTAAAAAGCTCCTTGTCGATCACGTACTTGCTTTTATTTACATTGTACATGATTTTTGCCTTTGCTTTTTCATTGAGGGTATTCAAAAAGGTAATGGTTTCTTCTGAATATATAATTTTAAATTTGGCTTTAGCTTCCATTCTTGTTGATTACTGACAACGGCAAAGATACTAAATAGTTCCTATTTTGGAAACAAAATATACGAGAAAATATAATGAAATGGTTTTATTTAACATATACTTCTAGTTTAAATCTAACCTTTCAAATCCCCTTAAATCCTTATATATGATAAAGAACAGCTTGAAACACACAAGCACATCATATTGTAGTGCATAGGTTTCAAGCATAATAAAAATATATGCCGGGTTGAGCCTGAATTTCAGAAGATGGTCAGGTGTCAATTCGATGACTGGAAAACCGTCAGTAGTCATAACAGCTTTAGTCTTTATGTATGAAAACGATGGAACAGTGGAAAGCCAAGTCAAAGCGAGGAGTTTTGATAACGGCTTTCTTTTTTATTTCTCCGTTCCCTATTTGATACCTTGAAAGCCTTATATGTGAGAATAATATATAATAGAAAGAGATTAATAACGTAAATATCAACAATTTAAAATCAAAAGAGAATGGGAAATTTAATTAAAGGAATCAAGATTGCGGCTTATGTGGCTGAAATCATTGTGGCAGGTTCTGTAATCATCGAACTTGCAGAGAAGTATTGCGGCAAGAAGAAAGCTGCTGCAAGTAAAGTTGGTGCCGATACATCAACTGAAAATAAATAACGTGTTTTACCTGATGGAATATGATAAAGCACAAGATGTAATAATAACGGTATTGGAGGTAGCAACTTCGATACTGAAAGGAGTAAAGAAGCTAAGAAGTTTATTTGTAAAAGCAAAGAAATAAACCTCTTGGCTTTTTTTCGTTTACCGGATTATCAACTATTTAAAACTTTAAGAAAATGAAGAAAAATCAAAAACAGCTTGCCGTTTCAAAAACAGAAGCGGAAGCAACAAACATGGTGATTGAATCAACCGGGAATGAATTAATCATCGCACCGGATGAAATGGGGAACCATCCTAATTTTATAGAATCCAACACTTCGGCTATCACGCTTGAAGAACTGACAAACAAGAACATCATCCCTACGTTCTGTGATAATACACTTACCATTTCGCATCAGAATTTTATCGGTGCGGTATCAAAAGTCGCAGAACAGATATTCGGAGAACTCACGCCTGTTGAATGCCGAGTTTCACATCCAATAATCGGACGTGTACCGTCAGCTCAAAACAAGAAAGCAAGTGAACTGAGAGAAGATGAGAAGACCGTGTTCTACCAAAGATTAGCCTGGGTAGCCCATGCAAGAAATCTTACAAATACCATCAACGGACAAACAGTAAACCTTTGTATTGGCGGTGTCCGTGCTTACAATGAGGACAAACTCTACAGACCACAGACTCCGATGAAGTTTAAGATATTTGTAGGCTGGAAAGTGAGAGTGTGTTCAAACCTGTGCCTGACGTGCGACGGGTTTTCAGGAACGATAGAATGTATGACAGAAGCCGACATAATGCAGAAGGCTTTGGAACTGTTCAGCGGTTTCAATCCACGCAAGGAAGAAACACTGGGACTTTTGGAGAATCTACAATCAACGGAAATTTCAGAAGAACTGTTCTGCAAGATAATTGGCAGATTAAGGTTATACCAATTTCTACCCGTGAATGAACAAAAAGCATTGCCATCATTGAACATAGGCGATCAGGCTGTAAATACAATGGTAAAAGGTTATGTGTCAAACCCTAATTTCGGAAAGAAAGAAGGAGAAATTATAACCTGTTGGAATTTGTTGCAACTGGCTAATGAAGCGGTCAAGAGTTCCTATATAGATACCTGGCTTGACAGGAACCGGAATTGTACTGATTTTGCATTGGGAATACAACAAGCCATAGAAGGTAACGATACCGAAGGCTACAGTTGGTTCCTGAACTAAAGAAGGACATAAGAAGTCTTTCATAAGATATACCGGAGGAGGTGTACATTATCAAAGTTTATCGAAAACACTTGTAAACCAAGATGATGTATTCCTCCTCTTTTTTGTTTCACATCAATAAATTAAAGAAGAAATGACAGACATAAACATTGAACTTTTCAAGAGAACATCACCTGTCAGAAAGATTGAAATCATAAAGAATCTCACACGGGTGGAATTATCAAGCATATCAAAAGAAACAATACTCCGAATCGTCAAGGAGACAGGACGGAGAAGAAAAGGAAGCAGGAATTATGAATTTTACATAAATCCCGACAGAAGAAAAGGAAACAACTGGAACTCTTTAGTTGAAGGAATATGGCTATACAAAGGCAAACCATATATATTGATTTATGTACAGCTTGACAATACAGACTCCAGTTTAAGCGTTCCATTCAATGATTTCTTTAAGAAGGGAGAATTTAGAGGAACAATCAAGAGGGATGACCGCTACGGAAATCCACAGACCTGCTATTATGTATATGACGAGAAGGACAAGGCAGAAGTTATGAGAAGCATCTGCCTTGAATATGTCAATACGAAATACAAGGAGAGACTTAATCACATAACCAACAGTTTAAAACAGCAATGACCATGTGTAAATTTATAAAACCGACAGTTCCGCAAGGAGCTACAGCGGATGAAAGAAGAGCAGTCTATTTTGATGCTCTTTACTCGCTTGATATGAATGATAAGGTAGAGAAAAGAGAAAACCTGAGCTACCTTAGTTGGGCTAATGCCTGGGCGGAATTTAAAAGAGCCTGCCCAAGCGCAACCTATAGGATTGTAAAAGATCCAATCACCAACCTCCCATATTTTGCAGATGAGAGGATAGGAATTATCGTATATACGGAAGTTACAGCAGATGATGTGACCCATGAAATGTGGTTGCCTGTAATGAACACTTCCAATAAGGCGATGAAACTTGAACCCTACACATACAAGGTGTTTGACAAGTTCAAGAAAGAGTATGTAGAAAGAACCGTAGAAGCGGCAAGTATGTTTGACATCAACAAGACTATCATGCGTTGTCTGGTCAAAAACTTGGCAATGTTCGGGCTTGGACTTTACATCTACGCAGGAGAAGATATACCTGATAAAATGGCGGATGATAATGCCGCTACGCAAGAAACTGTACCGGAACAACCAAAGAGAACAAGAAAGAGCAGGGCTGTCCAACAATCCGTAACAGATAAATATGTAGGAATCAGAACAGCTCTACAGCAATGCAAGACTCAGGACTCACTGATGGAACTTTATAAGCAACATCAAAATGAAGTAACGGGCAATACTGAAATCAAGGCTTTATTTACAGAACGGAAATTACAACTTAATCAAGCGGTTTAATTATGGAAACAAAAAGAATGGAACTTAAAGAAAGCGGTGTGGTTTTCAATGAAGAACTGCACCAGTATCTGCTTGACGGTAAAGAACTGTCAGGCATAACAGGAATGATTCAAAGACAGTTATTTCCTGATGAATTTGAAGGAGTACCTGAAGAAATGATGATGGCGGCAGCGGAATATGGTACGGATGTTCATGCTTCCATTGAGGATTTTGATAAACACTGGATTAATGACGGTACTCAGGAAGTTGCAGATTACATTGAAATCTGCAAAGAACACGGGTTGGTTCATGAATGCTCTGAATATTGTGTGACGGACAGTAAGAACTGGGCAAGCATGATTGACAAGGTATATAGAGTTGATGATACCACGTTTGACATAGGCGATATAAAGACCTATGGAACGATGACATCCGATAAACTTGAAAAAGCAAGATGGCAGCTTAGTATCTATGCTTACTTGTTTGAGTTTCAGAACAGGAAGGCTAAAGTTGGCAGGCTTTTCATAATACACCTTAGGAACAAGCCGAAGAAAGACGGTACATTCGATCATATAAAGGACGTGATTTTTGTGAACCGGATACCTTCCGATGTCTGCAAGGAACTTATGGACTGTGATTTAAGAGGGGAACAATTCAATAATCCCTACAGCATACCGGAAAATATCAGAAATCAAGAATCGGAAATAAGGGAACTGATTCAGACTAAGAATGAAGTAGAGGAAAAACTAAGTGTCCTCAAATCAAATATTCTGTCAGAAATGGAACTGCTGGATGTCAGGTCTTGGTTTACAGACACCATGAGGCTTACCAGAAAACTGCCGGGAATAAGAACCTCATTTGATTTGCAGGCATTCAAAAAAGACCATCCCGATATTGATTTCGAGTCCTACATGAAAACTTCAAAAGTTGCAGGGGCTTTGGTAATATCAATTTAACAACTCGGAACATTGACCGGGGAGACAAGTGTAGAATAATACATAATGATGTCTCTCCGGTCTTTTCTTTTATGTAGAACGAACTAAACAATAAGGAGAAGCAACAATGAAAGAACTCAGATTAAAATTCGTGGCAATAGATGACTGGAACCGTCCGGTCTTTCAGAACGATAAAGGGCTATATTTTGGAGATACCGAAAATCTTTTCAATTACGGCACCGGAAAAGAAGAGGTTTACAGTTTCTATAAAAACAAAAAACTGAATGACCATATATGCTATTTCGGAAGGCGTTTTGATGATGATCCTTTAGGAGGGTGGATTAATGAAGATATAAAGATAATTCTGGAATAAGGATATGTGTATGAGTAAGGAACATCACTGCCCTATCTGCGGTAGAGAACTTATAAAGTCAGAAACGGAAGGATACAGTTTTCAATGCCTTCACTGCGATGAAGACTTTACCGGTTCAGAAGTAGTAATAACGATTAAAACGGAAGAAAAGATGAAAAAGAAAAACAATAGACATAAGGACGAAATGGAGTTCCTCTATGGCAAGAAAAACGCTGACAAACCGATGTATCAGACGGTTCATGAAACCCATCATGAGGTAGTAAGAGAATGCGAATATTGCGGAAAACCTCTCACACGGTCTGAAGTGAACGATTACGGAAGCCTGTGTGAGGAATGTTATATGAAGGAATACTACAGATGATGGATGAGAAAATATACAAGGGGAACAAAATAATATGTTTCTCTTCCAATGATTTTCAGGCATTTATTATTAACAGTGGCGGTGATATAGAAAATGATGTATTTACAACTCTGTCAGCCGCAAAAAAATAGATAGACAAATATGGGACACAGATTACACGTGGTAAAGAAGTATGAAATCGAATATTCATCTTCTTTAGGATTCAACTACAAGGTAGTAGAATTTCATAATCTGCTTACATCACTCGGAATCTCTTATGCCGGTGAAAGCTGGGACGATGATGTTGAAGTTTACAGGGATGACTTTAAACTTGGCTTAGAAAAATTGAAATCTTATGATAAACTTGATGCAGGAGAAAGAAAAGAAATCAAGGAAGCACTGGACGGACTCGATGAGCCTGTGGAAGAAATCATAAGCACAATGGAAAGGCTCTTGACAGAGTCCGACCATAAAAACGAGTATATGTTGTTATCATTCTTTTGAGATATGGAAAAAGAAAAATATAATGAGCAAATCTGTCGTATAATATGGCATGACGTATTGCAGAACTCCATAAAGCCATTTTCATGGGAAATTGATTTTTGCAATGTAAAGGTCATAGATAGAGGTACGGCTTTTTATCTGTTTAAAATACGATGTTGGGTAGAGATTCGTTTTTTGTCAGAAATGAGTCTTTATCAGATAGCGTTCAAACCGGAAAATCAGAAATCACAAGCTGTATATAATTGTGTACCACTTGACAAAATAGTAAATGTGATAGACGACACTGTTCAATATGGCTTATCCTCTTATGATTATATCTGTTCAAAATACGGACTTGTATATAAGGTAGCCATATAAGGCAGACAATAATTCGTGTTATCGAGGAATATGTGAGAATTTGGATTTTAGGACACTCATATATTCCCCTTTTTGTATTCAACCGATTCCGTTCCAAAGATTAGACGACCATCTAACCGGTGGAACGGATGTTAAATTCAATAATAAATGAACAGTCAATATGTAGCTTATCTCCGTGTATCGACCCATAAGCAAGGGCTTAGCGGACTCGGACTGGAAGCCCAACGGGAAATCATACGCAACCACCTGCATGACACAAATCCCATAGCTGAATTTGTAGAGGTGGAAAGCGGACGTAAATCAGAACGACCAAAACTAAAGGAAGCATTGACACTGTGTAGAAAAGAAGATGCTACCTTAATTGTTGCAAAGTTGGACAGGCTGGCAAGATCAGTTTCATTTCTGTCCGGCTTATTGGAAAGCGATGTGGAGATTGTGTTCTGCGATTTTCCACAGGCAAACAAAATGGTGCTGCATATCATTTCCGCAATATCACAATATGAAGCAGAATTGATAGCAGCCCGGACTAAAGCATCATTACAGGCGAAGAAAAGCAGAGGGTTCAGACTTGGAAACCCTGAGCATTTGTTGAATAAGCACAGACAAGCTATTCAGAACAGTATAAATACCTGTAAGGCTAAAGCGGACAGCAATCCCAATAACAAGAGGGCTGTTGCAATGTTACGGACTTTGGTGAAAGAGAATCACAGCTATAAAGAAATGGCGGAGATACTGAACAATGAAGGGTTTGTATCTTCAAAAGGCTGTGCTTTCACAAAATCCACTGTATATAAACTGATTAAAAGATACGGTTTGTTATGAAAGAGAAAAAACAGAAAGGAGGCGCAGAAAAGATAATTCCTTTTCGACCTCAAATTAAGAAAGTGCCTAATGGTATAAAAACTGTAATTGTTAGTATCAACCCTAATGAACCTAACTATTTTACGATAGCATGACAAGATACCATTTTAGCGTTACAATCAATCATGTACGGATTAAAGTACATATAGATGCGAGAAATCAAATGTCTGCCTATGTGAAAGTGAAAAGACTTTATCCTATGGCAACGAGTATTCATTTAATGAGAAGTGAAAAATTATGGAACCCAAATATGTATTGATACTGGATTATTGCTGTGGAGCTTTAAATATAATAGAGCTGACGGAAAATGAACTAAGAGAATCAGAAAACTACGAGGACTTTGAATCATTCCTTACAACAATCGAGGGTAAGTATGGATTCAGATTGTCTGATTGTTATTGGATGACTACTGAAAATCTGAATTTTTACAGATACAAGGATGGAAAGGAGGTAGAAAATGCCTAATTGGTGTGATTGTACCTATAAATGCGTAGGTGAACCGAAAGAAGTAAAATCACTGTATAGAGTATTGAAGTATATCGAAAAGCGCAAGACTTCAATTGTAAAGAACGGTTTCGGTAAATGGTGGCTCGGTAATCTTGTCACTAAACTTGGCGGTGATTGGGAAAAATACAGGTGTCGTGGTGAAATTACCGGATATAATATGGAGGATAATGTACTTACAATCTATCAATCTACCGCTTGGTGCGAACAAGAGGGAGTCAGAGAAATAATTGAAGAAAGATTCCCTTCAATCAAAGTGTATTATCGTGAAGAAGAACCGGGATGTGGAGTGTACTATACCAATGATTCAAGTGGTGAATATTTTCCGGAGATATATTACTTGGATTCTTACGATGATTGCGAATATTTTCGGACAATAGAAGAAGCAGCCGATTGTGTTTCAGAAATCGTTGGGAAAACAATACCACCTACAGAAAACGATATAGTTCAGGCTTTAGATGACTATGTGGAACAGTACGATGATGAAGATGTTTGGTATTCGTTCCATGTCTTTGAGGTAGTAGAATAATATGTAAAAGGAGAGGCTGAGGTAAAACTTGGCTTCTCTTTTTGCTTTTTCCTCTTTTTGCCGCTTATCAGATAGTTAAAAGCCTTATATTTGGAAGAAATAATACTCTTTATCGAGCGTAATATTGAACAAAAAACGTATATTTGTAAAGTCTGACCGGAGAAATGGTTGGATCATAATAGAAAGCGTTTTTTGCTTTTATCCTGCAACTGAAATCGCCAATTTCATAACAGAGGGATAAAGGACAATATTACGCTCATTTTCTGTTTGTGTATGTTCTTGGTACAGCCCATGTTGTATCAACTAACATAACAACAGGCATGGGAGTATTGTTTCTTTTTATTCATTTCTGTATGGTGTTTGGCGATACCTAGTTGCGATGAATAGCAGAACAAGTCCTATGCCTTTCTTTTTTGTTTAATCTAATACTGACTTCGGGGGCTTATCGGTCTGATATTATAACGGTATCTTTTTATAAGAAATGTCTAACTTAAAAAATCGTATTATAATGAGAATGAGAGTATCTTATTTGTTTTCAGTTTTTATGTTCTTACTGATAGGTTTATATTCATGTAAGGACGATAATGAGAATCCTTCTCCTAATCCATCATTCAAAATTACGATTGATGAAGGAGATACTCATCCTGTTATATCACAACAGGGAGGTACAATCAATATTCCATTTACCGCAACAGGAGAATGGAATGCTACAATGATAAACGACCGAGCTGAAAGCTGGATAACAATTAATCCTTCTTCTGGGAAGAGTGGTGATATTGAATTGTCTGTTACAGCAACAGCCAATGAAACTTATGATGAGCGTAATGCTACAATTGTCTTGCAATGTGGAGATGATAAGAAAGAGATAGTTGTAACACAGAAGCAGAAAGACGCTTTAACCGTAACATCCTCCAAATATGAAGTTCCCAGTGGTGGAGGAAATATCAGCGTGGAGGTCAAAGCTAATATTGAATATGAGATAGAAGTTAAAGCTGATTGGATAAAACAGGTAGAAAATCAGGATACACGAGCCTTGACAAGTAGCTTATTGAACTTTAAAGTAGATTTTAATGATACCGAATCCAAACGGGAAGGAGAAATTATCATTAAAAGCGGTAACTTGTCGGAAACAGTTAAGGTCTATCAGGAATATGGAGATTTTATAACCTTGACACAAAAGGACTTCACTCTCCCTGAAGAAGGAGGTACAGTTGATATAGAAATAAATAGTACGGTTGGTTACGATGTGAAAATGCCTTCCGGTGCAAACTGGATTACAGAAATTCAAAGTAGGGCTGTATCTACCCATACAAGACATTATCAAGTTGAACCAAATGAAAACTACGATTCACGAGAAGCGAAGATCATATTCTACAATACGGAAGATGAAACCATTGCAGATACAGTTTCAATCTATCAGATGTATAAGGGGGCTATTCTAGTTGCAAGAAATGAGTATCAGGTAAAATCAGAAGGAGAAGTTTTAAGTTTTAGTGTCAATTCTAATGTAAAATTCAATGTTTCCGTGTCTGACAGTTGGATTAAGCCAATAGAAACACGAGAATTGGTTGAAAAGCAATTAAACTTTTCTATAGTAGAAAATTTAATGGAAGAAGATAGAATAGGTTTTATTGTTCTTTCAAGTGAGAAAATAAAACAAGAAATTAAAATTTCTCAATATGGTAAAGGACTTAAAAATCCAGATGGAAATATTGATGATATGCCTAACATACCTTGGTAAAATAAATAACTATATGAAAAAGACTAAATATATAATTTTGTTACTTTCTGTTATATTTTCTATTGGATGCAGAGAGGAAGACTTGTTTAAAACAACTCAAGGAGATATTGTGGTAACAGCAAATTTTGCTAATACTCGAACAACATTTGTAGAAGATGATGGTGTTGTACATGTTGAGTGGAATAAAAATGATGCTATTGGATTAATCTCGGAAAAGCAAAAGAATCTTGAGTATAAAGCATTAAACGAAGGGAACAGTTGTACATTTGAAGCTTGTGGAGAAAAAATACAGGCTAATGAAGGAGAAAGTGTTTATGCTTATTATCCTTATCAATATTCTCTTTCTGATGGCAAAATTCAATTACCTAGTTCAACTTTTCAAGACTATAAAGAAAAGGCATCAGGAAACGATTTCTTATATGCTTCAAGTCAAATTAGCAACGGAAAGATTTCATTACAATTTAAGCATTGTTTTGCTTTTCTTAAAATAACAATTCCTTTAGAACAAATTAGCGAAGAAATAGATAAATGGAATCTAACAATTACATCAAATGAAAATATCAGTTGTAGCTCTGGTTTCTTTAATTTTAAAACAGAAGCGATAGATAATGCTTCATACGAAAAAAATATATATTATAATAATTTGCCAACTCAAAAAGAACTTGGAAATGCAGAAAAAATAACTTGCTATATTGCAATATTGCCCCAAACTGAAAATGCAATAATAAAAATTTTTTATGCTCCAGATATTCCTGGAGAGCATACTCTCAATTTATTACTGCAAAAACATGCCCCTAAGGGTGGATTCAAACCTGGTAATGTATATTCTTTGTATTTGGACGGTGCAGAAGAGGAAATGGAAAAAGATGCTTTAATAGCATTATATAATGCAACCAATGGAAAAGCATGGAAAAATAATACAAACTGGTGTAGTGATAAACCAATAAGTGAGTGGTATGGTGTGAAAGCAAAAGGAGAAGTGTATGAAATAGACCTATCAGCAAATAATTTATCAGGCATAATACCTGATGAAATAGGGAATTTAAAAGGGCTTTCTCAACTTCGACTATGGGGAAACAATCTTTCAGGAGAAATTCCAATTTCAATAGAAAATACTAATCTTGAGTATTTGGATTTAAGGTATAATCAACTATCTGGGAATATACCCGATGCTATCGGAAATTTGACCAATCTTACTTATATTGGTCTGACTGAAAATCTTTTTAAAGGAGAGATTCCGTCATTCATAGGTAATTTAAGCAAGCTGAGAACTTTAGATTTGGGGGATAATGAGTTCTCCGGATCGCTGCCAGTGGAAATAGCAAATACATCATTGGAAGAACTGAATGTTGCTCATAATCAATTCTCTGGAGAAATACCTACTGATATATGGTCTTCTGTCAAGAGCCTGAGAAAAGTAAATATGTCCCAAAACCGATTTTCGGGAGAAATTCCGATTGAAATATCTAATGCAGGCAATCTTGAGTCTCTCAATTTGTGCGCAAATAATATTGAAGGCTCTTTGCAGAATATAACAACGCTTAAAAATATAAAGGAGTTGGATTTAAGCCTGAATAAACTGTCAGGTGAAATTCCCGTTGATATTAAGAATTTATCTAAACTTGAAATATTGAATATAGCAGGAAATGGGTTGGTTGGTAGTATCCCTGACGAGCTTGGTTCTTTGTCTAATCTGAAAGAGTTTTCTTGTGGTAATAACTTACTTACGGGTGATATTCCAACCTCAATATGTAATTTGTCAAGCCTTGAAATATTCAGCATTGGGAATGCTGACGCGCTGGGAATAGGTAATACGGTTTATCCGCAAGAGAACAGAAATAATATAGTTGGTACTATACCTGAGAATGTAGGGATGTTAAGCAATCTAAAACGCTTTGACATTTCCTACAATAACATAGGAGGAAATATACCGGAAGGATTCGCCTATTTGCCTAACTTGACAAATTTGCAACTTGCCTTTAATAGACTTGAGGGCCAAATTCCTCCTGCTTTGTACCAATCTCCTAAGTGGATGAGTTGGGAACCAGGAACTTGGATACTATTTCAACAAATAGGTTATATACTTTATACAGAATTGTATACATCTACAGATTACTCAAAGGACGGTGAAGTAAAGGTATTACAGACTCATAGTAAAGGTAATGGTATCAAATTGGTTTTAATGGGAGATGCCTTTGTTGATAAAGATATGGAAAATGAAGGGAAATATGAGGAGATTATGAGAAAAACAATGGAATCTTATTTCGTGCTTGAACCATTTAAATCTTTACGAGATTATTATGATGTCATTATGGTAAAAGCCGTGTCCAAAAACAATGTAATGGGAAAAGAAACAGTTTTTGAAACTATCCCATTAGGTGCAGGTGTAGGAGGAAATGATGACAAAGTTTTAGAATATGTACAAAAGGCACTTGGAGTAAACACTTCGGATAATATACAGACCATTATTGTGATTAATGAAATGGTTCGTGCTGGAGAATGTATGATGTATGATAATGGCTTTACAATAGCTTACGTTACTTATCCAAATGATTCTGACGATAAACTTTCAGAATTAGTGTGGCATGAGGCGAATGGACATGGATTTGGATTACTTGGAGATGAATATGCCATGTATGATATGACACTACCTTCAAACACTATTGAAGATGTTAAAAGAAGACAATCCTATGGTCAATTCCTCAATCTCAGTTTGAATAATACCGTAGACAAGGTAAATTGGTCGCACTTTATGTCTGACTCTCGTTATGTTGACGAAGAAATAGGAATATTTGAAGGAGGTGACTATTATACTAAAGGTATTTACCGACCAACAGAGCATAGCATCATGGGAGGAAATATAATTATGCAATTCAATGCGCCGAGCCGTGAAATCATTTATAAACGTGTAATGAAACTGGCTTATGGTGATAGCTGGAAATACGATTATGAGGAATTTGTGAAATTTGATGCACTGGGACACGCTGATTTTGTAGCAGCTAAAAATCAAGTACAAACAAGAGGTGTATCAAACTCCAAAGCTATAAAACATCCTAATCCTAGACCAACTATATATAAACATCCATAAGTAATACAATTAAATGATTAAGAAAGAACGATTAAGAATAAAAACTTAGTCGTTCTTTTTTTGTATCTATCTCTCAAAATGACAAAACGCGATTCTGGTGGATTGAAACTCTAACTAATGACAAAAATAATATCAACAACTATGTTAGGAAATCTAATGAATATATTCTTTGATGGTACTTTAGAAGAATCGTCAGAGCGTCAGGTTAGAGAAACTACTCCTGATGTTATCGAAAAAAGTAGTACAATCGCCCAACCTATCCCTGAAAAGTATAAGAAAGATGTTGAAGCCTTACGAAAGAGGTATGGAGAGAATTTTAAAACTGGTCTCTGCATTGAAATAACACTGAAGGAACTTCTGGAGATATGCCCAAGAGAAAGAAAAAGAACGGACGCTTATACCGGGTTAGTATCTTATCTTTCTAAAGAATTAGGAATCAAATTAACTATTAAATCACAAAAATCTAAACTATGAAAAACTATTTTATTGCAAACAGAGAAGTCCTCGATACTACAATGACGATAGAGGAGATTGAATCAGCCGTAAATGATTCTTTGGAGGAAACAACTGGTGGAATGGTGTCTTTCGCGATTGAGGAGTTAAGCGAAAATCATGTAATTATGAAATTTATTCGTGACTTTTATATCAATCCAGACAAACCAGTGATATATGATACTGACGCAAATATTTTATCAGGTATTGGTCTTAGAGCCTTTACTCCTAAAAAGATGGGTGGTTATCCATTAATTAGTCCACTGTGTTTTAATGGTAAAAATTTCTATACCGATGTAACTACCTTCATTCAGTTCTATAAGACACTGTTACTATTTACATGTAAAGGGGAAGGGATTGTTGAAGAAATCGGTATAAGATGTTATCCCGATTGTATCATAATGAAAATCACGTATTAAACTAAGGAGGAGACAGTAATGAAAAAAGAAAAGAAGGTATTCGTTATGGGTAAAGTATATACCATAACTGAAACAAACATTAGTGAAATTGAAAAAGCGGTGCAGGAAGATTTGGATGCTTATGTTGGTAAAGATAAAGTTGAATTTAAGCTATATACATTAGGAAATGTTGTAGCCATGTTTTTCAATAGATGTTTAGACTATTCCACTTTAGGGGCTAATCCGGAGAAGGATATAAATGCTGCTGATGCCTTAATAATAACTGGAGAAGGATATAATGGATTTAAAATGCCATCACCTCTTCCTCCTATGCCTTATTTAGGACATATAATTTATAATCTGGAACAGTCAGACTTTCTGGAGATTTATAAAGAAAGTGCTAAAAGATTAGGTGCCAGTAAAATAAAGGATGCTTGGCTGGAGATAAATTTAGGCTCCATCATATTGCGAATACAGACGAAATAATAATAATGTAAGGAGATAGTCGAATTTGAGACTGTCTCCTTTTTTGTCATTTAATAAAAATGGGAAATTTGAAGGGCCTGAAAACTTTATATCTGAAAAAAAGAAGAGTTTCAGAATAAACAATGAAATTATGAAAGAAGACAAAATGTTTACTTTATTGCAAAGAATTAATTACACAAAGTATGGTTTGCAATATATTGACTTTAATGAAGTTGTAGAAGTTATTCGTAATGGGGATTTAGTATTGTATGATAGTGAATATGGGAAATATACACTAAGACAAGCAATTGAACACATCAGAACTGTACCAGAAGAAGATAGGCAATATTGGAAATCCAGATTATTGCCTGCTGTTGCTTATAATGCCCGATTTTTAGAGGTTAATAGTAAGGGACTGGATGATTATTCGTGTATTACAGCTATGGATTTTGACCATATAGCTACAAGAGATGAAATGATACATCTACGAAATCGCTTGATAATTACTCCATGTGTAGTCTGTGTGTTTGTTACTCCCAGTGGAGAAGGACTGAAAGCTCTAGTACTGCATGATAATGAAAATCCGGACTTGCATAGGGACTTGTATGAACAACTATTGAAGAAATTCGATGTAGCAAGTAAAGATGAGAGCTGTAAGGATATAGCCAGAAGAAACTATCTTAGCTATGATCCGGATATTTGGGTTAATCGTAGTCCGGTTGCTTTTCATTATATACCAACCATAAAACCTCAAAATTATTCAAAACAATATTCCGGTAATAGTGTAAAGAGCGTTTCGGATGAAAGTATTATTCGAATTATGGATTCAGTATGGAAGAAGAAACATCCTGAATATTGGCTGGAAGGTCAAAGAGCTAATAGTATATTTAAATTGGCTTGTCTGATGTGCAAATGGGGAGTAGATGAAGACTTTGCTATTGAGTACTTTGTTGATGGTTGGGAAGATCGGACTATGAGTGAAGATGAAATTGTAAGCCATGTAAGAAATGCTTATAAGGCAGAATCTGATAACTTTGAAATATTGCAATTTAGGATATATTGAAAGTTTAATATGGTATGAGTAAACCGAAGGCAGACATAATAAGTGTATTATACCACTCAAGCGGCGTTTGCCTACAACAAACGAAAGAATGCAACTTTTTTTCTTGAAATCAGGAATATTACTTAAAAGAATATGCTTTATATAGAAAAAATATTGCATTCTGTTTACTCATTAATAATGGTATTTTATGAATAAAAAATTGCAAGGATAATGAATGATACTATGAATCAACTACAAATAATTAATATGCCTAAAGGCTGTAGGTATATGAGCGATTATAGTCAACTTATTGATAATATTTTACCGATAGACGGAAAGTTTATTCTAAACAAGACATTGACAGGTTGTGGAGGTACATCATTGTTTCTAAACTCCAGCTTGTCTGTTGTGATAATTTCTCCACGTATTCAAGTGTTGAAGGATAAGCACATCCAACATCCTGATACCTTCTTGTTCCATATTCCCTTATGTAACGATAGAGAAGAAGCAATTAAAGAAAAAATGTCGCAATTGGGATGTTATCTTAGCTATCATGGGAAAAATCCTTTCTGTCATTCACCGAAACCGGCTAAAATATTGGTTACACTGGACTCATCGGGAAAGGTGCTTGACGTACTCAATTCAAGAAGGGAAACGGATTCATTCCTCTTTGTAGTGGATGAATTTCAATGTCTGATTGGGGATGCCGCATTCAAAGGAAATACGGATATGAATTTTCTGATGCGTTTGGATAATGAAGTAAGCCGTATCTGTTATCTCTCTGCCACACCTATACCGGATATGTATCTTAACTATATACCTCAGTTTGCAAATATTCCTTATTGCAAGCTGGAATGGGATCCTGATGTGATTGAAGAACCGACTTTGAAAGAAGTCCAGATGAAGAGAGGCGAGAGTGCAGAAAAAATATGTGGTCAATTAATAGAACGGTATAGAAAGACGGGCTATTTTGAAAGGAAATTCGTACAAGGTCTTGTTGTAGAATCTCACGAAGCTTGCATTTTCTTAAATGAAGTCAAGTCCATACTAAATATTATCAAGCAAAATAATTTGAAACCGGAGGAAGTGACGATTCTATGTTCTGACAGCAAATCATCACTTTTACCGGAAGGCTTTGTAATAGGTGGTTTATGTACAGACAGGAATAATCCAGTAAACAAGCCTTTCACTTTTTGTACAAAAGCCTCCTTCGAGGGTATTGATTTTTATTCCACTAACGCTAGTACTTATATATTCATTAATGCTGGGAAAGAATGGCAGACACTGGATATTGTGCTTGATGTTCCACAAATACTTGGAAGGCAGCGGTTGTATGCAAATCATTTCAGAAACGATGCTACTATCTATTACAAGACAAAGCCTGAAGTGATAAATAAAGAGGAATTCATGCAGAAACAAAATGAAATGGAAGAGAATTCAAAAAAGATTTTGGAAATCTTTCAGACTGCTCCAGCTGATGCGAAAGATCTGCTTATCCAGCTATACCGTGATAAGGCAGCGGATAAAAAGTTTACGGATGATTATATTGACGTTCTACAGGAGAACGGCTGTGAAACTCTTGGGTTCAATCATCTAGTAATGGTAGCGAGATGGAATAAGTGGTATCAAAGGTTTTTCTACTATCAAAATTCCTGCCAACTTTTGACCGGAATTCAGTCTGTATTAAAGATGCGTCAGAAGCCTCAGGATGTTAAGAATTTTGAAAATAAATACTACAATACACCCGAAGAAGATCGGCTATCTATATATGCCGATTTTAGGCATTGTTGTCCTCAGTATGATGAAATTCTTTTACAGAATCCATTCATTGATTTAAGTTTTCATGTTTGGTATGACATGTTCGGTTATGATGTATTGCAGAAACTTTATTTTCAGGAATCAGAAGTGGAAAAAGCTTACAATGAACGACTCGTTCAAGAACCAATAAGGAAGGCTTGCCAACAAGCTTTCGAGGTTGGTGTACTTTATTCTAAACGAGACGTAAAAAACATGCTCCAACAGATATATGATAATCTTGGGCTTTGGGGTAAGACTGCTAAAGCAACAGATCTTTCTGCTTATTTGTCAGTCAAAGAAAAACAGTGTAAAAATGCGGAAGGAAAGCGAGTGTTTTTTATTGAGATAATGTAATCAAATTTTATTCAAAGATGATCGTTCGGGGCGGTGTAGGCTCGTTGGCATAATGCAATAATTCCTTCTCCCGGAGCTGCATTGAAAATAAACCTTCAATTCTGGTGTGAATTCTGGAAGTAAGCTACATAACAGCTTACTTCCATTTTTTAGTGCCCTGTTTCTTTATTAAGGTAGGTAGGAGGGACAAATTATGATATACATATATAATAATTGTATTATGCTGTATATCAATTTGCTGACAGAAGGCAAAAATGGATGTAATGGGGAATTTGTCATCCCTGCTTTCTTTGTGTTTGGAATCATTTAAGAACGCTGAATCCGTTTTTTTATTGCGTCTTTTGATATGCCATAGGCTTCTTCAACTTCTTTATACGTATATGCACCAGATTGTATCTCTTTGTAAAGGAATTTTATTTCTTCAAGGGAATAACGCGATTTTCTTCCTCGTTTTTGTTTATCATTTTTACTATTATCTTCACTGGGAGGTATACCAATGTCATTTTTGTTCCCCTCTTTCACATAACAAAACTGATTGATTTTCGTATTCGCATATTCCAATATATATGCGATATTCTTATTACCATGCTTTAATTTTATAAATCCAAGTACACGCTGTTCATTACTATGCTTGCAGTATGTGAAGTATAGGAAGTTTTGCGTGAAATAAACATTATTTTTATTGCCTCTGACATTATCAGATGTTAATGGTTGTGTTGGTTTCCAATCTGATTTTGTATGATATACTTTTAGTGGAGTTATAGGTTTATTGGGTGCTGAATTCTCTAGACGGAGCTTTTCTAATTTTTCGCTGAATTCTTTCATGGCTTTGACTCCATAAAGTTCTTCAAGTTTTGTGTAATTATCAATAAAAACAGCAATTCCTTTGTTTTTATGTTTGTTCTTTTCGATTACTATTATTTCAATTATCTCTGATGGGTATATTTTAGTATTTCCGTAAACTTCAAGTAAGGGTGTTTTGTCAATAATTTCTCCATAATATTTTTGGATTTCACTGTAATTTTGTTCTAATGTGAATACAATAACCGGGGTTGGAGGTGTTTCAAGCCATTCTTGTGATAAAAGATTGTTACATTCTCCTCTTGCTAATGAAATAGCTAACTGCATAATGAAAGTTGTTTTTCCACAGTCCGTTGGACCGACAAGCCCTGTGTCATACCCTTCTTTTAGCCAAGAGTATCCTAAACAACGTTCTATAGTCTTATCAACTGTTCCATTTAGTACTGCTTCACGATAGCTTTCAATCTTATTTTTTGACATATCATTGGTGGCAAATAAAGGAATCGTTTTTGCCTTATCCCTTTCCATTTTTTGTTGGTGTTGTAGATTTTTTATTTCAATAGTTGCTTCTTTTTTTGCGTTAATAATTTTTATTTTTTCTTCTGTTTTTGCTTTATTTTCTTCCATCCTGCATGAAGAAGCAAATTTTGTTTCTTGTTTGCGGTTTTTCGATAAATTGTTTTGATTTGCTTTTTTTATTTCCATAAAGAGGTAGTAACCTCCTGCTATGGCAAGCAAACTTAAAACAGTGTATCCGCTACCTTTTTTCCAACCATACTTACTGTATAGGTCAGCTATTGTATTAATTGCTTTTGCTGAAAATTCCATAGTTTAATTATTTAGCAATAAAAATGGGCATAAATAACTTTTTATATTTAAGTCATTTATGCCCATTAATTCTATTAATTATTTCTACTCTATTTTATATCTCTATGTTTTTTATATCTGTTTTTGTTAGTTTAAATAGTTTATTCAATAATATGATCATACTTTTGAAAAAAATTACGAAATAAATGGGGCATTTGTGACTAAATGCAGATTTTTTCCTGTCATTTTTTCCAAAATAATTATTCTTCCTTTAGATAAGTTCATATCAAAAAAAGAAATACTATATGTTGCTTTTTTAGCTTCCATATTGATTGCAAATATCCTATTTTTTTTCTTGACAACGATAATCTGATTTATTTTTTTAAGCAATTTTAATATATAGTATATGTGCTTCAGCTATGAAAATCATTAATGCAATAAACTACAACAAGTTTTTCATTGCTTCATCTACTTGTTCGTTATCAAAACGGCTAAGGTAGATTTGAGTGGTTTTAATATCTTGATGCCCCAATGCTTCAGATATGATTCCTATATTAACTCCTGATTTTTTTAAAATGGTTGCAAATGAATGACGGGCAACATAGGTTGTGACCTCTGATTTTATATTCAGTTCTTTAGCGAATATTTTTAACTCTTGGTTTATTTGATGGCAGACCTTGTGTACCCTATTACTTTTTTGCATAGGAGTAATATGTTTCTTTCCATGTAGAATAGGAAATAGATAGATTGCTTGCTTCTGATAGTCAATGTATTTATCTATAATTTTCTGTGCTTTGTCTGAAAGAGGGAGGTTGATGTTTCCATGTGTCTTTTGCCGTTGATAGATAAGCCTACCATCCACTATGTTTTTAGGGGTTAAATTGGCAATATCCACAAATGAGATTCCTCCACATAAATATGAGAATGAAAATAAGTCATGCGTAAGCTGTCTAAGCTCGCTCTTCCCAATACAATTCGCATTGATAATTTTCATAATATCTTTCTTGGATAAAGCTCGTTTAATAGTCTTTGTGTTGAAATGGCTTAATTTGTATTTAATGAACGGATTCTTTTCTCGTGCTACAATTTTAGCTTCAATTGCCTTGTTGAATGCAGCACGTAGAGTCCGAAATTGATAGCTGAGAGTTGTATCTTTGTTTCCTTTACTACGCATCCAATCTTCAAACTTACGACAGAAGGTTACATCAATGTGGCTGAAAGTATAGTTCAATTTCTTCCCATGATTAAAATTTCTCAAAGTATTGTATGAGTTCAAGTAAGCGTAACTATTACCAATTCTGCCTTTTTGCTTTAATTCTTCTATTAATGACAAGTAAAACTCTTCAACTGTTTTAGCCTTGATTTCTTCTTTTTGCTCGTTGATTAATGAAGAGGCGGTAAATTCTTCATTTTTTGATAACTTCTCTAAGATTAAATGTTGATATTCAGATTTTACTTTTAGAATGATGTTTTGGATTAATTCGTAATCCGGACATTTAGGTTTAGGTTCTTCTTTGCCGAAATCCCAATATTTAGGGTTTATGGAGATTCCTAAACTTTTCATCACTCGTTTTTTGTTCTCTGTAATGCGTAACATAAGAGGGTGGTTTCCATTTGATAACACCTTGCTCTTAAAACAAATCACTGAAACCTTGATACTCATAGTTTTAAAGGTTGTGCAGCGGTTTACACTATGGTTTACACTAACGTCGTTTTCTTACCCTTTTTCATCGTAAAACCAAGAGTTAGATTAAAATAAAAAAGCATCGATAATCATCAGATTATCAATGCTTTCTACCAGTCGGGGTGACTGGATTCGAACCAGCGACCACACGCCCCCCAGACGCGTACTCTAACCGGGCTGAGCTACACCCCGAATTGCGGATGCAAAGGTAAGGCTTTATTTTAAATTAGCAAATTATTTCATATGCTTTTTCTGCTTTTTTAGAATAAGCTGTCGCTGTAATATCTTTAATAATGCCTTTTAGCCCATTGTTTCGCAATAGAAGTCGAACATATCATATACCTCATCTTGAGTGGCACTTTGGTTGATATGGATATCACCTATTTCACCGAGTAGGGTGAAGTTGACATTGCCCAGTGAGGAATTTTTCTTATCATGTTTCATAAACTCGTACAGACGGTCATAATCCTTACAGCTGAATGCCAGTTTTCCGTAATGCTCCTTGATGAACTGTATGGTAGGGCGTAACTTGTCTTTGGGGAAACCAACCTTGAGATGTGAATAATATAGTTCGCACACCATTCCCCATGCTACGGCATATCCATGCAATACAGGATGTCCTGTTTCCAGAGCAAAACTTTCGAATGCATGACCTACGGTATGTCCGAAGTTTAAGGCCTTGCGGATATTTTTCTCGAAAGGATCCTGTTCTACCACTTTTTCTTTTACCTCGATGGAAGTAGCGACAAGTTGTTGCAGATGCTTGTAGTCTACGTGCTCCATATCGAATTTGATAAGCTCGCTCCAGTGCTCCGTGTTGCTGATAAGTCCGTGCTTCAGCATTTCCGCATATCCCGACAAGATATTGGGATAATCGAGTGATTTAAGAAATTCACAGTCTATCAGAACATAATTGGCTGGTGCGAACACTCCAATCTCATTTTTCAACCCATTGAAGTTGATGCCTGTCTTTCCTCCTACAGAAGCATCTACCATGGCCAGTAATGTAGTAGGAATGTTAACCATGTCGATACCTCGTTTGAAAGTAGCAGCTGCAAAACCACCCAGGTCGGTTATCATACCTCCGCCCAGATTGATCATCAGTGAGTGGCGTGTACCTCCCTTGTTGCTAAGCTGGCTCCATACGTAGGCAAGAGTTTCCAGATTCTTATGAATATCTTCCACTCCGATGCAAATATGTTCTGCCTGTGCAAGAAACGGATATTTTTCGATAATCGGAAGGCAATACGTGCGCGTATGCTCGTCGGTCAGAATAAATAATTTATCGTATGTTTTGCTGGTGACTGCCTTTTGCAGGTTTTCTTCCAGGTTATGGCAGATTACAACTTCTTGTTTACTCATAAATCTATTGTTTTTCCTGCAAAAATAGAAAAAAAGTAAAAAGTACATGTGTGTACGTTGACAATTAATTATTTTTGTGCTGAATTTACCAATAAATTGATTTATGAAAGGAATATTACCGGTTGCCTGTAGAATAGCAGGATACGCATTACTTATTTTATCTGTTTTTGTGCCTTTGTTGATGTATATGTTTGGTCAGGTACACGACGGGAATCTGATTTATGTAAAATTGGGGATTAAGTTGGTTGTCTGGCTGTCGCTGTTCATGATTTTTCTCTCTAAAGTAAAGGATGAGGCCGAAGAGACGGCATGTCTGCGCAGTAAAGCTATGAAATATGCCTTATATATCTGGGGAGTGTATTACATCGTGATGCTGATAAAGGGAGCAGTAAACCAAGATTTGCAGGTGGCCGACAATTCTGTCGGAATAGTTTATCTGATTATCTGTGTGATTTGTTGGGAGTTTTTGTATCAGAAGCATCGTATAGAAAAAACGTTCAGAAAAAAATAAGTTTTAAAAAAGGTTGCAATATTAAACCTTTAAAATGTTTTGATGTCAAACCAGCGTTAAAACATTTGATTAGATCGGAATAATGAAAAACTGGGTTATGGGGCTGCTACTGTTATCCTGTGGGATATACGCTTTTGGACAAAGCAGAGGTAGCAAAGGTTTAGTTTCGGGTACAGTTGTCGATGGAGATGATAACTCACCGGTGATGCAGGCTACGGTACAGATTCTTGCGTTGAAAGATAGTTCGATGGTAGCTGGTAATGTGACTGATTTGGACGGACGCTTTTCTTTGTCAGCTCGTCCGGGTAAATACCTGTTGAAGGTTTCCTTTGTCGGATATTCGCCGTCTTTTCAGCCTATTACATTAACGAGTTCTAAACCACGTCTTAATCTGGGAACAATCTCCCTGCACTCGGATGCAGTTATGCTTGAAGGAGCTGTCATTGTAGCTCAGGCACCAGAGGTTACTGCTGCCGAAGATACATTGGTATACAATAGCTCTGCATATCGTGTTCCGGAGGGTTCTGCACTGGAAGAACTGGTTAAGAAATTGCCGGGAGCAGAAATTGACGATGACGGTAAAATTACGATCAACGGAAAGAAAATAAAGAAAATTATGATCGACGGCAAGGAGTTTTTTGCCGATGATCCTAATATCGCCATGAAGAACCTGCCGGTTAATATCATCGATAAGATACGTGCCTATGAAAAACAGTCGGATATGGCACGAATGACTGGTGTGGACGATGGAGAAGAGGAAACCGTGCTCGACCTGAGTGTGAAGCCCGGAATGAATCAGGGATGGATTGGTAATACCGATCTGGCTGCCGGTACGAAAGACCGTTATAGCGGAAAGGTGATGATCAATCATTTCCGCAACAAGAACCAGCTGACTGCCATCGGTTCGGTCAATAACGTAAATGACAATGCTTTTCCCGGTGGAGGTGGAGGATTCCGTAAGGGAGGAAACGGTCTGACTGCTGTGAAAATGGCAGGTGTGAACTTTGCCACTGAAACAGAAAAGTTGAAGACTGAAGGAAGTGTCAACTTTAATTATAAGGATGCTGATATCGTCAGTAAACAGGCATCCGAAACTTTTGTATCATCGGAAAGCAGTTCTTTTAAAAACGCGTTAGACCATTCTCGCAATAAAACTACCAAGCTGGTGGCAGATGCCTTTATCGAGTGGAAACCGGATACTATGACTACTTTTGTATTCCGTCCTCGTTTCAGCTATGGTAAGACCGACAATACCAACGGACAGAACTCTTATACATTCAGTCAGGATCCTGGATATACAACTGATGAACTTTTCGGTACGGACGACTTGACTTCGCTGGTTTCCGAAGAAGATATTATCAATACGGTGCTGAAGAATACACTGAAAAAAGGTGATGACCTGACTGTAGGAGGTTCGGTGCTCGTGAACCGGAGATTAGGCAAGCTTGGCCGGAATATTACATTCCGTGGAAAATATAATTACACCAATAGCAGCAGTGAACAGTTTTCTACATCGGAAACAGAGTATTTCCAGAAAACTCCGGAAGAACGTATGGAAATATTGAACCGCTATATTACAACTCCTACAAAGAGCTACGATTATAGTGCGCGTCTGACGTACAGTGAGCCGATTTTTACCGGGGGATTTTTGCAGTTCAGCTACAATTTCCAGTATAAACACTCTACCACAGATAATTCTACATTCGATATGGGTGACAACTGGACGATTGGTGACGGAGTGAATGAAAGTAATCCGGGAGTGCTCAACAACGACTTGAGCAAGAGTGCAGCCTATAATTATTATAATCACCAGATGGATGTTACTTTCCGCTGGATACGTGAGAAGATGCGCTTGAATGCGGGAGTCAGCTTCCAGCCTCAGAAGTCGGATCTTTCTTATAAGAAAGGTGATCTGGATACAACGACTGTCAGAAATGTATTTAATTTTACTCCGACATTCGATTTCCGCTATAAATTCTCAAAAACCAGTCAGTTGCGCTTGCGTTATCGCGGACAGGCTTCTCAGCCGAACATGGTAGATTTGCTGCCTATCTCCGATAATACAGACCCGCTTAATATTCGGAACGGTAATCCAGGACTGAAGCCGACATTTACAAATGAATTGCGTGCCGAATATAATTTCTTTAATACGGAAAAACAACGGGGAATGTTTTCATTTTTCCGTTACCAGAATATCATGAACAATATAAGCGACCGCAAAGTCTACGATTCGGAAACCGGTGGATATGTTACTACTCCTGAAAATATTAACGGAAACTGGAACCTGATCGGAATGGTGGGAACCAACATTGCCTTGAGAAACAAGAAATATACCATCAATACGTTTACCAGAGCAAATTACCAGAATATGGTGAGCTATATAAGCGAGAAGGATCTTGTTTCTGATACAGACAAGAATATTACCAAACGCTTGTCGCTGGGTGAACGTTTAAGAGGTACGTACCGTAATGACTGGTGGGAGTTCTCTCTGAATGGCTCACTCGATTATACCCATTCGAGAAACAGTTATCAGGAAAGCAACAATCTGGATACTTATCAGTTTGCTTATGGAGCCAGCACCAATGTGCGTTTGCCGTGGAATATGTCCATTTCTACAGATTTGTCGCAGAACTCCCGCAGAGGATATGCCGAGTCGAGTATGAATACCGATGAACTAATTTGGAACGCTCAGATTTCTCAGGACTTTTTGAAGGGAAATGCTGCTACCGTAAGTATTCAGTTCTATGATATATTGAGAAACCAGAGCAATATCAGTCGTGTAATTACGGCTGCTATGCGTCAGGATACTGAGTATAATGCTATTTATAGCTATTGCATGGTACATTTCATCTATCGTCTGAACCTGTTCGGCGGTAAGGGAGCTGGTAAGGGAGGTCCCGGCTTTGCGCCTCCCGGACCTGGCGGACGTCATGGAGGATTTGGTGGTCCTCCCCATCGCCGGTTTTAAATAATATTCGAAAACGGAGATTCGCATAATGGCGGATACTCCGTTTTTTGTTCGTATGCTCGGCATGAGTATTAGCTAACGGGTGCAAGTCCCCAATGAGCCCTAATAGCGGGAATCATACAGCCAAAAGCAAGGGTGTCCATCGCGAGTTGGAATCTGAAAGAAGCTGGCGGCAAACATCTGGTCTGACGAACAGAAACTTCATATAAGGCATATGACCGTGGGTAAGGTTGCGAAACAAACTAAAGCCCTATAGCTATTCGGGACGGTTAGTGTAAATGGAGCAGACATAAGATTGAAAGTTAATACCCTTATCCGAGGATGTCTCACGGACATATGGTGAGGATGAATGATTCGAAGTACCATGATGGAGTAAAGCTTGCCGTGAGAAGTCAGCAGAGGTCGTAGTACCCAAGGCATGTATGCCTATAGGGAAGGACCAAACTTTATTTAAACGGCATAACTGAAAACTACCGTTTGTTGGAACGAATGCATAAAACCAAAACAGAAGTATTGGGCTACCTTTAAAGAGATAGGACGGAATGCGAAGGGTATAAAGGAGCGCAGACCTACAAATGGATGGTTGAAGAAGATGTCGTGGAAGTGTCTTTCGAAGAATACGAAAGGCATCCATAGTAAAGAACCGCCGTATGCCGAACGGCACGTACGGTGGTGTGAGAGGTCGGAAAACGAAAGTAGGAAGAAAACTACTTCGTTTTCCTCCTACTCGTTGTATCGGTTGGGTTGCCAGTGAATCTTTGTAAGGGAAATATTTTAAACAATTTTAGACTCCCTCCGATTTTCATGTTTGCGGAATCATTTAATTTTTCCTATTTTTGTCCGAATAGCAGAAATTTAGTATGAGAAAATTTTTTTATATCCTTTTGCTTTTGTTCGTCAGTGCTTTAGCTCAGGCACAAATGAACTGTACGTTTACTCATTATTCTCAGGAGAATGGTCTGTCCGAGAATTCGGTAATGGATATGGTACAGGATCACGACGGTATGATATGGTTTGCAACGTGGGATGGAATCAATCGCTTCAATGGCTACGACTTTAAGGTTTATAAGGCCCGTAAGGAAAACGATATGCGATGGAGTTCCAATCGTGTAGACCATTTGCAGGTCGACAAGTATGGAGATGTATGGTGCATTACTTACGATGGGAAGGCATTCCGTTTCGATAAGCGGATGGAAGCGTTTACCGAAGTTACGGCAAATGGGGCTGAAAAAGACTTGGTTATAACTTCTATCTTGCCGTTGGATAATGGAACTGTATGGCTGCTTACTGATAAAAACGGAGGTATCAGAGTGGTGCCTGACAGGAAAACCGGAACACTTGCTTCGAAAGTTTATTTGTCTACTGCTTCAAAAGAAAAAGGTACTGCTATCAAGACTGTTTTTTTAGACAAGAAAAACAGAGAGTGGCTACTTACAAAAGATGGATTGCTTTGCATCGAAGGTAATAATGGAAAGCAGACTCCTTTTTTTGTAAATACGCATCCTGAATCCGGACGGCCTAACCAGTCTTTTTTTTCGGCTGCATTCGTTAACGGACACGTATATTTTACCTCTAATAAAGGACGGGTATGGAAATACTCGCTGAAGGATGAAACATTCGAGTTGAAAGACCTGGGCTTGCAGGACGATGTGATAAGCATACGGGAATTGTCTGGAGGAAAGGTCATTATGGCTACCCGCCGGTCGGGCTTTGTTGTGGGAGATGCAGCGCTCGAATCACTGAAGTATTACGGTCTGAAAAATGAATTTGATTTTTCTCAGCATCCGATACGGTCAATATATGTCGACAGTCATAATGAGGTCTGGTTCGAAGTAAACAAGATTGGTACGGTCTGTCATTTTAATCCGTCGACGGAGGTGTTCAAGGTGGAACAGGTTCCGGTTGAAAAAGAACCGGGTGATGCTCCAAAGTTTGCTGTCTGCGAGGATAAGCAAGGCAATCTGTGGGTACATCCGGTAGGAGGAGGACTGTCTTGGTTCGACAGAGAAAGTAATGAGCTGAAGCCTTTCTATAATGAAGTGGGAACAGATGCATGGCGCTTCTCAAACAAACTTCATGCTATGATGCTCGACCATCAGGGCAATTTATGGCTGGGCACTCATTCCAAAGGACTGGATAAGGTTACATTCTTCAAAAACGAATTCCAGTTGATTAAGCCGCAGAACTGTAAGTACGATACCAATGCCAATCAGGTACGTTCGCTTTGTCAGGATTCCCGTAAGCAGTTGTGGATAGGTACACGTAATAGTAAAGTTTCTGTGTATTCTCTTGACTTCCAGTTACAGGGTTATCTTACAGTCGACGGACGCATATCACTTACTGGCACTCCTTTCAGAGGATCTGCCTATAAGATAATAGAGGATTCGAAAAAAAATATCTGGATTGCTACGAAAGGAAACGGAATCGTTCAGCTGATACCGCAGGGAAGCGGATATAAGATGCTTCATTATACTTACGATGCCAACGATATCTATAGTCTGAGCCATAACAATGTGTACGACTTGTGTGAAGACAGTTACGGTCGTATCTGGGTTGTTACTTTCGGTGGAGGTATCGATTACATCGAAAAGGAGAGTGATGGAAGTGTCCGTTTTATAAACTCGCGCAATAATCTGAAATCGTATCCAATGGAACGTTGCTATAAGGCACGTCGTATGTTGCTCGACAAAAAAGGTATGCTGTGGGTAGCTACTTCCAATGGACTGCTGGCTTTCAGTGAAAAGTTCGAACGTCCCGATACGATTGATTTTCATTTGTTCGTGTGCATGCCTAATAAGCGTGAAGTGTTGAGCTGCAACGATATATACGATATCTTGCTTACACACGACGGACGTCTGTTTTTTGCTACTTTCGGTGGAGGACTGAATGAGCTTAAGAGCCTTGATAAGAATGGTAACGGCCTGTTTACTTCGTATTCGGCAAAAGACGGACTTCCTACCGATGTACTTTCTTCACTTGCCGAAGATACGAAAGGAGATATATGGATTGGTTCGGAAAGCGGTCTGAGCAAGATGGATATTGTCAACCATCATTTCGATAATTATCTGAAGCAGGAGATAGGAGAGGAGCTTTCGTTTGAAGAAAGTACGGCAATACGTGCCGAAGACGGACGCTTGCTGTTCGGAACAAACAGAGGACTTTTGTGCTTTACTCCCGAACTGATACGGAAAAACTCCTATGTGCCTGGCATTGTATTGTCGGGCTTGAAGATAGCCAATAAAGATGTTGTTCCCAGACCGGAATCCGTATTGCCTGAGTCTTTGAACAGTTTGTCGCATTTGTATTTGTCGCATAAGGAAAACACCGTAACGCTTTCTTTTGCTGCTCTGGATATGAGTTTCCCGGAAAATGTAAAGTATGCCTATATGCTCGACGGGTTCGATAAGGAGTGGAATTATGTGGGTAAACAGCGTACGGCTACTTATACAAACCTGCCGAAAGGTAATTATGTCTTTCGTGTGAAGTCGACCAACGGAGCCGGTATCTGGGTGGAGAACGAACGTGCCTTGCGGATAACCGTCAAGCCTTCGTTTTGGGAGACTCCTTATGCCTATGTGATTTACACATTAGGCTTTATGCTGATTCTGCTGGTTGGAGCCTATACACTTTTCGTTATTTACCGGTTGAAACATGAGGTGTCTGTCGAACAGCAGGTAACGGACATGAAGCTCCGCTTCTTTACCAATATCTCTCATGAACTCCGTACACCGCTTACCTTGATAGAGGGACCGCTGGAATATATCTTGAAACGTTCGGATTTAAGTAAGGACGTACGCGAACAGTTGCAGGTGGTAGAACGTAATACACATCGGATGCTGAGGCTTGTCAATCAGATTCTGGATTTCCGTAAGATACAGAATCACAAGATGAAACTATGCATCGAACAGATTGATATCGTCGCGTTTGTACATAAGATTATGGAGAATTTTGAATCCATAGCCGAATCGAACAAGATTGATTTTATTTTCGAAACCGAACAGCCTAAGCTCAAGTTGTGGGTAGACGCTGACAAGGTAGAGAAAATAGTCTTCAATTTGCTGTCGAATGCATTCAAGTATACGCAGCCCGGAAAAAACATTACCGTATTTATCCTTGAAAATGAAGATACGGTTACCGTAGGAGTGCAGGATCAGGGTAGAGGTATTTCTGAAAATAAGAAGGCTTCACTGTTTGTACGTTTTGAAACCCTGCTCGATAAGAACCTGTTCAATCCGAACAGTTCTGGCATCGGACTTTCGCTTGTGAAAGAACTGGTGGAAATGCACCATGCCAGCATACATGTAGACAGTAAGGAAGGAGAAGGCAGTTGCTTTAGCGTAGACTTCCTGAAGGGAAAAGACCATTACGGTGAGAATGCCGAATTTGTCTTGTCGGATAACGTGGAAATAATCGGTGAAGCATCCAAGCATTCCTTGCCTGTGGATGTCGAAACTCCTGCCGTTGCTGTACCGGAGGATAAGCCGGAAGCTGTTCCTGCTGCTGATGAGGCAGACAAGGCATCGGTTTCTGAAACAAAGACAATGCTGCTCATAGAAGACAATCTGGAGTTGCGCTTCTTCTTGCGGAGCATTTTCAGCCAGCGTTTCCGCATTATAGAAGCTGCCAACGGAGTGGAAGGACTGGAGAAAGCCATTAAGTATGTGCCCGATATCATAATCAGTGATATTATGATGCCCGAGAAGGACGGAATAACTCTGGTGAAGGAACTGAGGGAGGAACTGACTACCAGCCACATTCCAATCGTATTGCTTACTGCAAAGACCGATATGGACACCAAGTTGCAGAGTCTGGAACTGGGGGCCGACAGTTATATCACCAAACCGTTCAGTGCCACTTACCTCGAAGCACGTGTTGATAACCTGCTGGCACGCCGTCAGAAGTTGCGTCAGTTCTATTGCGACCACCTGATGGATATCAATCCTCCGAAAGTGGAAAATGAGGAAGAAGAGGTAGATGTCATGTCGCAGCAGGACCGTCGTTTCCTGGAGCAGCTGACAAACTTTATGGAACGGAATATCGACAATGGAGAACTTGTTGTAGACGATCTGGTGCATGAAATGGCTGTGAGCCGTTCAGTCTTCTTCAAGAAGCTGAAATCATTGACCGGACTTGCTCCGATAGAATTTATCAAGGAAATGCGTGTGAAACGTGCTGCCCAGCTTATCGAGACTGGAGAGTTTAACATGACACAGATTTCGTATATGGTGGGAATCAACGATCCGCGTTACTTCAGCAAGTGCTTCAAGCAACGCTTTGGCATGACTCCTACCGAATACCGTGAAAAGCAGAAAAACAAATAATTGAGATTTTTTTATCGGGGAACCTTTCCGGAAATTTGTACAAAAGCAAAAGGATATTGTACAAATTTCCGGATTTTTTGTTGATAAGTTTTGGCTATTTAGCCTGTTTTTACTTATTGATTTTAGCATATTTTCATTAGAGAAAGATTAGTTTAATTAGGAAAAAAACTTTTTTTTTGTGTTTTTTATATAGAGAATAATTATATTTGTTGTGCTTTTATAAATGGATATGTAAAGTTCTTAACAAGTCAAAGAAGCTTTTTGAGGAGTAAGTATTAACCTAATTAGTGAAAAGGCATGACACTCTTGTATAAAAATGAACATATTTCGTGTACTAATTATGCGGAAGAATTCAATAAAGTTTTTACGTTGATGGAGATTCCCGAAGGGCATACTGTGGAACGTCGGTTTCTTAATACAACTTTTTTGGTTATTTTGTTACAAGGAGATATTGAGATAAGATATGAAATAGATAAATATTTTACTCCTCAATTGGGGTATATGTTTTTACTTCCAAAAAATAAACAAATAACGACCTTTGCTCGGAAAGCTACGACCTTATTATTATGTTCGTTTACAAACGATTTGAAGTTGTGCTCGCGTTTTTCCATTCAACAGTTGTCGCATTTTATATCTGAAAGCGCTTGTCAAAATCCATATTGCTTGAAACTAGATATACGCTTGCAAAGTTTCTTTTCTTTACTAGTAGATTGTTTAAAAGAGGGATTGGGGTGCATACACTATCATCAGATAAAGCGTGATGAACTTTTCTTGTATTTGCGTGCCGGATATACAAAAGAAGAACTGGCTTTGTTTTTCTATCCCGTTTTGGGCCAAAATTTAGAATTTAAGGATTTTGTATTAATGAATAGCCGCAAGATATTTGATGTCAAGAATTTTGCTTTACAGGCAAATATGAGTCAGAGTACGTTTAATCGGCGCTTTAAGGAAACTTTCAATGAAACAGCTAAAAACTGGCTCTTATTACGTAAACAGGAGTTTGTGAAGCGCGATATTGCTTTGAGCAATTTGTCATTTAGTGAGATTGCCGAAAAATATAAGTTCTCTTCAACCTCGTATCTGGATACATTCTGTAAAAAATATTTTGGAAAGACTCCTAAAGAAATACGAAAAGAAGCAATTGGAAAAAACTGTATAGGTTGACTAGAATTATAGGGTGATTGTAAATTGTAATTATTTGACGTGAATTTGTAATTTTTGTATTTCCGTTGCTGTTTACCTTTGCAAAAAAATAAAATGATAGTGTAGATGATACGGAAATATAGAAAATTACTCTTTCTATGTGCCTTTCTGTGTTTCGGAGGAAACGGAAATGCTCAAAACGTAGCTTTGAAGACAAATGCTCTTTATTGGGGAGCTACTACCCCCAATGCCAGCGTTGAAATTGGTTTGAGCCGAAAGTTTACTACCGACTGGCAGCTGGCATACAATCCTTGGACGTTTAGGGATGACAGAAAGATGCGTTTCTGGCTTGTGCAACCAGAATTGAGATACTGGTTCTGCGAGAGTTTTGAAGGTCATTTTGTAGGAGCTCACTTGCATGGAGCACAATATTATGGAGGTTTCAGTGATAAGCGATACGACGGTTGCTTGACCGGAGGGGGAGTAACCTATGGCTACAACTGGATATTGTCGTCGCACTGGAATCTGGAAGCGCTGATTGGTGCCGGATACGCTCGCCTGTGGTATAAGGAGAGTCCCCGCATTCCTTGTAGTAAGTGCCATGAAGACAAGACCAAAGATTATTGGGGGCTTACAAAATTGGCTGTATCGGTTTCTTATATCTTTTAAACGTTTGCAATATGAAATTCAGATATACATATTTAATCTGGGCTGGATGCTTGTGGCTTGGAGTAGCCGGCTGTGCATCATCGGGTATGAATAAGAAAGTTGCGGTAACACCGGTGCGTACGCTTACTCCCGACAGCATGTCTACTGTGGGTGTGGATGTGAATATTCACATTCCGGCAAAGGCCTTTACAGGTCGCACCCGCCTCATTGTTGTTCCGCAGTTGCTGCAGAAAGACTCTATGCTGGCAGAATACACTCCTATGGTGTTCGATGCTCCTATCTATAGTAAGAAAATGAACCGCCGTGTACTTCTCGACGGCTATGTTGATACACTGGCAAATGTCGCACGCAAGGTAAACAACCGCAAGGAGTACGATGTAACCTATTCCGAACGGGTAGCCGTGCCTGCCGATATTGACGGCGGACGCATTGTGGCCGTACTTTCTACCGACGGATGTGGTGAGTGTGGTATTGCCGATACCGTAGATATTGCTTACATCAACAATATCCCTACGCTGATAGAACCTAAGAAATCGCTTCAACTGAACTGGATTGAGCCAGAGTTTGTTATCCGTCCCAAGGTTATGGAAGGCAGAGGAGAAGCTTTGTTGCAGTTCGTGATAAACCGTTACGACATCAACCTCTCGCTGGGTGATAACCGCAACGAGATGAACCGTATGCTTGCTACGCTGCAGAAAATCGTGACAGACTCGCTTGCCACACTGAACAGGGTAAGCATTTACGGTATGGCATCGGCTGACGGTTCGTATGCTTTCAATACTACCTTGTCGCGCAACCGTGCCAATTCTGCCAAAAACTGGCTGGTAGACCAGCTTCATATCAGTGCGTCGCAGGCTTCACGTTTCAGTGTCGGTTCCCGTCCCGAAGGCTGGATGCCGGTGCTGCAGGCAATGATTGCCGACGGACACCCCGACTCGCTGAAGGTAAGAGAAATATTAGATAAGTATAATGCCGAGAACGACGATGTGGCAGAACACTATATCCGCCGTCTGTCTTGCTGGAACGACATCAAAAACAATTACTTGCAGAAAGACCGCAAGGTAGAATACGTATATACATATACACTGAAGAGTTTCACTACCGATGCCGAACTGCTCGACATGTACGGCAAGCGTCCCGATGCCTTCAATGAAGAAGAGCTGTTGCGCGTATCGACCCTGAAGAAGACTCCCGAAGAGAAGAAGGAGGTATACCGTACCATTCTGCACTACTTCCCGCAGTCGCAGGTGGCAGCCAATAATCTGGCGGTACTTCTGCTGCGTGAAGACAAGGCAGATGAGGCCGAGGCAGTGCTCAACGGGTTGAAAGAATATTCACCCGAGGTGCTGAATACCAAGGCAGCCGTATATGTATATAAGGGAAACAACGAAAAAGCTATTGAGCTGCTTCAGACCAATACCGAACTGCCTCAGGCGCGCTACAACCTGGCATTGCTTAAGGCACAGGAAAGAAAGCTGCAAGAGGCATACACGCTGATGCAAGGGTACGAAGACGTGAATGCGGCGGTTGTATCGCTCAGTGTTGGCGATACACAGCATGCGGCTTCCATTATGGATCGCTGCGAAGACCACACTCCGCTGGCAGAATACGTACGTGCGCTGGTGGCTGCACGTATGCAGAAAGAGGCAGACGAGGTAGCAGCCCGTTTGGAACATGCGCTGCCCGACAGCCGATTAAAGGAACGAATGCAAACAGAGCCGGATTTCCTTCCTTACCTTACGACACCGGCATTTCAAGCATTGACAGAAGGAAAAGACTATGAGTAAAGGAATAAAGATATTGTATGTATTGCCGGTGGCTGTGTGTCTTCTGTGGAGCAGTTGCATACGCGACTCCATTCCTCCCTGTCCGCCGCTGCAGGTTACGCTTACAGTAAAAGATAAGAATTACTTCAACATCGACGATGCCGTGAAGCTGGGACTGATGGAGCGCAAGGCAGAAAACCTGCCGTTTCGCGATTACGTGAGCACGCTATATTACATTGTACACGATGCCGAAGGAAAGGTAGTGGCAGAGCAGAAAAATACGCTGGTAGACAACGATAATCAGACTCAGCTTATCACTCTTCCCGAGTCGTTGCCGTATGGAAAATATACTCTTACCGTATGGGGAAACATGAAGAGCGATGAACCGCTGGGAGAAGATGCTACTACGGCAGAAATGGAAGCTGTGGGTGCGGCGGCAAACGACATCTATCTGGCAAGTGCTACGTTCGACTATCGTTACGGCAACGAAGAACATTCGCTTGCCATGGAGCGTACCAAGGGCAACTTGCTTATCAAGGCGGAGGGAATCCCCGATAACATCGACTTCTCCACCAAGGATATACAGGATATTTACAATTTTGTAGACAATGGTTTCCATTATTCTAGTCTGACCGATATACATACCGAGCTCGAGTGGCAGGAGATACGCAGTGAAATAAAGAGCGAAACCCTGATGTGTCCGTCGCCGTCGTACGAAGGTTCTACGCTGAGTGTGATGTTTATCGACAAATCGGCAGCCGGAAGTCAGGGCAGAGCTGCTTATTATCCTACGCTGGAGCCACAGGACATAAACATCACCATGGGGCGTAACGAGATTACCATCCTGAAGTATGTGTATGTAGACGAAGGCGGAAGCGGTGAGGGCGACTTCGAGATTTACCTTCGGGTAAACGACAACTGGGAGTTACTGCACGATATGGAACTGGATTGATTGACCGATTATTGATAATGTTATTATTTATAGTTTAATTTTTTACGTATGAAGAAAAACTATTTATTGGGAATGGCTTTGATGGCGTCATTGTCATTCTATTCTTGCGACAAGGAAGTTGTCTATGTGCAAGACGGAAATGGTGTAGAGAGTGTAGCTGACGGTGCTCAGATTATCACACTTCAGGTGGAAAATGGTGGCGACGGACTGGCTACCCGTGCCGGACGTCCGCTGTATAGTGCTGAGGCTAAACAGACTATTGAAAATGTGAAGCTGTGGATTTGTGATGGTGATGGTGCTGGTAATGTAAAGTATGTAAAAGAAATTTCTGATTGGAATACTGATGATGTTTCAACAGTATATACTACCGGTGGTCACGGTCGCCAGACTACTATTGAACTGAAGGGTGCAGATAAACTTGCTGCCGGTACTTATAAGATTTATGCGGTAGGTTATAGTGCTACTAGTGATTATGATTTAACTAAGGTTACTGAAGTTAAAAAGATAGAAGAAGGTGGAGGTAAATATACTTTCAGCGAAAACATGGTGTTGCCAATTAAAGGGGGCGATACGAATAAGATTGGTGAAGAAATCTTTGCCGGACAGATGAAATTGACTGTTGAAAAGGGAAAAGGTTTCAAGAAACCGGTAGTACTGAACCGTCAGGTAGCAGGTGCTTTTGCCTACGTTAAAGATATTCCTTTTATGGAAGGTGCCAGGTATCTGAAACTGGTTGCAAGTGCTCAGAATAAGTCATTGGTTCTTGGTAATTTCAATAGCTTTGATCTTACTGGAAATGGTTCTGGTAATGCTAATGTAAAATATGTAGTAAACGGTACCAATGGCAAATCTGGAAGTGATACTTGTGTGATTAGCACTATTGATTTGAATAAATGGTTTACTGCTATTAAGGATGATAACAAAGATAATTTGATTGATGCGGGTGAAAACTGGAAAAATCCATATTCTTCAGATGGAAAAGGTCATCCTACTTTCCAGAAAGGTTCTGCTTTTGGTGGTGAATTTGTTATCCCGTTTGCACATGTAGATGGAAAACAGACTTTGACTTTGCAATTGACAAATGCAGGTGGAAAGGTACTTAGAAGCTGGAAAGTGAATCTGGGTTCAACTGATGTTCAGTTGAATCAGGCAATTACATACTGGAATAGAAATTGGGATAGTACTATTACAGATACATCTGCAAACACCTACAGCCTTGTACGTAACCACTTGTATGGTATTGGTACCAGAATGAATGATGAAGCTAATCCCGGAAAGCCGGGTGTTGATCCAGATCCAAATCCAGAAAATCCAAATGACAAACCAGAATCATTGAACAACAAGCAAGAACTTGTATTGAAAGTAAACGATAACTGGGAAGTGATTCACGGAATGGAATTGGATTAATTTTCAGAATGATAAATCAAATAGTATTGCCTGAAAATCAGGCAATACTATTTTACCCTGTTTTTTGAATTTCCGAAGTCAAGTAACAAAAAGCTCTTCTGCAAGACGCCGGCAACAGTGAGATTTCTCATGAACGATACGAATCGGAGCCGGAAGACTGCCTGTCTTTCATGATTATTCCGAAGGCAAGAGCCAGGCAGCTTTCCGTCATTATTCAGAGAAAGAATCGCGTAAAACCGCAGTCAGGTAGTACCGTTTTATGCACGACGGGGAAGTGAAGAAATATTGTAAAAACTATAAAATTTAAAGATAATGAGCGTATTTTTCCAGACATCCAGACAAAGGAGTTTTCTTTCCGCCTGTCGAATAGCCGGAAAGAAATGGTCTGCATCGGTGCCGCTGTTTCTGGCTGCACTGCTGACAGTTGTATTTTATTCATGCCGCGATGAGGATTTACTTCCCTCGGTGCAATCTTTCGAACAAGGCGGAACACGTGCTGAGGCTGCAAGTACCTCGGGACTTGATGTGGTACAGGATGCTACCGGTGCTACATACAAGCCCAATTGTCGTGTCCCTTTGGTGGGTGAAGGAAGAGTAATCAACCAGATAACCAAGAATTTGGTAGGCGTTTTAAGTAACTCGGATAATAAGTTGGAATATTTGGTAGACAAGAACTTAGATAACTCTGTTAGTCTGAAGGGATTGGCAGAGGTAAATGCAGGGCTTCCAATTTTGTCTGTAAAAGATGTCAATCGTGTTTACTACGATTCTTCTAATGGCATTAAGGTCGGATTCTTGTATAAAGCCCCAGGAGGTTTACTAAGCTTAAATGTATTGCAAGGCTTTTGGGTAAAGACTTATTTAAAAGGCAAAGAACAAGACGGTTCCTCTACATCAGGAAGTGGTGATAAATTTCAGTTACTAAACTTAAATCTCTTGAATGTATCTGGAGGTTTAAGTGAAATTTCATTCACTACTACTAAACCTTTCGATGAAGTACGAATCGGTTGTGCTTCCATCAGTGTCGATGTACTTAGTGGACTGGAGTTCTACTATGCGTTTGTGGGGGAGAATCCTAAAAAGATAGCGGCAGAAAAACATGAATATCCTTACGCTGAGCAGGAAAGACCACTACATTCTTTGTCGAAAGGAGATTTAGTAAACAAGAATCTAAATGATGGACCGGTATGTGAACTTGTAAGCGGACTTTTGGGTGGGCTCACATGTCGTGTAGATTTTGGAGCGACGATACCCGTTGGTTCAGAAGTAGGATATTATACAACTGGAGGTGGATTAGCTTCTATTTCTTTAGGAGCTACTAAATTAAATGCCTATGACACAGGTGATAATAATCCTCAAAGCATTAATACGGAAAGTGGTATCGGAGTATCTGCTTTAGCAGGAGGCGCAAGAGAGTTTAGCATGATATTAACAAAAAAGGATACCCGAAGATTGGAACTTGATTTACCTTCTGGTATTAATTTGTTATCAGCAGTGAAAGTTCATTACGCCTACTCCCGCGACCCGGTAGAGATAGACGTATCCTCTTATTTTACCATTGGCAATGATACCATTTCTACCGATTATTACAACCTCCCGACACCATCGGAAGGTTCTGTAATCTATTCACTTATTAGTTGGCCCAGCGGAGCTACATCTCCTTCTATATCGGGCAACCACATGACCGGCATGACAGTAAATGGTGACTATGTAGTAAAGGCTGTATATACCCGAGAAGAAAAAGAAATTTCATGGTCGTATGCGGTGATTCATCGCAATAAAAAAGAAGCTGTGGCGGGTTGTAATACGATGATGATTAATACTTCTGCGAACCAAGGACAGTATACGGTGGTTGAATCCAGTGGATCACAGGGAGGTATTTCTTTGTTCAATAAGATAAACAACCGCCAGAATCTGGTTGATGGTGATTATACTAATTATGCAGAAGCTACCAATGTATTGAGCTTGATTCAGTTTGGCAGTCTGGCTGGTGTACATTCTTCTCAAGACATTGCTCCGCAAGGAGGAAAGACCCGCGTGGGATTTGTGATGCAGACAAATAATCAGCTGCTGGGTGCCGATGTCTTGAAGTTTTTCTTTATCAGACTGTATAAAGATGGTGAAGAAGTGTTTTCCGGACTGACGGCAGAAAATGACGCGATAGGAGTGGGACTGGTAGGAAACGACGGAAGCAAGTTACGTTTTTATGTGGAAACAGATAAGACATTCGATCAGGTGGAGCTTTGGACTGCAGGCTTGCTGAATGTCAATTTGAATACCTTCCGTTTGTATTATGCTTTCTACGAACCCACTACTTGCGAAGAGTATGCAGGGACATCGGAGGCTTGTATGGAAATGATCACGGCACAGAAGCATGGGGCGACTATCAACTATGCGGAAACAAAATCTTCGTCGGCGGCAAGTGTGGGGGCTACCATGAACAACCTGTCGTACGTAATCGACAACAGTCAGCAGACAGCGGCTTCTATTGTAGCTGGAGTCAGCCTGATAAGCCGTTCTACCGTGGCTGTAAAATTTAATTCCATCAGAGGCGGACAGCCAGTAGGTGCCATACTCCGTACGCCGGGATATGTGCTGAATGCGTCTGTTCTTCAGAATGTGGCAATTGCGGCATACAATGGTGGACAGGCGGTAGCAAGTGAGTCTACTTCCGGCGGATTGGCTTCCATCGAGGTGATAAGCGATGCCGGACTGGCTTATATGGAGGTTACTCCTTTACAGGATTACGATGAAGTACGTATTTCGTTCCCTTCATTGGCAGATGCGCTCGAAACAGTCTGGCTGTCGGGTTTCTATATCCGTCCGGATGCCAACGGAAATGGTATTCCCGACTGTGCGGAAGAACCGGATGATCAAGGAGAAACCGACATTGCATATAAGAGTATAACCGAACATGTTTGTGTGGATGAAACAACCTATTTGGGCAATGTACGTATCTTTGTCGATGCTCAGGATGATAAAGTTGGTACTAAACTTACATTTACCTGCTATCCGTATAACGGCAACGGACAGAAGATAGAACAGGAGGCTGAATTGCGGCAGGATGATAAGGGCTATTTCTTTGAATTGTCATTGCCGGTAGGCGATTATTCTATTTCGGGATTGTCTACTTACAACGGGCTGCGTGCTCAGGTACATCCGCTGAAGACTACCTGGAAGAGAAATGCGTCAGATACCGACTGGAACAACTGGAGCAACTGGACGGACGGTTCTCCTTGGGGATGTACTAATGTGGTGATTCCTGCAGGAGCCACACGTTATCCTGACTTGAATGCTTGGGGTAGTGTAGATAAATTCTATGGCGGTAACTATTGTGCGAATATTCATTTCGAACCGGGAGCTGCTGTACTCAATACACAATATCTGGAGTATGACTGTGCATACGTGGAAATGGAAGTACAAAGCGGTATGTATCATATGATTTCTACTCCGCTTCACGGCATGGTTACGGGCGATATGTTTGTTTCGCCTGAGATGCCGGCATACTTTACTCCGCTGAATGGGGCTACTTATCGTGAAGTGCGACACAATCCGATAGTACGTCAGAAAATGTACAGTCGTGCGGTTACAACTGCAACTTCTGGTACTAACGGTACTGTAGTTGCTACTGCCGACTGGAGTCGTACATTCAATGCCGTGGCTCAGCCGTACGAGCAGGCACAGGGCATCAAGATGATGGTTGGAAATGATTGGGGAACTTCTTATCGTCTTCGTTTCCCGAAAGCATATACCGAGTACAATTATTATACGCTTTCCGGCGAATGTGTTAAAAAAGAAACTTTGCCGGTAGAAGCAAGAAATATGAATGGAAAATTTGCTTATGAAGTGAGTGGATTTAATCCGGAGAATGCAGGTAATTCATTTACTTTTGAATTGCGGAATGATGGAAAAGGAGCTACCTATTTTGTGGCAGGCAATCCGTTTATGAGTTATCTGGATATAAAGACATTCCTGACAGAAAATAAACAGTTTGTTCAGGCTATCCGTATCATAGATTCTGAAAGTGTTTTCGGAGAAGAAGAGGGATTGGTCAGAATTTCCTTAGGTAAAAACGGAGATTTAAGCTTTAATGTAGCTGGAGAACAGAGCAACACCATTGCACCGTTGCAGGCATTTTATGTAGAGGCGTTAGAAGGTTATACTTCAGACAATGTTAATATAACTTATACCTCGGATATGTTTGTACAGCCTTCTGCAAGTACCGCAACCAGAAGTTCCCGCAGTGCTTCTGTTCCGACAGCAGGCGAAATGAAAATCTCGGCTGTATCGGGTAACTCTGTAAGTTCTTGTTCGCTGATTCGCAGTGCCGGAGCATCGGATGCATACAATGCGAAGGAGGATATTGTTTCACTGATTGACGAGGACTTTATGCCGAAGGTAAAGGTGTATACCGTAGCCGACAAGCGTGCGCTCGATATTCAGAAAATGAGTAATGCAACTCGTGTGGGTTTAGGATTCATGGTAAAGGACGGTTCGCAACAGACAGAATTCACTTTGGACTATGGCAGCAACTGGAAGGGATGGACACTGGTTGACAAGCAGACAGGAAAGCGCTACCTGCTGGATGGTACTTCGCTTACAGTAAATGCAGGTGCGATGAAGAGTAATGACGGACGTTTCTATCTCGTAAAAGAATGAAAGGAAAGTAGGTTATGAAAATGAAACAATTCATACATGCTGTATTTTGTGCCCTGACTGTGTGTGGCTTCCTCCTGCTGGGAGCCTCATGCAGCAAGGAGAATGAACCGATACAGACTGTTGAGGGAGTAACGGTTACCATTGCGGCTCAGAGTGACTTGCAGACCCGTACTTCCTTGCCGGTTTATGATGGAGATTATGGAAATAATATTCGTGGTGTGCAGCACGTTACGGATGTATATCTCTATATTTACGAAATGGACAAAGCTGGGACCGATGGTGAGTGTAAAGCCCGCTTTAATGTGGGGTGGAGAGAATACTTTGGAGCTAATAATCTTCCGGATAAAACGGCAGTAATGCGGTATACGTTTGCTTATACATTTACGGTCGGAAAAACTTACCGGCTGGTAGCGGTAGGTGTAGATGGAGCGACAGGGCAAGATAATATGCCAGACTATGACGGGATGAACTCGAAAGAAACCTATGGCTTGCCTGAGTCTATTCAGACAGGCAGTAAGCTGATTGATCCGATTACACTTCAAGAAGGTAAAACTCCGACTGATATGGCACATTCGGAATTCTTTACGGGGTACGTAGATAAGCCAGCATCGGAGAGTGACAAGAATATTGGTGAGATTAATTTGTGGCGCAGAGTCGCAGGTCTGCAGGTTTGCCTGGATCAGATTCCGCTGGAAGTAGAGCGCGTGAGAATATTGCTTTATAATTCGCAGAATACACAAGTGAAACTATTGCCCAGTGCTCCAGCAGCAAGTGGAATTACAGATTATATTACCAGCCCTTACGGGAATGATTCTTTCAACGAAGAGGGCAGGGTACTGATGGATAAGACCTTTACAAAGGATGATTTATATCTTCCAGAACCTGGCTCAGGAGTCGTTTCTGATTATGCTTACAAATGTTCCCTGACGGCATTTATGCTGCCTGTCAATATCCCAGACAGGGAGCTGTACGACTATACGCTTGTAGCGGAGTTTGTTACTACCTCCATGACCGGTATTGTAGGTTCCAGCAAAAAGGTACGGTTGATAAAGCCTTGGCAAAATAGCGACGGGCTTGATTTCGAAGACGAAACTGATATAGGCACAGGTATTATCGACGACCTCGACAAGTATCTTTTCCCGATTGAGGCAAATCATTTTTATTGTCTGGGGATTCCGTCAAAACCTATAGACTGTTCTGGCGTGTTGCAATAACAATTGGCACTGTGTAAGGTAGTTACAAGGGTATGAAGTTTCTTAATTGGATGATTAACTTATGAAATATACTAGATTGATTTATATGTCAGGCATCGTCCTGATGCTTCTTTCTGCCTGCAGCGATTCGTCGTCGCTTGATGCAGAAGGACAGAATGGGAAGCCACTGCAGCAGACGTTTACTGTAGCGGTAGAAAGTGTGGGCGAGCTTTTTGAAGGTGGAGAAGGGGTGAATCCGGCTACTGTCACATCACGCCGTCCTATTTCGAGCGTTACACCTACGCAGACGTTCGACAAGCTCAGTATACTGATTGTGGAGTATCAGAGCCCGGCAAAGGTGGTATATAAAAAGACGATTGAAAACTGGAGTAATCCGGATAACAAAGCAAGTTATCCCTGGAGTACTGAAGACGGACAGGGACGATATGCCACGATTACGCTTACCGGCAGTGAGTGTCTGGAGGAAGGAAAGAATTACATGGCATATGTAATTGGTTACCAAAGCGGAACTTACGGAGGCTATGAGCCGTTTAAAGGTGTAGAAGTAGGGGATTATTACAATCAGACTGAAACCGTAACTGTCCCTAATGGAGGGTATGCTGAAGAAGTTTTTGCAGGTGCAGAAATTTTTTTGGTGGAAAATGGAGTGATTCTTTCCAAACTGAGTGCTGAAGCAGAGGCACAGCATGGACTGATGGTAGCTCGCCGGCAGGTAGCGGGTACGTTCGGCTATTTTACCCGTGTGCCGGTGCAGGTAAACGGCAGTAGTGTGGCTAAGCTGCGGCTAGTTGCGACCAAACGTAATCAGACTATTATCTTCGGAGGATTCAGAAGTGTGGACGATGCTTTCGATTTTCATAAGGATAATGTGATAAACGGCATGAATCCGCGTATGGATTATGACTGTGCACTGGCAGGATCGGCAGTGAACAATGCGTTTTCTGTATATGAGGTTGATTTGTGCAAGTGGTTTCCAGGTAATACAGAGAATGTGCAGTTGCCGCTGGATATGAATGGTGATGGTTATCTGGATAGTGCCGATACGAACTGGCGGACTGATGAGGAAGCCTATCCTAAGGGGACGATTTCATTACCGAGGGGTACGGTGTTCGGTGATAGCTTTTGGGTTTCGGTTGTTATGACGCAGCGAGATGTGGAAGAAGGAATACCTACTTTCCAAATGCAGATGCTTGATGCGGAAGGAAGAGTGATAAAGTATTGGGATATTATTTTACGTAATTACGAAACTGCAGGTGAAGACCGTACATTGGTATCGTTGCCTGATGGGGAGAACGGACGTACTGTGATTACCGAACTCGATAATATTGATACAGAAACTTGTTTTAGTATTGTACGTAATCGTTTGTATACGATGGGGGAAAAGAGGCAATCGCAGAATTATGGTGAAGATGAGCCTATCGATTTAAGTTCAGCCGGAGTGCTTGTGCTTGATGCTCGTCATGAATGGCAGATTATGAATTCTATTATCTTTAATTAGGTATTTATATTACATTTTGTTAATAAAAGAACAATATCCCCAACTTATTTAGCAAGTTGGGGATATTGTTTCAGAATTCAGTGGGTTTTCCTGTATTCTGCATATAGTTTGTTCTAATTTTAGAACGGATAACCGATTGCGAAGTGGATACCCATTCCGTCCTTGAAGTTCGGTATGTTGTAGTATTTGGAGATTCCTGTTTCGTAAGGTACGTGCAGGGCTACTCCCCAGTCGAGGCGAAGTACAAGGAAAGACAAGTCGTATCGGATACCCAGACCTGTTCCCAGTGCAATATTGTCGAAGAACTTGTTGAACGTAAACTGCGCATCGGGACGTGCTTCGTCTTTCCGCATCAGCCATACGTTTCCGGCATCGAGAAACAATGCTCCGTTCAGATTGCCTCCGAAAAGGTTGGAGAAAATGCGGAAGCGATACTCCAGGTTGGCTTCCAGCTTGATATCTCCCGTTTCGTCTACGTACGAATAGGCTGCGTTTTCGGCCGGATGAAAGCGTCCGGGACCGATAGAACGTACCGTGAAAGCACGTATGCTGTTGGCTCCTCCTACGTAGAACTGTTCGTTATAGGGAGCAATGGTCTTGTTACCGTATGCCCAGATTACTCCGGCCATCAGTCGTCCGGCAATCTGCTGCTTGTCGTTGATGTAGTAAAGCGGTCGTATCTCGCTCGAGAACTTCAGGAACTGTGCAAATGGAGTTCCGAGGAATTTCTTTTCTCTTTCTTTCAGACTCTTGCCGAAGGCTGCATAAATAAGTGAGGTGACATTACCTGCCGAGCTGAAAGAGTTTTCCCACCATATTCGCATCCGGCGGTGACGCCATGAATCATCGTAGGTAAAGGTATAGGTGACCGAAGGGATGAACTGGTCGTCCAGACTGTGAAACAGCATGGGGTTGGCCTGTGCAATCGAGTCGAATGTAGCCGTACGGTGCTGCAAATGGTTGAACGCCAGATGGAGTGGTGTTACGGTATGTTTCATGCTTCTTGACGGGCGGAAACTGTACGAAACGGTTCCTCCGAAAGACAGCATCTTGAAGTATCGTGCACGGTTTACCTGTTCGGCATAAATCTTGAAGTTCGTTTGCGACGGGAAGCGGAACGGGTCAATGCGGTCGCGTACCCATGGAAGTACAAGGCGAGGGAACTCCAGTGACAGGGCTGCTCCCAGTTCGTAAGAGTTCATGACAGACTTGTCGCCGTCGACGGTTGAGCTGGTCTGCCATTCGTATGAACCTTTCAGCTCCAGATTGAGTGAGGCTCCCATGCGGCGGAAGTTTTTACGCGACAGGTTGAATATGGCTCCGGGACCGGTCTGCTTGGTACTCTTGGTAGTGACGTTAAGCTCCAGCTCACTGTTGTAGGGCAAGTCGAACATGGCATTCACGCGTACGTCGAGTGTATCTTTTTCTGCTCCTGTACGGGGAGTATATTGAAACTCGCTGAACTTGAACACACCCAGTCGTGCCAGAGCTTCCTGGGTATAGTTCTGTCTGGTCTGCGAATAGACTTCTCCCTTACGGTACAGGAAACGCTTGCGCAGTACGCCGTAGCGGATGCCCGGCTTCTTTCCGGAGTAATAGATGGTAAAGTTGCGCATCTTCAGTGAGTCGTCAGGCTGTTCACCGTTATATCCCGTCAGGTACACAGAAGTATGTCCGATATGATACGTGCGGAGGGCTTCTTCGGGAATACTTTGCCGGGGTACAATCTTTAACTTGACGTACCCTTTGCGCATGATTGTATCGGCAAGGAAAGTGATGAATTCATTTCTTGCGTAGTAGTATCCGTTGTCGCGGAAGAGGTCTATCAGACGCTGCCGTTCCTGATTCAGGACCGTCACGTCGAAATTATCTCCGCTGTGTATCAGCCGTTCGTCGAAATGTGCATGAATCAGACTGTCGGTTTGTGGTCTGAATCCTTCGTATGTCACGGTATCTATGTAGTACGGATTTCCCATATCGATGTCGTAACTCAGTTTTACAGCCCGCGGGTTACGGGTACTGTCTACCCGGTAAGTTACTTTTCCGCCGAAATACCCGTAGTCGTGCAGCAGATTGGACGCTACTTTTATTCGGGTTTCTGGATTTACGGTAGAAACATATACCGGTTTGGCAGCCAGTTTTTTGAATATCCACTTTCCGAAGCCTTTTTCATACCTTTCAAAGCGATTGTATATCCATAGTCCGAAAGGTATCGGAAAACGGATATTGGGCTTTACCACGATGGCGTTGTTCGGAGCAATGCTGATAGCTCCTTCCGCTTCGGCAAGTGCCTTTTGTCCTGCCTTGCTCTTGTCTTCGTTGTTGATGGTTACTTTCTTCAATCCCAGATACAAGGTTTCCCCTTCCGGCAAGTGCTTTGTTGTAGAGCATGATACAGCCATCATGGCTGCAAGCAGAAGCGTCAGGATATGATATGTTTTATATTTCTTCATGGATATGTAATTATGCTTCAATCAGTTTTCTGTTGTTTGTTCGGGCTGTTTCTTTTTGCGGGAGCGGAAGATGAACAGTTCGCTTAGTTTGCTCACTTTCTTTCTCAGTACGATACCGGCTCCTGTTTCTATCACTTCACCGTCGAGTATGCTTTCGTAATTCTTGTCGTGGAAAATCTTGATGTAGCGTGTACCGCTGTTGTCCAGACGGTATTCCAGCGAAATGTTGTCGATAAACGACTCGTCTTGCTGCTGTACATCGTTTCCGGTAGATATTTTTCCTCCGATGATAACCTGGAAGCGGTTGTTCCAGAATCGTTTGGCAAACTGGAAGTTATAATCCGTACGGGTATTTCCGGTTGCGCCTTCATCGGTCGTTTCCATACCGAAGTTTATATCTATTGTTTTCAGTGCATTTCCTGCTATCTTGTTTATCTCACTTTGCAGGAACGAGTTCAGCATACTGTTGGTGTCGAATCCTTTGCCTCCGGTATTGCTTTCTGACATATATATACCCGTAACCAGCATGGTGACAGCCAGCTTGTTTTTCTCTTCGGCCGATTTGGCAGCGAGTTCGTTCTGCATGGCACCGTCGTCGGGAGCTTCGAGTGTGAAGGTAAAGCCCAGATCTTCCAGGCGGTTTGTCAGATTCACTCCCACGTTGAAGTTTACCATACGCGTACTTTCTCCATCGGAAGAAACCGACGCACGCACCCGTTCCGAAGCCTTTATGTTCAGATTCGGGTTCATAACGTTTCCGGTCCATTCGATATAGCTTCCATCCTGAATGTAGAAAGTCTTCAGCGGGATGATAGGCATTTCGTATTTCATTTCTCCGCTTATCAGCGAATAACGGCCGTTGAGCAGCATGTTTCCGTCGGGCTGATACTGGAATGACAAGTCGCCTCCACCTTCCAGCAGCATGTAGTTGCTTCCGCTTTCATTTAAGTTGACACGTGCCTGCACAGCCTCGTCGATGTGAAGTGTCATCAAAATATCCATACCTCCCAGCGACATGGCAGGAATGTGAGGCTTGGCTATGTGAGTCGTATCGCTGAAGTCCACAAACGTGACAGTTTCGTTCAGGCGGTCTTCTACGGTCAGCGGAGAGTCTTTCAGTACATAAGTGAAATCACTGCTTCCTAAAATATTCATGTTGCCTCTCATGGTAAGGGCATCCGGCCGTCCTTTCAGCATGGCATTTACATCGACATAAATCTTACCGTGTACCAGCGACTCTTTGGTCTGTTTGGCATTGATCAGCTCAAAGTTATGCGCTTCCATTTTCAGGTTTATATCCATGGCAGCCATGTCGGTCATGTCTACGTAACCGTCTATGCTGAACGGTGTCTTTCCCTTGGTAAAGATGTTGAAGCGTTCGAATTTTAGTCGGCTGTTCTCAATCTTCAGCGGTCGGTTGTCGAGTTGCAGGTTCAGTGAAGCCTGTGGAATATTGATTATTACACTGTCAAGTTCCAGTTCTCCGTTCAAGACGGGCTGTGACGTGGAACCCTCTATGGAAATCGAACCGTCCAGGTCGCCTTTCAGCCTGGCTATATCATCGGGAATGAATGCGTTGGCTACCTTCAGCGGCAGATGATGCAGGTTCACATCTGCCGTCAGATTATCTTTATCATTTTTCCCCGTGGCAGAAAGGTACGTTCCGTTCAGGCTCATTATTTCTTCATCGTTCAGCATCAGGAAGCCGTCTATGCTGTGTTCTCCTGTTTCTTTAGGCAGATATACGGCACTCATTTCCCAGTTGCCCAGTTGTTGTTTGTTGTAGGCAAGGTTGTTGATTCCTATGTCGGTTGCAACTTGCATGCTCGACTCGCTTTGTATATAGTGTGCCTCGGCGTTGATAAAGCCGGCTATGTCGGGCATATATGGGATGATGCGCCGGAACTCAGCTATGTCTATCTGGTTGAGAGCTACGGTAAGATCCTGCTGTACGAGAGAGTCCGGAGTAGAATATAAGGATAATCCGGAATGATTCTCATCGTATATCTTGACGTCGGCATGGATACGTCCCTCGTCACTCAGATAGATATAGTTGCCGTGGTTCACCTTAAACGGACGATATACCAGAGTAGGATTGTCCGGAGTGATGTGCATGCTGATGCCGTTGGGGCGTAGCTGTGCCTTTAGGCCGAGATCAACTCCGGTTTCTCTTTTACCGTTCAGGTAACCTATTGCCAGTTGTGCATCGGTAGATCCGATATATCCGTTCAGTGAAATGTCGAAGGCTTCCTGACGTTTGTTGGCAAGAGCCTTTACACCACTGTAGAATTTCACCTGCACAGAGTCTTGCAACGTTTTGAAGTAAATCGTATCCAGTTGAAGACTGTCGGTCCGCAAGCCGTACAAGTCGATGGAACCGTTTAATCCGTCTTCCGGCGAAGTACTGAAGCTGGCCCGCAGACGATTGTAGTTTACATGCTGTGAAGCCAGGAAGTTGGCCACCGGATTGTCTGATCCGGAGAATACTTTCAACTGTGCCGAAGGCAGCATTTCTCTGATCAGGCGCTGATTTATGTGTTTTTTCTTCCACTGCTCTCCAAACTCCTTGGCTACCAGGTCGCTCTTGCTCATAAACTTGTCGAGGCTGTTGGCCGATTTGAACAGGAAAGTCAAATCGCCTGCATTGACATATCCCCTTACCGAATCGGTAGCCATATCGAAACCGGCATGCAGGTCTTTAGTCCTGAAGTTTCTTTCGGCTGTTACGAGCTGTATACCGCTGACGGTAGCACGTGCTTTGTGGCGTTGCTTCATATCCGTCTGTGCATGCACCTCGATGTTCATCGACGAACTGAAAGGCGTACTCATAAGTGACAATGCCTGCCAGTCTAACAGCCGCACATGGGTGTTCAGGTCGGCCTTTATCATATTCGGCTGAAGCAATGCCTGCAAATTGGCCGATACGTCTATTGCCCGGTTGTTGACATTCAGCATCATTGAAGCCTGAGAGTGTTTCAGACCGGCATCGAGTGTGACTCCGGAAAACAGAAGCGAGCCATACCGGAAGTGTGAAACCTCACCCTTCAGCAGAGCGGATGTTTTCGGAGAGAAAAAGTCGAATCCGTTTCCTTCGGCATGCAGTGAGGTCGAAAGTCCGAATATCGAATCATGCGGCATAAACTCGTGTATGTTGAGACTGTCGATATTCAGGTCGACCAGATAGCCTTCTTTTTGCAAATCATAGTCAGCTTTTAAAATAACATTGGCTTTTTTGCCCGGAAAGAACTGCATGTTTGCTCCGAGCAGACTGCCGTTGACCGAAGCTTCTCCTTCCAGTTTCATGCCATATGGCAGCACGACACCGCTGAGCATACTTTCTACAAAGTTCAAGTTGCCCGTTTCTACCGATAAATTGATGTTACCGTTTCTCTGGAGACTGTCCATAGGCAACGTAATACTTCCCGTAGCCTGTGCACGGAAAGCATCCTGAATGCTTGCCGAGAGCGTGGTAAGACGAATCTCCTTCAAGTTTCCGTCTATGCCGGCACGTATCTGCAATGGGGCAGACGGATATTTTTTTATGAAATCTTCCGGCATTCCGGTGATAACCTTCAGTAAATCATTCTTGCCGATGTCAGCCATCAGACGAGCATTGATCATACCGTCTTTTTCAGCATCAGTCGCCTCCCAGTCCATAGATGCGCTGAATTCGAGATACGAATCGGGGGTTGTTATCTGCAACGACGGAACTTTCAGTGTCTTGGCATCCGATACCAGTTTTCCTTTTGTTGAAACAATTTCCAGTCCGGAGCGTTCCTTTAAGTTGAAGTCGCGGATATTGGCATAGATATCATTTCCGGCATAGTAGGCAGAGTCTACATCCAGCTTGATGTTGGTAATGCCGATATGCGATGCATCGAATCCTTCGGCAGCAGGAAGTGTATTGGTATCAAGATAAGCACTACCGTTTGTCAGTTTAAGTGAACCTGCCGAGTATGCCGACTTATGTAAGTCAACCAGTCCGTTCCGTAGAGAAAGCTTTTCGAGCGATGTTGACATGCTGAATGTACCCAGCGGCATTTGCATGGCAAACGAAACGTTTTCGAAATCAACATTTTTCAGTTGTATTTTCCAGAAAACCGGTTGCGAGCTGGTCGTATCTGAGGCTGTAGTATCGGCCATGCAGATGGATAAATGAGTATCCTTTAAAGAAAGAGTGTTGACAATGGCAGTTTCCGGATCGAGCTCTACGCCATGTGAGGATACGAATAGCTCTCCCAGATTTCCTTTCAGCGTCATACCTTCGATGAGGTTTGCCGTATTTACAGATGCCTTGCTCAACTCCAGACCGTCAAGTTCGATTTTCTTTCTCAGCAGGGGAGTTAACTGGATCTTCGCTGTTAATTTCTTGGCATTCAGTATGGTATCCTGCTTGTCGATAATTACGGTATTGTTTACTACCAAATCTAACGGAAATGAAAGAGAGATTCTTCCTATCGAGATTTGCATACCTGTGGCTTCGGAAGCGTAGCGTGTAGCCGTGTTTACCAGAAAATTCTGAATAGGAGGTATGTATATCAGAATACATAGCAATATAAATAATATGAACGGAGATGCTACGGCGATCCCTGTCCATCGCAGATATTTTTTCATAGGCCAAGTCAAGCTGTATTGTTTGTGCGAATTTATATAAAATAACCGAATTAGTATTCATTTTGTTCTGGAACTATTTAGTTGTATTTATATAAATTCTTTACCTTTGTGCTATAACTTAATTTTAAAAGATATATTATGAAACCAACTTTGTTTGTTCTGGCTGCCGGAATGGGAAGTCGTTATGGAGGTTTGAAACAGCTTGACGGTCTGGGTCCCAATGGTGAAACAATTATGGATTATTCCATTTTTGATGCTATCCGTGGCGGATTTGGAAAGATTGTATTCGTAATCAGAAAAGATTTTGAAGAAGATTTCCGTAAGAAAATCATCAGCAAGTACGAAAACCATATTCCAGTAGAAGTAGTATTTCAAAGCATCGACAAGCTTCCTGAAGGATTTACTTGTCCGGCTGAACGTGTAAAACCATGGGGTACAAACCATGCAGTGTTGATGGGTAAGGAAGTGATCCGTGAACCTTTTGCCGTAATCAATGCTGACGACTTCTACGGACGTGACAGTTTTGCTGTAATCGGTAAATTCTTGTCTGAACTTCCTGAAGGAGCTAAGAATACATATTGTATGGTAGGATTCCGTGTTGGAAATACCCTGAGTGAAAGTGGTACAGTAGCTCGCGGTATCTGTTCTACCGACGAAAACAGACATCTGACAACAGTAGTAGAACGTACTGAAATTATGCGTATTAACGGTGTCGTTTCTTATAAAGATGAAAATGGCGAATGGGTAGGCATCGAAGATAATACTCCGGTTTCAATGAATATGTGGGGCTTCACTCCTGACTATTTCAACTACTCTGAAGAATATTTCATCGACTTCCTGAAAGAAAACATCGATAAGCCTAAAGCTGAATACTACATTCCGCTCATGGTCAATAAGCTGATCAACGATGGTACTGCTACTGTAGAAGTTCTTGATACTACTTCTCGCTGGTTTGGAGTAACATATGCAGCCGACCGTCAGGGTGTAGTTGATAAATTGCAGGCTCTTGCCGACTCTGGAGAATATCCTAGCAAGCTGTTCTGATAATTGAACATATACTATACAGGGAAATTTCCTTTATGCGTAAGCTTTGTGTTTGTCATGAAGTAAGCGTGTAAAGGAAATTTTTTTGTTGAAGTTATGCCTGACCGGTAAATATTGCGAAATGGATTTTAATCTTTTTTTTCTGAATTTTGGTTAACTTTGCACTAATATAAAAGATATTATGAGGAAGCACATTTTATTTTGGCTGCTAGTTAACTGGATTGGATGGATTTATGCGGAATCGGTGGAAAAAGAGATTCCGCAGCTTCTTGCTACACTCGATTCTATATTAGTACAAACTGGAGAGTTGGCATCGCAGAAAGAGCTTAAAATAGCGCAATTGAAGAAAAAGTTATCGAATGCTGCAAATCTTGAAGAGGAATTCTGGATAAATAAAATGCTATATGACGAATCTTTCGTATTCAATGCTGATTCTGCAATGAAATACGTTGACCGTAATATACAGATTGCTACCGAACTTAAAAAGAAGGACTGGCAGGATGAATGGCTGATAAACCGTTCGTTTATGTTTGCTGCAACAGGATTGTTAAAAGAAGCAGGTGAAGTGCTGGAAAAAGTTGATTCTACCAGTTTGTCTGACGGACTGAAACTCTCGTATTACTATCAGCGTTCTTACCTGTATTCGCATTTAGGGCAATATATGGGCGACCAGAAGCAGGTTAATAATAAGTATTATAATGAGTTCGAGAATGCCAATAAGCACATGCTGGCCTTAGTCCGTCCGAAAGATCCCCTTTATTGGTGGTGTGTAGCGTCATGTAATGAACTCTCTCCTGAAGATAGCTTGTTTTCGGCCTTAGAGAACGTTGTATTGTCTTCTCATCATAATACACGGCTGGATGCAATGAACGCTTATGGCCTTTCGAATATGTATAAGCGGCTAGGAGATAAAGAAAAAACCATGATTTATCTGATTTATTCGGCAATGGCTGATTTGAGAGTCTGCAATCGCGATATTGCTTCGTTGCAGGAACTTTCATCGTTATTGTATGATGCAGGAGATATTGACCGCGCGTATGCTTACATGAATTATTGCTTGAAGGCTGCTTTGCTTTATCCCAACCGGGTGCGTATCATTAATATATCTACAGAATTAGATAAGATATATGCTAATTATCAGCAACGTGATATAAGATGGCGTAATTCATTGCAAAATTATTTGTATGTAGTTACTTTTTTCTCGATAATCCTGGTACTGGCCTTGATTGGTCTTTATCGTCAGACGAAAAAGTTGAGAAAGTCGCGTACAGAACTGGATTCTGCAAATCACTCTCTTAATCAACATGTTGTTGAACTTTCACAGATGCATAAACAGCTGGCCTTAGCCAATCAGGAGCTTCAGAACTTGAATGAACTGCTTAGAAGTGCTAACCAGAAGCTTCAAGAGTCGAATGATGTAAAAGAAGAATATATCGGACATGTGTTCTCTATTTGCTCGAACTATATCAGTAAGTTGGATGAGTATCGGAAAAACATTAACCGTAAACTAAAGACTGGTCAGTTTGAAGAGGCAAGACAATTGACTGATAACTCTTCATTGACTCAAAACGAACTTAAAGACTTTTATGCCAATTTTGATGCTATCTTTTTGCGGGTTTATCCTGACTTTGTAGCGGATTTAAATTCTTTGCTTCGTCCTGAAGAGCAGATTTTATTGAAAGATGCAAGCGAACTGAACACGGAAGTTCGTATTTATGCATTGGTCAGATTGGGTATAAATGATAGTGTCAAGATTGCTGACTTTTTGCATTGTTCTCCTCAAACAGTGTACAATCATAGGTTGCGCATGCGAAATAAAGCAATTATACCTAAAGATAAATTTGCCGAAGCTGTTCGCTTGTTGGGAAGAGGAGGCAAGTAATAGGAAATTCAAAATAGACTTTTTTAGCGGAGAGAACTTCTTGATTTAAGTTTTTCTTCCGGTTGAGAACAGGTCATAGTACACGCTATTTTGTAGTGTGCTATGGCTTGTTTTCTTGTATTGTTCATGTTTTAGAAAAGCTTGTTCTTTCCTGTTGTAATGGGAAGAAGAGGTAAATCTCATTCCCGAAAGCTGCTTTTCAGACTTGTAAAGGCGTATAAGTCACTCTATATGTCAATCGTATAGTTTACCTGTTAGTTTTATATATGCATTGATAATCAGTATGTTATCTTTTTGTAATCTTACTTGCTGACTTTACTTTAGAATAGATTAACGTCCTTTAGTATCTAATTTTGCTTCCAGAATTTTTAATCAAATATTCTATTATGTTAACTAAAAAATTTACTAGTATGAAGAACAATTTTCAACCGGTACAGATTACTCGGTTTGTATTGTCTCTATGTTGTTTATTGTGTTTTTCTGTTCATTTGTTTGCACAACAAATAACAGTAAGTGGAAACGTCAAAGATTCATCGGGCGAGCCGGTAATTGGAGCCAGCGTTTTGGTGAAGGGAACTACCAATGGTGTGATAACCGATTTTGACGGTAATTTTAGTATTGCCAATGTAGAAGATGGTTCTCAAATTGAAGTATCGTACATTGGTTATGTAACGCAAATGAAAAAGGCAACAGGTACACAACCTTTGAATTTTATTTTAAAAGAAGACACCGAAACTTTGGATGAAGTCATTGTAGTAGGTTATGGAATTCAAAAGAAAAGTGTTGTGACAGCATCTATCAGCCGGGTTAGCTCTGACGATTTGAAAAATGTAACTCCTACCCGTGTAGATAATATGTTGAAGGGACAGACTTCAGGAGTAACGGTTACTTCTGCATCCGGACAGCCTGGTGATGCTGCAAAGGTACGTATTCGTGGTATTGGTACCATAAACAATTCTGACCCTCTTTACATCGTTGACGGTATGCCGGTTGATGGTGGTATCGATTATTTGAATCCTTCTGATATAGAATCTATCGAGGTCTTGAAGGATGCAGCTTCTGCTGCTGTGTATGGTGCTCGTGCTGCCAATGGTGTAGTATTGGTTACTACAAAAGGAGGAAGCAAAGGAAAAGCTGTTATTAGCTATGACTTCTCATACGGTTGGCAAAATCCTTGGAGAAAGAGAGATGTTCTTAATGCAGTTGAGTACGAAACGTTGATGAATGAAATGGCTGTTAACTCAGGCAAAGATGCTCCTTATGCCAATCCGGAAGCAGCAGGAGAGGGAACAGACTGGCAAGATGCTTTGTTCAACTCTAATGCACCGATAATGAATCACCAGATAAGTGTCAGCGGAGGTTCTGATAAAGGTTCATACTTTTTGTCAACAGGATATTTCAAGCAAGACGGTATTGTTGGAGGTAATTTCGATCGTTCAAATTACGAACGTTTCACTTTACGTATGAATTCTAATTATACATTGTTCGATCAGACTAAAAACCGTAACTGGCTTTCATCATTTAAAATTGGAACCAATATCGGTTATACTCGTATTAAATCAGTAGGAGTTGATACAAACAATGAAAAAGGTGGTCCGTTGGGTAGTGCGCTGATGATTGCTCCTACACTCCCTGTGTATGCTGAAGATCCTGAAGCTGTATTGAAAGAATATCCTACAGCAATAAAAGATAAAAATGGAAATGTTTATACCATTGTTGGTGATGCGTATAACGAAATAACCAATCCGCTGGCTCAATTGGAGTTGCCGGGAGATGTAAACAACTCTGATAAATTCGTCGCTTCTTTCTGGGGTGAACTTCAACTGTGGGACAGTCTTAAGTTTAAAACAACTTATGGTGCTGATTTGGCATTCTGGGGAAATGATGGCTGGATATATCCTTACTATCTGGGAAAGAGCAACAGTCAGACTCAGTCTTCTGCATGGTCGGGCATGAACAGAGGATATACATGGCAGCTGGAAAATGTATTGTCGTATGACAAGACCTTTGGACAGCACTCAGTATCTGTTATATTAGGACAGTCTGCAAAGAAATATCAGGGACGTACCTTGTGGGGAAAGAACTACAATTTGCAATCTCTGGATCCTGATAAAGCCAACATCAACTTCGGACAAGGAACAAAAGCCGATCAGGAAGCTACAGGACAAGCTCAGCCTTTTTCAACACTGGCATCTATGTTTGCTCGTGTCAGCTACAACTATGCTGAACGCTACATGTTCCAGGCAACAATACGTCGGGATGGTTCATCTAACTTTGGCCCGAATAACAAATATGCTGTATTCCCTTCATTATCTTTAGGATGGAATATCACAAATGAAAAATTCATGGAAAAACGTCCTGAATGGCTTACTTCTATGAAATTACGTGCAAGCTGGGGTAAGAATGGTAATGAACGTATTGATGCCTTCCGCTATACAGCCATTATGAACAGTGGTAACAATTATATTTTTGGTGCTAACGGCAATGAAGCTATTGTGGTAGGAGCTAAACCTAATGGATTGCCTAACCCTGATTTGAAATGGGAAGAAACCAGCCAGACTGATTTGGGATTGGATTTCGGATTTTTGGGTAATGCACTTACTTTTACAGTAGACTGGTATAAGAAGAAAACAGATGGTATGCTGATGCAGATGCCGTTGCCTGCTTATGTTGGTGATACTCCTCCGATGGGTAATGTGGGTAAGATGGAAAACTCTGGTATTGAAATGGATTTGTCTTATAGATTCCAGGTTTCTGATTTGAATGTTAAATTCGGAGCCAATGCTTCTTACCTGAAAAATAAACTGATCGAACTGGGTAATGCCGAAGGTTGGGCTAACTATGATGCTATCCAGAATATCGGAACAATTACACGTGCCGAAAACGGAGAACCTTTCCCGTTCTTCTATGGAAAGAAAACTGCTGGTATCTTCCAGAATTGGGATGAAGTCAATTCATATGTAAATTCAAAGGGAGAGAAAATCCAGCCTAATGCACAGCCAGGAGATGTACGTTTTGTTGATGCGAATGGAGATGGAAAGATTGATGACGCAGACCGTGTGAAGATCGGTAAAGGTATGCCAGACTGGACTGTAGGATTCTCTATCGCTTTAGACTGGAGAGGATTCGACCTGAATGCTTTCTTCCAGGGTACTATCGGTAATGATGTCTTTGATGGTTCTCGCCGTATTGACTTGAAGAGCATTAACCTGCCTTCTTATATGTTAGACCGCTGGCACGGAGAAGGTACTTCCAACAAATATCCTCGTTTGAGTGAAAATGATGAAAATGGAAACTGGTTGTCTTCTGATTTGTATATAAAAGACGGTTCATACTTACGTCTGAAGAATATTCAGTTAGGATATACTTTGCCTAAGGCTGTAACAACAAAATTCTTTGTGCAGAATTTGCGTGTATACGTTGGAGCTGAAAACCTGTTTACAATTACAGGCTACGATGGTTTCGATCCGGAAATTTCTTCAGGTGGTACTTCTTTAGGTGTTGATAAAGGAGTTTATCCTCAGGCCAAGACATTTACAGTTGGCGCAAATATTACTTTCTAACTTTTAAACTGAGAAAAAATGAAAAAATATTTTATATGTGGTGCTTTAGCACTAATGAGTTTGGCTTCTTGCAGTGATTCTTTTCTGGAAGTATATCCTACCGTGAATATAAGCGAGGATGAGTATTATAACTCGGAAGAACGTATTTATAGTGCACTGGTTGCTGCTTACGATCCTTTGCAGTGGCCTGACTGGGGACTGGGACAGTATAATCCTTTGAATCTGGTTGCAGATGTTATGTCGGACGATATTTATGCCGGAGGTTCAACAGAGCAAGATAATGAGCACTGGCATCGCATGCATAAGTTTACAGCTACTCCCGAAATCGTTTGCAGTAGTTTATGGAGTGTATTTTATTCAGGAATCAACCGTGCCAATATTGTTATGGCAAAAATGGATGGTATTCCTGGTATATCTCAGGAAAATAAGGAACGTTATTTGGCTGAAGCACATTTTCTGAGAGCTTATTATTATACATGGCTGTGGAAATTGTGGGGAAACATACCTTATTATACCGTGAATCCTTCTACTTCTCCTTATTTGGTAGAGCAGATTTCAGCAGATGAAGTGTATCCGAAAATTATAGAAGATCTGGATTATGCATTGGGAGAAAATCGCTTGCCCGAATCTGTTGATATTACAATGAAAGGAAGAGTTACCAAAGCTGTCGCACAAATGCTGAAAGCAGAAGTTGTGATGTATCAGAACGATGAAAGCCGTTATGCTGAAGTCTTGTCGGATATGCGCTCTATTATATCTTCTCAGTTGTATAGTCTGCATGATGATTTTGCTGGAATGTGGGAAGATGCAGGCGAATGGTGTGAAGAATCCATTTGGGAAATAAACTATCACGATCTGAATGCTCAGCGTAGCTGGGGAAATCCGATTGCTGCCGGTGGTACAGTTCTTCCTACTCTGATCGGAATAAACGAATGTAAAGATGAAAAGTTTGCAGGCGGATGGGGATTTGGTACCGTGAATCCGGACTTGTATAATTCTTACGACGATGATGACCAGCGTAAGGACGGCGGTATTTTGAATTTTGCAAAATATCAAGAAACTCATCCGAATGCTTCGTATACACCGCGCTATGAAGATACTGGTTATTTCTTGTTGAAATATTTACCTCGCCAGGGTGGAAATAGTCAGTGTACGGGTGACAAGGACTTGAATTATAGAAATAACTTACGTGTATACCGTTATGCTGAAACATTATTGAATGCAGCCGAACTGATATTGCGTACTGGAGGCGATACTGCCGAGGCACAAAATTATCTGGATCAGGTAAGAGCCAGAGCTTATCGTACTACTGTAGAAAATTTGGGAGCTCATAAGGTTGTTGCCAATATTGATAATGTTTTGGAAGAAAGACATCTTGAATTGTATGGTGAAGGTAAGCGTTTCTGGGATCTGGTACGTTCAGGAAAAGCTAATGAGGTTTTAGGAAGTCGTGGTTATAAAGATAACAAAAAGTACTTGCCTATACCGTCTAGTGAAATCGATAAGTCTGCTGGAACTTTGACACAGAATCCATATTAATCACAATGAGGAAAGGCTTTTCAGTGATTTATATCATTGGAATGCCTTTCCTGAAATGTAAATAATTTGTTTATGAAAAATAAAATATACTTACTGTCGGCTTCTCTTATGGTGGCGACATTTTCTTTTTTTTCTTGTGTTTCATCCGGAGAAAAGGAAACAGGAAAAGATGAGATAGAGAAAAAGGTCGAGAATCTGTTAGGGAAGATGACACTTCAGGAGAAAATCGGCCAAATGAACCAGCTGAGTCCGTATGGTAGTGAGGAAGAAATGTATGCTTTGGTCAAAGAAGGAAAAGTTGGTTCGTTTCTGAATATTGTAAATGCGGAAGTCGCAAATAAGATACAGAAGACAGCCGTAGAGCAGTCACGGCTGGGTATTCCCGTACTGATGGCACGTGATGTTATTCATGGATATAAAACAATTTTTCCGATTTGTTTAGGACAGGCTGCTTCTTTTAACCCGGATCTGGTTCGTGAGTCTGCCAGAGTTGCCGCTATTGAGGCTTCTGCCGATGGTATACGATGGACGTTTGCTCCGATGATTGATGTATCCCGTGATCCACGTTGGGGAAGAATTGCCGAAAGCTGTGGTGAAGACCCTTATCTTACAGCTGTATTGGGAAAAGCTATGATTGAAGGTTTCCAGGGAGATTCACTGAATGATCCGACTTCTATTGCTGCGTGTGCAAAACATTTTGTAGGATATGGAGCTGCGGAAAGTGGAAGAGATTATAACTCAACCTTCTTGCCGGAACGCTTGTTGCGTAACGTATATCTTCCGCCTTTTGAAGCAGCAGCAAAAGCTGGAGCTGCAACTTTTATGACATCTTTTAATGACAATGATGGAGTGCCTTCTACCGGTAATAAGTTTATTTTAAAGAATGTCTTGCGGGAAGAATGGAAGTACGATGGAATGGTTGTTACCGATTGGGCTTCTGCTACCGAAATGATTACTCATGGCTTTTGTAAAGACGCTGCCGATGCTGCAAAAAAATCACTTGATGCAGGTGTCGATATGGATATGGTTAGTGGAGCTTTTTCTGGCAACTTGGAAAATCTGGTGAAAGAGAATAAAATATCCGAAAAACAGATAGATGAGGCGGTTCGTAACATCTTGCGCTTAAAATTCCGATTGGGCTTGTTTGAAAATCCTTATGTTTCTACTCCACAATCAGTAAAATATTCACCAGAACATTTGGCTAAGGCAAAACAGGCTGTAGAACAGTCGGTTATTCTTTTGAAAAATACAAATCAGACATTGCCTTTAAATGCTGACGAAGTACATACTGTAGCTGTCGTTGGTCCTTTGGCCGATGCTCCTCATGATCAGATGGGAACTTGGGTGTTTGATGGAGAAAAAGCACATACGCAGACTCCTTTGGCTGCATTGCGTGCTGTATATGGCGATAAGGTGCGTATTATTTATGAACCGGCACTGGCATATAGCCGCGACAAACAGACAACAGGATTGGCAAAAGCTGTCAATGCAGCTAAGCAAGCTGATGTCGTATTGGCTTTTGTAGGTGAAGAATCCATTTTATCAGGTGAGGCTCATTCTCTGGCCGATTTGAACTTGCAAGGTCTGCAATCGGAACTGATAGAAAAATTGTCACAGACAGGAAAACCTCTTGTTACTGTTGTTATGGCAGGCCGACCACTGACAATAGCTAAAGAAGTAGAAGAATCGGATGCTGTACTTTATGCTTTCCATCCGGGTACAATGGGAGGACCTGCTTTGGCTGATATCTTGTTCGGAAAGGTGAATCCAAGCGGAAAAACACCTGTTACATTTCCTAAGATGGTAGGTCAGCTTCCAATGTATTATGCTCACAATAATACCGGACGACCGGCATTGGAGAAAGAAATGTTGCTTGATGAAATTCCGATGGAAGCAGGACAGACTTCAGTGGGATGCCGTTCTTTCTTCCTTGATGCAGGTTCTACACCATTATTCCCATTTGGATATGGTTTGTCATATACGACATTCAGTTATGGTAATCTGAAGATTGTTTCGGGCAAATTGACGGTCAGTGATACATTGAAAGTTTCTGTTGAATTGAAAAATACCGGACGTTATGAAGGTACAGAGGTTGTACAGTTATATGTGCAAGATAAAGTTGGCTCTGTAACCAGACCGGTGAAAGAGTTGAAGCGCTTCCAGCGTGTCAATTTACAGCCTGGTGAATCTAAGCAGGTTATGTTTGATTTGCCGGTATCAGAATTGGCTTTTTGGAATATAGATATGAAGAAGGTAGTTGAACCGGGCGACTTTAAATTGTGGGTAGCTTCCGATAGTCAGGGAGGCTTGACAACTGAGTTTAATGTCGCAGAATAAATATAGGAGCTTTTTTTATGATAAAACAGATTATAGCACTCACTTTGGCCGGATGTTTATTTTCTTGCCAGCAATCTCAAAAGGAAGTTGAAAATCAACTGGATGAGAATAAATTTGTACATGTTGAAGGTGCCTGTCTGATAGAACCGGATGGAGATACCTTACACATAAAAGGTACTAATTTGGGAAACTGGTTAAATCCTGAAGGATATATGTTTGGTTTCACCAATACCAATTCTGCCAGAATGATTAACCAGATGTTTTGTGAACTGGTAGGACCTGATTTTACGGCCGATTTTTGGAAACAGTTTAAAGACAATTATATAACTCGTCGTGATATAGAGTTTATTGCCGGTTTGGGAGCAAATACAATCCGCCTTCCGTTCCATTATAAGCTATTTACTGATGAAGATTATATGGGACTGACAGCGGAACAAGATGGATTTGCACGTGTTGACAGTGTTGTTAACTGGTGTAGAGATAATAAATTGTATTTGATCTTGGATATGCACGATGCTCCGGGCGGACAGACTGGCGACAATATTGACGATAGTTATGGTTATCCCTGGTTATTCGAAAGCGAACGTAGCCAGCAGTTATTCTGTGATATCTGGAGAAACATTGCTGAAAGGTATAAAAATGAACCTGTAATATTAGGTTATGAACTGATAAATGAGCCGATTGCTCCGTATTTCGATAACATGGAGGAGTTGAATGGTAAATTGGAAGCTTTGCATAAGCGTGCTGTCAAGGCAATACGTGAAGTCGATACCAACCATATCATATTATTGGGAGGTTCTCAATGGAATGGCAACTTTAAGCCGTTTAAGGATGCCAAATATGATGATAAACTGATGTATACCTGTCATCGTTATGGCGGAGCTCCTACGAAAGAAGCAATTCAGGAATTCATAGCTTTTCGTGATAGTGTAAATTTACCTATGTATATGGGAGAGATAGGACATAATACTTCAGAATGGCAGTCATCTTTTTGCAAAGTCATGGAAGAAAATAATATAGGATGGACATTCTGGCCTTATAAGAAAAAGGATGACTCGTGTATAATGGGAATCCAGATGCCTGATAACTGGAATCATATTGTTGCCTTTTCTGAATCTCCCAGAGGCAGCTATGCCGAAATTCGTAAGGCACGTCCTGAACAGCAGATGGTACGGAAAGCGATGAATGATTTCATTCAGAATTGTAAGAAAGAAAATTGCATACCTCAAAAGGAATATATTCACTCGTTAGGTTTTAGTTTTCAATAGTTGAAATAGTTCTTGAAATATCATAAAACATTTAATATCATGAAAAAACAAATATTGTTAGGTGCGTTGGCGTTTGTTCTGTTTGCCTCTGTTTCGGCGCAGTCTGTCGATACACCTGTTTATTTAGATGATACAAAGCCTGTTGAGTTACGTGTTGAAGATGCCTTGTCCAGAATGACACTGGAAGAGAAAATTGCTATGATTCATGCTCAGTCTAAGTTCTGTTCTCCCGGTGTTTCCCGCTTGGGTATTCCTGAGATCTGGTGTACTGACGGACCTCATGGTATTCGTCCGGAGGTTTTGTGGGACGAATGGGATCAGGCCGGATGGACAAACGATTCATGTGTTGCATTTCCGGCATTAACATGTCTGGCTGCGACCTGGAATCCTGACATGGCTTTGTTGTATGGCAAGAGTATCGGTGAAGAGGCTCGCTATCGAAATAAAACTATTTTATTAGGACCGGGCGTAAATATTTATCGTACACCCTTGAATGGACGTAACTTTGAATATATGGGAGAAGATCCTTATCTTAGCAGCAAGATGGTGGTTCCTTATGTACAAGGGGTTCAAAGTAATGGCGTTGCCGCCTGTGTAAAGCATTATGCTCTGAATAATCATGAAGTCAATCGCCATACAACCAATGTGATTGTCGATGACAGAGCTTTGTATGAGATTTATCTGCCTGCCTTTAAAGCTGCGGTGCAAGAAGGTCATGCATGGAGTATCATGGGAGCGTATAATCTTTATAAAGACCAGCATTGCTGCCATAATCAATATCTTCTGAATGATATATTGAAAGGTGAATGGGGATTTGACGGAGTTGTTGTCAGCGACTGGGGTGGTACTCACGATACTGACGAGGCCATTACTAACGGTTTGGACTTAGAGTTCGGAAGTTGGACCAACGGACTGTCGAACGGAGCAAGTAATGCTTATGACAATTATTATCTGGCTAAAGCTTATCTGGATAAAATTAAATCGGGTAAATATACAACCAAAGAGCTGGACGAGAAAGTTCGTCGCATCCTTCGTCTTTCATTCCGTACGACAATGAACCGCAATCGTCCTTTCGGATCTATGGGAAGTCCTGAACATTTTGATGCGGCCCGTACCATTGCAGAAGAAGGTATCGTGTTGCTTCAGAATAAAGGAAATGTGCTTCCGATTGATTTGAATAAAGCTGCAAAAATTGCAGTAATTGGCGAGAATGCATTGAAGATGATGACCGTTGGCGGAGGTAGCTCTTCTTTGAAGGTAAAACATGAAATTTCACCGCTCGATGGCTTGAAAAAGAGAGTTGCCGGCAAGGCAGAAGTTCTTTTTGCAAGAGGATATGTCGGAGATGCCAGTGGCGAATACAACGGAGTTGTTACAGGACAGGATTTGTCAGATAACCGTTCGCCGGAAGAATTGATTGCTGAGGCTGTCAGCCTGGCAAAAGAATGCGATTATGTAATCTTCTTTGGTGGTTTAAATAAAAGTGCAGGACAGGATTGTGAAGATGCAGACCGTGCACAGCTGGGATTGCCCTACGGACAAGATCAGCTGATAGAAGCTTTGTCAAAAGTGAACAAAAACTTGATTGTCGTAAACATATCGGGTAATGCCGTTGCTATGCCTTGGGTGAAATCTGTGCCGTCTATTGTTCAGGCATGGTTTTTAGGCAGTGAAGCCGGAAGCGCCATAGCATCTGTCCTTTTGGGAGATGTCAATCCTTCAGGTAAACTTCCTTTTACCTTCCCTGTTTGCCTGGAAGATGTTGGAGCTCATGAATTGGGTGAATATCCTGGTGTAAAGAGAGAGAACGAGAATATCTGGGATGCGAAATACAATGAAGGTATTTTTGTGGGTTACCGTTGGCTCGATAAGGAAAATATTAAGCCTTTGTTTGCCTTTGGACATGGATTAAGTTATACTCCGTTTGAGTACGGCAAGGTTACGCTGGATTCTAAAGAAATGACTCAGGATGGAAAAATTGTGCTGACAGTCCCTGTTACTAATGTAGGCAAGAGAGAAGGAGCAGAAATCGTTCAGCTTTATATTTGTGATAAAAAGAGCTCACTTTCTCGTCCGGAAAAAGAATTAAAAGGTTTCTGTAAAGTCAAACTGGCTGCTGGAGAAACTAAAACAGTTTCTTTTACAATAGACAAATCGTCTTTGAGCTTTTTTGATGACAAGCAGCATAAATGGATTGCAGAACCTGGAAAATTTGAGGCTGTTATAGCTGCTTCTGCGGAAGATATAAAGTCGAAAACCGTATTTGAATTGAAATAAGTTTTTAGTTAATCTTTGCAGATAAATATGTTCTTCCCTCTTTCGGCTTTGTGATACGAAGCTGGAAGGGGGAAGTTTTTTAAGGGAAGGGTTTGGTCTGCTCAAAATAGAAGTTTATTTTCTTTGTAACAGGATTAAAGCTAGAAGAGATGACTTTTAAAATTAGGTGCTAAAAAATACGCAGTAAATTTTCAGCGATAAAAAGTTGTATATTGATTCGTGATATAGTTGTAGTATAGGGTATAACGGGTGGGTTGGAGGTAGAATTAAGTGTTGTTACGCAGAATTTTTATTTATTAAAAAAGATATTTTTTGAATTGAGTTTCTGTTATTCATAGAAGCGGATTTTCTTTTTATGTACTTGCTTCTTGTTTATAATGATGAATATTAGTGATTTATAAAATGTGAAATACTATTCTGAATAGTTTCTTTCTTTTTTTGAATAGATATTTTTCCTTGTATTATATACCTCAAATTACTTTTGCGTTGATTGATTTTTACAATCTTAAATTTAATTTATGATTTAAACTTTTTATTTAATGTTTTATGAAAAACTTGATGCATGTAAAACATGGTGGTATCTATTGGATACTGAGTTTTATTCTGGGGCTATCGGCATGTAAAGATAGCATATCAGAAGAAGGGAATATCCCTTATGATCCAAGTCTTCCTGTTGCGATTACAGGTTTTACTCCAGATTCGGGAGCGGTAAAGACACAGATGGTTATTGAAGGTGAGAACTTTGGAACGGATACATCCTTGGTTAAGGTTTTCATTGGCGGCAAAAAGGCTGTATTGATAAGTGCGAAAAGTAACTTTATCTACTGTATGGTTCCTGCAAAAAGTTATGAAGGAACTGTATCCGTTACGGTTGGTGATCAAACAGCTACAGCTTCTGAGAAATTTCACTATAATAGAGAAATGATGGTCAGTACGCTGTATGGAAAAGTGCGTGATGATGGTAAATATGATGTGGTAGATGGAGCTTTTGATGAATCATTTATAAATTATTATGGTGTACAAGAACCTACATGGTTCTCGTTTAATCCGAATGATTCAACAGAACTTTATATGTCGCAGGATAACGGAAAACCAATTCGTATTTTTGATTTAGACGAGAAGGTTGTTCGTACAGGTTTGACGACCGGTGAAGCTGGTATTCGTCGTATGAGAACCCTTTCGTGGACTGCGGATGGTGATACATTGATAGTAGCCAGTGATGATGGCGGCGGCGGCGATAATGACAAGGATCGTAAGAGTGCGATTTATGTTACAAAAAATGGAAACGGAGAATTTAGAAATGCTGGGGTGTTAGCTGCCGGAAGACAGTGTAATGGAGTAGCAATTCATCCGGTTAACCATGAAATGTATTATAATAATTTCTCGAAAGGTGTACTTTATCGTTTCGACTATCATAAATGGGGAGTAGGACCTGAAAACTGTATGGCACATCGCGAATATATTACTACTATTCAAGATAATGAATGGGAATTTAATATTGTGATTCATCCTAGTGGGGACTATGCTTATCTTGTTGTAATCAATCGCCATTATATCATGCGTATGAATTATGACAAAGCGAAAAAAACATTCGGTGTTCCTTACCTTATAGCTGGTGGAGTAGGTCAGAGTGCATGGGTAGATGGTGTAGGAGCTAACGCTCGTTTGAACTCTCCTTATCAAGGTGTCTTTGTTAAAAATCCGGAGTATGTAAAAGCTAATAAGAGTGACGTATATGATTTCTATTTTACAGATTCAGGTAACCATTGTGTTCGTGTGTTAACTCCGGAAGGTGTTGTTACAACGTATGCAGGTCGTGGTAGTGCAAACCTTAATAATGAAGCTAGGGGATATGTAGATGGAACACTACGTGGTGAGGCCCGTTTCAATAATCCTCGTGGATTGGCATACGATGAGCAAAATAATGTGTTTTATGTGGGGGATATGGATAATCATATTATCCGTAAAATTGCTATGGAGGATGAAGATAGTGCACATGAGTCGGATGAAGAGGAGATTAGTGCAGAGAATACAGTAAGTAATAAATGAAAAACACGGATAAAATGAAAAATATTATCACATTTCTTTTGGTGTTCTTCACCGCTACAACTGTTTGGGCTGAAAAAGTTATCGTATCGGGAACAGTTGTTGATTCAAATAAAGAGCCGCTGATAGGTGTAAACGTAACAGTAAAAGATGCTCCCGGACTGGGTACAATTACCGATATTGATGGTCGTTATCGGATTGAAATAGATGCATATAGCACTTTGTTGTTTTCATATATTGGATTTGATACTTATAAGGTATTGATTAAGGAAAACATGAAAGTGGTAAATGTCCAGATGAAGGAATCTTCGAATAATGTTATCGATGAAGTCGTTATTACAGGTACTGGTGCACAGAAAAAAATCAGTGTTACCGGTGCTATTACAACTGTCGGAGTAAAGGAACTTCAAACAGCTCCGGGTGGAAACTTGTCAAACGCCTTGGCAGGTAATGTTCCTGGTATTATGGCTATGCAGACTTCTGGTCAGCCGGGACAAAATACTTCTGAGTTCTGGATACGTGGTATCTCTACATTTGGTGCAAATACGTCTGCTTTGGTATTGGTTGATGGATTTGAGCGTGATTTGGATGATGTAAATATTGAAGATATTGAATCTTTCTCTGTATTGAAGGATGCCTCTGCAACAGCTATTTATGGTTCACGAGGTGCAAATGGTGTTGTATTGATTACGACTAAACATGGTGGTGCTGGTAAAATCAATATTGATGCGAAGGTGGAAACTTCTTATAATACCCGTACTATTACACCTGAATTTGCAGATGGTATTACCTATGCAAATATGATGAATGAAGCACGTATTACTCGTAACCAGGAACCTATTTACTCTCCTGGAGAATTGGAAATTTTACGCAGAGGACTGGACCCGGATCTTTATCCGAATGTTGACTGGATGGGTATGCTGCTGCGTGACGGAGCTATGCAATATCGTGCGAACTTGAATCTGAACGGTGGTGGATCTACTGCTAGATATTTCGTGTCTGTCAGCTATTTGCAGGAAAATGGTATGTATAATACGGATGAAGCTCTCCGGAAGGACTATAACACTAATACAAATGCAGGAACATGGAATTATCGATTGAACACTGATATTGATATTACTAAGACAACATTGTTGAAAGTTGGTGTGTCTGGATCATTAAGAAAATGGAATGAACCGGGACTGTCAAAAGATATCTGGAAATCTTTGATGTATCAGAATCCTATCAGTATTCCTGTTATGTATTCAAACGGTTATGTACCGGCTTATGGAACGGGAGAACAGACTAACCCATGGGTGCTGGCTACTCAGACTGGTTATAAAGAACATTGGGAAAATACAGTTCAGACTAATATCACGCTGGAGCAGAAGTTGGATTTTATCACTAAAGGATTGAGATTCGTTGGACGTTTTGGTTTTGATACATGGAATAAAACGAATATTGACCGTATTAAATGGCCTAAACAGTGGAAGGCACAGCGTCAGCGTGATGAGTATGGAAATTTAGTCTTTACTCAGGTTTCGGATGAACAGCTGATGACACAGAGCAGTTCTTCTGAGGGTAATCGTAAAGAAGTATTCGAAGCTGAGTTACATTACGATCGTGCCTTTAATGAGCATCACATTGGTGGATTGGTTAAGTTTAATTATGATACTCAGGTAGCTACAGTAAATATTGGTGATGATATTAAGAATGGTATAGCCAGACGTCATATGGGATTGGCTGGACGTTTCAGTTATAACTGGAAGTTCCGTTATTTTGCTGATTTCAATTTTGGATACAATGGATCTGAAAACTTTGCCGATGGTCATAGATTCGGTTTCTTCCCAGCTTTTTCTGTAGCTTGGAATGTGGCAGAAGAACCATGGATTAAAAAAATAGCTCCTTGGTGTAATATGTTTAAGTTACGTTACTCTTGGGGTAAAGTAGGTAATGATAATTTTGGAGGTACTCAAAATCGCTTCCCGTATCTTTACACAATTGGTGATGGAGGAAGTTATCAATGGGGAGATTACTCCTACGATCGTAAATATGTCGGATTGAAATATACAGGTGTAGCTTCTGTAGGAGCTACTTGGGAAGTTGCTACCAAACATGATGTGGGTGTAGACCTTTCACTTTTCAATGATAAGTTTACTGCAACAGTCGATTATTTCCATGAACAGCGAGATGGAATCTGGATGGAACGTAAATATCTGCCTGCTATTATTGGTCTTTCGGGTATCACTCCAAGAGCAAATGTTGGTAGCGTATTGTCTGAAGGTTTTGATGGTAATTTTGCTTATCGCCAGAAAATAGGAAAAGTTGATATAACTGTACGAGGTAATATCACATATAGCAAGAATACCGTTCTGGAAAAAGATGAAGAAAACAATGTATATCCATACCAGATGGAAGAAGGTTATCGAGTAGATCAGGCTAAAGGATTGATTGCTTTGGGACTTTTCAAGGATTATGATGATATTCGTAATAGCCCGAAACAGGAATTTGGAACAGTACAGCCGGGAGATATTAAATATAAGGATGTAAATGGTGATGGTGTAGTAAATGATGGCGACCGTGTAGCTATTGGAGCTACTACCAGACCGAATATGATTTATGGTTTTGGTATTTCTGGTACATGGAAAGGATTTGACTTGAACGTTCACTTCCAGGGTGCAGGAAAGAGTTCATTCTTTATTGGTGGTCCTACTGTCTATGCATTCAGTTCGGGTGAATGGGGTAATGTGCTGAAGGATGTGGCCGAATCTGACCGCTGGATTTCTGCTGACATATCAGGTAATCCTGCAACAGAAAACCCGAATGCAGAATATCCTCGTTTGTCATTTGGAGGAAACAGTAATAACTACCGTGCTTCTACATTCTGGTTGCGTGACGGTTCATATTTGCGTTTGAAGACATTGGAGTTTGGTTATACACTTCCCAAGCAGATTGTAAATAAAATCATGTTCAATAATATACGTGTATTCTTCCGTGGAAGCAATATTCTGACATTCTCTAAGTTTAAACTTTGGGATCCGGAATTGCATAGCTCAACAGGTACAGAATATCCATTGTCTAGAAGCTTAACATTTGGTTTAACTGTTAATATTTAATCTTGTCTTATGAAAAATAAATATCTATTATATTCTGCACTTTTTTTGCTCTCAATGTCTTCTTGCGAAGATAAACTGGATGCAGACCGGTACTTTGGAGATCGTATGACTATTGAAAAAGTGTTTGCCGACCGTGATTATTCGGAAAGATGGTTATCTGATGCTTACTCACATCTTATAGGTGTCAATGCGGATGTATCAAGTAAGGGTTTTACGATGTATTGCTTTGCAGACGATATGTATTTTGGTGACCGTGATGATAAATATAAAAAATGGAAGAATGGTGAGTATGATGAAGGATGGGAACAAGGTCCATGGGGAGAATGCTATACCGGTATCTACCAAGCTTCAGTTTTTATACATAATATAGATCGTAATACAAAATTTACAGAAGAAGAACGTGCTGACTATAAGGCACAGGCTCGTTTTGTACGTGCCTATTATTATTGGCTGTTGTTGCGTAAATATGGACCTATACCTATTATGCCTGATGAGGGTATGGATTTTACACAAGAGTATGAAGATTTGGCTGTAGCACGCTCCAGCTATGATGAAGTGGCTAATTTTATTGCATCAGAAATGCAGATTGCAGCAAAAGACTTACCATTGGAGAGAGGTCCTTTAGCAATCGCTCGTCCTACTCGAGGAGCAGCTCTGGCTGCACGTGCTAAAGTATTGCTGTATGCTGCGAGCCCTATTAATAATCCTCATCCGAGTGATACTGAAAAATTCAGTGATATGGTAAATTTCGATGGAAAACATCTGATTGCACAGGAGTATGATGAAACTAAATGGGCAAGAGCTGCAGCTGCTGCTCTTGATGTGATGGAATTGCCTGGAAATCAGGCTAACGGGAGAAGATATGACCTTTATCACTTGGGAAGACGTACTTCTGGTTCTGTTGGATATCCTGTGACGATTGAACCGTATAAGGACGGAGATTTTTCTGAGCATACTTGGCCTGATGGATGGCAGGATATTGATCCGTTTGAATCTTATCGCTCATTGTTTGACGGAGAAGTAAGTGCTTCTGATAATTATGAGTTGATTTTTACACGTGGTCAGAACCAGTCTTCAGAAGGAGTTGATATAATGGTAGTACACCAATTGCCAACTAGTGCGACTGGTTGGAATACGCATGGTTTGACTCAAAAAATGTGTGATGCTTATTACATGAATGACGGTTCGGATTGTCCTGGAAAAGACCTTGAAATAGGAGGTGCTAATGGTACTGTACGTGAAACGGGATTTGTTGATGAAACAAATCAGGAAAACTATCCGGAATTGGGTGAACATCGTATTGGCGTTTCTTTACAATATGTGCAGCGTGAACCACGATTCTATGCTTCAGTCGCTTATAATGGATCAACCTGGTTCTTGCTGAACGAATCGAATGATGCAAACAGAAATCAGCAGGTATTTTATTATCGTGGTATGGGTAATGGATATAACAATAATAATGCTTTCTGGTTGCGTACCGGTATTGGCGTTAAAAAGTTTGTACACCCTTATGACACTAATGAAAATAGAGATATGGGTAGAATACGTCGAAAAGCAGAACCTGCTATTCGCTATGCTGAAATATTATTGATTTATGCTGAGGCTTTAAATGAGCTTGATGGGTCACATAATATAGAGTCATGGGATGGAAGCAAGACTTATACCATAAAGCGTGATATAAATGAAATGAAAAAAGGTATTCGTCCTATCCGTTGCCGTGCTGGTATTCCGGACTATACAGCTGCCGAATATGCAAGTAAAGATTTGTTCCGGGAAAAAATTAAACGGGAACGTATGATTGAGCTGATGGGAGAAGGACATAGATATTATGATTTGCGCCGATGGAAAGATGCAGAAAAAGAAGAATCTCAACCTATTTATGGCTGCAATACGTTGATGACAGGGCAGTATAAAGATTTGTTCCATATTCCGGTAGTGGTACCTTCGTTGCCTACTAACTTTTCACGGAAAATGTATTTCTGGCCTATTAGTCATAGTGAATTAAAACGTAACCGTTTATTGACTCAGAATCCAGGATGGACATATAATGATTAATTAACTATAAACAGAAAAATAATGAAAAAGATATATTCTTATATTATTCTATTGCTTGTTTCATTTTGTTGGGTTTCCTGCAATAATGAATGGGAAGATGAACAGTACGAGCAGTATGTATCGTTTAAGGCCCCCATTGGTTCTAATGGCGTAACTGATATTTATATTCGCTATAAGAAAGATGGAAAGGTTACCTATCAGCTTCCGGTTATCATAAGTGGTTCAACCTTTAATGAGAAAGATTTGAATGTGAAGGTCGAAGTAGATAATGATACGTTGGGAATCTTGAATAATGAACGTTTTGGCCGTGAAGATTTATATTTCTTACAGCTTACACCTGAGCATTATAATTTCCCTGGTACAGTAAATGTACCGCAGGGAGTTTCTGTTATCACATTGCCTATTGATTTTGACCTTATGGGAATTAATATGGTTAGAAGCTGGGTCTTGCCTCTGACCGTTGTAGATGAGCCGGGAACATATCTTGGTCATCCTCGTAAGAATTATGCCAAGGCTTTGTTGAACATTAAGCCGTTTAACGATTATTCTGGTACATATAGTACAACTACTTTGCAAACATTTATTTCGAATGAAGATGGTAGTTACGATCAAGCCAATCCGATTGTGAGAAATACCCGAACAGGACAGGTGGTAGATGAAAATACTATTTTCTTTTATGCCGGTGCCATGGAAGAGGACTTGATAAATCGTGAAGATTATAAGGTAAACTTTTACTTTAATCCTGAAACAAAAATGGTTGAACTGTCTACTAAAAATGAAAACCTGAAATTAGAGCAGTTAAAGAAAGACCAGGCAGCATATACCATTGCAGAGATTATGGATGAAGAACTTCCTTATTTGAAACACAGATATGTAATATTTAATATTGAATATACATTTGTCGATTATACATCTGTTGAGGGTAGAGAAATCCCATATCATGTAAAAGGAACAATGACTCTTGAACGTAAGATTAATACTCAGATTCCTGATGAGGATCAAGCTATTGAATGGTAAAGTTTTCATTATCATCATATAAATAATTTTTTTAATAGCGGATTTAATTGTTTTGAACTGTAAATTCTATTTTTTGAACAATTATTTCCGCTATTTTTTATCATTACGGCATACTTTTGCATCATAGGATTGAAAGATTTACAAAATGACTTTGAATCGGTTGTGGATTCAATCGGTTGTTTTTTTAGAAACAAGAACATTAATTAATTTAATACCAAAATAAGTAAAAACAATGAAGAAACTTACAGCTACAACCTTGTTCGCTATGGGGCTGTTTGCCCAGCTTCAGGCAACAGATTTATTTACTCCTGTACAAAAAACAGATTTAAGACTTCCTTCTGTGCCTTTAATAACTTCTGATCCTTATCTTTCTATTTGGTCGCCTTATGATAAGTTAAATGAAGGTACAACCAGACATTGGACTAATGATGAAAAATCACTTATTGGTGCTGTGCGTGTAGATGGAAAAGTGTATCGTTTCATGGGAAAACAGGCACTTGAATCTTTATTGCCTATGGCCGGAAGTGAAGAATGGGAAGGTAATTATACTTTTGATGCACCTCAAGGTGAATGGACAGCTGTGAATTATAATGCCGAAGGCTGGAAAAAAGGAAAGGGAGCTTTCGGTACAAATGACATGCCTGTTGTACGAACGAGCTGGAATACGAAAGATATTTGGGTACGTCGTGAGTTTAATTTGAATGATGTTCCGGCAGATACTCCTATTTATCTTAAATACTCACACGATGATGTCTTTGAATTGTATCTCAATGGAGAAAAACTGGTTGCTACCGATTATTCATGGAAGAATAATGTTGTTTTGGAATTATCAGACAAGGTACGTGCTAAAATGCGCGAAGGAAAGAATGTCATCGCTGCACATTGCCATAATACAACCGGAGGAGCGTATGTCGATTTTGGATTATATACAACTAATAAAGAAACAGCCGGATTTGAAAATATCGCTATACAAAAGTCGGTAGACGTATTGCCAACTCAGACTTATTATACTTTTACATGTGGACCGGTAGAGCTGGATGTTGTATTTACTGCTCCTATGTTGATTGATGATCTTGATTTGATTTCTACTCCTATCAACTATATCTCTTATCAAGCCACATCTACTGATAAGAAAAATCATGATGTTCAAGTTTATATTGAGACAACTCCACAGCTTACTATTAATGAGATGACTCAGCCAACCAGAGCACAAGTTATTAAGAAAAACGGAATCAGTTATGTGCAGGCTGGTAGTATCGATCAGCCTATTACAGGTCGTAAAGGCGATTTGATTTGCATAGACTGGGGATATGCTTATTTGGCAGGTAATAATGGTGCCAATACTTCTGTGAGTTTGGGCGACTATGTCGACATGAAGGCTGTTTTTGCAAGTAAAGGTGAATTGATGCCTGGACAAAATGAGGTAGTTACGCGTAATGCCGATGAAATGCCGGCTATGGCTTATTCTGAAGATCTGGGAAATGTTTCATCTACAGGAAAGAGTGGCTTCATGATGATCGGATACGATGACGTATATTCAATCGAATACATGTATGAACGTCGTATGGCATATTGGAAACATGATGGCAAGGTTTCTATTTTTGATGCGTTTGAACGTGCAAAACAAAATTATCAGAATGTAATGGAACGTTGCCGTGATTTTGATGCTATGATCATGAAAGATGCAGAGAAAGCTGGAGGTAAAAAATATGCTGAAATTTGTGCTGCTTCATATCGTCAGGTAATGGCTGCTCATAAATTGTTTACCGACAAAGAAGGTAATTTAATGTTCTTCTCTAAAGAAAACAACAGTAATGGATGTATTAATACTGTAGATTTAACATATCCTTCTGCTCCTTTGTTCCTTGCTTATAATCCTGATTTGCAAAAAGCAATGATGACAAGTATTTTCGAATATAGTGCAACTGGCAGATGGAATAAACCTTTCCCTGCTCATGATTTAGGAACTTATCCTATTGCTAATGGTCAGGTTTACGGAGGTGATATGCCGATAGAAGAAGGTGGTAATATGGTTATTCTGGCTGCTGCTATAGCTAAAGCTGAAGGTAACGCAAATTATGCTAAAAAGTACTGGGATTTACTTACTATCTGGACTGATTATTTGGTTGAATATGGTCAGGATCCGGAAAACCAGCTTTGTACAGATGACTTTGCAGGACATTGGGCACATAATGCCAATCTTTCTGTAAAAGCTATTATGGGAGTTGCCGGATATAGTGAAATGGCTAAGATGCTGGGCCTGAACAATGTGGCAGACGAGTATGCAGAAAAAGCAAAGAAGATGGCTCAGAAATGGATGGAAATGGCAGGAGAAAACGATCATTACCGTTTAGCTTTCGACCGTGCTAATACTTGGAGTCAGAAATATAATATGGTTTGGGATAAAATGTGGGGATTGAATATTTTCCCAGGTGTTATCGATAAGGAAATCAACTATTATCTGACAAAACAAAATGCTTTTGGTCTGCCTTTGGATAGCCGTAAGGAATATACTAAGTCCGACTGGATTATGTGGACTGCTGCAATGGCTTCTGATATGGAAACTTTCCAGAAGTTTGTAGATCCTTTGTATAAATATATCAATGAAACTCCTTCTCGTGTTCCTATCAGTGACTGGCATCATACAGATAGCGGAGAATGGGTAGGATTCCGTGCTCGTTCTGTAATAGGTGGATACTGGATGAAAGTCCTGATGGATAAAATGTTGGTAAAATAATCTCATCTGTTATTCTTAAAAAAGTCTGTATAAATTCTGTTTTGATAACTTATCATGGAGTTTATACAGACTTTATTGTTTGAAAAATACTTTTTTCATTATAATATATTGTTAATCTTGATATTCGATAATATTTGTGAAGAAGAAATTTCAAATACTGTTTTTATTCTTGTTTGTGGGCTGTTCTTTATGTATGGCCAAAAAGATATCGGTGGTATACCCTCGAGTTGAAATGCAGGAGAATCCTTTAGGAATAGATCTTAAAAATCCTCATTTTTCATGGCAGCTGGCATCTGATGTAAAAGATGTAAAACAAATAGGGTACGAAATTCAGTTAGCTGCTGATTTGCGTGACCTTAAACGTGGTGATAATCTTATTTGGAAATCAGGTTTGGTTCAATCGGATAAAATGCAGATTGAGTATGAAGGATTGCCAATGCAGTCATGCGAAGAATATTATTGGAGAGTTCGTGTGCAGACAAATCATGGAATGAGTAGTTGGAGTGCGATTCAACGATTTTCTACTGGAATGTTGCATGCCGAAGACTGGCATGCTGAATGGATTGGTGAAAATGCAATGTCAAATTCAGGAGAGTCACAGACGGAACTTCATACACGGTTGGCTGCCAGATATTTGCGAAAAGACTTTCAGGCTTCGTTTCATATCGATCGTGCAACGCTTTATATTAGTGGATTAGGATATTATCAGGCTTTTCTGAATGGGAAAAGTGTGAGTGAAGATTTACTTACTCCTTCCATTACATTTTATTCTGAAACAGTATATTATAATACGTATGATGTTACTGATTTATTGCAGGAAGGGGATAATGCCTTAGGAGTTATCCTCGGTAATGGACGATATTTTTGGGTGAGAGGAAGTGGAATGGAAGGATTTGGTCTGCCTCGCTTATTGGCGCAACTAGAAATAGAATACACTGATGGTAGCAAGAAAATCATAGCTTCGGATGAAACCTGGAAAGTTACATCGAAAGGACCTATTGTCGCAAATAATGAGTTCGATGGAGAAGAGTATGATATGAAGAAAGAATTGCCCGGGTGGAACTTGAGCGGATATGATGATTCTACATGGAGGAACGTGGATATAATGTCCGTTCCATGCAAACGATTGTTAGCCCAGCCATCTCCGTCAGTTGCCATTATGGAACGCATTCATCCGTCATCGGTTACCCGACTGGCATCAGGAAAAGTCTTGATAGATATGGGACAGAATATGGTAGGCAGACTGAAAGCATCTTTTAAAGGAAAAGCAGGGCAAAAAGTTGTTATGCGTTTTGCTGAAATCATTAATCCTGATAGTACATTGTATGTAGCTAATTTACGTTCGGCGAAAGCTACCGATATTTTTACTCCTTCTGTTGATGGCTATTTTTCTTGGGCACCAGTTTTTGTTTATCATGGTTTCCGCTATGTTGAAATCGATGGTGTGGAAGGAGATCCTGATATCAAAGATTTTGTTGGTGAGGTTATGTATGACAGAATGCAGCAGACAGGACATTTCGAAACTTCAGATTTTATTATCAATCAGATTTTCAAAAATGCTTATTGGGGCATTAGAGGAAACTATCATAATATGCCGACAGACTGTCCTCAACGGGATGAACGCCATGGATGGCTTGGTGATCGTGCAACCGGCTGCTGGGGGGAAAGTTTTGTATTTGATAATGCGTTGTTATACCGCAAATGGTTGCAGGATATAGAAGAATCCCAACGTGAGGATGGTGTAATTTCAGCCGTATCTCCTCGTTTTTGGACTATTTATGCAGGAGATGTGACATGGCCGTCTGTTTATATCTTAGCAGCCGAAATGCTGTATCGTCATTATGGAGATGCTACTGCTATCGTAAAACATTATGATTCAATGAAACGCTGGGTAGAGTATATTTACAAGAACTCAATGAAAGACGGACTTGTGGTTCGTGATGAGTGGGGCGACTGGTGTATGCCTCCAGAAGCTCCGGAATTGATTCACTCTCAAGATCCGATGAGAAAAACTGATGGGGCGATTTTAGGTAGTACTACATTTTATGGATTGTTGTATAAAATGATTGATTTTGCTCGGATATCAGGCCATTCGGAAGATATTGACAATTATAAGACACATGCTGAGGCCTTGAAGAAAGCATATAATAAACGCTTTTTCAATTATGAAACTGCCCAGTATGGAAATAATTCAGTTACGGGAAATTTGTTGTCTCTTCGTTATGGGTTAGTACCGGATGGTTACGAAAAACGTGTTTTTAATAATGTCGTCGAAAAGACTGAAAAAGATTGTAAAGGGCATGTCAGCACAGGAGTTGTAGGAATACAGCATTTAATGAGGGGACTGACAGAACATGGTCGAGAAGATCTTGCTTATAAAATTGTGACTAATACAGACTATCCTAGCTGGGGATATATGATTGAAAAAGGAGCTACTACAATTTGGGAATTATGGAATGGAGACACAGCAGCACCTGATATGAACTCGGCTAATCATGTTATGCTTCTAGGTGACTTGCTGATATGGTATTATGAAAACCTTGCAGGCATAAAAAATTCAAAAGAATCTGTTGGATTCCGTCATATTGAGATGAAGCCATGTTTCCCGGACGGACTGGACTATGTCAATGCTTCTTATCAGTCTGTATCTGGTAAAATTGTTAGCAACTGGACTCGAACTGAAGGATGTTTTTCGTGGAATGTTACTATTCCTGCTAACTGTTCTGCAACGTTGTATATTCCTTTATCTCTACATCCCGAAAAAACAGAAATGGCAAAAGCTCATAGTATACAGTGTGAAGGGGATAATTGGATAATTGAATTAGGCTCTGGAAACTATTGCTTTAAAAGTGACATGTAATAAAATTTTCAATGAAAGGTTAGATTTTTTTCTTTTCTGAATAATTTTTGCGTGTCAGGCTCGTTTCTTTTCCCCATCTTTGTAAAAGAGTTGTTAATACAACAGCATAAAAGGAGTGTAAATATCTCTTTTTATGCTGTTGATCCTTATTTTATAATTTTATTATTATGAAAACAAAAATATGGGCATCTATTGTTTTGGCTTTTGTGGCATATGGGGGAGTGGCACAAAATAGATATCACAATCCGATAATAGATGAAAGTTTGCCTGATCCTACCGTAATTCGTGCCTCTGATGGAACTTTCTGGCTTTATGCTACGGAGAATATCCGTAATCTGCCGATTTATCGTTCTACAAACTTAGTCGATTGGAGTTTTCAGGGAACTGCCTTCACTGATAATACACGTCCGCATTTTGTACCTAATGGAAGCCTTTGGGCACCCGATATCAATCTGATTGATGGAAAATATGTCTTGTATTACTCAATGTCTACATGGGGTGGCGAGTGGACTTGTGGAATTGGAGTTGCTACTTCTGATTCTCCTCAAGGACCGTTCGAAGATCATGGGATGCTTTTTCGAAGTAATGAAATAGGAGTCAGAAATAGTATCGATCCTTTTTACATAGAAGATGGAGGCAAAAAATACTTGTTTTTTGGAAGTTTTCATGGAATTTATGCTGTAGAGTTATCGGATGATGGGTTGTCTTTGAAAGAAAATACCCGCCCGTTACGAGTTGCAGGTGATGCGTACGAAGGTACTTATATCCATAAAAGGGGAAAATATTATTATTTGTTTGCTTCAATCGGTCGTTGTTGCGAGGGGTTGAAAAGTACTTATACGACGGTAGTTGGAAGGTCTGAGTCTTTGATGGGACCCTATTGGAATAAAGAAGGCCGGTCAATGCTTGACAATCAGCACGAAATATTAATCAAGGGTAGTACTAATTTTGTTGGAACGGGGCACAATTCAGAGGTTATAACTGATAAAAAAGGACAGGACTGGCTGTTTTATCATGCTGTAAAAGTTGCCGATCCTGAAGGTCGGGTATTGATGCTCGATCCGTTACAATGGAAAGATGGTTGGCCTGAGGTAGAAAATAGTATTTCTTCAGATAGTCATGATAGTCCTGTTTTCACTAGTGTCTCTTAAAAAATGTAAAACATCTCAATATGGCTCATTATGATGTAAAATCCAATTCTAGCTGACCGTCATTTTTGTAAAGGATGTCGTATTCAGCATGGCTAAATAGATCCTTGATATTGTCTTTTACAAGCATAGAACTACCAAGGATTCTCATTACTTCGTAGATGTCCCTATTGGGTTTTAATTCACTCTCAATAATGGCTACCAAACAATAAGTAATGATAGCCACATATATTTGAATTCTGACTGCATTCTCAGAGTTCCCCCAAAAGGATTTTACTCGAAGATGCTGCTTTAAAAATTTGAAGAACAGCTCCACTTTCCATCTGTTTTTATAAAGTAAAGCTATGTCAGAAGCCTTCAAATAGAAATTGTTTGTATAGTAGGTAAAGGTTCTGTTCATTTCAGGAGAGTAGTAAACTATACGTCTTATTTCAGAAGGATAATTCGTACAGTTTCGTTCTCCTGTGAATCTTATAGTTTGATCTTGCAAGACATTATCAGTGCCTTCAAGCACATCTTCACCTGCTGTGATCTCATATTTAGGTCTGCGTTTTTCTCTTATCACAAAGAATGAACTTACTTCGTTAATGTGATAAAGACGGCGCAAATCAAAATATCCTCTGTCGAATATGTAACAGGCAAACGGTTCATATGCTATACTATCCATGGCATTTACATCATGCACTACTGCATCTGTAATCGTGAATGAAGTGGAAATTTCAGTTCTAATATCCAACTGGGTATGGACTTTGATGCCAGACTTTGTACTCCTGAATCGGGCCCAATCATACAATGACAGGCATAAGTCTATTGTTGTTGAATCAAAAGCATAAAAAGTTCCGTTCAAATCGAACTCTTTGTCAATTCGCTTTTGTTGAGCCAGGTTTACCATGTGATAGGCAAAAGATTCAAATACGCGATAGTTTCTTAGCATGTTAGCTTTTGACAGAGTGCTACGTGTTATTGGAGTCTTGCCGAACCCTAAATGATATGACTTAGAAGAATGCGCAATGGTAATATCAGTCAGTTCTCGAAGGCTGTTGCAGCCATCCAGCTGACCAAATATGAGAACTAATAGTTGGTTCCAGAAACTGATGCTCCAACTTTTTGTTCTGTCGTTGCTCTTTTCTACTAGCCGCTCAAAATAGCGTTTGGGAAGGAATGAAGTCATTTGACTGAAAACATATTTCTTAATATTCATAGCTATCGCAATTTGACCCGGCCCCTAAGGTAACTGATTCAAATGTGCGACAAGCATTTTTTGAAAACAAATATTGTAAATCAAATAATTAACGAGTCTTTTTACAATTATTAAGAGACACTAGTGAAAGGAGATAATTATGACTACAGTCAGGTTGTTATTATTAACAGTTTTTGCTTCTTCAATTGTAGGTTGCGGATTTTCTGAAAAAAAAGTACAAGCGACTAATGAGTCAGAGGGCAAAGATATTTTGTTTGCAGATCCTACCATTATTCAGAACCAAGGGAAATACTATCTTACTGGTACAGGGGATAACGTTTCAGAAGGTTTTACTGTAATGGAATCTGTTGATTTAAAGAAATGGTATTTAAGCGATAATCCTTATATATTAAAGAAAAATGACCATACATTTGGTGAAACTGGCTTTTGGGCACCTCAGTGGTTTAGTTTTAATAATATGAATTATTTGACTTATACTGCAAACGAGCAAACCGTTTTGGCTAAGTCTTTGAATCTACTCGGACCTTTTAGACAAGATACGGTAAAACCTATTGATGCAAGTGAGAAAAACATAGATTCTTTCCTGTTTAAAGACGATGACGGTAAATGTTATCTATATCATGTCAGGTTCAATAAAGGAAACTATATTTGGGTATGTGAGTTTGATGTAGAGAAAGGTGAAATTATACCTGGGACATTAAAACAATGTCTTACTTGTACAGAGCCGTGGGAAAGTACGTCTAATTATGTGTCAGATCCTATCATGGAAGGTCCAAGTGTTATAAAAATAGATGGGGTATATTATTTGTTCTATTCTGCTAATCATTTTATGAATATTGATTATGCTGTAGGTTATGCCACTTCATCTTCTCCGCTTGGTCCTTGGAAAAAATATAAGAACAACCCTATACTTCATCGAAGTATTGTAGGAGAAAACGGCTCTGGTCACGGAGACATATTCAAGAATACCAAAGGGAATTATTATTACGTATATCATGTTCATAACTCGGATTCATGTGTTTCTCCCCGCAAAACACGTATAGTTCCTTTGAAAATGAAAAAGAACTCAGAAGGCATATATGATATATCAGTAAGTAAAAATGAAGTTATAAAACCATATCAATATTAAAGTTATGAAAATAAGAAGTTTGTTTAGTATAATGGCTCACTAGTGTCTCTTAAAAAATGTAAAACATCTCAATATGGCTCATTATGATGTAAAATCCAATTCTAGCTGACCGTCATTTTTGTAAAGGATGTCGTATTCAGCATGGCTAAATAGATCCTTGATATTGTCTTTTACAAGCATAGAACTACCAAGGATTCTCATTACTTCGTAGATGTCCCTATTGGGTTTTAATTCACTCTCAATAATGGCTACCAAACAATAAGTAATGATAGCCACATATATTTGAATTCTGACTGCATTCTCAGAGTTCCCCCAAAAGGATTTTACTCGAAGATGCTGCTTTAAAAATTTGAAGAACAGCTCCACTTTCCATCTGTTTTTATAAAGTAAAGCTATGTCAGAAGCCTTCAAATAGAAATTGTTTGTATAGTAGGTAAAGGTTCTGTTCATTTCAGGAGAGTAGTAAACTATACGTCTTATTTCAGAAGGATAATTCGTACAGTTTCGTTCTCCTGTGAATCTTATAGTTTGATCTTGCAAGACATTATCAGTGCCTTCAAGCACATCTTCACCTGCTGTGATCTCATATTTAGGTCTGCGTTTTTCTCTTATCACAAAGAATGAACTTACTTCGTTAATGTGATAAAGACGGCGCAAATCAAAATATCCTCTGTCGAATATGTAACAGGCAAACGGTTCATATGCTATACTATCCATGGCATTTACATCATGCACTACTGCATCTGTAATCGTGAATGAAGTGGAAATTTCAGTTCTAATATCCAACTGGGTATGGACTTTGATGCCAGACTTTGTACTCCTGAATCGGGCCCAATCATACAATGACAGGCATAAGTCTATTGTTGTTGAATCAAAAGCATAAAAAGTTCCGTTCAAATCGAACTCTTTGTCAATTCGCTTTTGTTGAGCCAGGTTTACCATGTGATAGGCAAAAGATTCAAATACGCGATAGTTTCTTAGCATGTTAGCTTTTGACAGAGTGCTACGTGTTATTGGAGTCTTGCCGAACCCTAAATGATATGACTTAGAAGAATGCGCAATGGTAATATCAGTCAGTTCTCGAAGGCTGTTGCAGCCATCCAGCTGACCAAATATGAGAACTAATAGTTGGTTCCAGAAACTGATGCTCCAACTTTTTGTTCTGTCGTTGCTCTTTTCTACTAGCCGCTCAAAATAGCGTTTGGGAAGGAATGAAGTCATTTGACTGAAAACATATTTCTTAATATTCATAGCTATCGCAATTTGACCCGGCCCCTAAGGTAACTGATTCAAATGTGCGACAAGCATTTTTTGAAAACAAATATTGTAAATCAAATAATTAACGAGTCTTTTTACAATTATTAAGAGACACTAGTGAAAGGAGATAATTATGACTACAGTCAGGTTGTTATTATTAACAGTTTTTGCTTCTTCAATTGTAGGTTGCGGATTTTCTGAAAAAAAAGTACAAGCGACTAATGAGTCAGAGGGCAAAGATATTTTGTTTGCAGATCCTACCATTATTCAGAACCAAGGGAAATACTATCTTACTGGTACAGGGGATAACGTTTCAGAAGGTTTTACTGTAATGGAATCTGTTGATTTAAAGAAATGGTATTTAAGCGATAATCCTTATATATTAAAGAAAAATGACCATACATTTGGTGAAACTGGCTTTTGGGCACCTCAGTGGTTTAGTTTTAATAATATGAATTATTTGACTTATACTGCAAACGAGCAAACCGTTTTGGCTAAGTCTTTGAATCTACTCGGACCTTTTAGACAAGATACGGTAAAACCTATTGATGCAAGTGAGAAAAACATAGATTCTTTCCTGTTTAAAGACGATGACGGTAAATGTTATCTATATCATGTCAGGTTCAATAAAGGAAACTATATTTGGGTATGTGAGTTTGATGTAGAGAAAGGTGAAATTATACCTGGGACATTAAAACAATGTCTTACTTGTACAGAGCCGTGGGAAAGTACGTCTAATTATGTGTCAGATCCTATCATGGAAGGTCCAAGTGTTATAAAAATAGATGGGGTATATTATTTGTTCTATTCTGCTAATCATTTTATGAATATTGATTATGCTGTAGGTTATGCCACTTCATCTTCTCCGCTTGGTCCTTGGAAAAAATATAAGAACAACCCTATACTTCATCGAAGTATTGTAGGAGAAAACGGCTCTGGTCACGGAGACATATTCAAGAATACCAAAGGGAATTATTATTACGTATATCATGTTCATAACTCGGATTCATGTGTTTCTCCCCGCAAAACACGTATAGTTCCTTTGAAAATGAAAAAGAACTCAGAAGGCATATATGATATATCAGTAAGTAAAAATGAAGTTATAAAACCATATCAATATTAAAGTTATGAAAATAAGAAGTTTGTTTAGTATAATGGCTCACTAGTGTCTCTTAAAAAATGTAAAACATCTCAATATGGCTCATTATGATGTAAAATCCAATTCTAGCTGACCGTCATTTTTGTAAAGGATGTCGTATTCAGCATGGCTAAATAGATCCTTGATATTGTCTTTTACAAGCATAGAACTACCAAGGATTCTCATTACTTCGTAGATGTCCCTATTGGGTTTTAATTCACTCTCAATAATGGCTACCAAACAATAAGTAATGATAGCCACATATATTTGAATTCTGACTGCATTCTCAGAGTTCCCCCAAAAGGATTTTACTCGAAGATGCTGCTTTAAAAATTTGAAGAACAGCTCCACTTTCCATCTGTTTTTATAAAGTAAAGCTATGTCAGAAGCCTTCAAATAGAAATTGTTTGTATAGTAGGTAAAGGTTCTGTTCATTTCAGGAGAGTAGTAAACTATACGTCTTATTTCAGAAGGATAATTCGTACAGTTTCGTTCTCCTGTGAATCTTATAGTTTGATCTTGCAAGACATTATCAGTGCCTTCAAGCACATCTTCACCTGCTGTGATCTCATATTTAGGTCTGCGTTTTTCTCTTATCACAAAGAATGAACTTACTTCGTTAATGTGATAAAGACGGCGCAAATCAAAATATCCTCTGTCGAATATGTAACAGGCAAACGGTTCATATGCTATACTATCCATGGCATTTACATCATGCACTACTGCATCTGTAATCGTGAATGAAGTGGAAATTTCAGTTCTAATATCCAACTGGGTATGGACTTTGATGCCAGACTTTGTACTCCTGAATCGGGCTCAATCATACAATGACAGGCATAAGTCTATTGTTGTTGAATCAAAAGCATAAAAAGTTCCGTTCAAATCGAACTCTTTGTCAATTCGCTTTTGTTGAGCCAGGTTTACCATGTGATAGGCAAAAGATTCAAATACGCGATAGTCTCTTAGCATGTTAGCTTTTGACAGAGTGCTACGTGTTATTGGAGTCTTGCCGAACCCTAAATGATATGACTTAGAAGAATGCGCAATGGTAATATCAGTCAGTTCTCGAAGGCTGTTGCAGCCATCCAGCTGACCAAATATGAGAACTAATAGTTGGTTCCAGAAACTGATGCTCCAACTTTTTGTTCTGTCGTTGCTCTTTTCTACCAGCCGCTCAAAATAGCGTTTGGGAAGGAATGAAGTCATTTGACTGAAAACATATTTCTTAATATTCATAGCTATCGCAATTTGACCCGACCCCTAAGGTAACTGATTCAAATGTGCGACAAGCATTTTTTGAAAACAAATATTGTAAATCAAATAATTAACGAGTCTTTTTACAATTATTAAGAGACACTAGTGTCCTGTTTTTTAATCAGGCATGTATAATTTATAAAGTATGATTGGATAATCTATGATTTTAAAACGATTTTTTTACGCTGCTGTACTGTTTTTATGTTTGCCAGGTATAGCATCATCACAAAATAAGGGAGATAAGAAAAACGGAAATCCGATATTTGCTGGCTGGTATGCTGATCCGGAAGGTATTATATATGGAGATACATTCTGGGTATATCCTACTCTTTCTTTACTATATGGTGAAGATGTTGAAAAATACGGTCAGGATTTAAAACGAGAGACAGATGCAATCAATCAGGAGTATAATCTTCAGACGCATTTTGATGCTTTTTCTTCCAAGGATCTGGTTCATTGGGTTAAGCATCCGGAGGTCTTGTCGATAACAAATGTAAAATGGGCAAAATATGCTCTTTGGGCTCCATCGGTAATTCAGGCTAACGGGAAATATTATTTGTTTTTTGGTGCAAATGATATACAGAACGAGAAGCAAAAAGGAGGTATAGGTGTAGCTGTTTCGGATTCTCCGGCCGGACCGTATAAAGATGCTTTAGGAAAGCCACTGATTGATAAAATCATAAATGGTGCTCAGCCTATTGACCAGTTTGTTTTTCGTGATGATGATGGTAGTTATTACATGTATTATGGTGGCTGGAAACATTGTAATGTCGTGAAGCTTCGCTCTGATTTATTAGGTCTGGAGCCTTTTCAGGATGGAACAATGTATCGTGAAGTTACGCCTGAACAATATGTGGAAGGACCGTTTATGTTGAAAAGAAATGGCAAGTATTATTTTATGTGGTCAGAAGGAGGATGGGGAGGTCCTGATTACAGTGTTGCTTATGCTATTGCCGATTCTCCAATGGGACCATTTAAAAGAATTGGAAAAATCCTTCAGCAAGATCCACAAGTAGCTACCGGAGCCGGACACCATTCTGTCATACAAATCCCGGGTAAGGATGAATATTATATCGTATATCATCGTCGTCCTTTGGACTGTAACCGTATTAATGAACGTCAAGTTTGCATTGATAAGATGGAGTTCGATGAGAATGGTTACATTAAACCTGTGAAGATTACTTTTGAAGGAGTTGCTCCTGTTAAATTGACAAAGTAAATATTTTGATTATAAGATAAGCCATGAAAAAACTGTCATTACTTATTTTTCTGGCAGGCTTTTTGAGCTTTGCCAAAGCAACCAATTATGCAGATTATGTAAACCCGCTGGTCGGCACTCAGTCTACATTCGAGCTGTCAACGGGTAACACGTATCCGGCCATCGCGCGTCCGTGGGGTATGAACTTCTGGAGCCCGCAGACAGGTAAGATGGGCGACGGCTGGATGTATCAGTACACAGCTACGAAGATCCGCGGATTCAAGCAGACTCACCAGCCCAGTCCGTGGATAAACGACTACGGACAGTTCTCCATCATGCCGATGGTAAACAAACCGGAATTCAATGAAGACAAACGTGCCAGCTGGTTTGCTCACAAGAGCGAAACTGCAAAGGCATATTATTATAAAGTGTATCTGGCAGAATACGACATTGTAACCGAGCTGACTCCGACAGAACGTGCTGCCATGTTCCGCTTTACTTTCCCCGAAAATGAACACTCGTATGTAGTGGTAGATGCTTTCGACAAGGGTTCGTATGTAAAGATTGATGCGGCAAACAACCGTATCATCGGTTATTCTACCAAGAACAGTGGCGGTGTTCCGGCTAACTTCAAGAATTATTTCGTTATCGAATTCGACAAGCCGTTCACTTATCAGGCTACCGTTGCCGACAGTATCGTAAAGGAGAACGGTACGGAACAGCAGGCAGACCATGCAGGAGCTATCATCGGATTTGCTACGAAAAAGGGAGAAACCGTACATGCACGCGTGGCTTCTTCATTCATCAGTCCTGAACAGGCTTTGCTGAACCTGAAGGAACTGGGTAACGATGATTTCAATACGCTGGTAGAAAAGGGCAAGGCTGCATGGAACGATGTATTAAGCAAGATTGAAGTGGAAGGCGGCAATCTCGACCAGTACCGTACTTTCTACTCTTGTCTGTACCGCTCACTGCTCTTCCCGCGCAAGTTCTACGAAGTGGATGCACAGGGACAGATCGTACACTACAGTCCTTACAACGGTGAGGTAGTTCCGGGATATATGTATACCGATACAGGCTTCTGGGATACATTCCGCTGCCTGTTCCCGTTGTTGAACCTGATTTATCCGTCTGTCAACAAGGAAATTCAGGAAGGTCTTATCAATACATATAAGGAAAGCGGTTTCTTCCCCGAATGGGCAAGCCCGGGACACCGTGGCTGCATGATCGGAAACAACTCGGCTTCCATCCTGGTGGATGCTTACTTCAAGGGTGTGAAGGTGGACGATCTGGAAACTCTTTATAAAGGTCTGATTCACGGAACGGAAAATGTACATCCGGAAGTTTCTTCAACCGGACGTCTGGGATATGAATATTACAACAAGCTGGGTTATGTACCTTACGATGTGAAGATCAACGAGAATGCTGCCCGTACACTGGAATATGCTTACAACGACTGGTGTATCTATAAACTGGCAAAGGACCTGAAGCGTCCGAAGAAGGAAGTGAACCTGTTTGCCAAACGTGCCATGAATTACAGAAACCTGTTCGACAAGGAAACCCTGCTGATGCGTGGCAAGAATAAGGATGGCAAGTTCATGGCTCCGTTCTCACCGCTGAAATGGGGTGATGCATTCACCGAAGGTAATAGCTGGCATTATTCATGGTCTGTATTCCACGATCCTCAGGGACTGATTGACCTGATGGACGGTGATGACATGTTTGTGACAATGATGGATTCTGTATTCTCTGTACCTCCTGTATTCGACGACAGCTATTACGGTTTCCCGATTCACGAAATCCGTGAGATGACAGTGATGAACATGGGTAACTATGCACACGGCAACCAGCCTATCCAGCACATGATTTACCTGTACAACTATGCCAAGCAGCCATGGAAGGCTCAGTACTGGCTTCGTCAGGTAATGGACCGCATGTATACTCCGACTCCCGACGGTTATTGCGGTGACGAGGATAACGGACAGACTTCTGCATGGTATGTGTTCTCAGCACTGGGATTCTATCCGGTATGTCCGGGAACCGACCAGTATGTACTTGGTGCTCCGCTGTTCCAGAAAGCAACCATCCATTTTGAAAATGGCAAGAACATTGTAATCAATGCTCCTCAGAACAGTGAGACCAACTATTACATTCAGGACATGAAGGTAAACGGTCAGGAATATACCAAGAATTACATTACTTATTCTACTCTGCAAAATGGCGGTACGATTGACTATGTAATGGGTGACAAACCGAACAAGAACAGAGGTATCGCACCTGAAGATGCTCCTTATTCATTCAGTCGTGAGTAAAAGATATCTTGCTTATATCTTATTTTGAAAATTGCTTATTTATGAAGACAATATTTAATATCGTGCTTGGGCTGGCGTGTGTTGCAGAAACACTAAATGCTCAGGATGCCAAGGCCATATTTCAGACAGCAGAACCTTGGAAGCAGGAAACAGATATTCGTGCCGATGCCGTAATGGTATATGGCACGGTAGATAAACCGAATATGACCTTTGAACAGCGTATAGAATCATGGCGTAAAAGAGGATATGGCATTCAGTTTATGACGGGAGTAGCCTGGGGAGATTATCAGGACTATTTTTTAGGAAAATGGGATGGAGTGACCGATCATTTGCGCGAAGGACAGCGGGAAAAAAATGGTGCAGACATCTCGCATCTTATGTTGTTCCAACCGAAAGCTTTATCAGATACATGAAAGAAAAGCAGATAAAGCGGGTGATAGATTCAGGCATTACAGATATCTATCTGGAAGAACCTGAGTTTTGGATGAGAGGAGGCTATAGTAATGCATTTAAGGAAGAATGGATGAATTATTATGGAACGCCATGGCAGGATCAGCAAGGCTCACCGGATATGACTTATCTGTCGAATAAACTGAAATATTGGCTGTATTATCGCGCCTTGGATGAGATATTTTCTTATGCTAAAGAGTATGGTAAGAGCAAGGGATTGGAAGTAAAATGTTATGTCCCTACCCATTCTCTGATAAATTATACTTCATGGCAGATTGTGAGTCCGGAAGCTAGTTTAGCTTCGCTTGATTGTGTTGACGGCTATATCGCTCAAGTATGGACTGGTACATCCCGCGAACCGAATTATTTTAAAGGGGTGCGTAAGGAGAGAGTCTTTGAAAATGCTTTTCTCGAATATGGCTGTATGAAATCGATGACAGCTCCTTTGGGACGGAAGATGTATTTTCTGACTGATTCTATTGAAGACCGTGCGAAAGACTGGACCGATTATAAAATAAATTATCAGGCTACTTTTGCAGCTCAGTTGATGTATTCGGATGTAGATACGTATGAAGTAATGCCATGGCCCGACCGTATATATCAGGGATTGTATGATATAGCATGAACTGACAAAAAGCAGCGTATTCCCCGCGATTATTCTACACAGATGCAGATCATGATAAATACGCTGAACGACATCAAAGTGTCAGATTGTGCTGTTAGTGGAACTCACGGCATTGGCGTATTGATGGCAAACTCGATGATGTTCCAGCGTTTTCCTAATCATGACGGTTATGATGATCCTTCTTTCTCCAGTTTTTACGGACAGACCTTACCATTGATGAAAGACGGTATTCCGGTAGAAATTGTACATATGGAAAACTTGCCGTTCAAGCAAACATTGGCCGATGTAAAGGTTTTGATTATGTCTTATTCCAATATGAAGCCAATGGAAGAACGTTATCACCAGATGTTGGTCGATTGGGTAAAAAACGGTGGTGCACTGATTTACTGTGGAGAGGATATTGATCCGTATCAGCAGGTTCCTGAATGGTGGAATAAATCTCCTTATGCATATCATTCGCCTTCAGAACATTTGTTTGAATTAGCAGGACTGGACAGAAAACCGGCTGCCGGAAAATATACGGTGGGTAAAGGAAAAATACAGGTTATACGCCGCGATCCGAAATACTTTGCGTTGGAACCGGATGGTAACAAAGTGTTTAAAGAGTGTGTATATTCTCTTTATAAGGAGGTGAGTGGTGAAAAAGTTGAACTGAAGAATAATTTTGTTGTCCAGCGTGGTGCATATGTCATTGCGGTCGTCCTGGATGAAAGTATTTCCTCTAAACCTGTACAAATTAAAGGGTTGTATATTGATTTGTTCGATAAAGACCTGCCTGTTATTTCTCAGAAAAAGATTAATCCGGGAGAGCAGGCCTATTTGTATGATTTGCGGAAAATAACAGAGAAGAGTAAAGCGCATGTTTTGTGTGGGGCATCAAGAATCAGTGATGAAAGACTGGGTGAGAAGGAATACTCTTTTATTGCTAAAAGTCCGTTGAACACGACGAATGTTTCCCGAGTTTATTTGCCTTCCGTTCCTAAAGAAGTAATGATAAATGGTGAACATTTTGACTGGAAGAGTAACTGGGACAAGAAATCTTCTACTTTGCTAGTTCGGTTTGAAAATAACCCCGATGGAGTAGAAGTAAACGTTAAGTGGTAAATATTGATATGATAACTCAATAGATTTTTTATAAAGAATGAAACGTATTGTTTTTTTAGATTATGTACGTATTTTCGCATGCTTTCTGGTAATGGTTGTGCATGCTAGCGAGAATTTTTATGGTGCTGCCGGATCTACTGATATGGTAGGTCCACAGTCATACCTTGCATCAGAGACAGACAGGTTGTGGGTATCTGTATACGACGGATTTTCACGTATGTCGGTTCCACTTTTTATGATTGTGTCTGCTTTTCTTCTTGTTCCGATGAAGGAAGGACAGAACATGTGGCAGTTTTATCGTCATCGCTTTATGCGCATATTGCCTCCGTTCTTGATCTTTATGGTTTTATATAGCACGTTGCCGATGTTATGGGGACAAATTGACTCAGCTACCTCGGTGAAAGATTTGTCACGTATATGGCTGAATTTTCCGACTTTGGCAGGACATCTCTGGTTTATGTATCCTTTGATAAGCCTTTATTTGTTTATCCCGATCGTTTCACCGTGGATCAGTAAAGCTAGTGCGAAAGAGGAACGTTTCTTTATTGTGCTTTTTCTGGTGTCGACATGTATGCCTTATCTGAATCGTGTAGCGGGTGAAGTATGGGGACAGTGTTTCTGGAATGAGTACCATATGTTATGGTATTTCTCAGGTTATTTAGGTTATCTTGTGCTGGCACATTATATACGTGTACATCTTACCTGGAGTCGCTCTAAACGTCTTTGGGGCGGTGGACTCCTGATGGTAATAGGTGCATTGTGGACCATTTATTCTTTTTATTGTCAGGCCGTTCCAGGTGAAATACTCTCAACTCCTGTAATCGAAATCGGATGGGCTTTCTGCACCATAAACTGTGTACTTCTTACTGCCGGAACATTCCTGATATTCAGCACCATTAAGGCTCCTTCTGCTCCACGGTGGGTAACTGAAATGTCAAAGTTGAGTTATGGTATGTACCTGATGCATATATTCTGGTTAGGATTGTGGGCTGCCTTGTTTAAGCACAATTTGGCATTGCCTACTGTTATGGCTATTCCTTGTATTGCTGTCTGTACATTCATTTCGAGCCTTATTGCAACGAAGATCATATCGCTTATTCCTGGAAGTAAATGGGTTATAGGATAAAACCATTGGATAATGATTTGTCATGAGATAAGATTGTAAGTTTTATCTTAGGTTGTTTATCATTTGTTGGGCGGTAATGTTAGTAGCAATAGTTGGTCTACTGACGTTACTGCCTTAAAACATAGAAACATATCTGTTACAGATAAGGTAAAACTTCAATTATAGAAAACCGTTAGGACAATTAAAGTATATACGTATATTTAAAGAACTACTTATATTTAATATGAAGACAAACACTGTAATTTGTACATTATTTATTTTACTTCCTTTTATATCGTATGCTTCGATAAAGAAGACGAAAAGTAGTGATGTGCTTCAGCCCGTTTCTTTTAATGAAGTAATTCTCGAAGATAATTTTTGGTTGCCACGTTTACAGATTTAAAAAGAAGTACTTGTTCCCTTTGCTTTGGAAAAAGTACGCCCTGCCATGGACAATTTGCGTAAAACCGGAAATTATTTAAATGGAGTGAAAGATGAGCTTCCATTCCCGCATCGTTTTGTAGCTTCAGACCTTTATAAAGTGATGGAGGGAGCTGCATATCTGTTGACTTTGGAAAAAGATTTAGCATTAGAGCATACGATGGATAGCATTATAGATCTCATCGGAAATGCACAAGAAGAGGATGGATATTTATATGAGGCTCATACAACTGGAGTTTCGGCTTCACATGAACATTGGGGAGGAGCTGGAATGGGAGATAAGCCGTACTCATGGGTAGTCCATAGCCATGAATTATACAATATGGGACATATGTACGAAGGGGCTAACTGCTGTTAGCTTATAATTATAAAATCATATAAAAAGATAGAAGTATATTTTATAAGTATGATCTTTTTCTTAGCTTTGCATACATGAAGAAGTTAATGACAATCGGAGAGGCCGCAAAGGTTTTGGGAGTAACCACAACCACGCTTCGCAATTGGGACAAAAAAGGATTGCTCAAACCTGATGAACTGACCCGTGGAGGGAACAGACGTTATAGATTAGAGTCTTTGAAAAACATCAAGGACGACCTTCACATGGTTCAAGACGGATTAAAAACCATTGCTTATGCCCGTGTTTCATCTCACGACCAAAAGGAAGATCTTATACGCCAAGTTGCTGTCCTTGAATCCTACTGCGCCAAGAAAGGATTTGAATATGAAGTAATACAAGACCTTGGGAGTGGCATGAATTACTACAAGAAAGGATTGACAAAACTTCTGAATCTCATCCTTGAAGGGCAAGTGAGAAGATTGGTATTAACGCATAAAGATAGACTCCTTCGCTTTGGCGCAGAACTTGTGTTCGCTATTTGTGAGGCCAAGGAGGTGGAGGTAATAATTATCAATAAAGGAGAGGAAAACGTAAGGTTTGAAGAAGAACTTGCAAAGGACGTTCTGGAAATCATCACCGTATTTTCTGCCCGTCTGTATGGAAGTAGAAGTAACAAAAACAAGAAATTATTAGAAGATGTAAACAAGGCAGTAGCCGAAAATTTGAATAGTAAAGAATGATAACCATATCCCATAAGATAGAACTCGTACCGAACAACAAGCAGAAGAGCTACTTCCGCAAGGCATTCGGTTGCGCCCGTCTTGCTTATAATTGGGGGCTTGCCGAATGGCAACGCCGTTATAAGGAAGGTGATAAAGTAGATGCTTATGGGTTGAAGAAAGCGTTCAATGCTATCAAGAAAGAAGAGTTCCCGTTTGTCGTTGAAGTCACAAAATATGCTACGCAGCAGCCGTTTATTAATCTTGGAAAGGCTTTCAAGAAGTTCTTCGAAGATTTGAAGAAAGGTATCGTTTCCTATCCGCAATTTAAGAGAAAGAAGGATAACGAAGGCAGTTTCTATATTGGCGGTGACCAGGTTTCATTATCTGATACCAATCGCAATTCAAAGGCTTTCAGAAAGATACCACACAACGGAAAACAGAAGCATCAGTATCTTAAAGTCCCCAATCTTGGCTGGGTGAAGATGACTGAACGGCTGCGGTTTATCGGGAAGATAAACGGAGTGGTAATATCACAGCAGGGAAACAAATACTTTGCATCTTTCAGTGTCCAAGCGACGGAGGATGAATACAAGCGTACCCATCCGAACGCTGACACCGACAAGGGAGTCCGGATGGCAGGGATTGACCTTGGCATAAAGTCAGCATTGATACTTTCCGGCGGAGTTGCCGTAGAGAATCCGAAGCCGCTGAAAAAGAACCTGAGAAAAATAAAGAAAATAAGCAGACAGCTTGACAAACGTGTACACGCGAGAAACAAGCAGGAACGTTTGGAAGGCAAGAAAAAGTCGAACAACTACAGGAAACTGTCTGTCAGACTTTCCAATGCACAAAGAAAAGTGGCAAATATACGACGTGATTTCACACAGAAGGTCACTACAATACTTACCACCCACTATGCGCATATTGCATTGGAGGATTTGAACGTGAAAGGAATGGTGCGCAACCATAGGCTGGCCCAATCCGTTTCAGATGTGGCGTTCGGTGAGTTATGCAGACAGATAGAATACAAGTCGCTGCTGAACGGGGTTAAAGTTCTGAAAGCCGACCGTTTCTATCCGTCAAGCAAAACATGCAGTGTTTGCGGTCATATAAAGCAAGACTTAAGATTGAGCGACCGCATCTATCATTGTGCTAAGTGTGGTGCTATAATAGATCGTGATTACAATGCAAGTCTGAATCTTCTTTCTCTTATCATAAAAAAACAAATAGGGGCAGATTACCCCGAATCTACGCCTGAGGACTTGACGGCTCTGCTTTCCCGCTTCGTAAGAAATGGAATTGCAACCAGCAAGGTTGAGACAGGAAGACAACATAAATTATAGGATTCTATATGTTTTTCTATGATTTTATAAGTTTGTCAAATCGGCAGTTGCTTATTATCTGGCAACGGGTAAAGATAAATGGCTGAAAATTGCTGAAAAAAATGCACGTCATATAAACCATGTCTTTTTTGAAGGAGATCCTAAATATAATAATGGTAATCCTGTAAATCAGGCTTCTGGTCATCAGGAAATAGAACTTGCATTGGTTAAGCTATATCGTACAACAGGAGATTCACTTTATCTGAAGATGGCTCAAAAGTTTATTGATATTCGTGGTGTCACTTACCAGCCCGAAGGAGAAGGTGTAATGGCACCTAGTTATGCACAGCAGCATTTGCCTGTTCGTGAGCAGACTAAAGCGGTTGGACATGCTGTTCGTGCCACTTATCTTTATGCTGGTATGGCTGATGTATTGGCACAAACAGGTGATAAGAGCTTGCAGCCTGCTCTTGATAGCATTTGGAATAATATTGTAGATACGCGGATGCATATTACAGGGGGATTGGGAGCTATTCATGGTATTGAAGGCTTTGGTCCAGAGTATGTACTACCTAATAAAGATGCTTATAATGAAACTTGTGCCGCCGTAGGAAATGTAATGTTTAACTATCGGATGTTCTTGACAAAAAAAGACGCCAGGTATGTCGATGTGGCTGAGGTAGCATTATATAACAATGTGTTAGCTGGGGTGAATTTGGATGGGAATAAGTTCTTTTATGTAAATCCGTTGGAAGCTGATGCACGTAATGCATTTAATCAAGGCCTGAAAGGACGCTCTCCTTGGTTTGGTACGGCTTGTTGTCCTTCCAATATTGCCCGGTTGATACCTCAGATACCGGGAATGATGTATGCTCATACCGATAATGATATTTATTGTACTTTTTATGCCGGTACTTCTACAGTAGTTCCTTTGTCTGATGGGAAAGTAACGATTAAACAGACAACAAACTATCCTTTTGATGAATCTGTACGTTTTGAAATAAAACCAGAGCAGTCAAAGCAAAAGTTTGCCATGCATTTCCGGATTCCAACGTGGGCAGGCAAACAATTTGTTCCTGGAAAGTTATATCATTATTTAAATGATAAACCGGCTGAGTGGAAAGTTTTATTGAACGGGAAAGAGGTATCTGTGAAACCGCATAAAGGATTTGTTACCATAGAACGTGCCTGGAAAAGTGGAGATCTGGTAGAACTACAGCTTCCTATGCTAGTCCGTTACAATAAGGCTATTTCTCAGGTAGAAGCAGATATAGATCGTGTATGTATTACTCGTGGCCCGTTAGTATATTGTGCAGAGTCTGTAGATAATGTTGCCATGCCGGCAAGTTATGTTGTGAATCCATCTGAGGATATAAGTATTACTAAGGGAGCAGGTGCATTGAAATATATAGATTTTATAACAATGCCTGCGCACTCTGTTCAAGACAAGGATGTACATTCTCTTACTTTACTTCCTTATTATGCTTGGGATAATCGAGGCGATGACGCTATGATTGTATGGTTGTCAGAAAATGATTCTTTGGCAAATGCATCTATACCTAAAATTTCTGAGTATATTTCGGATATAAAAGCTACACATACATTTGATAGGGATGATGTATATGCAATGTTGACCAATGGGTATCCAGCCAATTCTTTTGACACCTCTATTCCACGTTGGACAAGTTGGCCGCAAAAAGGTGAGGAGCAAATTGTTGAATTTATCCTGAAGCGTCCGATTGCACTGCAAAGTTTTTCTGTATACTGGTATGATGATGGTGGAGGTGTACAGGTTCCGAAATCATGGTCATTGGAGTATAAACAGAATGGAGAATGGAAAACTTTTCCAATTTATGTGACAGATGAATATCGGATGCTGAAAGACCAATACAATATGGTTCATCCGGGTAAAGATATCACCACTGAAGGGCTGCGTCTGAGAATTGTACCTTTGCCTCATGCAGCAGTTGGTATTTTGAGTGTACAAATTGAAGAAGTAAAATAAAAAACTTCCATTTACAGTTCAAGAGAGTAAAGAATCAGCCTTTCGCTTGTTCTGGCTAATTGGAAATTTTATTGCTGTCTGATAAAAACTGCGTAAAAGCAAAAGATTTTTATCAGACAGCAATTATTTTAATTGGAGATATAGTCTTTGGGAAGTACTCCAAATTTGGCTTTAAAGCATTTGGCAAAGTAAGAAGACGATCCGAATCCTGTACGTTCGAATACTTCTGTAACTCTGTAGCCTTCTTTTAGTAACTGTGCAGCTTTATTGAGACGGCAGTTTTTTAAATAGTCGTTAGGTGGCATTACAGAAAGAGCTTTTAGCTTCCGGTAGAAATTAGAACGGCTCATGTTCATTTCTGAGGCAAGTGTGTCGATTGAGAAACCTTCATCTGCCAGTTGCTGCTCTATAATTTCTTGCATCTTTTTGATGAACTCCTGATCTTGAGGAGTTAACTGAATACCTGTTTCCTCTTCTTCCTTTTCTTCTGGTTTGGCATCAGGAAGGAACGAAGTCATATGTTGCTGGAATGTTGTGCGCAGTTTCAGCAAATTGCGTATTTGCATATGTAGTTGCAAAATCGTAAACGGTTTTTCTACATAGGCGTCTGCACCATACGAAAAGCCTTCAACCTTTGCTTCTGGCAAAACCTTCGCTGTTAGCAAGATGACAGGTATGTGTGAGTATTCGATATTGTTCTTGATTTTGGCACACAGTTCGAGACCGTTCATGAGTGGCATCATGACATCGCTGACTACAATATCTATATCATTGTCTTCGATGACTTGTAAAGCCTCAATACCATTTTTAGCTTTCAGTACATGGTAATATTTTTCCAGACCGGAGTACTCCATTTCCAAAAGATCAGTGTTGTCTTCCACCAGCAGTACACTATATTGAGGAGCATCAGGCGAATCATTGCTGTTATCGTTTGCGGCTGTATATTGTGAGTCTGGTATGATGCCTATTTCTTCTTTTTGTTCATTTTTGCTGTAGATAGGAAGAGTCAGAACGAATGCTGCCCCGCCCAGATGACTGTCTTTTACGCAGAGTGTTCCGTGATGGGTTTCGGCCAGTGCAAGTGAATAAGCAAGTCCGATACCGCTTCCCTGAACAGATTTTTCGTCAGCTATCTGGTAAAAGGTCTGGAATATTTTTTCTTTCTCGTTGTCTGATATGCCAGGGCCGTCATCTTCTACCCGGATAGAAAAATCTGTGTCATTCTTTTCGATACCTATTGAAATTGCCTTATTGGCATATTTCATTGCATTACTTAATAGGTTGACCAGTATTCTGTTGATCTTTTCACCGTCTATCAGTGCTTCAAGCTGAAAATTCTCAGGTATATGGATTGACAGGCTGATATTTCTTAAATCGGTAGATCCGATAAACTGTTGATAAATATCATTAATCAAGTGGCATATATCATGCTGCTGAAGGTGAAGTTTGATTTCTCCTGATTCTATTTTCTGAAAATCAAGCAGTTCATTGGTTATTCCTAGCAGGTAATCCACATTCTTGTTGATAACATTTAAGTACCGTTCCTCCATTTTTCTGTCTATGTTCACATGCATGATGCTTTCCAGAGGAAGTTTAATTAATGTAAGAGGTGTTCTGATTTCGTGAATCAGGTTTATGAAGAAGTTTACTTTACTTTTGTATACTTCTCTGTCTTTTTCAATCTGATATTCTTCTACTCTTTTCCGATATTTTCTTTTTAAATGTTGTTCTCTTTTATGTAATGTATAGACTATACTGCCGATTATGCATAGTGTATAGACAATATATGCCCAGATAGAACGGTACCAGGGAGGAGTGATGATAATCCATAACCGGGCTGTCTCCTCATTCCATTGCTGGTCGTTGTTCGAGCCTTTTACCAGTAAGCAGTATTTTCCTGGCGGAAGGTTGTTGTAAGACGCAAAATTACCCTCTACATTATTGTACCATTCTGTATCGAATCCTTCCAGTTTGAATGAAAAATGATTCTTTTTAGGATTCTGATAGCTTAAAGATGAGAAATAGACTGTAAAGCTATTGTAATGGAAAGGTATTTTTATCTCTTGGGTTAAATAAATGGGTTGCTCAATGTTCAGTAATTTCCGTATATCCAAAGTTGTATCTGTGTGTGTCAGCACAAAATCGGTAATATATACAGGAGGTATGAACGTATTCTTCTGAACCAGCGACGGCTTGAATGAACTGAATCCGTTGACTCCTCCAAATAACAGAATTCCTTCTGATGTCTTGTAAGAAGCACGTTCGCAGAACAGGTTTTCCTGTAGTCCGTCAGATGTAGTGAAGTGCTGGTACTCTTCTTCTTTTTGAGGATTTATTTGGGTCAGACCGATGTTACTGGTAACCCATAGATAACCTGAAAAATCCTGCTCTATAGAGTATACTACAAGTGTAGACAACTGTTTATTGTTGCTGTTGAAAGTAGTGAATGTTTCTGTTTGCGGATTAAATTGGCAAAGACCGTTTCCATTGGTTCCCAGCCATATCTTCTGTTTGGAGTCTTCAAATAAAGTTACGATGGAGTTACTGCTTAGAGATGTGTTTACTCCTTGTTTATGTTCATAGTGTTTCCAGTAATTGTCTTTTCTGTTATTGTAAAATATTCCGTTGTTGGCAGTTGCTATCCAGAGATTGTTGTGCGAGTCTTCGTAAATGTCTGTAATGGAAATCATGGCTCCGACCGATGTTTCTACTCTGAAGTTATCTTCTTCCGAATTATAATAACACAGTCCCCAGTTGGTTCCTATATAAATGGTTCCGTTGTTGCACTTATATATTTTTTGGATGTTGTCACTACATACTGTATTGGGGGTATTATACGAGTGGTGATAACTTTTTATTTTTCCGTCGCTCAGGTTAAGCACTTTCAGACCGTTCGAGAACGTTCCGATCCAGAGTTCGTTTCCGTTCAGGCAAAGAGTTCGTATATCGAAGATTTGTTTTTCTTTTTCTGCCAGGTTATATTCCTGAATTTCTTTACTGTCTATATTGTATTTGAAGAGTCCTTTTTGGGTACCTATCCAGATAATACGGTGAAGATTATCCTCGTAAAACGTGTTTACGATTGGATTATTAGGGATAATATGCTGGTTGAATATCTTATTTTTGGGTATGATATGAACTGCTCCGGCCTGATTGGTTAAAGCCCATATTCCACCTTCCTTATCTTTCATGAAAGAATTAATATTCTGATTTACAACGGCATTGTTGATATTGTAGGTTTCTGTTAACTCCGATAATACCTGTGTCTTATAGTTGTATAGAAAAACACCGTTGTCTGTACCGATCAGGAATGTTTCCGGATTGAAACTGATCAGACATTGTATAATCTGAAATTTGCTGGATTCTAGTCTGTGATATGTTGTCTGGCCTGACGAAGGGTCAATCTCGAATAAATATTTGCTGTCAGTACCTATCCATAGCCGGTTATTTGCCGCTAATATAGAATTAGCTTTCAATGAAGTTGTGTTTGTCTTTTCTGCTTTTGTATGCAGGGGATATGAGTGAAGCAGTTCTTGATTCTTGTTAAAACATAATATCCCCTCTTGCAAAGACGAAACATACAACTTTTCGTTTTTGGCATCCACATACATATCCCATATAAATGATTGACACTGGTTGTTTTGTTCCAGAACCTTGGTCTTCAGGTTATAGAAAAATACTCCCTGTCCTAAAGTGGCTATTGCGATTTGATCATCAGAAAACTGGACTATCTTTCTTACTTCACTGCTGATCGATACTCCGAATTTAGTTGTCTGTGTAAATGCCTTAAAACTGTTTTTTCTGTCGTAAATGTATATACCGCAGTCGGTTCCTATCCATATTTGACGCTGCTTGTCTTCAAATAGGGAAAAGATAAAATTACTGCCCAGCGATTGTGCCTTTTCTTGTGAAGAAGTTCGGTATATTGTATTTTTTTGTCCGTCAAAACAATTTAAACCATTATTGGTTCCTAGCCAGATAAAACCGTAACTGTCTTGCAGAGCACACCATATTGTATTGTGTGACAATCCGTCTTTTACTGTATAAGAGTCGATTACGAATAACGAAGAGGCTTTTATCTGATGATTGAATAAAAGAGCGAATAGTATTAAGAAGTATTTAATTAAGTGGCTTTTCGATAGCATACGTCAGTCTTATATAATGGTTTTTCATGTTTAGGTACAAAGTTATAATATTTATCTGTTTGAAGGGAATAAATCAGATTTATTTGCGCATGAATAGTCGGATTAGATTGAGTCTTGCTTGCATTGATATGTATCTTTATATAATTAGAAAAACAGAATTCTGATTTTCACAGAATTCTGTTTTGGAGTATTTGAACGTATAGTCTTAATTTTTTTGCCAGTGAATGGATTGCAGGAACCAGCGGATATCATTTTCGTTTAGTCTCTGCTTTTTCAGCAATTCGGGGAGGCTGTCGTAATTTTTACGGAACTCATTGATGCGGTCGGCAAACGAACTGTTATCATAAGTTACGGCTCGTCCGGTTGTTTCCATATCACCTAGTTCCTCGATATAATCGATGCTGGCGTTTCGGTATCTCATTTCAACAAAACTCTTTTTCATTCGTTTGAATTTGCCATACAATCCGTCGTTTATTTCCGGTTGGTTGCTGTCATAGGTTACCTTAACCGTATATGCACGTTTGCAGTTACTGTCGGGCAGTGAAATGCTGAGCTTCAATTCAGTACCATCGTAGCTGTATGCCGCTTCCTTACCGTTGACGGTAACCCGGACTGCTGGAGCAGAACCTAAAATATCGATACTGTAATTGCGCTTTTTAGGCATGCCTTGATAATTACCTTTGCGTTCACCAATATTTACGGTCAGCGTATTTTCGTCTCGAACAGATGAAACTTGAGTACGTGCATACTGCTTCTGGTAAGTCTGGTCATTACCGTTGTCTTCATAGAACGAGAAAGAACCGTTTCCTCCGGGGAATAATGTAAATCTGACAGTCTCGTCATTTCCGTGCAGATTTTTTACGTCACCGTAGAAAGGAAGTATGGCACCGGCTTTTACATACACAGGATATTCGTCGAGGGTAAAGACACGTTCTACAGTCTGTCCGCCCTTTAGCAGTGTACCGGTATGCCATTCGTACCAGTCGTTTCCGGCAGGCAGCCACACCTTTGTTGTAGCGAAGCCATTGACCATAGGCGATGTAACGGGGGCTATGATCATTTCATCTCCAAACATATACTGGTTTTTAAACTGATAAGCTTCTTTGTCTTCCGGATAGTCGTAATACATCGGACGGCAGAGTGAGATACCTTCGTCATATGTCTTGCGTGCCATGGTATAAGTATAAGGAGCTATCTGATAGCGCTGGCGTATCGTGTTGCGCAGTACACCGAGATATTCCTGGTTGAATACCCAGGGCTCTTTGTTCATAGCCGAGCTTTTCATGGAGTGTGTACGCATAATCGGACTGAATGCTCCGAACTGCATCCAGCGCACAAATAGTTCTTTGTCCAGCTCCGATACGCCTTTGGCAAACTGGTGACCTCCCAGATCGTGACTCCAGTAACCGTAAAGCACATTAGATGCGGTAGAGTTGAAGTAGGGGAGAAACTCCAGCGTTTTCCATGTACTGTAGGAATCACCGGAGAAACCTATCTGATAACGGTGATTTCCCAGGCCTCCCCAGCGGTGATACAGCAACGGACGGGTTGTACGGTTGCGCTCCATGTCGCTGAACAGTACATAATTAAGCCACCATGTATTGTTCAGTGTCTTTATATGTCTGTCGAACATATCCTGCTGCCAGTCCAGCCACCAGAAATCTACTCCTTCTTTTTCCATCGGGCGCAGAATGGTATTCAGCCATCCACTCATGAACCGTTTGTCTGAACCGCAATAATCTATCCGCTGCTTGCTGCTGGGATCCATTCCCATCCAGTTAGCCATATCTTTGTATCTCTCTTCGTATGGCTCAATGCCGCCGGCAGGGTGCAGGTTGAGTGTAACCTGCAGTTTTTTACCTTTCAGATACTGAAGGAATTGTGCCGGATTTGGGAAAAGAGATCTGTTCCATGTATAACCGGTCCATCCGCCTCTTCCCGGGTTTACGTAATGCCAGTCCATGTCGATGACTAACACATCCAGCGGTATGTCGTATGCATCAAATTTGGCAGTCAGATCCCGAAGTTCGTCATCAGAATAACTCCAGTATCTGGACCACCAGTATCCGAAAGCATATCGTGGAGGTAAAGGTACTTTTCCGGCAAAAGTGGTAAAGTCTTTGAGAGCCTTCTTGTAATTATGTCCGTAGGCCATAAAGTACCAGTCCTGTCCCTCACCGGAAGGGCGTTCGGTTACCCATGCCCATTCCGAATCATCGAACAGCAGTCCTTTAGAGTCGTCTATCAAGGTCCATCCGTCGGTCGACAATATTCCGTCTTCTATCGGCATAGGCTTATGGTCACCATTGTCATTCCCGTTTCCAACGAAAATGTCGCCGTCGTATCCGTCTAACGTGCGGAATGTACCTTTCAGATTTCCGGCATTGGTATCACCCGGTTTCCAGTGGAAGGATGGAGTGATATTTTTTGAATCAATAGCCAGGTTGCTTGCAGTAAACTTTCCGCTGTCTTTCTTGTATTTCAGAGTGAGTTTGCTGGTTGTAATTTCAATCCACCCATCCGAGTCGTGTACTTGAAATTCTGCCGGTGCATAACTCCTTTCGACGGCTACGAAAGACGGAGAGTTGACAAATTTCCCGTCTTTCTGCCATTCCATACGAATCGTTCCGTCACTGATTATCGTAAAGCGAGTATGTTCGTCCTGATATGCGACATTAGAGGTATTATTGTCTTGTGCCAGCATTTTTATGCCGGAGCAGATGCATAGCAGTAAAATCCAGATTGTTCTCATTGTTTCTACTAAATGAAATTAATTAGCCGGGAAAAGCAGCATTAGTGCCGGTATTCCCGATGCGGAATAACTGTCGATAACTTCATTTTCCGATAACTTCTTTGTGTATTCTCCTCCACAGATGTTGCGGGTTTTGTCACGGTTGCTCCATCCGGTAGCGATTGTTTTTTTCAGGAAGGGGACATATTGCTGCTGTCCGCAGTCATATACCAGCATTGCAATATACTGTGAGAAAATTGCTGTATAAATCCCTTGCTCTATACCGCTTTCGAATGGTAACACTCCATGTTCTGCCGACATGTCTTTCACCGTATAGTCTGTTGCCAGAATAGCATTGTCCAGGTATTTTTTATCTCCGGTAGCTTTGTACAAGAGTACAGAAGCACCGATGAAAGTTGCCTGATTGTACACATGGGTTTTCCAGGCCGGTTCGTGTTGTCCGTGTCTGCTGTCGGCTATTCTTCCTGTTTGCTTGTCGAACAGATTCTCTACACCCCAGTCGTAAATTTCTTTTGCTTTGGCCAGATACTGTTCGCGTGTCTGATACAGAGGAATTTTGTCTGCTGATGGCTTTCTGTTTTTAGGTACACTGTTGTAAAGTGTCATCGCAGCTACGACTGTCGGGAAATTGATACATGCCATTTTTCCGTCACGGTCACTGTCGTTTGGCTTTGGATGCTGTATCGGCTGCCATTGCCAGAACATCCCGCCTTTCTTCGGGTCGTATGAACCGGTATCTCCGACTTTTTCTGAGCCATACCATACACGGCTGAAGCTGGCTTCCGAGAGTTTCAGATATTCATCGTCGCCGAACAACTGGTAAGCACGTGCCAGTGTGATGGTCCACCACTGGATATCGTCGTAAATAAACCAGCCGGTATTTTCATTGTTGTCATGAAAGTTGAATCCGGCATATTGTGCTTTATTTCCTTCAAATATTTTACGGCTTAATTCCTTGAATTCCTTTTTACGCTTTTTATCTCCCTGTTTGCAAGCCAGGCGATAAGCGTTCATCGACATGTCCCAGTACATCGGCTGGCACCAGATTGCAGCAGCTCCTTTCCAGCGGTCTACTGCTTCTGGAAAGGAAGTATCGGTCTTGTAAATGTATTTTTTACTGTCAAGAAAAGTCTTGTTGAAGCCCTCATAAGCACTCCATACGTCCTGATTGGTATATCCGTCATTTACGGCAGATGCGGACAATACCGCACAGCAACCTATTACTGAAATATATTTTCTAAGATTCATGATGGCTTATTATTCTACAACAAATTTAAAGATTGTATGGCTTGTATATTTTTCTCCCGGACGTAATACGCATGAAGGCCATTCAGGCTTGTTGGGCGTATCCGGATATTTCTGAGTCTCCAGACATACAGAAGCGCGGAAGTTGTATTTGGTATTTTTCTTTCCGGTTTGTGTGCCATCCAGGAAGTTTCCGGTGTAAATCTGGATTCCCGGTTCGTCTGTATAAACTTCCAGTTTGATACCGCTCTGTTCCGATTTCAGAGAAGCACATACTTCGTTGATGTTCCCTTTGGTATCGAGTACCCAGTTGTGGTCAATACCGTGACCGTTTTTCAGTTGTTCTGTTTCTTCATTCAGACGTTCTCCAAGTACGGCGGGCTGGCGGAAATCCATCGGAGTTCCTTCTACCGGAAGAATTTCACCAGTTGTCATGAATGTACTGTCTACCGGTGTGAAGTGGCTGGCATTTACCATTAATAAATAATCAGCATTTCCTTTGGCTGGATCTCCGTCCAGATTGAAATAAGAATGGTTGGTCATGTTGATGATAGTCGGTTTGTCTGTTTCCGCTTCGTACTTCAGATTGATGGCATTGTCGTCTGTCAGTCGCATGGTAACCGTACAGTTCACGTTTCCAGGGAAACCTTGTTCCATATCTTTGGCGTAGTAAGACAGTTTCACCTCACTGCTGTCTGTCTGGGTAGCGTCATATACTACATACTGGAATCCCTTAGGACCACCGTGCAGACAATGTCCGTAATTGTTCTGTGGCAATTGATAAGTTGTACCGTCCAGTGTAAAACGTCCGTTTGCAATTCTGTTTGCATACCGGCCGATACTTGCTCCGTAGTCGGAAGGATATTTTATATAATCCTGAATAGAGTCGAATCCTAATACCACATCGCGCATTACTCCGTTACGGTCTGGAGCCATCACCGAAACGATTCGTCCGCCGAAGTTGGTAACACACACTTCCATGTTGTTTTTGTTCTTTAAAACAAATAGACCTGTCTTTTTTCCGTTTATGTCAGTAACGAAGTTCTGAGGGTTCAGCCCGGAGTCTGTGAGAACAGCAGAATTATCTTGTTTGTTCCCTACGCATGCAGTTAAGAATAATGTTGATAAGATAGATGCAATTAATGTTTTTTTCATAAGCTTATTAGTTTGTTTATACAAAAGATACCTGTCCCTTAGAACAGACTAAGCAAAGAAAGGCTTTTTACATTAATTTAAACAAAAATCTTTATTCAATGAATAATAATATCTGCTCAAATTACCGTTCATCCCCGTTCCTACCCTTTCTGAGGCCTTGTCTCAGTGTGTTTTCTCATTGTCAGGAGTATTTTCATACGTCCGCACAGATGCCAGATTGCCAGTATGCCGAACAGGATACCTGCCTGATAATGCGGTACTCCTAAATGAGTGCCGGCATTTTCCCGATGCAATATCAGGATGAGGCCTGTCGCACTTGTCAGTAAATAAACGGCCGACAGACAAACCGTAACCTTGCTGCGTTGCCTGAATCTTTCGGGCAAGCTTTTATACCATCCCCGGTGAGCCCTTATGTGTCCAGTGGACAGGATGAGAAACAATACTCCCCATACGATATGTGTAACTCTCCAGATTTTTACATTTGACTGTACGATACCATGACCTGCCGCATGGATAATCAGACCGGTAATAAGAGTGAGCAGACATATAGCTGCCAGAACGAGGTCGATGTAGAATGTTCTTTGTTTCTTCATGATTATTATTTGTTAGGGTTAGCCGGTACAGTTCGGGGTATGTCCGGCATACATACTTCGTGTTGTTCCGGATGCAAAGTTAGCCCGATGAAGAAACGGAGGCAATGGATAAGATAGGGGAGTACTTGGACTATTTATGGTTTTTGCGGAAGTCTGTTGGAGATATTCCTGCTGTTTTCGAAAAGAGCCGGGTAAAGTAAGCGTAATCTTCAAATCCGAGTTCCTGAGCTATTTCCTTTACGCTTTTACTGGTATATATCAGGCTCCGTTTGGCTCTTGTCACAATTTCATATTGTATGTTCTGGCTGACACTGAACCCCGTCGTCCCTTTAACCGCTTCGTTGAGATACATGAGCGAGATATTCATCATGCGTGCATAGTAACTGGGACTGTGGCTGTGCTCTACATGCTGTTTGAGCAGGTTTCTGAAGGTGATGGTATGCTCCACATAACGTTGGGGCAGGCTATGAGCCGTTTGCTTGGAGGTGATAGCTTCTCCGATGATGTCGATGATGGCAAGCGACAGGTGCAGTGCCAGTGTCTGTGGATGTTTGCTGGTCTGTGCCAGTTTGCCGGCCAGGATGGTAAACAGCGATGTAAGTTCAGTCTGCTGTTCCGGTGACAGTTCTACCGTCTGTGTGCCAAGTGTATATTGTTCGAAGGGTCTTTTGGAATTTTCTTCAATGAATGCGCTGTCAATCATCAGTATATACGCATTCAGTCCGGTAGCCTGTACAAAGCTGTGTACCTGTCCGGGTAATACCAGAGCGGCACAATGCGCCGTCAGCCTGTAGCTGTTGAAGTCTATATGGATGTCACATTCACCCGATTCGATGAAGCCGAACATATAGTAGTCATCCTGATGCGCATAGTCGACAGGGGTATGTTGTATGCCGTCTGCTGAAAATACACGAAGGTGTATGCCAGTATCGGAGATATCGGAAGCTCTGTGTTTGGGCAGTTTTTTCATCGGGATATATAAAAAAGAAAAACCACCGATAATTTAGTTATCGATGGTTTTCTTTTGGTGATCCGCCTGGGGCTCGAACCCAGGACCCCAACATTAAAAGTGTTGTGCTCTACCTGCTGAGCTAGCGAATCAAACCTGTGTTGCATTCATTTTCTGATTGCGAGTGCAAAGGTAGGTGTTTTGAGTGAAACTGCCAAATGTTTTGGCAAGTTTTTTCAAATAAATTTTCCTTTGCGTTTTTATCTTGCTGATTTATAGCGTATTTTGCTTTCGAAAAAATAAGCCTTTGCAAACCGGTTTTCCTGAAATCTTGTAGATTCCCGTTCCTGCCGGAGCTCTTACATTCGGACAGCCTGATTTTTTACATGCCGGCAGCCGCTTTTTATCTCCTTATTTATTCTTGAGTGCCGGTCTGCCGTTCCATTCTGGCCGGCCGGATCTTTACGAATGACTTGCCTGAGCCTTTTTTTCCTCTTCTACCGCTTTCCGGTAACAACATCTGCACAGAGGCTCGTATTCTTCCTTTTCTCCCAGCAACACCCGTTTGTCGTTGGCTACGGTACGGTGTGATACGTAGGCCAGATCTCCGCATTTCACGCAGATGGCATGTACCTTGGTCACCTCGTCGGCGATGGCACACAGGGCAGGCATCGGACCGAAAGGTACACCTTTAAAGTCCATGTCCAGTCCGGCAATGATTACTCTCACCCCTCTGTCGGCAAGTTCGTTGCATACGTTCACCAGTCCGTCGTCGAAGAATTGCGCTTCGTCTATGCCCACTACATCGATTTCCGAGCTGAACAGCAGGATGCTTGCCGACGAGTCTACCGGAGTAGAAGGAATCGAATTGTTGTCGTGCGAAACCACTTCCGCTTCCGAGTAGCGTGTATCGATGGCCGGCTTGAATATTTCTACCCGCTGGCGGGCAAAGGTAGCACGCTTCAGGCGGCGGATCAGTTCTTCTGTCTTGCCCGAAAACATCGAACCGCAGACAACTTCTATTCTTCCTCTGCGGCACGTTTCATGTGTATGATCTTCTGAAAAAACAACCATTGGTTCTAAAATTTGGTGCAAAAATACAATTTGTGTCGTTAATTTGCCTTATCTTCTATCTGAAATTTCATTTTTCGGCTATTTTATACACAACAACTGTTAAATATTGAATGAAATTAACTAGTGAGATTAAAAACTTTCTATCTTTGCTATATTAACAGTTGAAATATTGTATGGGAAGATTATATGTTGTTCCTACTCCTGTGGGTAATTTGGAAGATATGACCTTTCGTGCCATCCGTATCTTGAAGGAAGCCGACCTGATTCTGGCGGAAGATACACGCACGTCGGGCATTTTGCTGAAACATTTCGAAATCAAGAATGCGATGCAGTCTTATCATAAGTTCAATGAGCATAAGACGGTAGAGGGGATTATCAACCGGTTGAAGGCAGGCGAAACCATTGCACTGGTTTCCGATGCGGGAACTCCGGGCATATCCGATCCCGGCTTCCTGGTGGTACGCGAATGTGTGAAAAACGATATCGAGGTACAGTGCCTTCCGGGAGCTACGGCTTTCGTTCCGGCGCTGGTGGCTTCAGGCCTGCCCGACGAACGTTTCTGCTTCGAAGGCTTCCTGCCTCAGAAGAAAGGACGCATGACCCGTCTGAACGGTCTGGTAGAAGAAACGCGCACGATGATTTTCTACGAGTCACCCTACCGGCTGGTGAAAACGCTTACCCAGTTTGCCGAGATATTCGGTCCCGAACGTCAGGTTTCTGTCTGCCGTGAGATATCCAAGATACACGAGGAAAGCGTGCGGGGAACCTTGCAGGAAGTCATTGCACACTTCACGGCTACCGAGCCGAGAGGAGAAATTGTCATTATACTGGCAGGAAAAGAAGATTGAAGTTATAAATTCTAAACAGATAAAAAACTATGAAGAAAGTTGTTTTATTTTCATTATGTGCTGCGGCCGTGCTTGCTTCTTGTAATAATGCAGGCCAGAATAAAGATGCGTTGAAACTTCAGAACGACTCGCTGATGATCGAATTGTCTAACCGCGATGCCGAACTGGATGAAATAATGGGAGCATTCAATGAAATTCAGGAAGGCTTCCGCGAAATCAATGAAGCTGAAAACCGTGTGGATCTTACCGGCGATGCTATCGAAAACAAATCGAGCGCCGACAAGATCAAGGAAGATATCCGCTTTATCAGCGAAAAACTGAAATCAAACCGTGAACAGATTGCCAAACTGGAAGAACAGCTTAAGAACAGCAACTACCAGTCGGCACAGCTTAAAAAGGCTATCAAGAACCTGACTGCCCAGCTGGAAGAAAAACAACGCCAGATTGAAACCCTTCAGGCTGAACTGGCTTCGAAGAATATCCGTATCGCCGAACTCGATGAGGCTGTTTCCGATCTGAACAAGAACGTCGATCAGCTGACTGCCGAAAACGAGGCTAAGACAAAGACCGTTGCTGCTCAGGATAAGGCTCTCAATACTGCATGGTATGTATTCGGTACGAAGTCGGAACTGAAAGATCAGAAGATTCTGAACCGTGGTGATGTGCTGAAAGACAATGAGTTCAATAAAGACTACTTTACAGAAATCGATATCCGTAAGGATAAAGAAATCAAGTTGTACTCTAAGCGTGCTACACTGCTGACTACTCATCCTGCCGGTTCGTACGAACTTGCTAAGGACGACAAGGGACAGCTTACTTTGAAGATTACTAACCCTAACCAGTTCTGGAGCGTATCACGCTATCTGGTTATTCAGGTTCGATAATTATAAATAACTGAATTTTAATTAAATCTGTTATTCATTCTCCGACATAGAGAATGAATAACAGATTTTTTTGTTTATCTTGCATCGGTCAACCAATCAGAAAGGAGAAACTTATGAAAATATTCCGATATCTTATCGTTGCTGTACTGTTCCTGCTGGTGGCAGGTACATCGGGTGCACAGACCCGTGAGGAAAAGAAAGAGGCTCTCAAGACCTATGTCGGCGAACAGGTCAACGGCCGCACATTCAAGCTGGAGGCAAGCATGGCATATCCTATGAGCGGCAGAAGCATTCCGCTGACTACACCCTACGGATTGCAGATGAAGAAAGACTCTGTCGATGTCTATCTGCCTTACTACGGCAGGGTCTATCAGATACCCTATGGAGGAGGAGAGGGGTTGCGCTTCAAGGCTCCCGTAGAAAACTACTCCAGCAAGCTCAAGAAAGACCGCTACCGGATAACGTTCGAGGCTACGACCAGCGAAGACAACTTCAGGTTCTCGGTCGACTTGTACGACGACGGTTCGGCAAACATTCATGTCACCATGCGCAACAGGCAGCCCATTCATTATTCCGGACAGCTCGATGCAACCGGGTTGCAATAAAAGATGCCTATCTTTGCGTCAACGGAACAGCAGAAAACAATAAAAACATCATGGAAACAAATGAAATTTATGCCGTCAGACTCGAAAAGAAAGGAGTAAAACCTACAGCCGTACGCATCCTTGTGCTGAAAGCCATGCTCGAATCCCCGTGTGCCCTGTCACTCATCGAGCTTGAAACACTGCTGGGCACTGTCGACCGCTCCACCATCTTCCGTACGCTGAATCATTTCCTGGCGCACCACGTGGTACACGACATCGAAGACGGCAGCGGCTCACTGAAGTACGAGGTCTGTCCCGACGAAGACACTTGTACCGTCGACGACATGCACACGCATTTCTACTGCGAAGTCTGTCACCGTACCTTCTGCTTTCCGTCCATCCACATTCCCGTTGTCGACCTGCCCGAAGGCTTCCGTCTGCACAGCATCAACTACATGGTAAAGGGCGTGTGCCGCGAGTGTGCCGCCCGCATGAAATGACTGTGTAGTCCTCTCCCGGAAAATACTTCACCGACATGTGCGGCTGGATGCTGTAATACGGACGGTGGTTGCGCGGCAGATAGCCCACGCCGTGTACTCCCACCTGCACCGACAGCCGCGGAGATACCCGTATATGATGGTCGTATCAGGCTCTGTTCTTGAGTGTTGATACGACCATTCATTTTCTCTATCAGTATGTCCGGATTTTCAAAGCTTGAAAATCCGTTCCATCAGCTTCCATTTCTCCTGAGAAGACTGTCCCGGCAGCACCTTCTGGTACTTGGACATATGCTCCTCCCATTCCGCCTGACGAGGCAGTGTAGCAAGTCGGGCATAGTCACGTTCCATATCAAACTCGTCCGTCGTATCCATAATCATAAACAGGTGGTTGCCGTAAATATAAATCTGCATATCCACGATACCCACTTCACGGATGCCCGCTTTCACTTCCTCCCATACGTGCGCATGCTCTGCCACGTAAGCCTCTATCAACTCCTTGTCGTCGTAGAGATCCAACGTCTGACAATATCTTTTCATTTATACCGTTCTGTTTTGTTTTTTATCAGTCCCTGCGGAAAATATCACGCGTATATACCTTCTCCTTCACATCGTCCAGACACGCATCATAGCGGTTGGCGATGATAGCCTGCGCCTGCGCCTTGAAATCCTCCAGTCTGTTCACCACCTTCGATCCGAAGAACGTACTGCCATCCTCCAGCGTCGGTTCGTAGATGATAATCGTAGCTCCCTTCGCCTTGATGCGCTTCATCACACCCTGAATGGAACTCTGGCGGAAGTTGTCGCTGTTCGATTTCATCGTGAGGCGGTACACCCCGATGACACATTCCTTTTCCTCCGCCGGATTATAGCTGCCCCGGTTGTAGTAATCATAATATCCCGCCTTGTGCAGCACCCTGTCGGCAATGAAATCCTTGCGCGTGCGGTTGCTCTCCACAATCGCCTGAATCAGATTCTCCGGCACATCCTGATAGTTCGCCAGCAGCTGCTTCGTATCCTTAGGCAGACAGTAGCCCCCGTAGCCGAACGACGGATTGTTATAATGCGAGCCGATGCGCGGATCCAGACAGATACCCTGGATGATAGCCTGCGTATCCAGTCCCTTCACCTCCGCATACGTATCCAGCTCGTTGAAGTACGACACACGCAGCGCCAGATACGTATTGGCAAACAGCTTCACCGCTTCCGCCTCCTTCATACCCATGAACAGCGTGTCCACGTCCGGCTTGATAGCCCCTTCCTGAAGCAATGCCGCAAACTCGTGCGCTTTTTCCTCCAGCTGCTCACCTGCGATTTCCTTGATGGCTCTGTTCTCCTCATCCAGTCCCGCTATCAGTTTCGGGAATCCCACGATGATGCGGCTCGGATAAAGATTGTCGTACAGCGCCTTGCTCTCACGCAGAAACTCCGGCGAGAACAGCAGGTTGAACTTCTTTCCCGCCAGGGCAGGAGAGGTACGGAACTTCTCCGCATACTTCACATACAGACTCCGGCAGTAACCCACAGGGATGGTACTCTTTATCACCATCACCGCATCCGGATTCACCTCCAGCACCAGGTCGATCACCTCCTCCACGTGCGACGTATCGAAATAATTCTTCACCGGATCGTAGTTCGTAGGAGCCGCAATCACCACAAAGTCCGCCTCCCGGTAAGCCGAAGCCCCGTCGAGCGTAGCCGTCAGGTTCAGTTCCTTTTCCGCCAGATACTTCTCGATATACTCATCCTGAATCGGGCTGATACGGTTGTTGATCTTCTCCACCTTTTCAGGAATCACGTCCACAGCCACCACCCGGTGATGCTGCGCCAGCAACGTAGCGATAGACAGACCTACATAGCCCGTACCCGCTACAGCGATTGTATAGTTTTTCATCATGGAAATGCTCTTTTGTTACAAAGCTAATATAAAATATCAGACAAGTCAAATGAAATTCTACTTTATAGTTGCGACATCAGCGCATCGAAATCTCTGCAACCGATAAAATAAGTTCTGTGTTCCCGAATCTGTGTATCCAGTTGCTTTTTTAATGCCGAAGTACAAACCTTTTCCCGGCTTGATGTCGTGAATGCCAGCATATTCAGTTGCTGTGTTAGTACATTTAGAGGATTACTTGCCACATTTACATCCGTTACCAGAATAAAAGCAATCTGAATTTGCCCTGTGTTCAGGTTACAGGTTGTAATATCTTCACATAACTTTATACTCTCCAGCAGTTTGCGTTGCAAGTCATATTTTCCTGCCTGTCTGGTTATCCTTTTTTCAAGTACTTGTTTTTCCTTTTCGGAAGCCAATGGTTTTTGAGCAATTGGCTGATGTGACAAAAACTCTTTCCACCCTTTCAGTTCAACAAAGCACAATACCTTTTCCGTATACGAAAGAGCATCAGACGAAGGAGAAGAAGCACATCCCTGCGCACTGTGCCATTGTGTTTCCACTTCATCCAGATTGATAACAGGCGTTTGTTGTAAAGAGAGGCAAGAAGGTGTGTGCCGGCAAGGAACATGCAACTGACATAGACTGCATGGTGTGACACCTGTTTTTGTCATTACCTGCTTGTAAATATGTTCAGGAGTCATATTCATTGCAGTTACAAGCCAAGGTTTACAATTTCATTCATAGGCTGTGCCAGTTTCATAAAAATCCGGTTCAAATCGTCCGTAACATCTTCCAGCACACACAGTTCGTCTTCTGTTTCCTCTGCCAGATAATAATTTACAAAGTCATTCATCGACAATTTATCAGCGAAATATCTCACGGCCTGTATGAAATAAGGACTGTGTGAACTTATTAAGATAGGGATTCCCGCTTTGGCAAGTTCTACCAGCACAGACGCGAATTTGATCTGCCATTCCGGATGCAGATGATTTTCCGGTTCATCCCATATCAGAATTTTACTTTCATCCAGCGCTTGCGTTTCCAGTAACATCTGCAAGACACCGAAAGCCTTTATTCCGGAAGCAACATTAACCGGTGCATAATTCTGTTCTCCCTTTTTCCAGTACATGTTTCGTTTTGCATTGTCAAAATAGAAATGTCCGCCAGTGATGTTATCAGTAAGTGTCTGTGCCTTTTGTATAAAAGGAGAGTAGACGTTATCAGGCAGCGAGAAACGGAAAGCATCCAGTTTCTGTGCCATATCCTTTATGTGATAATTTATCAGCGGGCGTAATACATCCTTTCCGGCAATATTGAAATAATGTCCTCCCGGCATTTGTGCATTTGCCAGGATATCTATCAGATGAATATACAGTGGCGATTCTACCAGCGTAGCGTCTTTGACAAAAGTTTCCGTTTTACATTTAAACCCCGTTACCTTATTCTCTTTTATCTGTATGGTTATATCTTTCCCCTGTTCTTCAGAAAAACAAATTTCAGACATTTCAGTATTGTATGTACAGATAGAATTAAGAAATTCGGCTCCTATGATACTTTGGAAAGCCCGTTCCAGCATTTTTTCGGAGTTGCTGCTTTCGGTAGCCAATTGTACCAGTTGGTCTATGCTTCTTATAATTTTAGCCCTTTGCTGCGGTACAATGTTTATTTTTTCCAGTTTATCTTTCAGCTGACTGACCCATCGTTTGTCATTCGCAAAAGATTCCACCTCTTTCAGGAAAGCGGCAGCAGTAGACGGCAGAATCACCCCTTTGATTTTTTCTCCCGACTCTGTCTCGGTATGCTTTACATACATATAAAGTGCTGCGCAGTTCAATCTCATGATTCTGTCCTGCGATTGTGAGCTCAGTCTGTCAGCATTACTGAGTGACTTAATGACTGAAAACAATAGCTTTCCTACTGTGCTCTTTCCCGAATCATTGTTTCCGGCAATGACAGTCAAACCATTTAGAATAATGTCAGCTTTCTTTATTTTGTTGATATGGGTAATATTCAGTCGCATCTGCTTTCTTTAATGTAAAAATGAAATAACTTTTGCACTTGTTTACAGCTTGTTTATTTCCTCCTCTGCCAGTCCCGTAGCTGCTGCAATCTGTTCGTTGCTCATGCCCAGCGACTTCAGGTTACGTGCAATAGCGGTTTGTGTTTCTGCACGACCTTCCGCACGACCTTCTGCACGACCTTCTGCACGACCTTCTGCACGTTCCGTTTCTATATTGTCCCGTAAAATCACGATATTATCCAAGTGTTTGTAATACGCGTTCAGCTCCTCCCGGCTCATGCGATCCAGCTTCAGCCGTTCCTTCACCGCATTCAGTCCCGGCGCCGTAGCATTCTCCGGCACATTTCCCGTATTCAGGTAATAAATCCATTCTTCCAGCGGCGTCTTTGCCACCCGGTTAAAATCATTTACTTTCAGTATATAATATTCCGGATAAAGCTGGCTCACTTTGTCCACTTTGAATGTCTGTTTCTGAAACGGACTCAGTTCCAGCACATCCCCTTCATGAATTCCCACGAACTCCGTCTTTCCGTGATATACAAAATCCTTGCCGTGTCCCAGAGAGAAATACACGATGTTGATGCTGTACACCTTACGTACCTTGTCGTATCCCTGTCCGCGGTTGATGTACTCTGTTACCAGCTTCGAAGCGCCAAACAGCATCCGCTGGAAATACGCATACTCATTATTGTTCTGAATCTCGATGAGCACCAGTTCTCCCTTCGAGTTTTCCGCCAGCATATCCACACGGTTATACTTGTCGAATTCATCCTCCTGGTTGCTTTCACTCTCCAGCAGCTTCTGGATGGTCACCTTTTCCTCCAGCAGTGTGGTAAGCAGTCCCTCCAGCACCGCATAATTAGCCTTGTTGCGCAACAGGCGCTTCATAGCCCAGTCAAAACGAATATAGCTTTCCATACTGAATGCATTTAGTAGTTGATACTTACAAAGTAAACAAATAAACCTTAAAGTGCCAAGCCAATACAAAAAAATCGCCACGATACCCTCCGTATAGAGTACCGTGGCGATTTCCGGTTATTTCCCCGCTGCAAAGTCCTTGATGCGCTGCTCCTCACTCAGTACTACGCTACTACCGATAGATTCTGTTCTGCCGATCATCAGTAATATGCAAGTTGATATATTCGTCGACAATCAACCATTAGACTTACAATGTTTTTGCGAAGTCCTTCAAATTAATTATGGCAACTGATGGGAAAGATATATTTTTAAGTTCATTGAAATGGTGATCCTCCGTCACGATATATTCCGCATTGGCTGTTATGGCACAGTCTACGAACTTATTGTCATCCTGGTCTGCTGTAATTAGATGAAAACGGTAGTGAGGAGTTAATTTCTTTACATTTTCACGAGTAAGAATCGTGTAGATAATCGTTTCGGCTACATACTTATTAATGTTGCGAGTCATGACTTCCAGATACTCTTCTACGATTTCATTGCTTATACATAACGTATAGTCTCCATTCAAGAATGATTGCCACACTTTATGGCAGTCATTCTTCGCTGAAATTGCAATAATCAGTGAGTTTGTATCCAATACAATGTTTCTCATATTCATTTATAGGGAGTACGTTCATGTAGTTGGTAGAATTTATCGACTTTTTCCTCATTTAATTCTCCATTCTCCCACAAACGGTCAATTTCTTTTTGCGCTTGCTTGGCGAAATAGTCAGAAATAGCCTTTTTAAGTTCTGCTAATGCTTCAGGACTATCCACAAACGACATCATTTCAAGCACTTGCAATTGAGCCGGATTAAAAACTGTAGTATTCATATATTTGGATTTGGTTCTAATACAAAAGAACAAATTTTTTTCTTTATTTCCTAATGAATAAGATAAAAGGATTAAAAAAACAATGGAGAATCAAAATCTTTCAGTAGCAGGAATCGTGGCGATTCCCGTTTACTTCCCCGCAGCAAAATCCTTGATGCGCTGCTCCTCACTCAGGCGGCACACCAGCAGCCGTCTGTCCTTCTCCGCTACGATGTAGCCCTCCAGACCTTCCAGCACCACCTGTCTGTGCTCCGCCGCATGCACCACACAGTTCCGGCAGTTGTACATATCCACCCGGCCGCCCACCTTGGCATTGCCCGCTTCATCCTGCGGCAGCAACGTGCGCAGCGAACCCCAGCTACCCAGGTCACTCCATCCGAACTCCGCCGGCAGTACAAAGATATCCTCCGCCTTTTCCATCACCGCATAGTCGATGGAAATCTTCTCGCAAGTAGGGAAGAGCCGCTTCAGCTCCTCCGCCTCTTTGTCCGTAAACAAGGCAGGCTCCAGCTCGTCCATCACTCCCGCAATCTGCGGCGCATACCTGCGTATGGCATTCGTAATCGTGTCCGCGTTCCACACAAATATCCCCGCGTTCCAGAAATAATTTCCCGCAGCCAGATATCCCTTTGCCGTTTCCACATCCGGTTTCTCCTTAAACGCTTCCACCTTGCAGATACCCTTTGCGTCCGCTTCCCCCTGAGCAGCTATGTACCCGTATCCCGTTTCCGGTCGGGTAGGCTTCATCCCCAAGGTCACGATAGCCTGCGAGTCCGCTGTTTTCTCCAGCGCCACGGCAATGCAGCGCACAAACTCCGCCGTATCAATCACCAGCGCATCCGAAGGCGTCACCACGATGTTCGCCTGCGGAAACTCCTTTCGGATCTTCCAGCATGCATACGCGATACACGGCGCCGTATTCCTTGCTTCCGGTTCCGCCAGAATATGCTGAGCCGGAACCTGCGGAAGCTGTTCCTTTACGATGTCGACATACCTTTCCGAAGTCACCACCCAGAAATTCTCTTTCGGGCAGATGTCCTTGAAACGCTCCACCGTGAGCTGAATCAACGATTTTCCTACCCCCATTACGTCGATAAACTGTTTGGGATATTCGGATGTACTCATGGGCCAGAAACGGCTTCCTATGCCGCCTGCCATAATAACTATATGATTTTGCATGCTGGTTTTAATAGATTTAGAATTGTTTACTTCCTGCGGAAAACTTAATATTTATGTCGTTTATATTGTATTTTAAGAGCTGAAAATATAATTATCCTATAACTCGTTCAAAGAAAAAACGTATTGGAAATAAAAATGCAGCTTGTAAATATCGTTTGCGAGTGTGTTTTTCTTTATACATTCTATAAATAAATCGTAGGTTCAGTTTATCTGCCCATGCTGGATAATATTCTATTTCATTTTTTGATGTTTGATGAATAAATCCACCACAAGTAAATCCAATGCCTTGAAAGCCTTTCGATTTTACTTTAAGTAAAAATTTTTCCTGCATTAATACTCCCATACCAACGATAAGAAAATCAGGATTTATTTCTGTAATATATGCAGCTTCTATATCCATTTCATCTTCAGAAGAAAAATATCCATTTCTATATCCTGAGAATTGTAGATAGGGATATCTTTCTTTGAATATAGATATAGCTTTTTCAACTTGTTCTTGTTTGGATGCAACTATATAAATAGTTTTTTTATTGTCTTCTGCATACTTCAGTAATTCTGGAGCAAGTGAAGTCATATCAAAACTTCGTCTTGTTACTGTTTTTCCATATAGGACTTTTATAGCAGCTACAAGGATTGAACCATCAGCAAATATACCATCAAATTGTTCAAATAATATCTTGTTGTCTAAAGCAGTCAAATAAGATACCGGATTTAGAAATGTATATATTTGCCCTTTTTGATTAAAGAGTTGATTGATAGATTTGCTTTCTGTAGAAATAATATTTTTAATTAAAGTGGAGAACATGTTTATATCTTTATTGGTTTGCAATAGAATCATAACACTCAAATTGTTTCTTTTTTGTGTTATTTTGTTCCCATAGAGCTGTAGATTCTAATATCTTGTGTCTGAAAATTTCATCTTCTACTCCTTTTTTTATTAATGCGGCTAAAGCTTGCTCGTCTTGATGTATTGTTGTTGAAAAATCTTTTTCTAGTGAACTGCTTTGGAAAATACATTCTTCCCAAAATGTTTTTTTGTCGAACATTTCTTCAGGTATGGCTTTTTGAGTTCCCAAAAAAGGTAAACGTAATGATGAGGCTTCTGCTAATACAATGGGGAAGCCTTCATAAATGCTGGATAATACAAAAAGATGAGCATGCTTCATGTACTTATATGGATTTATATTGAAGGGAAGGAAAGTTGTATATTGTTCTATTTGTAGTTTTTGAGCTAACTGTTTGAGTTCTTCTGTATATTCTCCATGTCCCATTAAAACTAATCCTACATTTTCACTAGTATTTTTAATGTATAATGCAAATGCTTTTAATAGCTTCCATTGCGCTTTTTGGTCGGAAAAACGACCAATGTTCATAATATATTTTCTTTCAGGTAGGAATGTGAAGTTTTCAATTGTTTCTTGCGCTTTGATTTGTATATTTTCTCTGTCAACATAGTTGTTGATTATGCAGATATTATCAATTTTTACTCCAAATGATGTAATCAAATCATCTTTTACCTGTTTAGAAACAGCGATAACGTTTGGACATTTATTATACATCCATTTTATAATGTTATATACTATGTTTTTAATTTTAGGAGATTTGATTTTTGTATATTGAATAGATAAAACGTTATGTACAGATACAATTTTAATTGCAGTAGAAGGAGCTAAAATAGTCAATAAATTACTTTTTTCTAAAAACGAGAATATAACATCTGGTTTTACTTGTTGAATGAGCTTTTTTAGCTTGAAGTATAAGCTTAATTGTTGTATGCCTTTTCTTATAAGATTATCTTCATCACCACTGGAACCGTAAATTATATTTTTAATATCTTTAGTCCATTTACTTTGTCCTGGAAAACCTGATAATACAAATATATAAGGATGATATCCTTTCTCTTTTAAATGATGATAATAATCAATCAGAATTCGTTCAGCTCCTCCTGTTGCAATATGATCTATTACAAGTATATATTTCATTGCTCTATTAGTTTATAATATTTTATCCAATCTACCTTCATTTCATGCGGAAAACTTGAATTATCTATACCACATGTACCTCCCCATGCTCCGTAAGCTACATTTAGTATGAGATAATATGGTTTATTGAATGGCCATGGTTTTCCTATTTCTTTATTAAACTCATAACAAAGTTTATGGTCCAGAAAAAATTTAAGCTTATCTTTGTACCATTCCAAAGTATATATATGGTATTGATTAACATTAGCTTCTACCATTTTGGGATATGTTTTTCTGTTTTTTTCCCCATTTTTATTAGTTTCTATATGGATATTAATTTGATATTTTTTTGCTTTCCAACAATCAATATATTCCATAATATCTATTTCTCCAAATGGTAAAGACCACTTTTCTGGTATCATCCAGATTGCAGGCCATATTCCTTTTCCTGTAGGACATTTTGCTTTAATTTCTAGCTTGCCATATAAAAATGAAACTTTTCCTTGTGTATGAATTCTGCCAGAAGTACATAGTGCATTTCCCTTTTGTTTTTCAATAGCTTTGATTATAAGTTTTCCACTTTTTATATGCACGTTCTCTCTGCTATTGGTATAATATTCGAGTTCTTTTCCTCTCATTCCTAATACATAGCTCCAATAACTCGCATCAGGTATATTACCCTGATTGAAATTTTCTTTCCACGAAGGATTTTTTTCAAAAATTTGTGCTGATAGATATGAAATATTGTATAATAATATTAATACTCCTATTATAAATTCAATACTTCGGTAAATTTTTACCGAAAAATTAAAAGTTAAACAATAAAACCGGCAAAAGTCGGTTCGGAAACACTAAAGAGGTCATTGAAATGTTGTCTAAAACGAATGGTTAAGCATGAAGAAATGTGCTGAAAAAAATGTGCTAACCTGCTGATAATAAAGGTAAAAAAGTATTGCATAATTCGCTGGTTTTTTAGTAAATTAGAAGTCTCTCAACTCTTCTGATTATGACTAAAGAAACACTCCTTATGCAATACCAATCCGAGTGCCTGTCGGCTCTCAAATCAGTAGCGAATATACAAAAACCTTTTGAAAAAACGTTCATGGACACCATGAAATTATTCATGGCCATCCCGGATCGTATAAACTTCCTCCAATTGGGCAGATATGGCTGTTTCTCAGAACAGACTTATCGTAACCTTTTTGAGCATGAAACTTTCGACTGGTTTGCGTTCAACGGCTCTATCATCAGCAAGCATCTCACAGGCAAAAGAAAAGCCATCGCCATCGATCCTTCCTATATTCCCAAATCAGGCAAGAAGACACCTTGGATAGGTTACTTCTGGTCTGGTTGTGCAGGAGAATACAAGCGTGGACTGGAAATCATGGGCATCGGTGTCATTGACATCGACAATCATGAATGCATGACTTTAGGTTCCATTCAGACGCCGGATTGTAAGACCTTGGATAATATGGACAAGAGCCTCGTTGACTGGTACAGCAGCTATCTTATCAGTAGAAAAGACAAGCTACAGAGCCTGTCCAGAACGGTGGTTGCAGACGCATTCTTTTCCAAGGAAACATTCATAACACCTATGTGTGAGAACGATTTCCATGTCATCAGCCGCTTTCGGAATGACGTAATCCTGTACTATCCGACATTGGAGCAGAAAACAGGAAAACGTGGTCATCCCAAGTGGTTTGACGGCAGGATTGACTTTGCCAATCTGGATTTGACCCGGTGCAAGGAATACGAGG